>NZ_POSP01000003.1:638029-1276058 GCF_002885975.1 Paucibacter aquatile | reverse complement strand
GCTACCGGGCTGGTCGTAGTTGGGCTGCGGCACGCCGCGCCGCGCTTCCTGGACTTCTTCCTTGGCGCTGGGGAAATTGCGGGCGATCAGGGGTTTGCGCTTGTTGCTCATATCGGGTCATGGCCGCGGCGTGTTGGAAGCCGCTTCGGCAAGTCAGAGGCGGTGTGTCACCGCCGGGCGGCAGCTTACGGGAAGCTGCGAAGAATTTTCTTTCGTAAATTTCTTGGAAATCGATGTTTCGTGTGTGTTTCGGTCAGGCGCTGCGTTGGCAAACGCTGCAGCCGGGGTCTTTCTGCACGAGTATTTCGCTCCATTCCATGCGTTTGCCGTCCAGCATCAGCAGGCGGCCGGACAAGGGCTCACCGGCACCCAGCAGCACTTTCAGGGCCTCGGCGGCCTGCATGCTGCCGATGATGCCCACCAGCGGCGCCAGCACGCCCATGAGGGCGCAGTGGGCCTCTTCAAAGCGGCTGTCGGGCGGGAACAGGCAGGCGTAGCAGGGCGCGTGGCCGCTGCGGCTGTCGTAGACGCTGATCTGGCCATGCCAGCCGGTGGCGGCGCCCGACACCAGGGGCACGCCGTGGCGCACGCAGGCGCGGTTGACCGCCTGGCGGGTGGCGAAGTTGTCGCAGCAATCCAGCACCACATCGGCGCTGCCCACCCACTCATCGAGCAAGCCGGCATCGGCGCGCATCTGCAGCGTGCGCAGCTGGGGATCCGGGTTGATGGCGGCCATGGCTTCGGCGGCCGATTCGACCTTGGGGCGGCCGATGCGCGCTTGCGTGTGGGCGATCTGGCGCTGCAGATTGGTCAGCTCGACCGTGTCGTCATCGACCAAGCTGATGTGGCCGACGCCAGCGGAGGCCAGATAGAGCGCGGCCGGTGAACCGAGGCCGCCGGCGCCGATGATCAGAGCCCGGGATTGCAGCAGGCGCTGCTGGCCTTCGATGCCGATCTCGTCCAGCAGGATGTGGCGCGAGTAGCGCAGCAACTGTTCGTCGTTCATGGCCCGAGCATAGCGCGCGGCGCCCATGAAAAAGGCCCGCTGGAGGGCGGGCCTGATCGGGGGAGCTGGGCTTACTCGGCCGTCTTGGCCTCGGCCTTGCGTTCCACCGCAGTCTTGGACACCAGCACCGGCTGGCCCTTGAGCTGGTTCAGGGCTTGCGCCAGCTGGAAGTCCTCGGCGCTGCCGAACTCGGGCAGGGGCTTGGGCGGCTCGTTCTTCTTGGCGTACTCGGCTTCCAGCTTCTGGCGCGCTTCCTCGCGGGCCTTTTCGCGGGCTTCATCCTTGACCTCGTCCTTGCCGCCCAGGTGCTTTTCCAGATCGGCTTCGCGGGTGCGCAGGGCGGCGAAGACATTGCCTTCGGCGGTTTCGTCCAGCTGGATGTCGGGCACGATGCCCGTGGCCTGGATGGAGCGGCCGCTCGGCGTGTAGTAGCGCGCGGTGGTGATCTTGAGGGCCGTGTCCGGGCTCAGCTGGCGCACGGTCTGCACCGAGCCCTTGCCGAAGGTCTGGGCACCCATGATCAGCGCACGCTTGTGGTCTTGCAGGGCGCCGGCGACGATCTCGCTGGCCGAGGCCGAGCCTTCGTTGACCAGCACCACCAGCGGTACTTTTTTCAGTGCGGCCGGCAGGCGCTTGAGCGGGTCGTTGCCGCCGCGGCGCAGGTAGTAATCGGGGCTGGCCTTGAAGCTGGCCTTGGAGTCGGCGATCTGGCCGTTGGTGCTGACCACTTCGACATCCTTGCTCAGGAAGGCCGAAGAAATCGCCACCGAGGCCTCCAGCAGGCCGCCCGGGTCGTTGCGCAGGTCCAGCACCAGACCCTTGAGATTGGGCTCTTGCTTGTAGATCTCTTCCAGCTTCTTGGCGAAGTCTTCGACCGTGCGGTCCTGGAACTGGCTCACTCGCAGCCAAGCGTAGCCGGGCTCCACCACTTTGCCGCGTACGCTCTGGGCGCGGATTTCTTCGCGCACGATGGTGACGGGGAAGCTGCGGTTCTCGCTCTTGCGGTAAATGGTCAGCTGCACCTTGGTGTTGAGCTCACCGCGCATGCGCTTGACGGCCTGGTCCAGGCCCAGGCCTCGCACCAGGGTGTCGTCGATCTTGCTGATCAGGTCGCCGCTCTTGAGGCCGGCGCGGAAGGCGGGCGAACCTTCGATCGGCGAGACGATCTTGACCAGACCGTCCTCCATCCCGATCTCGATGCCCACACCGACGAATTTGCCGGTCGTGCCTTCGCGGAATTCCTTGAAGTTCTTCTTGTCGAAGAACTGCGAATGTGGGTCCAGGCCGGACACCATGCCGGCGATGGCGTCGTTGATCAGCTTTTTCTCATCGACCGGTTCGACGTAATCGGACTTGACCATGCCGAACACGGCGGCGAGCTGTTGCAGCTCTTCCAGCGGCAGCGGCGAGAGACTGCTGCGGGCATTGGCCTGCAATTGCATCGTGGTCAACGCGCCTGCAACGGCGCCCAGAGCGAGCCAGCCGGCAACTTTCAATTTGGCACTCATGATGCGAGCCTGTCCTGTCGGTGAAATTCAGCAAGATCGTGGAATCTGTAGCGTAACAGTCGCGCCAAAACCACGCCTTCAGTATATGCCCGTGGGGCTTTCGCTTGCAGCGCAGACAGGCGGTTTTGGGGGCTCAAATTGCCCCAAACCGGTGAACAAAGCGACGAAACGCAGGGCTTTTTGTCGGCTTTACCGCGGCTTTACGTTTCGGGTGACTTTCGGCACCGGGGGCGTGCAAACCTCAGGCCGGCGTGTTTTCGCTCGCTGTGGCGCTTGCGGCCGGGAAGGTCACCACATGGTCGACCAGAGGGCGGATGCCGATCCACTCGCCGACCTGGTGGTCGTGGTGTGAGGGCACATGGGCCTTGATGCGGTCGCCGGTGGCCAGGCGCAAGGTGTAGAGGAAATCCGCACCGCGGAACACCTTGCGTTCGATTTGCGCTTTCACCGGCGCCGCATCGTCATGAACGATGTCGTCGGCTCGAAGCAACACTTCGCAGCGGCCGCCCTCGAAGGCGCTGGCCAGGGCACAAGCGTCGGCGTCCACCAGGGCGCCCAGGGGCGTCATCACTTCGGGGCCCGATCCGCCCTGGACGATGCGGCCGGGCGTGAAGACGCTGTGGCCGATGAAATCCGCCACAAAGCGCGTGGCCGGGCGGTGGTAGACGGTGTAGGGCGCGTCCCACTGCTCCAGCCGGCCCTTGTTCATCACGCCCACCACATCGCCGATGGCAAAAGCCTCGGATTGGTCGTGGGTGACAAACAAGGCGGTGGTGCCGCTGGCGTGGAGGATGGCGCGCAGCTCTTGCGAGAGGTGCTCGCGCAGATCGACGTCGAGGCTGGAGAAGGGCTCGTCCAGCAGCAGCAGGCGCGGCGCCGGGGCCAGGGCGCGGGCCAGGGCCACGCGCTGCTGCTGGCCACCGGACAGCTGGTGCGGTGCGCGCTTGGCGGCATGGGCCAGGCCGACCAGATCCAGCATCTCGCCGATGCGGCGCTCGCGCTCGCTGCGGCTCAGGTGGCGCAGGCCGAAGGCGATGTTGTCGGCCACCGACAGGTGGGGAAAGAGGGCGTAGTCCTGGAACACCATGCCGATGCGCCGGGCCTCGGGGGCCAGATGCAGGCCGCGGGCGGCATCGGCCAGGGGCTCGTGTTCGATCAGGATGCGGCCGCTGTTCAGTCGCTCCAGGCCGGCGATGCAGCGCAGCAGCGAGGTCTTGCCGCAGCCCGAGGGGCCGATCAGCACACCGATCTGGCCGCGCGCCAGACCCAGGCTGACGCCATCCACCGCACCCGGTCGAGGGGTGCCAGCAAGGGTGGGGCTGGAGATGCTGGAGGCTTGACCCGTTTGCGGGCCGTGCGTGTGGCTGTGGGCAGCGCCGGGGTAACGCAGGCCGATCTGGTCAAGGGCAAGAAACATGGCCTTTATGATAGCCGCCCACACCGCGTGTTTCGAATGCGGATCGTTCGCATTTGCTTGATTCAGATCAAGCCAGGGCGCGTCGCCGGGCAGCGACGGCGCCGGGGCGTCGCCGGTGTCGTATCGTCCTTGTTGCCTTGTTGCGGTCCTGCCTGCCGCTTGTTCCGCTGTTCGTTCCTGACCACCGCCCGCATGCTGCGTCTGATCACTGTTGTTTGCCTCTTGCTGGCTGTGCCGGTGTTCGGTGTGCTCGGCTCCTGGTTCGGTCTCGACGCGCAAAGCCTGGCGCTGCTGCGTCACCAGCTGGAGACGGTGCTGCCGGCCTATGCCGCCTCGTCTCTTGTGCTGTCGGTCTCGGTGGCTTTGGGAGTGGCGGTGCTGGGTGGGGCCACCGCGGCCGCCGTCAGCTTGTTTGATTTTCCGGGCCGGCGCTGGTTTGAATGGGCCTTGCTCCTGCCCATGGCCATGCCGGCCTATGTGGCCGCGTATGCCTACACCGACGCGTTGCAGTACAGCGGCGCGTTGCAAACCTGGCTGCGTGAGCTCACCGGCAGCAGCAAACCCATGTGGTCCGATGTGCGCAGCCTGCCGGGCGCGGTGCTGCTGTTCGTGCTCTGCCTCTACCCCTATGTCTACCTGCTCACCCGCACGGCTCTCAGCGAGCGCGGTGTGACCCTGATGGAGACCGCCCGCATCCTCGGCGCCGGCACCTTGCGCCGGGTGCGCGAGGTGGCCTTGCCCCTGGCCCGCCCGGCCCTGGCTGCCGGCGTGGCGCTGGCGCTGATGGAGACCCTGGCCGATTACGGCGTGGGCTCTTACTTTGGTTTGAACACCTTGACCACCGGTATCTACAAGGCCTGGCTGGTGATGAACGACCGCATGGCCGCGGCGCAGCTGGCCTCGGTGCTGCTGCTGGCCGTGGCCGGCCTGCTTTGGCTGGAGCGGCGCGCGCAGGCCCGCTTGCGCTTTTCCAGCAGCCGCGCCGGCGCCCAGCATGCGGCCGAGGCGCGGCCGCTGCGCCTGCACGGCGCGGCTGCGGCCCTGGCCGTGGGCCTGTGCACGCTGCCCATCCTTTTGGGCTTTGTGCTGCCGGTGCTGGCCTTGCTCAAGCTGATGTGGCTGGAGGCGCGCTACGGCGAGTTCGGCTTGCCACTGGCCCGCTTCGCGCAGTGGGCCTGGACCAGCTTGCAGCTGGCCGGCCTGTCCGCCGCCCTGGCCGTGGCCATGGCCCTGGTGCTGGCCTACGCCGGCCGCATGAGCGCCGGTGCGGCGGCCCAGCGCGGGCCAGGAGCCGGGCTGCTGAAGCTGTCCACGCGCGTGGTGTCGCTCGGTTATGCCGTGCCTGGCGCGGTGATCGCGGTGGGCATTCTGCTGCCCCTGGGTTGGCTGCAAACCCATGCGCCGCAACTGGGCCTGACGGGTGTGGTGACCGGCACGATTGCCGGCTTGATCTATGCCTATCTGGTGCGCTTCTCGGGCGTGGCCTTGCAATCGGTCGAGGCTGGCTATGCCCGCATCTCACCCAATGTGGACGAAACCGCCCGTCTACTGGGCGCCAGCCGCCGGCGTGTGTTCTGGGAGCTGCATGCGCCGCTGCTGGCGCGCTCCAGCCTGGCCGCGGCCTTGCTGGTGTTTGTGGATGTGATGAAAGAGCTGCCCGCCACCCTGGTGCTGCGCCCCTTCAACAGCGACACCCTGGCCGTGGTGGCCTACCAGATGGCGCGCGACGAGCGCCTGGGCGAGGCTGCGCTGCCCTCGCTGGCCATCGTGCTGGTGGGGCTGGTGCCGGTGCTGATGCTCTCGCGGGCGATGCGCCAGCGATGAGCATTCATCTACCCCTGGCCGCGCAAACAAGGGGTCAGTTCGGGGCCTGATCGCCCGATCCCCATGGCCGGCCCGGCGTTACCGTGGCCACACATTGCCTCGTTTGCAAAGGTGTGCCCATGAGCTCAAGCCCCGTGCTGCCGGTCAAGACCTACCAGGACATCGTCCCGGACTACAGGACCTATGTGCAGTTCCAGACCGAGAAATGGGCCTCGCACGAGATCACCGTGCCCAAATGGGAGCAAGGGCAGCAGCGCTATCTGAACGCGGTGTTTGCCGAGGTGCCGCGCGATCTGCGCATTGCCGACATCGCCTGCGGCGACGGTGTCGGCCTGCGCTATTTCAAGCAGATGGGCTTCAGCGATGTGATCGGTGTGGAGTTCAACGAATCCAAGCTCGAGCGCGCCCGTGAGAGCGGCTACCCGGTGATTGCCGGCGATATGCACGAGCTGGTCAACTTCGAAGACGCGAGCGTGGACATCGTCTATTCCTCCCACACGCTCGAGCACGCCTACCAGCCGGCCAAGGTGCTGGCCGAGTTCCGCCGCATCCTGCAGCCCAATGGCGCGCTCTTCATCGTCTTGCCCTATCCCGACCCGGGTCACTGGAACGACGAGGCCCACGGTGCCAAGTACGAGCTGGGCACCCATCTGGACGACGAGGGCGCCAGCGTGATCCGCTACTTCGAGAACGCCGGCTTCAAGCTCTTGAGCGGCATGTTCGACAACTTCCGCGAACCTGAGATCTGGTTGATCTTTGCGCGCAGCAGCGACAACTGAAGGGCTCAGGGCTGCTTGGTCCCTCCGACAGGAATCGAACCTGTATTTGCCGCTTAGGAGGCGGCCGTTCTATCCATTGAACTACGGAGAGACGCGCCCGGTGGCCCGGGCGGCGCGAATTCTCGCATGAAAGATCGGCAGGCCACGCGGCGCCGGCGCTGATGCTTCCGACTTCCGCTGCAATCCTGCGTTAGGCGTCGGCGGGTCTCACTCCCACTTCCACTGCCAGATCAGATCGAGCGCGTTTTCATCGCCGGCCTGGCCGCGCAGGGTGAAGCGCTGGGCGATGCGGTAGATCAGCTGCCAGCTGCCTTGCGTGGCGTTGAGGCCGCGCTCAAACGCCACATACCAGCGCTTGGACAGCTGCTTGCCCACACGCACCACGGTGCCGCGCACCTCGCCATTGCCTTCGCTGACCGACAGCTCATCCAGGCCGATGGACTTGATGACCTTGCCGGTGCGGCTTTCGCCGCCGCCGTTGAGCAGGGCCATGGCGGCTTTTTGCAGCAGGGCGGTGTCGCTGCGTTCGAGGTTGTCGGGCGCGCGGCCCAGCAGCAGCCAGGAGAGCTTGGCCGTGTCGGCCATATCGGGGTCGGAGAAGAGCTTGATGCGCGGTGACTGGGCGCTGCCGCCG
Organism: Paucibacter aquatile; assembly: GCF_002885975.1. Classification (NCBI taxonomy): domain Bacteria; kingdom Pseudomonadati; phylum Pseudomonadota; class Betaproteobacteria; order Burkholderiales; family Sphaerotilaceae; genus Roseateles; species Kinneretia aquatilis. The sequence goes on along the minus strand of NZ_POSP01000003.1, from coordinate 1,268,890 downwards.
ATGGTCACGCCCACGCGCACCTCTTCTTCGCCCGGGCGGATGGCCAGGATGTCCAGGCGCGGGTTGTCCATCACGCCGCTGAAGGTGACCTGGCCTTTTTCGATCGTGAGCTTTTGGCCGTAGGCATCGACGCTGCCGTTGACGGTGCGGATGCTGCCGTGCAGCTGCGGCCGGCCCTGGGCCTGGGTCATCTGCAGCTCGCCGGCCAGCAAGGTGTCCACGCCATGGCCGCGCACGCGCAGCTTCTGGCCCAGGTCGATGTCCAGCTTGAGCTTGATCTGCCGCCGCGCCGCGGCGGATTCAGCAGGTGCCGCTGGCACCTGCGCCACGCGCCGCACCTCGACATCGTCATCCAGCTCGGGTGCGTTGCCGCGCGAGAAATCAAACAGGCCGTCTTCCACATCGAGCTTGCCCTGCAGATCCAGGGCCTGGGCGTCCATGTGCAGGCGCAGCTGGCCGTTCACGGCCAGGCGGCGGTCGACCCGTCGCAGCAGGGCGAACTTGTTGGCCTGGGCTTGGATGTCGGCCTGCGGCTTGGCGCCCAGCTGCAGTTTCCCTTGGGCATTGAGCTCGCCCTCACCGGCGCGCAGGCGCAACTGCTGCAGCTCGGCATGGCTGCCCTTGAGCTGCAGGGCAAAGCTGCCGTCTTGCACATCGATGCCCAGCAGCGGGTTGCGCAGGCCCAGCTTGCTGCCCTGGATCTGGCCCACCACCTGCGGGTCATTGAGCTTGCCGGCGAAGCTGGCGCTGGCGGCCAGGCCGCCTGCCACGCGCCAGCCCGAGGGCACCCAGGCGCCCCAGGCGCTGAGGTTGTCCACCCGCGCTTCCAGCACGCCCTCCAGATGCGACTGCGCCGAAGGCCAGGGGCTGGCCTCAGCGCCCTCGTTGCGCGCCGTCACCGCGCCGGCCAGCACGCCGATATTGCTGCCGGCGAAAGCCTGGGTCAGATGCCAGCGGCCGGGCGCGCCGATCACGCCCAGGCGCAGCTCGCTCAGGCCCAGGGCCTGGGTGCCGCCGTCGTCGGTGACCTTGAGGTCGCCGCTGCGCCGCTGCAGGGACAGCTCCACGCCCAGCTGGGGCAGGGTGTGGATGCGGGCGCTGCCGTCCACCACCAGATCGCCGCCCCAGCCGAAATCGGGCTGCCAGCGTGCCAACAGGGGCGCGACGGCCAGGGGTTCCAGGACCAGGTCGAGCTGCAGCTGATCGGGCCCTTCGGCGGCCTTCCAGGCCAGCTGCTGCCAGCGCAGGCCGGCGCCCAACAGCTCCAACCGCCCGGGCTCGAACTGCGCGCCGCTGAGCTGGCCTTGCGGGCCGCTCTCCACGCGCAGGGCCAGGTCTTGCGCTTGCAGCCAGGGGGCCGGGGCTTTGTCGGCCGGTCTGGCCGTTTTGCTGGCTGCGGTGGCGGCAGGCACGCGCGCATCGAGCTTGAGGCCGCTGGCGCGCCACTGGCCGCCCTGGGCCCAGAGCTGGGCCAGTTCGCTCGCCGAAGGGCTGGCGGTTCCTGCCGTGCCCAGGCTGCCCTTGAGGCCGATCTGGAACTGGCTGCGCGAGGGCTGGTCGGCCGGCTGGTGCGCTGGGCGCAGGGCGGCGGGCAGCAGGGCTGTGCCCAGGCCGCTGAGCTGCAGCTGGTGCTGGATCCAGCTGCCGCTGAGCTGCAGCTGAACTTGGGGCAGCTGGGCCTCGGGGCTCTTGAGCTGCTCCAGATCGAGTTGCAGGGCCAGCGGTGCATTCAGGGCACTGGCGAGCTTGGCGTTCAGCCGGGCCTTGTCCAGGCTCAGCTGGTCGAGCTTGAGCGCCTGACCTTGCAGCTCGGTCTGGCTTTGCCAGCTCCAGCGGGGGGTGCTGCTGGTGGCGTTCTTGCCACCGCTCCTGTCCGCTTCGGCTCGGCCCTGCCAGGCCAGCTGTCCGCTCAAACTGCCGGCCAGCTGGTGGGCGGGCTCGCCCTTGGCCAGGGCTGGGGCCAGGGCTTGCCAGAGCGGCTGCAGGGCTTGCAGCTGGGGCGCTTGTAGTTGCAGCTGGCCTTCCAGGCTGTGGTCGGCCAGCAGCTGGGCGCGGCCTTGCAGCTGGTTGCCGCCGGCCTGCAGATCGGCGCGCAGGGTGGGCACTTGCTGATCGTTGGCGCGCTCGTAGCTGAGGTCGGCGGCCAGCTCCATGCCGGCCTGGCTGCCGGGCAGCAGGCGCAGCCGGGCCTGGCCGCGCGGGGCCTGGGCGAGCAGGCCGGCCTTGCTCTGCTGGGCCGGGGCCTGCAGGTCAGCGCTGAGGTCCAGGTCCAGGCGGGCGCTGGGGCCCGGCGCTTGGGGCCAGAGGCGGCGCAGCTCCGGCACCATGCCGCGGGCATTGGCCTGCAGCTGCCAGCCGCCGGCCAGGCTGCCGGGGCGGCTGAAGGCCAGTTTGGCGCTGCCCTTGAGCTGGGCTTCGCCGGCCTGCATCAGCAGCTCTTGCAGGTCCAGGCCTTGCATGGACGCGACCGCGCTGGCCTGCAGGCGCACGGGGCTGTGGGCATTGAGCGGGGCGTTTTGCGGGCTGGTCGCCGCCGGTGCGGCCAGCTGGGCGCGCGCCGCAGCCGGCGTCACCGGGCCTGGCGGCAGCCAGCGGCCTTGCAGATCGGTCTTGATGCGCAGCTGCAGCGGCGGCGAGCTGGCGGCCGATTTCTTGTCGTGTTGGCCTGATGCATCGTTGCCTGCTTCGATCAGCCCCTGCGAGGTGCTGAGCTCCACCGTGCCCGCGGCCAGCAAGCCGGCGGCACGCGCATCCAGGCCCTCGCTGCGCAGGTTCTCCAGGCTCAGCGTGAGCTGGCTGCCGCCGGCGCTGCTGCTCTTGCCGCTGCCACGCAGGCGGCCGGCGGGCAGGGCGCTGCTGCCCAGCAGCACATCGAAGGCGCGCAGCTGGATCTGGCTCGGGTCCAGGGCTGAAGCCTCGGCATCCAGGCTCAGCTGGCGCACCGGCAGGCGCTGTTCGTTCCAGAGGCCGGCCGCGTGGTTGGCGAGCTGGGCCTTGATCAGCAGGGCGGGCTGCTTCGAATTTTTCTTGCCAGTCGTGCTGCTGTCGGCCAGCAGGCTCACTTGGCCGCTCAGCGCAGTTTTGGGCAGGCCCGACATCAGGGCCGAGAGGTCCAGTTGCTGCGTGTCCAGCTGCAGCTGGGGCAGGGGCCAGGCGGCGAAGGGGCGCAGCTGGGCCTGGGCCTGCAGCTGCTGGTTCTGGGCGCTCAGCGCGGCCTGGAGCTGCAGCTGGGCCAAGGGGCCGTGCAGCTCCAGCTGCGCGCCCCAGGCTGGCAGATCGGCCTGGGCGGCTGACTTCAGGCCCAGGCTGGCCTGCAGGGGCAGGCCGCTGCCGGCGCCCAGCGTGGCGCTGCCGCTGAGCTGCATTTGATCCCAGGCCAGCTGCTGGATCTGCAGGCGGTGCTCGGCGCCGGGGTTGTTGTCGGTCACCGTGCTCAAGTCCACCCGCGCCTGCAGCCCGTGCACCGGCAAGGGGCTCAGCGTGGGCAGGGACAAGCGGTCCACTTGCAGCTGCGCGATGTGCACGCCCAGAGGGATGGGCAGCTCCTCGGGCACGGGGCTGGGCTCGGCGCTGGGCGCCAGATGCACCGTCACCTGGCGGGCACTCAGGCGCTCGACCATCAGGTCGCCCCAAAGCAGGGGCGAGCGGTTCCAGGCCAGGCTCAGGCCAGTCCAGCGCAAATCGTCGATCTCGATGCGGTCCTGGCCGCCGGGGATGGTGAGGCTCAGGCGCTGGGCCGAGAAGTCGCCGATCAGGCTGCCCTGCGGCGCCTCGACCTGCAGGCCGGGCACTTGCTGCAGCAGCCAGCGGCTGCCCGCCTCGCTGCCCAAGCCCCACCAAAGGCCCAGGCCGGCGCTGCCGGCCAGCACCGGCAGGGTCATCAGGCCCAGCAGCAGGCCGCGGCCGCGGCGGGCTGGGGCGGGCTTGGGCGCAGGGCTGCTGTCGCCGGCGGGGGCGGCAGGGGTGCCCGGTGTGGAGTCGGGTTCGCTCATGGGGCCGGGTCGGGGTTCGCGGCGTTGGCGCTTGTCATCATCATCATCACCATCAAAGCGCGATGCCAACGCTGAAATGCAGGCGCCATTTTTGGGTCTCCTGGCCGCGGGCCAGGTCCAGGCGCAAGGTGCCCAGGGGGCTGCGGTAGCGCATGCCGAAGCCGTAGCCGATGCTGGGCTTCAGGTCACGCCAGTGCTGGGCTGCCTGGCCGGCGTCCACGAACACGGCGCCGAGCAGGGCGGGCATGCTGGCGGTCAGACCATGGGCCAGCTCGACGCTGCCGTTCCACAGGATGCGGCCGCCGGTGGCATTGCCATCGGCATCGCGCGGGCCCAGGTCATCGAGGCCGTAGCCGCGCACGGTGTCATCGCCGCCGGTGCGAAAGCGCAGCTTCTCGGGCAGGCCGACCTCCTGCGAAGCAAAGACCTGGCCCCACTCGCTGCGGGCGCTGCCGAACCAGCCACCGGGCAGGGGCTGGTAGGCCTGCAGGCGCACATGGCTGCGCAGGAATCCGCCGTTACGGGCTTCGGAGCTGTCGGCCCGGCCCACGCCCAGCAGCAGGCTGGCGCTGTAGCCCCGGGTGGGGGTGAGCGGGCTGTCGAGCCGGCGGTGGATCCACTGCACATTGGCCGAGGCAGCGCCGGCGCTGATGGTGCCTTGCGGGTCGGTCTCGCGGGCGCGCAGCAGCTCCAGGTAGTAGGTGCGGTCCTGCCGCTCGGTCTCGCGGGTGCGGCCGACGCGGGCGCGCAGATTGACCGTGGTCTTGTTGTCGTCGACCTTGCGCTCCAGGAACAGGGCGCCCACATTGCGCTGCATATCGGGCTGCGGATGCGAGCTCAGCTCCAGGTCGTAGGAGCTGTTGTTCTGGCTGAGCTTGAGCTTGCTGCGCGCACGCAGGTCCAGGCCGAAGGGGCGGCGGTGGATGTAATCGGCGCCCAGGCGCGGGCCGCTGCCGGTGTCGTAGCCGATGCTGGCGGTCAGCTGCTGGCGCGGCGCCTCGCGCAGCTTGATGTGCACGGGCGCGGCCTCGGGCGGATCGCTGAGCGGCTGGATGTCGACATTGACGCTGTCGAACAAGGTGGTGCGGACCAGGCGCTCCTGGAAATCGAGCAGCAGCTGCTCGGTGTAGGGCTGGCCGACGCTGAAGCCGGCCAGGCGCTCGACGCTGCTGCGCGGCTGGTACTTGAGTCCTTCGATCTGCAGCTCGCCGAGGCGGAACAGCGGGCCGCTGTCCAGCTTCAGGTCCAGCTCGGCGCTCTGGGTCTCGGCATCGATGCGGGCACTGTGGGTGTCCAGTGTGGCGAGCGGGAAGCCACGCGCGCGGGCCGTGGCCAGCAGCTCGTTCTTGGCCTGCGACCAGCGCGGCTGCGAGAAGCCCTGGCCCAGGCCCAGCGACCATTGGCCCTGCAGGCGCTCGCGCAGGGCGGCCAGATCGGCGCCCGCCACGGCGGGCTGGTCCGGGGCCAGGGCACCGGCGAACTCGATCTGCAGCGCCTTGACCCGGGTCTGCGGGCCGGGCTCGACCTTCACCGTCACCACCACCGGGCTGCCCTCGTTGCGGCTGACCTGCACCTGGGCGTTGAAGAAGCCTTCGGTCTCCAGCAAGGCCTGGGCCTGCTGGGGCGCGGCCTGGATCAGGCGACCCAGCTCCTGGCGACTCAGGCGCTGGTCTTCGGGGGCGCTGCGGAAGCGGGCCAGGTCCAGGTGTTCCTGCAGCAGATCGCGCAGATCGCCGGGCGCCTCGACCACCAAGTCGTACTCGGCCACCAGGCGCACCGGCGCGGCATCGGCGGCGGCGCCGGGCGCGGCACTGGCCGGCGGTGGCTCGTTCTTCCAGAGGCTGCTGATCGAGGCGCAGCCGGACAGGCCCGCCGCCGCGAACAGCAGGGCGCCGCGCAGCAGCCGGGGCAGGGTGTGGCTCATTGGCTGAGCAAACGCATCGCGCCTTCCAGGCCTTGCAGGGACAGGGGGAACATGCGTTGCTGCATCAGGTTCTGGATCAGGGACACGCTCTGGCGGTACTGCCAGACGCCTTGCGGCTCCGGGTTGATCCAGGCGTATTTGGGGAAGGCGTGGGTCAGGCGTTGCAACCATTCGGCGCCGGGTTCTTCATTGTTGTATTCGACGCTGCCACCGGGCTGCAGGATCTCGTAAGGGCTCATCGTGGCATCGCCGACAAAGATCAGCTTGTAGTCACGGTTGTATTTGCGGATCAGGTCCCAGGTGGGCGTCTTCTCGGCGAAGCGGCGGCGGTTGTTCTTCCAGACAAAGTCGTAGACGCAGTTGTGGAAGTAGAAGAACTCCAGGTGCTTGAACTCCGTCTTGGCGGCCGAGAACAGCTCTTCGACGCGGTGCACATGCTCGTCCATGGTGCCGCCCACATCCATCAGCAGCAGCACCTTCACCTTGTTGTGGCGCTCGGGCACCATGCGGATGTCCAGCATGCCGGCGTTGGCGGCGGTCTTGCTGATGGTGTCGCTCAGATCCAGCTCCAGGTCCGAGCCCTCGCGGGCAAAGCGGCGCAGCCGGCGCAGGGCGACCTTGATATTGCGCGTGCCCAGCTCGAGCTGGTCGTCGTAGTCCTTGTAGGCCCGCTGCTCCCAGACCTTGACGGCGCTCTTGTTCTTGCCGGCGCCACCGATGCGTATGCCTTGCGGGTTGTAGCCGCTGTTCCCGAAGGGGCTGGTGCCGCCCGTGCCTATCCATTTGTTGCCGCCCTCGTGGCGCTCTTTTTGCTCCTCGAAGCGCTTTTTGAGCGTCTCCATCAGCTCGCTCCAGCCCATCTTTTCGATGGCGGCTTTTTGCTCGTCGCTCAGTTCCAGCTGCAGGTGCTGGCGCAGCCATTCCAGCGGCAGCTCCTGGCTGAAATCGCTGAGCAGCTCCACGCCCTTGAAATAGGCGGCAAAGGCGCGGTCGAACTTGTCGAATTGCGTCTCGTCCTTGATCAGGGTGGTGCGGGCGAGGAAGTAGAAATCGTCGATGGAGGCGGCGCCCTCGCTGCCGATCACGCCTTTCTCCAGGCCCTCGAGCAGGCTGAGGAATTCCCGCACCGACACCGGCAGCTTGGCCGCCCGCAGGGTGTAGAAGAATTTGATCAGCATGGGAGGAGGGGCAAGAAGGGGGGGGGGTGCGCCCGGCGCGGGTGGGGCTTTGATTATCGGTGTCTGGCTCAACGCTTCGTGGCGGCTTTGGTGGACGAGGTCGCTTTCTTGGCAGCGGCCCCGCCATCGTGGCGGGCCAGCCAGGCAAAGAACTCAACGTACCACTGACGGCTGTTGCGGGGCTTGAGGATCCAGTGGTTCTCGTCAGGGAACCAGAGCAGGCGGCTGTCCACACCGCGGGCCTTGAGGGTGTTGTAGTAGGCCAGGCCTTGGGCATCGGGCACGCGGTAGTCCAGGGCGCCGTGGATCACCAGGGTGGGCGTGTTCATGTGCTGGGCAAAGCTGTGCGGGCTTTGCGAGGCGATCTTGGCCGGGTCGTCCCAGTACCAGCTGCCCAGTTCCTTGGCGTGCCAGGTGTAAGCGTCGTCGGCAAACATGGCCTGCCAGTCAAAGCAGCCCGCGTGGCACACATAAGCCTGGTAGCGGCCGGCCGGCACATGGCCGTTCATCCAGGCGACCATGTATCCGCCGTAGCTGCCACCGGTGGCGAACACGCGTTTCGCATCGGCCCAGGGTTGGGCCAGCAGCCAGTCGGTGCCGGCCTCGATGTCCTGCAGCTCCAGCTCGCCCCAGCGGTGGGTGATGGAGTCCAGGAAGGCGTGGCCGAAGCTGGACGAGCCGTGGTAGTTCACGCAGGCCACCACATAGCCTTGGGCGGCAAACACCTGGTGGTTCCAGCGCCAGTGCCAGCTGTCGCCAAAGGCGGTGTGCGGGCCGCCGTGGATGACATGCATCACCGGGTAGGCCTTCTTTTTCTTGGGGTTGAAGCCGGGCGGGTAGATCAGCCACATCTGGACCTCGTCGCCCTGGCCGCCCTTGAGCATCACCTCCTGGTGCTTGCCAAACTCATGACGCTTCAAATGCTCGGTGTTGAAGCGCTCGATGCGGGCGCTGCTGCCGTCTTCCAGCAGGCGCGAGAGCCGCGGTGGGAACTGCACGCTGTCATGGTTCAGCACCACGGTGCCGGCGGCCAGCGCGAAGCTGCCCACATGGCCGCCTTCGAACACGATCTCGGCCTGGCAGTGCTTCAGTTCGAAGCGCCAGAGGTGGCGGCGGCCGGCCTGTTCGGCGGCCAGCAGGATGGACAGATCGTCTTCATCCCAGACCAGGGGCGCGCTGACTTCATGGTCCCAGTCGGCCGACATCACGGCCCAGTGGCCGGCCGTGTCCAGCACGGCCAGCTGGCCCGGCATGGTGTGCTTCAAGCCCTGGTGGCTGGCGACGAAGGCCAGATGCTGGCCGGCGTGGCTGTGGCGCGGCGCGCGGAAATCCCAGCCCTCCACCTGCAAGAGCACGCAGTGCTGAGCGCTCTTGACCTCGACTTCGCCGAGGGCCAGGTCATGGTCCAGGCGCTTGTCTGCCTCGGGGTCGAAGGCGTAGACGATGCGGCGGCCATCGGGCGAGATGTCGAAGCTGTGCTCGTCGGGGTCGGCCAGGCTCAGGGCCAAGTCTGTCCCCTCGAAGAGATCGCGCACCTTGCCACTGTCCACATCGACGACCAGCAGATGCGGCACCCGGCCCATGGGCACATGGTGGTCCCAGTAGCGGTAGACGGCGTCTGAGGTGACGTAGCCGCTTTCCTTGCGGTCCTTGAAGTCCTTGAGCGCCTGCGCTTGGGCGGCCTGGCCTTTCAGCTCGGGCCAGACCCAGGAGATGAAGGCGATGCGGCGGCCATCCGGAAACCATTTGAAAGCCTGTACGCCAGTGGCGACGCCGACGCCGGGCAGGCCGATGCGACGGGCCTCGCCGCCGTCGGGGGCGATCACATAGAGCTGCGGCTCGCTGTCCTTGGCGCCTTCCTGCTCGCGCCGGGCGATGAAGGCGATGCGGTCGCCGCGCGGGCTCCACTGCGGCGCGCCGTCCTTGCTGTCGGGGCTGCCGGCCTGGGTCAGCTGGCGCGGCTCGCCGCCCAGGGTGGAAAGCAGATAGAGGTGGGACTCGGTCTTGTTGCTCGCCATGTCGCAGCGGCTGACGCTGGCCACGGCCTGGGCGCCATCGGGCGAGAGGCTGGGCGCGCCGACGCGGGCCAGGGCCCAGAGGGCCTCCACGTCAAAGGTCTCGGGCTTTGCTGCGCGTGGGGATGCCGCCATGGTCGGTCTTTTCAGGAAAGGAGTGTTGAAAGAGGAGGGCTAGGGCTTGCGGCTCAGGCCGTCCAGCTGGGCCAGCAGGGCCCGTGCCGCCCAGCGCCCGACGCCACAGCCGCCCAGGATGAAGCCCAGGCCCAGCAGCTGAGGCAGCTGCCATTCGGTGCTGGCGATGAAATCAAAGCCCAGCGCGCGGCCCAGCTCCCAGCCGGCCAGGGCGCCCAGCACAAAGCCGCAGGCATCGGCCAGGCCTTGCTTCAGGCCTTGTTGCAGGTTCTTGTCCATGGCTGCCTCAGCGATGCTGGCGCTGCATGAAGACCAGCTTCTCGAACAGGGTCAGGTCTTGCTCGTTCTTCAGCAGGGCGCCCACCAGAGGGGGGATCAGGTGCTCGGCACCCGGCTGGCTCAGGGTCTCGGGCGGCATGTCTTCGGCCACCAGCAGCTTGAGCCAGTCGAGCAGCTCCGAGGTGCTGGGCTTTTTCTTCAGGCCCGGCAGATTGCGCACCTCGAAGAAGGTCTTGAGGGCGGCGGCCAGCAGCTCTTTCTTGAGGCCGGGGAAATGGACATCGACGATGGCCTGCATGGTCACCGGGTCGGGGAACTTGATGTAGTGGAAGAAGCAGCGGCGCAGAAAGGCGTCGGGCAGCTCTTTCTCGTTGTTCGAGGTGATGAAGACCAGGGGGCGGTGTTTGGCCTTGATCAGCTGGCGTGTTTCGTAGCAGTAGAACTCCATGCGGTCGAGTTCGCGCAGCAGGTCGTTGGGGAACTCGATGTCGGCCTTGTCGATCTCATCGATCAGCAGGGCCACCGGTTGATCGGCCTCGAAAGCCTGCCAGAGCACGCCCTTGACGATGTAGTTCTCGATCTTGCTGACCTTGTCCACGCCTTCGATGCCGGAGAGCTGGCTGTCGCGCAGGCGGCTGACCGCGTCGTACTCGTACAGGCCTTGCTGGGCTTTGGTGGTGGACTTGATGTGCCACTGCAACAGTGGCAGGCCGAGGCTGCGCGCCACTTCCTCGGCCAGCATGGTCTTGCCGGTGCCGGGCTCGCCCTTGAGCAGCAGGGGCCGTTGCAGGGTGGCGGCCGCGTTGACGGCCAACTTCAAGTCATCGGTGGCGATGTAGTGCTCGGAACCTGCAAATTTCATGGTTTGGATCAAAGTCCGGAAGGTGACGATTCAGTATAAGTGGCCCCCTATAATGCCCGTCGGTACAAGATCTAGACACCCCGGGACCATGAAAAAACTGCTGCAGATCTCGCTCGCTCTGGCCACTTTGTTCGGCGCCAGCGCTTCCGTTCTCGCCAAGGACGCCGCTCCTGCGGTGGCCGGCCAGGACAAGATCGCCATGTGCATTGGCTGCCATGGCATCCCGGGCTACCAAGCCAGCTTTCCTGAAGTGCACAAAGTGCCCATGATCGCCGGCCAGAACGCCAAGTACATCGCCGCGGCCCTGACGGCGTACGCCAAGGGCGAGCGCAAGCACCCGACCATGCGCGGCATTGCTCAAACCCTGAGTGAGCAAGACATCGCCGACATCTCGGCCCTGTACGAAAAGCAAGCCCCCGCCCAGGCCCTGCCGGAAACCCCGCCAGCCCCCTCGGCCCAGGTGGCTGAGCTGCTGACCAAGGGTGCCTGCGTTTCCTGCCACGGCGCCAACTTCAGCAAGCCCATTGACGGCGCTTATCCCAAGATCGCTGGCCAGCACGCTGACTACCTGAACGTGGCCCTGAAGTCCTACCAGACCGAAGGCAACGCCGTGGTTGGCCGCAGCAACGCCATCATGGCCGGCCAGGTCAAGCAGTTCAGCGCTGCCGAACTCAAGGCCATCGCCAAGTACCTGGCCTCGCTGCCTGGCGATCTGCGCACCGTGCCGCAAAGCAAGTTCCGCTGAACCAGGCCTGCGTGCAGCGTCAAAAAGCCGCCAATTTGGCGGCTTTTTTGTGCCTGATCGCCGGGTCGCGCGGAGCTGCTGTGGCCCATACTCGGCGGCACGTTCTTCGTGCTCCTCCCAGCGATTCGTTTTCAGCCAGGCTCATGCTCAAGAAGATTCCCATCCATCAGGTTCAGCTGGGCATGTACCTCCAGTCCATGGAGGGTTCGTGGTTGTCGCACCCCTTCTGGAAGACCAAGTTCGTGCTGCGCGACCCGGCCGATCTGGAGGCGCTGCTGACCAGTGGTGTGCCCATGGTGTGGATCGATGTCAGCAAGGGCAGCGATGTGCAGGACCAGGCCGTGCCCGACACCTTGGTCCAGGATCTGGTCGATGCGCCCAGCCCCGCCTCCGTATCTACGCCGCCGGCCGAGGCGGCGCCAGCCGCCACCACCGTGGCACCCGGCCCGGCGCGGGTCGAGCGGGTCAGCATGGGCTCCGAGATGGGCCGTGCCGCCCAGGTGGTCAATCGCTCGCGCCAGGCTGTCACGGCCTTGTTTGGTGAGGCTCGCATGGGCAAGGCCATCGATCCCGAGATGTGCCTGCCGCTGGTGGAAGAAGTCGCTGACTCGGTGTCGCGCAACCCCTCGGCCTTGATCAGCCTGGCCCGGCTCAAGACCAAGGACGATTACACCTATATGCACTCGGTGGCCGTGTGTGCCCTGATGGTGTCCTTGAGCCGCCAGCTTGGTCTGGATGACACGCAAACACGCGAGGCCGGTCTGGCCGGTCTGCTGCATGACATCGGCAAGATGATGATGCCGCTCGATGTGCTGAACAAGCCGGGCCAGCTGACCGAAGCCGAGTTTGACATCATGCGCTCCCACCCCATGCGCGGCTACATGATGCTGAAAGAGGGTGGGGCCGTGCCCGAGGCCGCGCTCGATGTCTGCCTGCACCACCACGAGAAGATGGACGGCACCGGCTATCCGCAAAAGCTCAAGGGTGAGCAGATCAGCCTGCTCGCGCGCATGGGCGCGGTCTGCGATGTCTACGATGCCATCACTTCAACCCGGCCCTACAAGGCCGCCTGGGACCCGGCCGGCTCCATCCAGCGCATGGCGCAATGGACCGGTCAGTTCGACCCGGTGGTGTTCAAAGCCTTTGTGAAAAGCGTGGGCATCTACCCGGTGGGCAGCCTGGTCAAGCTGGAATCGGGCCGCCTGGCGGTTGTGATCGACCTGAATCCGCAGAACCTGGCTGCACCCATGGTGCGGGTGTTCTATTCCACCAAGTCCAAGCTGCCGATTCCGGTGCAGATGCTGGATCTGGCCAACCCGGCCAACTCGGACCGGGTGGTGGGGCGCGAGTCGCCGCAGGACTGGGGCTTCACCCATCTCGACGACATCTGGCGCAAGACCTGACCCTTCGTCATTTTTTGCATAGTCCTTGCCGCCTGCGCAGCCAGCCGGCTGAGAGCCAAGGTTTACCCCATGCGGAAGCTCATGCCGCGCTCCCTACACTCGCGAAGTTCCTGGCTTGAGAGGTGCTCGCAATGAATACCGCGTTCCGTTTGGTGCCGCTGTTGGCCGCTGTGGCCATCTCCTTGATGCTGCCGACACCGGCGGCGCAGGCGCAGACCCTGAAATGGGCCAGTCAGGGTGATCCCCAGACCATGGACCCGCACTCGCAGAACGAGAGCATGACCAATATGGTCAATGGTCAGGTCTACGAGCGCCTGACCCGCCGCGACCACAAGCTCAACATCGTTCCGGGTCTGGCCACCGAGTGGACCCAGGTCAACCCCTTGCTGTGGCGCGTGAAGTTGCGCCAGGGGGTCAAGTTCCATGGCGGCCAGCCCTTCACCGCCGACGATGTGGTGTATTCCATCCAGCGCGCCAAGGAGTCGACCTCGCAGCTGTCCATCTACGCCAATGCCGTGGGCACGCCCCGCAAGGTGGACGAGCAGACGGTGGAGTTCGTGCTGACCGCCTTCAACCCGATCTTTCTGCAGCATCTGGACACGCTCTGGATCATGAGCAAGTCTTGGTCTGAGGCCAACCGCGCCACCCGGCCGCTGGACTTCAAGAACAAGGAAGAGGGCTTCACCAGCATGAATGCCAACGGCACCGGCCCCTACATGCTGGTCACCCGCCAACCCGGCATCAAGACGGTGTACAAGCGCAACACGAACTGGTGGGGCAAGTTCGAGGGCAATGTGCAGGAAATTGTCCTGACACCGATCGCCAATGACGCCACCCGCCTGGCGGCTCTGGTCTCGGGCGAACTGGACTTTGTGCTCGACCCGGCACCGCGCGACGTCGCGCGCCTGCGCAACACCCAGGGTGTGAAGATCATTGACGGCCCCGAGAATCGCCTCATCTTCATCGGCATGGATCAGGGCCGGGACAAGCTGCTCTACGGCCAGGTGCCCGGTGACAAGAATCCGTTCAAGGATCTGCGTGTGCGCCGCGCGCTTTACCAGGCCATCGATGTGGAAACTCTGCGCAGCAAACTGATGAATGGTTTGAGCGTGCCCACCGGCGGACTGACGCCGGCCTCGGTCGCAGCCTTCGACGACCCCAAGATCGAGGCCCGTTTCCCTTTTGATATTGCTGGCGCCCGCAAGCTGATGGCCGAAGCCGGCTACGCCGACGGCTTTGAGGTGACGCTCGACTGCCCCAACAACCGCTACATCAACGACGAAGAGATCTGCCAGGCCCTGGCCGCGATGTGGGCCCAGCTCAAGATCAAGGTGCGGGTCTCGGCCATGCCGCGGGTGCTGTTCTTCCCCAAGTTGGAGAAGCTCGACACCAGCCTGTATCTCTATGGCTGGGGCGGCGCCATCACCGATGCCGAATCCATTTTCGCGCCGGTGTTTCGCAACCGCGGCGAGCGCGGCATCGGTGCCTACAACTACGGCAACTGGCGCAATGACAAGTTCGACAGCCTGGCCGCCCAAAGCAGCGTCGAGATCGATCCCAAGAAGCGGGAGCAGCTGATCAAGTCGGCGCTGATGGAGCTGAAAGAACAGTTCCAGGTTCTGCCCCTGCACCGCCAGATGATTCCCTGGGCGGCCCGCAGCAACGTCAGTGTGGTGCACCGGCCGGACAACTGGTTCGAGGTGGCCTGGGTGAACATCGGCCCGAAATGAGGCGCTCTCGCTGCGGCGGGCGGCAATAACGCGCCAAAAGCGCGTGCTTCTTCGGCGCTGGCGCCGGGAACTTGATGCCTAAGATGAGGGGAGTAGCAGCCCGAGCGAGCCTCATCTCATGTCTTCCACGCCGCACCGTTCTTCTCCAGTCTTGCCGGGTCTCAAGGCCGGCTTGGTCCTGCTGTCCAGCCTGACCTTGGGCCTGGTGCTCAGCGCCTGCGGCGGCGGAGGCGGCAGCAGTGATTCCAGCAACGGCGGCACGGACAGCGCCGCTGGCAGCACCACCTTCAGCGTGACGCCCACCCTCAGCGGCGTGGCGGCGGTTGGCGCGCCCCTGGCCAATGCCCAGATCAAGGTCATCGATGCCGCCGGCACAGCCCTGGGCAGCACCAGCACGCAGCCCAGCGATGGCAGCTACAGCCTCAACCTCAGCAGCAAGACCCTCAAGGGCCCGCTGCTGGTGCAGGTGATCGGCGTGGACTCTCAGGGCATGCCCCAGGTCCTGCACTCCATCGTGCCGATTCTGGACGCGGCGAAATCGGCCATGGTGGCCAATGTCACGCCTTTGAGCCAGGCCATCGTGGCCTTGTCCGTGGGGACCGACCCGCAAGCCTTGTTTGCCACGGCCGCTGCCAGCGCGGCGCAGATTGCCCCTGCCGCATCGGCCGCCAGCGGGGCCGGCGAGTTCCTCAAGGCCTTGATCAAGACCCAGCTCAGCGACCTCAAGATCACCAACACGGCCAGCCTCGACCTGCTGGGCGATGCCGGCTTCACGGCCAACAAGAGCCCCCAAGACCTTTTGCTCGAAGCCTTGCGCGTGCAAGTGGCGCGCAGCAACAAGGGCGTGGATCAGCTGCTCATCAGCAACAAGATGCTGGCCACGGCGGTGCCGGAGGTGGTGGTGGGGCTGGCCACGGCGCAGACCGAACTGCTCAAGACCGGAGGCGTGCCGGCCAATGCCATCAGCTCCACCCTCAAGCTGGCCTCCAGTGCCAAGGCGACGACGGACAATCTCGCCAGCTTGGACGATCTCAGCGCAGGTTTGAATGCACTGATCGCCCAGGGCAAGACGGCCGCTGACTTCACCGCCTCGACCTGGCTCGGTACCTATGAAAGCCACAACTCCGGCACCAAGGCCGAGTTGGCCGCTCGCCTCGCAGGTTTGGCCACGGCCAAACGTCAGCTGGGTCGCATGATGGTGACCGGCTGTGCCGACGATGTGCTGACCGGCGGCCTGTGCAAACGCGTGCTGGTGGCGGCCGCCGTCAGCGATTCGACGGGCACGGTGCAGGAGTACTTCACCAATGCGGCCACCTTCACCAAAGCCCCAGCTCCGGCCACCACGGGCGGCACCTGGAGCCTGATCGGCAATGCGCGCAAGGTCGATGCCAAGATCTATCCGGTCAGCGTGCAGGCCCTGGCGGCGGATGCGGCGCTCGCTCCGGCGAGTGCGGCCAGCGCTGCCAATCCCTGGGTCGGCATTCAGTTGGAAGTGCAATCCCGCACGGCCGCCGCAACACCGGTGCAATTGCTGAGCACGGCCAATGTGCAGATGCCCAGCGGCTACAGCATCGGCCTGTCCTACTGCAACCGGCCCTTCATGTGCATCTCGAGCACGCCGGGTTCGGCGACCGTGGCGCCCACCGGGGACATCGCCGACAGCGCCTTGCAACAATCGGCCTTGGGCTGGTTGGGCGGCGCCGAAAGCCAGCGTGGCGCCAAGTACGTGGCCAGCTACACCATCGCCGGCACGGCCGAGACGCGAGCCATGTTTCTGCCCGCCGATGTGCCCGCCGACAGCGGCCGCAGTCGCTTCCCGACCCTGGACGGCATCAGCAGCAGCCAGCCGCTCAAGGCCTCAGCCCTGCGCCAGGACCTGGTGCTCAACTACGCCACTTGGGCCAGCGCCAACCCCGATATGCGCTTGATCAGCGTGCGCACCCGCCTGACCGGCGGCATCATCCCTTTGTTCACCGACGCCACGCCGCCGCTGCCACCCAAGACCACGCTCACCCTGGCCGGCCTGAGCCTGCCCACGCCGCTGACCATGACAGCCGAAATCTGGCTGGGTGCGCAGGACATGCAGGGGCGGCGTTACTACAGCAAGTACACCTTGCAGCCCGAATGAAGCTCTTGGACTCGGCACCATGAAAAAAGGCCTGCTTTGTGACTTGCAGCATTGGGTTGCACTGCGCCGGAAGCAACGGATTGCACTTTGAACCTCACTGCTCCCGACTTCGAGGCATCGATGGCGGCACTTTCGGATCGGAATGAACCATCCGATTGCACAAAGTCGAGTTACGTCGCTGAGATTTGCACTTTGTCAGGGTTCAGCTTTGCGGCCGCGTAGCTCGGCTGTCCACCTGTGTTTATGACGAGCGCCGCGACGAGGAGCAGCTGTTGAATCGGATCGAGCTTCCAGGTCTCAGTTCTGGCAGTGGCTGGTATCGCTATGTCCTTGGGTGGATTCGGGCCTTGCATGTATTCCGGCGTACGTGAGCATCCTGTTCGGCAGGATTGGCTCGTGATTCAGTGCGGGGGATTTCCTGCGCGAGCAGCAGCTCTGCCCTAGAAGCTGGAGTTCGTCGAACCTCGGTAACAGGCTGCTTCCTGCCATTCGATTCAGGTCAGACCGCGGTCAGTCTGCCCCGCCTTGGCCAAGACCGTGCTGAACGCCATCTGAGTCTTCTGCTGCTGTCGGCGGCCCAGATCCAATTGCACGGGAGCCTCCTGGCGCCGCGCCGTAGTGCCGGCATGCGCCTGGCGCTCTGCCTCTGGCGCGACATGCTGCTCGTATTTCCTCGGTTCGCCGCGGCGAGCTTTTCCTGCAGCAGTTGGAGGTCATTTAGCGCCGCGCTTGCATCCAGGCGCGTCGCGGCGGCTTCGTGATGCAGTCGTTTGCCCTCGCAAGCGTTGGATTGCCAGCATCCTGAAAGTTGAGGGATTACTGCCCGCAGTTTTGTGCGAAGGGCTGTCTCGCTTGTCTTCCGCTCCGACAAGGACTCGCCGTGCACATCGCATCGTATTCCGTTCGCTGAAGTGCATGGCGGCGAAACATAAGATGCATTTTTAATGTTGCTTTACGAATCCGGTTACGGAACAATAGATTCATTGTGAATGCAACTTATTGGGGATCTCGCATGAACATCGACTCCGACCACTGCGCCGTGCCGGCCAGAAACTCCGTTATTGATGTGCGACTGGTTGCCCCGGCGCAGCGCCACGTCCTGATCTTCCGGCACTTTGAAAGCTTGCCGGTCGGCGCTTGGTTCGAGCTACACAGCGACCATGAACCTGTTCCGTTGAGGCAGCAGTTCCAGTCCTTGTGGCCCGGTCAGTTCGATTGGGAGGTTTTGGAGGCTGGTCCGACGCAATGGCGTCTTCGTATCGGTCGGCGCCCTGCGGCTCAAAGTTGCTGCGGCTGCTGCAGCGGCGCCCGCTGAGCGAAGCGGCAGGAGGAGAGCAGGATGGGCACGGTGTTCGTTCAGTTGCAGGAGCCGCCTCGGCGGCACCGGTCTGGCCAAGGGCTGGCGCTCTGGGACCTGGGCTTTCGGCCGTTTTATCTCTTGGCCGCCTTGTTGGCCATGCTGTCCGTGCCTTTGTGGGCGCTGCAGTTCAGTGGCTTGCTGGCCAGTGGAGGCCTGCGCGGTTCAGCCTGGCATGCCCATGAGATGGTGTTCGGCTACGCCCTGGCCATCGTCATCGGGTTTTTGTTCACGGCCGGTCGAAACTGGTCGGGGCGGGCCACGCCGACGGGCCGCCCCTTGATGGCGCTGGCGGCGCTGTGGGTGCTCGCCCGTGTGCTGGTGCTGACACCTTGGTTGTGGGCCTCGCTGGCGGTCAATGTGGCCGTGCCTTGGCTGGCGGCTTGGGGTTTGTGGGGGGCCCTGCACGCAGGCGGCAACCGGCGGAATTACTTCTTTGTCGGCCTGCTGCTGGCCTTGGGCTTGGCCACCGCTGCTTTGCATCTCGGGCAGTTGGGCCTGTGGGCCAAGCTTCAGCTGCCGGCGGCACCGTTTCAAGGCCTGGGCTTGCCCTTGGCGCTCGATCTGCTCTTGTTCATGATTGCCGTCATGGCCGGCCGAGTGCTGCCCATGTTCTCCAACAATGGTGTGCCTGGCATGAACGCGCGCCGTGAGCCTCGCCTGGAGCGCATCGCACTGGCGGCGCTGCTGCTGCTGGCCGCCTGCGACGCACTGGGCTTGAGCGGCCCGGTGATGCTTCTGGCGCTGCTGCCGGCTTTGCTGGCGCACAGCCTGCGCTTCGCGCTCTGGCAGCCTTGGAAGACCTTGGGCAACCCTTTGGTCTGGGTGCTGCACGCGGCCTACGCTTGGCTCTTGCTGCACCTGGCTCTGCGTGCAGCGGCGACCCTGGACTGGCTGCCCGCGGCCTCTGCGACCCATGCCCTGACGGTGGGCCTGATCGGACTGATGACCCTGGGCATGATCACGCGCACCGCCCTCGGGCACACGGGTCGGCCGCTGAAAGCTGGGCCGGTGGAGACGGCGGCCTACTTGGCCTTGCTTGCGGCCGCAGTGCTGCGGGTGTTTCTGCCGCTGCTGCTGCCGGCGGCCTTGCTATGGGCGGTCTGGCTGTCTGCCCTGTGCTGGACCTTGGCATTTGCCCTGTATTTGTGGCGTTATGGTCCCATGCTTCTGCGGCCCAGGGTTGATGGGCTTCCCGGATGAGTACATGGCCCCGTTCAAAACCAACAAGGATCAGCCATGCGCTTGACCACCATGACCGACTACGCCTTGCGCATGCTGATCTATTTGGGTCAGCAACCCGATCGGCTCTGCACCACGGCTGAGATCGCTCAGGCCTATGACATCTCGGAAGCCCATCTGACCAAGATCACCCACCAGCTCGGCCTGGGCGGCTGGATTCGTACCGTGCGTGGCAAAGGCGGGGGCATGAGCTTGGCTTTGGCGCCGGAAGACATCATGCTCGGCGAATTGGTGCGTGCCGTGGAGCCCGACTTCTACCTGGTGGAGTGTCTCGGCAATGGCAATGCCTGCAGCCTGACTGGCCGCTGCCGCCTGACCGGGATCTTCAACGAGGCGCTCGCGGCCTTCCTGGAGCAGCTGGATCGCCACAGCCTGGCTGATCTCTTGAGCCCCGCCCAGACTCCCGCCAGCGCCACGTCGCGCGGCGTGCCTGTGGGCTTGTCCGGTTTGAGCATTCAGCCCGTCCCCATCAAACGGCGCAGCCGAAAGCCCCATGAGCCAATCTGACTCCCCTCGCTCGTCGCCGGGTGCGACGGCGCCCCGGGTGATTCCGCTGTATGTGGCCGAGGCCAAGGTCTACCCGCGTTCGGTGAGTGGCCGCTTTGCCAACTGGCGCTGGCTGATGGTCGCTCTGACCCAGCTCTTCTTTTACGGCGTGCCCTGGCTGCAGTGGAATGAACGCCAGGCCCTGCTGTTCGATCTGGAGGCTGGGCGTTTCTATGTCCTGGGCCTGTTGTTGGTGCCGCAGGACTTCATCTACCTGGCTGCCTTGCTGGTGCTCAGCGCCCTGGCCTTGTTCTTCTTCACCGCCGTGGCCGGCCGCCTCTGGTGCGGCTACAGCTGCCCGCAGACGGTCTACACGGAGATGTTTCTGTGGATTGAGCGACATACCGAGGGCGATCGCCAGGCGCGCATGCGCCTGGACCGCTCGCCCTGGTCGGCTGAGAAGCTGGCACGCAAGACAGCCAAGCATGGCGGCTGGCTGCTCCTGTCCTTGCTGACCGGCTTCAGCTTCGTCGGCTACTTCGTGCCGATCCGCGAGCTCAGCCAGCAGCTCTTGCACCTGCAGCTCGCCGCCTGGCCGAGTTTCTGGGTGCTGTTCTACGCGGGCGCCACCTATGGCAACGCCGGTTTCTTGCGCGAGCAGATGTGCAAGTACATCTGCCCCTATGCGCGCTTCCAGAGTGCCTTGATCGATGCCGATTCGCTGATCATCAGCTATGACGCCGCCCGCGGCGAGCCGCGTGGCGCGCGTTCGCGCAAGGGACCAGAGCTCGCGCTTGGCCAGACCGCCGATTGCGTGGGCTGCACCCTGTGCGTGCAGGTTTGCCCCACCGGCATTGACATCCGCAATGGCTTGCAAAACGAATGCATAGGTTGCGCCGCCTGCATTGACGTCTGTGATCAGGTGATGGACAGGGTCGGGGCGCCGCGTGGCCTGATCCGCTATGCCACCGAGAACGGCATCAAGAATCATTGGACGCGCTCGCAGATGCTGGCCCGCGTGTTGCGACCTCGGGTCTTGATCTATGGGGCGGGCCTGTTCTTGCTGAGCGGCGCCTTCGCCTTCAGCCTGCAGCAGCGCCAGGATCTGTTGATCGATGTGGTCAAGGACCGCAGCACCATGGCGCGCGAGGTCGGGGACGGCGTGGTCGAGAACGCCTACCGCCTGCAACTGATCAACCGCAGCGAGCGGCCTTTGCGCCTGAATCTGAGCGCCGAGGGTTTGGTCGGGCTGCAGTTGCAAGCCCAAGGGGGTAGCCAGTTTCTGTTGGCGCCGGCCGCCATCGGCGCCGTGCCGGTTCAGCTGCGCTTGCCTCAGCAGGCTGGCCTCGCTCCAGGCACCCATACCGTCTACTTCGTCGCCGAGGATCGCGACCTCCCCGGCAGCCGCTTCCGCAGCAAGGCCGTGTTCTACCTGCCGCGCTGATCTCTGACGGCGCCTGCACATGCTGTCGCCCCACCGTCCGTTGTTCGCGGCTGCCGCTGCGCTGTGGCTGAGCAGCGCACTCTGGTGGAGCGCGTGCTTGTTGTGGCTGCTGCCTGCCGGTGTGCTGCCGGTGTCGGTCCTGCATGGCTGGCTGATGAGTCTGGGCATGATGCCGCTGTTCATTGCCGGCTTTGCTGGCACCAGCTTTCCGCGCTGGCTGGACCAAGAGCCGCTCGACGGCAGCCGGCTCCTGCTGCCCGCTGTGGCCGCCTGGCTGGCCTGGGTGGGCTTGCTGCTGGCCGATGCTGCGGGCCGGCGCGGCCTGGCCGCCGGGTTCGCAGCCGTGCCGGGCCTGTTCATGCTTGGCATCGCCGTGGTCCTGCTGCGCCGCTGTGCCCGGCACGGTGCACGCTTTTCAGTTCATGCCTGGGGCATAGCCGCCGGCTTGCTCTGGGGCGGCCTGTGCCAGCTGTGTGCTGCGCTGGCTGTGCTGGTCGAGCAGGCGACGTTGTTGCAGGCGGCTCAGCGCCTGGGTTTGTGGCTGGGCGTCGGCAGCATCTTCATGCTGGCCTTGCAGCGCTTGACGCCGTTTGTGCACCAGCAAGGCCGACGCGCGCCAGGCCTCTTGATCGGTCTGCTGCTCAGCCTGCTGCTGCGCGCTGGCCTGGACCTGGCCGCGCTCTGGGCCTGGCCGCTGCCAGCGCCGATGCACCTGTTGGCTGCTGCGGCACTGCTGTGCCTGGCGGTGTTTGTTTTGCGCGACGCGCAGCGGCGCGAACTGCTGGCCGCCCGACGCACGCCCCTGGTCGCCCAGCTTCATGCCGGCTATGTATGGCTGGGTCTCAGCCTGGCCTTGGACGCGCTGGCGCAAGGGGGAGCCGGATTGGGCCGCCCGGATCTGCAGCGCGCACTGGCCGTAGCGGCCCTGCATGCGCTGACGCTCGGATTCATGGGCACGACTCTGCTGGCCATGGCCAGCCGGGTCAGTGCGGTGCAGCAGGGCCGAAGCGTGGCCGTCGACCGAGGTTTGAGTTTGATGCAAGCCCTGCTGCAGTTGCTGACTGCTGCCCGTTTGGCTGCCGCGATGGCTCCTGTCTGGCCGGGCCTTGTAGACCTGCTGCCTGCAGTTGCGCTGGCTTACCTGGTTCTGGCTCTGGCCTGGAGCTTGCGCTATGGGCCGTGGCTGCTACAAAGAGGGAGAGGGAAGAGTCGTGAGCGATGAAGCGATAGGTGATTGCCACGCGGCTGTGTGCCCCGATTCGTCTCAGAAGGCTGCCATCAACTCATGGGCTCACTGGTCGGACGCTGGCTCAGGGCGGCGAGGCGCGCGGGATCCGGGAAGCGCAGCTGGCTGTGCTTCATCACGATCAGGCCTTGCTCATGGAACTGACGCAGGGTGCGGGACAGGGTCTCCGGTGTCACGCCCAGTTGCGCAGCCAAGTCGCGTTTGAACTGGATCAGGGTCAGACAGTCGCCTTGGCCCTTCAGCATGAACTCATGAAGCAGCCATTCGGCGAGTCGTGAGGGGAAGTCTTGAGTGGCCAGGGCCTGGCGCGACTCCAGGGCGTCACAAGCGCTACGACTCAGGCTGTCCAGCAGGGTGGCAAGCAGCACCGGATGCTGGCGGCAGAGATCCAGCACGGGCAGTGCCGGAAGCTCATAGGCCACCACCGGGCTGAGGGCCAGGGCGGACTCGGGGAAGGGTGCCTGGGTCCAGGCTGAGACCAGGTCCACCCATTGCCCCCCGTGCAAGGCCCGGCTCTGTCGCCAAACCCCTTTGTTGTCCTGTCTGCCCAGGCTGAGCTTGCCGCGGACTAGCAGCCACAAGCCGCCCGCCTGGTTGCGCAATCCATCGCTCAGAAGGCGCGCGCCTGTCCGCGCGCGGTGCCTGCATCCCAATAAGGCCAGCCTGATCAGAATCTCATCATGGCCGGCCAGTTCCGGCCATGCCTGCTGCAAAGCCAGGAGCAGGGCAGGGGACGGGTGGGCCGATCCTGACCTCGCGCTTGGCATGAGGCCTGTGCTCGTCGCTGTCGGCGGGAGCAGCACCGGGCCTGACCGAGGCTGACTTGGGTGCGATGCATGGCTGCTGGGTGTCATGATGGTGGCCTTTTTGGCGACTGCAGGGCAAAACCGGGGCGGCATGCGGGCCTGCATGCGGCCCTGCGTGTGATGGGCTCTAGTCGAACACCGATGGCCCCCGCTCGACCTTGAACTGGTGCAAGAATGCAGCGCTTTCCAGCACCTTTCCCTCATGCGATCCTGCTTGGACCTGCTGCCTCGCCGTTCAGGCATGGGCCGCTGCCTCGACGGACATCCAAGTTCCTAGACCCTGCCGTCTGACTCGAAGTCCATCGCCACAGCTCATGAATATCTCCTCGCCGCGTTTGCCCTGGTCATTGGGGGCCAAGCTGAACCTGATTGGCGCTTGCCTGCTCTTGCTGGCCCTCAGTGGCATCGGTCTGATGATGTCTTTCACCCGGCAGCTGGACGGCGGGGCTGCGGCGGTCAACGAAGCCGGCCGCATGCGCATGCAGACCTGGCGCTTGGCTCAATCTCTGGAGGGCGGCAACCCTGCGCTGATTGCGGGCCAGCTTGATCAGTTTGAGCAGAGCTTGCTCCTGCTCAGCCGCGGCGACCCCACGCGGCCGCTGGCCCTGCCCAAGGACCCGGCCACTCGCGCCGCATTTGTCGTGGTGCAGGACGAGTGGTTGCGCTTGCGCTCAGATTGGACCTCGGGCCCGGCGCCTCAAGCCGAACAAGTCGCGGAACGAGCGACGCAGTTTGTCGCTCATATCGATGACTTTGTGTCGGCGATTGAGTCGCAGCTGGCGAGCCTGACTGCGCTTCTCAACTGGCTGCAGTTCGCCATGGTCGGCCTGGCTTTGACGGCCGCCGCTGCCTTGCTGTATGCCGGCTACCGCCTGATCCTGCGGCCATTGAGCCGTTTGCATGCGGGCCTGGCTCAGGTCGGCCGCGGCGATCTGGAGGCGCGGGTGTCGGTCAGTTCGCACGATGAGTTCGGCGCCCTTTCAGAAGGCTTCAACGCCATGGCCGCCACCCTCCAGGGCCTGTATCAAAACCTGGAGGCCCAGGTGAGCGCCAAGACCCAGGATCTGGCGCTGCAGAACACCCGGCTGGCGGCGCTTTACCGGGCTGCCGACTGGGTGTCCAAGGCCGACAGCCTGCCCACGCTGGCCCAAGGCTTCGCCACCCAGCTCCGGGCCTTGGCTCAAGCCGATGCTTCGGCCGTGCGCTGGTCTGACGAGGGCAATCGACGTTACTTGCTGCTGGCCTCCGACGGCCTGCCGCAAGCCCTGGTGGACGAAGAGCAGTGCGTGCCGACGGGTGCTTGTTTTTGTGGTCAGACACTGGACAGCGCCGAAACCCGGGTGATCCCGATTCTGCCGCTGCAGGACGGGCCCGACGCAGACGCGAGAGCCATGCTCGGTCATTGCGAGCGCGCCGGTTTTCAAGCCGTCATCACCGTGCCGGTGCGCCTGCATGAGCGCATGCTGGGCGAGCTCAACCTCTTTTACCGCCAGCCCAAGGAGTTGGCGGCGGACGAACGCGCGCTGCTGGAAACCCTGGCCAGCCATCTGGCCGGCGCCATCGAGGGCTTGCGTGCGTCGGCGATGGAGCGCGAGGCTGCTGTGGCCGAGGAGCGCGGCCTGCTGGCACGCGAGCTGCACGACTCCATCGCCCAAAGCCTGTCCTTCTTGAAGATCCAGGTCAGCCTCTTGCGCCAGGCCCAGGAGCGCCAGCAGCCGGAGGCGGCGGCCCAGGCCGTGGCCGAGCTCGACGCTGGCGTGCGCGAGAGCCTGGCCGATGTGCGCGCCTTGTTGCTGCATTTCCGCACCCGCACCAACGGCGAGGACATCCTTCCCGCTTTGCAGAGCACCCTGCGCAAGTTCGAGCAGCAGTCGGGCTTGCAGAGCGAGCTCTCCATGGCCAATGACGGCCTGCCGCTGGCGGCCGATGTGCAGGTGCAGGTCCTGCATGTGGTGCAGGAAGCGCTGTCCAATGTGCGCAAACATGCGCAGGCGCGGCGGGTCTGGGTCAGCGTGCAGCAGCGGCCCTTCTGGCGTGTTGAAGTGCGTGACGACGGCTGTGGCTTCCAGCCCGATGCGGCGGCCTGGGACGAGACCCATGTCGGCTTGCGCATCATGCAGGAGCGCGCCGCCCGTATCGGCGGCCGGGTCGAGGTCAGCTCCGTGCCGGGGCAGGGCAGCCGCGTGGTGCTGAGCCTGGAACCCTTGGTGTCGGCTGACGCCGGTATTCAAAAAGGAAATGCATGAACGCTGAAAGTTCCAAGGCACGGGTCCTGGTGGTCGACGACCACAGCCTGTTTCGCCGTGGCCTGATTGCCTTGCTGGCCGGTGACGGCCGCTTTGAGGTGGTGGCCGAGGCCGGTGACGCGGCAGAAGCGCAGCGTCGGGCGGCCGAGTGCCAGCCCGACGTCATCCTGCTCGACCAGCATTTGCCCGGCGTGCTCGGCGCCGATGCTGTGGCTGGCCTGTTGGAAGTGGCGCCGGCGGCGCGGGTGTTGATGTTGACCGTCAGCGAGGACGAGGCCGACCTGGCCCGGGCCTTGCGCCAGGGCGCTTGCGGCTACCTGCTCAAGACCACGGACAGTGATGTGCTGATCCAGTCCTTGCTGCAGGTGCTGTCCGGGCAGTCGGCCGTCAGCCCGGAGATGACCAGCAAGCTGGTCAACGCGTTCCAAAGCCTGGGTCGGCAGTCTTCTGCTGCGGTCGCAGGCGCCCCGTCGACTGCCGAGCCGGTCGTGCCCGAGGCCCAGGCTGCTCCTTCGATTTCGCCTCGCGAACAGGAAATCCTGGCCCATATCGCCAAGGGCGCCAGCAACAAGGAGATCGCTCGCGCCCTGGGCATTGCCGAAACCACGGTGAAGATCCATGTGCAGCACATCCTGCGCAAGCTGGGCCTGAGCTCGCGCGTGCAGGCTGCGGTGTTCGCCAGCCAGCGCGGCCTTTGAGCCGCTCCCCTAGCCATCTTGCCTGAGGGAGTCGCTGTGCCCCATCGTTCCAATTCACCGCGCCCAGGCCCAGGGACGGCCAGGCTTGCCGGCTGGCGCGCTGCGTGCCTGGCCTGGCTGAGCGCCTTCCTGCCGGGCCCCCTGGCCATCGACAACCGCGAGCGCCTGCGTGTGGTGGCTGGTGCCAGTCTGGGTATTGGCTTGACGGCCTGGCTGTGCCACGCGCTGGCCGGCGCTCAGCCCAGCCCTTGGCTGGTGGCGCCCCTGGGGGCCAGCGCGGTGCTGGTGTTCGCCGTGCCTGGCAGTCCGTTGGCCCAGCCCTGGCCCGTGATTGGCGGCAACACGGTGTCAGCCCTGGTGGCCGTGCTCTGCATGCAGCTCCAAGTCGGGCCGGAGTGGACCGCAGCGCTTGCGGTGGGGGCGGCTATCGCGGCCATGATGGCGCTGCGCTGCCTGCATCCGCCGGGCGGGGCTTGCGCTTTGCTGGTGGTTTTGAATGGCATCAGCGACCCCGCTTTTGCCTTGCAGCCGGTGTTGCTCAACTCGGTCTTGCTGGTGCTCTGTGGCATGGTCTACAACCAGGCCACAAAGCGGCCCTATCCGCACCGTGCGGCCGCGGCCGTGCCGGCGGCCGATCTGGACCTCGACCAGGTGCTGGCGCGCTACAACCAGGTCCTGGACATCAGTCGCGACGAGTTGCGTGCGCTGATTGAAGACACCCAGCTGCAGGGCTATCAGCGGCGCCTGGCCGATCTGCGCGCCCGGGACATCATGTCCACGCACATCATCACCGTGGCGCACAGCTGGCCGCTGGCTCAGGCCTGGCCTCTGTTCCGCCAGCACAAGATCAAGGCCATGCCCGTGGTGGACGCCCAAGGCGAGCTCGTGGGCATCGTCACGCCGGCCGATTTTTTGCGCAGCCCGGGCTTCGACGCTGCGGCGGTTCTGGCGCCCGGCGGCCTGCAGGTGGGCCAGATCATGACGCGTTCGGTGCGGGTGGTCTCGGCCGATCGCCATCTGGCCGAGCTGATCCCGGTCTTCGCCAGCAGCGGCCACCATCACCTGCCCGTGATCGATGCGCAGCAGCGACCGCTCGGCATGGTCACCCAGTCGGATGTGGTGGCCGCCCTGTCCGGCAGCCTGCTGCGCGCTGCTCAGCCGACCTGAGCGACCGCAGCGCCTGCATCAGTGGAACAGGCCCAGCGGGTGGTGCGTACGCGCCACGGTCACCATCAAGCCCAGCACCAGCAGTGCGGCCAGCAAGCCTGCCGCGCGCTGGCCGCGGCTGCGGCCGCGCTTGAGGGCGATGCTGCCCAGCACGATGTAGAGCAGCAGCAGGCTCAGCTTGCTGGCGAGCCAGGGATCCCGGCCAGGGTTCAGGCCCAGCAGGGTCCAGAGGCTGAGGCCCGCGGCCAGCAAGGCCACATCGATCAGCACGCTGAGCCGGCGCGCCACCTTCTGCATGGGCCAGGCAGCGCCGGCCAACACGGCCAAGCCACGCGCTGTGAACAGGCTGGCGCTGCAGGCGACCAGGCTGATGTGGGCCAGCTTGATGACCGGGTAATGGGACTGCAGGAGCTGCAGCAGGGCGGACAGGTGCTCAAGAAAACTCATGGCCCGCCATCATCGCTCACCAGCGTCCGCGCAGGCTCAGGCGCCAGGTTCGCGGCGCCTCGGCCCAGGTGAACAGCGGTGAGCGCTGCGACAGCACGCTGTTGCCCAGATTGCTGACGCCCAGGTCCAGGTCGAGCTGGGGGCCCAGGCTGCGGCCCAGGCTGGCGCCGCTCAGGGTCAGGGCCGGCACGGCCTGCAAGGGCTGGCCAACAACGGCGGACGCCATCAGCTGACCGCTGCTGCGCTCCGTTCGAATCTGAGCACGCCAGGGCCCTTGCGCCCAAGCCAGTTCGGCTGCCACGGTGTGGCGCGGGCGTTTTTCAAGCCGCTGATCCTGGCCGTCACGGGCATCGAGGTATTGGTAGTTGAGGCCGGCGCTGAAGCCACTGCCGAGGCGTGCGCGGGCGCTGAGCTCCAGGCCGCGCAGGCGGGCACGGTCCACATTCTGGAAGCGGAAGGTGCTGCGTGGGCCGCTGCTGCTGACCAGCACGGGCACGATCAGGTCGCGCAGGCGGTTGTCGAACAGCATGGCCTGCAGTCCGGCATCCTGGCGGTCCCAGCCCAGGCCGATCTCCAGGCCGCGGTTCTTCTCGGGCTTGAGCGCGATGTTGGAGACGTAGGTGTACGGGCCCTCGTCTTCCTGGTAACCGGGGCTGATCTGCTTGATCGTGGGCGGCTTGAAGCCGGTGCTGGCCCCGCCCTTGAGTGTCCACTCGGGTGCGAGATGCCAGACGCCGTAGAGGCGCGGACTCCAGGCGGTGCCAAAGCGCTGGTGCTGGTCCTGGCGCAGGCCCGCGGTCAGGCTGAACTGACGGCCGAACTCGAGTTCGTCCTGCACGTAGAGCGCGTGGTGGCGGGCTGAAGCCCTACCGCCGGGCAGGCCCTCGTTGTCCAGCCGCTCCTGGCGGGCCTCGAAGCCGGCGCTCAGCTGTTGAGCCCCGACACGACCGCTCAATTGTCCCTCGAGCACCTGGTCCTTCAAAGTGTTCGGGCGCAGGCTGGCGACCCCGTTGCTGCGCGTGTTTTCCATGGCGATGCGACTGTCGTAGAGGCGCAGCAAGCTGTGCAGCCCTGCATCCACTCGGTTCACCCTTGCGCCTGCGCTGCCATTCCAGTCGGCCTCCCAGCTCAGGCTGCGGTGACGCCGCTGCAGCGCGGTGTCCGAGGCATAGACGCGTTTCTTGCCGCTGCGCTCGACGGCGAGGCCGTGACGATCTTCGTCGCCGCTGCGCAAGTCCAGGTCGAATTGATGGCCTGCGAGCGGCGTCCAGCGCAGGGCGAGGGCGGCGTCGCGGCGATGCCGGCCTTCGATGTCCGAGATGCGCGCATCGCTGGCGGCGGCCACATCGTCACGGCGACTGTCGGCCAGGCTGAGCCGTGCGCTGAGCTCGGGCGCCAGGGCGCCGCTGAGGCGCGCCGAGGCGCGGTGGCCGTCACCGCCGCGACCGCCCTCGGCCTGGCTGCCTTCCAGGCGCACAGCGCCTTGCCAGGCCAGGCTCGGGGCGCGGGTGATGATGTTGACCACCCCACCCAGGGCTTCGGCGCCGTAGAGCACCGAGAGCGGGCCGCGTACCACCTCGATGCGCTCGATGTCGTCGGTCGACAGCCAGTCGATCTGGAAGTCCGAGTGGCCGATCACGCCGTCGCTGGCGCCGATGCGGCGGCCATCGACCAGGAACAGGGTGTGGCGTGCGTCCATGCCGCGCAGGCTGAGGGTTTTGCGGCCGCTGATGGTGCGCCCGAACACGGCCACGCCGGGCTCGCCGCGCAGGGCTTCCAGCACATTGCCGGCGCCGCGCTGCTCGATCTGTTCCTGTGTGACGACGCTGATGGCGGCCGGTGCGTCCACCAAGGCCATGGCGTGGCGGGTGGCCGACACCACCACCAGAGGCAGTTGTTCCAGACCGCCGGCCGGGCCTGGAATGGCATCGGCGCTGGCCAGGCCGCTGACCAGGGCGCACAGGGCGGCGGCCGCGAGGGCGCGGCTGTGGACTCGTGGGCCAGCTGGAGGCAGAAGAAGGGCGAAGCGGGGGCGGGCAGGGTGGGCGTGGAGGGTCTTCATATCAAGGTGACTCGGTGTGCGATGAGCTCAGCTTGCGTGCAGCGGCGCTGGCGCGCCTTGACCCAGTTCGGGTTTGCACTTGGCTGAGGCGGCGGCGCCACGCGGGCCAGCGGCTTCATGGCCGGACCTTGAACCAGTTCAAGGACGGCGGCCGGGCGCGGCGGGACCATGCCGGCAAACCCCTGCATGGCGCAGGGCTTGCTGAAGTTCCATCCCGAAGAAGAGAGGTACGACATGAAGCTGAACCGAACCCATTTGCCACGGCCTTTACGCTATCCGAGCCACCTGAGCCTGCTGGGTCAGCTGGCCTTGCTGGTCTGCTTGCCGCTGAGCCTGGGCGTGCAGGCTCAGGAGGGCAAGAAAGACATCAGCCCGGGCGATGTGAAGTACCACGCTGCGCCCTCGGCACTCAGCGATGTGCCCATGGTGCAGAGCAGCAACCCCAAGGCGCCGCCCATGACTCAGGCCGAGTTCGATGTCGCGCGCAAGATCTACTTCGAGCGCTGCGCCGGCTGCCACGGTGTCCTGCGCAAGGGCGCCACCGGCAAGCCCTTGACGCCCGACATCACACTGGGCAAGGGCACGGACTATCTGAAGGTCTTCATCGCCTATGGCTCGCCCGCCGGCATGCCGAACTGGCAGACCTCGGGCGAGATGAGCGAGCAGCAGGTGGACCTGATGGCGCGCTACATCCAGCACGACGCGCCAACGCCGCCCGAGTTCGGCATGGCCGATATGAAGGCCACGTGGAAGGTGGTGGTGCCGCCCGAGAAGCGGCCGACCAAGAAGATGAACAACTACAACATCGAGAACATCTTCTCGACCACGCTGCGTGACACCGGCGAAGTGGCCCTGATCGACGGCGACAGCAAGCAGATCATCAACATCGTCAAGACCGGCTACGCGGTGCACATCTCGCGCACCTCCGCCTCGGGGCGCTATCTGTTCGTGATCGGTCGTGACGCCAAGATCAATATGATCGATCTGTGGATGGAGAAGCCCGACAACGTGGCCGAGATTCGCATGGGCCTGGAAGCCCGTTCGGTGGAGGCCAGCAAGTACAAGGGCTATGAGGACAAGCTGGTGATCGCCGGTGCCTACTGGCCGCCCCAGTATGTGATCATGAAGGGCGACACCCTGGAGCCGCTGAAGATCGTCTCCACCCGCGGCAACACCGTGGACAAGCAGGAGTACCACCCCGAGCCGCGCGTGGCCTCCATCGTGGCCAGCCACTACCGGCCCGAGTTCA
The DNA here is from genome assembly GCF_002885975.1 of Paucibacter aquatile. Classification (NCBI taxonomy): domain Bacteria; kingdom Pseudomonadati; phylum Pseudomonadota; class Betaproteobacteria; order Burkholderiales; family Sphaerotilaceae; genus Roseateles; species Kinneretia aquatilis. The sequence continues at coordinate 1,238,049 of NZ_POSP01000003.1, read as the reverse complement.
TCGTCAACGTCAAGGAAACCGGCAAGACTTTGATGGTGGACTACACCGATCTGAATGCACTCAAGACCATCGAGGTCGGCACTGCTCGCTTCTTGCATGACGGCGGCTGGGACAGCACCAAGCGCTATTTCATGGTGGCCGCCAACCAGAGCAACAAGATCGCCGTGGTGGACGCCAAGGAAGACAAGCTGGTGAAGCTGGTTGAGGTCAGCAAGATCCCGCACCCGGGCCGCGGCGCCAACTTCATCCATCCCAAGTTCGGCCCGGTCTGGAGCACCGGCCACCTGGGTGACGAGGCCATCTCCCTGGTCGCCACCGATCCCGTCAAGCACAAGCAGTACGCCTTCAAGGAAGTGGCGCAGATCAAGGGTCAGGGCGGCGGCGCGCTTTTCATCAAGACGCACCCGAAGTCCAAGCATCTGTACTCGGACACGCCGTTGAATCCTGATGCCGCGATCTCGCAGTCGGTGGCGGTGTTCGACATCAATGCGCTCGACAAGGGCTTCAAGGTGCTGCCGATCGCCGAGTGGGCGGGTATCAAGGACGACGGCGCCAAGCGTGTGGTCCAGCCTGAGTACAACAAGGCCGGTGATGAAGTCTGGTTCTCGGTCTGGTCGGCCAAGGACAAGCAAAGCGCCATCGTCGTGGTGGACGACAAGACGCTCAAGCTCAAGGCGGTGATCAAGGACCCGCGCCTGATCACGCCGACCGGCAAGTTCAACGTCTACAACACCCAGCACGACGTTTATTGACCCACCCCCGAGGCGCTGACGCGCCTCCCCCTCAAGGGGGCCGAGATGGGACAGGCGCACTCCCCGCGGACTGCGCCTCGCCCATCGAGGGACGATCGGCATGCTTGCCGATTGGCACGCCCGCAGGCCCGGCAAAGCCGGATCCTCGGGCGTCGTTGGAAGAACCCTGGAGCTACGCCCAGGGACTCGATGAGCCTGAAACGGAGAACTTCTGATGCGTACGATTGCACTACTGCTGGCCTGCCTCGGCCTGATCCTGCCCGCCGCCGCGGACACGCCCGAGGAGTCGCTGACCAAGGCCGGCTGCATGGCCTGCCATGCCAAGGACAAGAAGCTGGTCGGTCCGTCCTTCAAGGACATTGCCGCCAAATACAAGGGTCAGGACGCCGCGGCCGTGCTGGCGCAGAAGGTGCGCAGCGGCGGCAAGGGCGTTTTCGGCCCCATCCCCATGCCACCCAATCCGCCCGAGAAAATCAGCGATGCTGATCTCAAGGAGGGGGTGGGGTGGATCCTCAAGCAATGAGCTGACCTAGACCTCAGTCAGCCAGATGGGCGCCCATGGCCAGCTATGGGCGCCCATTTTCTTCGTGCTTGCAGCCGGCTCAGGCGCCAACCTCCCGCGCCTCCTGCAAGACCAGCTCCACCAGAGGCGCCAGCTCGGCCGCGCTGAAGTGGGGCGGCGCGTCGGCGAGGTTGGGCGCATCGCCCACCATCGCCACGATGCCCGGCCACTCGGGCCAGAGCATGGGCTTGCCCACGGCCGCCCGCCAGACCTCCAGCTTGGGGAAGTCGCCGCCCTTGAAGCCCTCGACCAGAACCAAGTCGCAGTCCTGGATGCGGCTGAGGAGGTAGTCCAGATCCGGCTCGGCATCGCCGCGCAGCTCATGCATCAGCGCCCAGCGCGTGCGGCCGAGCAGCAGCACCTCTTGGCAGCCGGCCTCGCGCAGGCGATAGCTGTCCTTGCCCGGGCGGTCGACCTCGATGTCCTTGTGGCTGTGCTTGATCAGCGAAACACGCAGGCCGCGGTCGCGCAGCGCTGGAATCAGGCGTTCCAGCAAGGTGGTCTTGCCCATGCCGGAGCGGCCGGCGATGCCGAAAACTTTCATGGGAGATGCTCGCTGCAAAGAGTCATGGGAATGTGCTCGCCTTGATCTCAAATAAGGCGGCGGGAGCGCGTGCGCAGCACAATGCGCGCATGGATCCTGGTCGCCGTTTTTTGTTCCGTCCCTCCATGGCACGCGCCGCCGTGCAAAGGCCGCCCGGCGCCGTGGCCGAGCCGGCTTTTCTTGCCAGCTGTACACGCTGCGACGCCTGCATCAAGGCCTGCCCGGCCGGCGTCATTCGGCGCGGCGATGGAGGTTTTCCTGAAATGGACTTCAGGAGCGCTGGCTGCGATGCCTGCGGGGCCTGCATACCGGCTTGCACGGTGTCGGCACTGCGCCCGCCGCTGCTGTTTCGCGACTGGCAGGCCCAGATCGGCGCGCAATGCCTGGCCCAACAAGGGGTGGAATGCCGGGTCTGCGGTGAGGCCTGTGACGCCGCTGCGATTCGCTTCAGGCCACGCCTGGGTGGCGTGGCCCAGCCCGAGGTCAGCCCGAGCGCCTGCACCGCTTGCGGCGCCTGCGTCGGGGTCTGCCCCTCGGGCGCGGTTTCAATGCGCCGAGCCTGAAGCCGCGCTGGCCGGTGGCAGGGTGATCTCACCTGCCTTGTGAGCGCCAATCGGCTGGGCAATCGGCGGCAAGGTGTGCGCGATGCCCTTGTGGCAATCGATGCAGGTCTGACCCGCCGAGAAGGCCGTCTGGTGCCGGGTCGCGGCGCGGCTGTTCTGCTCCGCATAGTCCATATAGCTGAAGTTGTGGCAGTTGCGGCACTCCTGCGAGTCATTGGCCTTCATGCGATCCCACTCATGCTGGGCCAGGACGGCGCGCTTGGCATTGAACTTCTCGGGCGTGTCGATCGAGCCCAGCACCTTGTGCAGCACCTCGTTGGAGGCCTGGATCTTGCGCCACATCTTCGGCCCCCATTCCTTGGGCACATGGCAGTCCGGGCAAGTGGCGCGCACGCCGGTGCGGTTCTGATAATGGATGGTGTTGCGGTACTCCACGTAGACGTTCTTCTCCATCTCATGGCAGGAGATGCAGAAGGCCTCGCGGTTGGTCCACTCCATGGCGGTGTTGAAACCGCCCCAGAAAATGACCCCGCCTGCAAAGGCCAGGCTTAGCAGCCAGAACAGCCTGGTGTGGGCAAAAGCCCAGGCGCGGCGAATCAGGTTCTTCACGGCAGCCTCCTGTTTACTTCATGCCCTTGGCACGTTCGTAGGTGTTGGCCACCAAAGGCTTGGCATCACTCTGCGGCACATGGCATTGGGTGCAGAAGTAACGGCGTGGGCTGACGGAGTCGAGCTCAATGCCGTCACGGGTCCTGAAGTGGGTGACGCTGATCTTGGTGGCTCCACTCTCCTTGGTCTTCTGCCAGGCGTGGCAGTCCATGCATTTGTTGAAGTTCTTGGTGATCTGATAGCCGCTGATGGTGTGCGGGATCAGCGGGGGCATCTGCACGAAGTCACGCTCACCGACAGGGTGGTCGCGCTCCTGGCGGTTGTTGGCGGGCGGGTTGTCCTGGTTCAGGGGCGTGCCTTGGCGCAGCCCTTCCAGTTTCACGGGCGCGGCTTTGTCGGCAGCCGCCGCCGGCCCGGCGGCCAACACGGAAAACGCCAGCAGCAGGCTCAGGGCGGGGCGAAGCAGGGGGGGGATCTTCATGGTCAGTCCCTTCGGGTGTCAAAGCGGTGGGTGAATCGGAAAACGGAGCTGTCGCACACATCGATGCAGCGGCCGCAGGCCGTGCAGTCGGGCGCCAGGATCAAGGGGCCGGCGTCCTGCTTGGCCTTCAGTGGGCCGACGATGATCTGCGGCTCGGGGCAGACGGCGAAGCAATCGCCGCAATCATTGCAGCGGCCGCTGTGGGCGGCCGAGACGCGCAGCAGCGGTTTGGCGCCGATCAGGGCGTAGGCCGCGCCCATGGGGCAGACATGGCCACACCAGCCGCGCGGCGCGACCAGCAGGTCGAACAGGAAGACGGCGGCCAGAGCGCCCCAGGCCAGGCTGCCGCCGAAAATCAGCGCACGCTGGGTCAGCGTCACCGGGTTGACTTGCTCCCAGACCGGGCTGCCCAAGGCCGCGGCGGCCAGCAGCACGCAGGCCAGCAAGGCGTGGCGCAGCTGGCGGCTCGGGGCGCGACCGCTGCTGATCTTCAAGCGCCGGCGTAGCCAGGCGGCCGCATCGGTCACCGCGTTGACCGGGCAAACCCAGGCGCAATAGGCCCGGCCCGCCAACAAGCCGTAGAAAGCCAGGACGATGGCCGCGCCGATCAGGGCGCTGGCGGCAGGCCAGAGCCCGTGTCGCAGGCCCGCGAGCAGGCTCTGGGCCAGCACGAAAGGGTCGCTCAGGGGCAGCACATCGAAGCTGAGGCTGGAAGCCAGATTGCCCTTGACCCACCACAGGCCGAACAGCGGGCCGAGCAGGAAGAGGCCGATCACGCCCAGCTGGCTGCTGCGGCGCAGAATCAGCCAGCGCTGGGCGGCCCAGCGGCTGCGAGCGCTCAGTCCAGTGGCGTGCTTCGGCCTGCTCATCGCTGCGGCTCCGATGAGGCTGTGGCATAGGGCTGGGCGCCGCTGCGCAGCGGGCCGATGTCGCTGCCGCCTTCGGGCAGTCGTTGCTCAGGCTGGGCGAAGCGGGGCTTGCCCTGGCGGTTCTGGTCTTCCCAGCCCTTGCGGTAATGCGGGCCCAGCTCGCCCTGGGCCAAGTCGCGCGGCAGCACCTTGATGGCCGGCTGCGCCAGCACGCAGGCGCGCTCGCACTTGCCGCAGCCGGTGCAGGCCTCGGCATGCACCGTGGGCAGCAGCATGGCGTGGCGGTCGCTGCGTGGGTTGCTTTGTTTTTCCAGTGAGATGGCGCTGTCGATCAGTGGGCAGACGCGGTAGCAGACATCGCAGCGCAGGCCGAGGAAGTTCAGGCAGCTCTCATGGTCGATCAGCACGGCCAGGCCCATGCGGGCCTCGGCGATGTCCTGCAGGCCGGGGTCAAGCGCGCCGGTCGGGCAGGCCTTGACGCAGGGGATGTCCTCGCACATCTCGCAGGGGATCTCGCGCGCTTCGAAGAAAGGCGTGCCGATCGCCACCTCGGCGGCCAGGCCGGCGCCCCATTCGCTGAGCTTGAGGTTGTGCGGCGGGCAGGCGCGCACGCACAGGCCGCAGCGCACGCAGGCGGCCAGGAAGTCGGGCTCGGCCAGTGCGCCCGGCGGCCGCAGGGCCTGGGCCGGGTGCGCTTGCGTCGGGCGCGAGAGCACGGCCGCCGCCCCGGCCAGAAGGCCGGCGCTGGCGGTGGTGCTGGCGCCTTGCAGCAGCGCGCGGCGGCTCAGGTTCATGTGCTCACTCCGGCTCGGCTCAGCTCGGGTTCAGGCCTTGACGACCTTGACCGCGCATTTCTTGAAGTCGGTTTCCTTGGAGATCGGGCAGGTGGCGTCCAGGGTCAGCTTGTTGACCAGGCGGCCTTCATCGAAGAAGGGCACAAAGACCAAGCCTCGCGGCACCTTGTTGCGGCCCTTGGTCTCGACGGCGCAAGTGATCTCGCCGCGGCGCGAGGCTACCTTGACCTTCATGCCGCGCTGCAGGCCGCGGTCCTTGGCATCGTCGGGGTGGATGTAGAGCAGGGCCTCGGGCACGGCACGGTGCAGCTCGGGCACGCGCCGCGTCATGCTGCCGGTGTGCCAGTGCTCGAGCACCCGGCCGGTGCACAGCCAGAGGTCGTACTCTTTGTCCGGGCTCTCGGCCGGCGGCTGGTAGGGCAGGGCGAAGATCACGGCCTTGCCATCCTTGTGACCGTAGAACTTCACGCCCTCGCCCTTCTTGACATAGGGGTCGTAGCCCTCGCGGAAGCGCCACAGCGTTTCCTTGCCGTCGACCACGGGCCAGCGCAGGCCGCGGACCTCGTGATAGGTGTCGAAAGGGGCCAGGTCATGACCGTGGCCGCGGCCGAATTCGGCGTACTCCTCGAACAGACCCTTCTGCAGGTAGAAGCCCAGCTCCTTGGACTCGCTGTTCATGTAGTCGGGGATGTACTTGCCGTTGATGCGGCCGACATCGGCGAGCGGGAACTTGTTGACCTTGCCGTTCTTGAAGAGCACGTCGAACATCGTCTTGCCCTTGTACTCGGGCTTCTTGGCCAGCAGCTCGGCCGGCCAGACCTCTTCCATCTTGAAGCGCTTGCTGAACTCGATGAACTGCCAGAGGTCGCTCTTGGCTTCGCCCGGTGCGCTGACCTGCTGGCGCCAGACCTGGGTGCGACGCTCGGCGTTGCCGAAAGCGCCTTCCTTCTCGACCCACATGGCGGCGGGCAAGATCAGGTCGGCCGCCATGGCGCTGACGGTGGGGTAGGGGTCGCTGACCACCACGAAAGCCTTGGGGTTGCGCCAGCCGGGCAGGATCTCGCCGTTGATGTTCGGCCCGGCCTGCATATTGTTGTTGGTCGTGACCCAGTAGCACTTGAGCTTGCCGTCCTTGAGCGCGCGGCTCTGCGCCACCGCGTGCAGGCCCACCTTGTCAGGGATGGTGCCGTCGGGCAGCTGCCAGATTTCCTCTGTGTGCTTGCGGTGCTCGGGGTTGGTGACCACCATGTCCGCCGGCAGGCGGTGGGCAAAGGTGCCGACCTCGCGCGCCGTGCCGCAGGCGCTGGGCTGGCCGGTCAGGCTGAAGGGGCTGTTGCCGGGCTGGCTGATCTTGCCGGTCAGCAAGTGGATGTTGTAGACCATGTTGTTGGCCCAGGTGCCACGGGTGTGCTGGTTGAAGCCCATGGTCCAGAAGGACACCACCTTGACCTTGGGGTCGGCATAAAGCTTGGCCAGGTCTTCCAGCTGCTTGACCGGCACGCCCGACAGCGCGCTGACTTTTTCGGCCGTGTAGTCGGCGACGAACTTGGCGAACTCCTCGAAGCTGATCGGCGTAGCGTCATTCGGATTGCCCTTGGGCTTGCCATCGGCGCCGGGGTAGCCATTGCTCTTGGCGTCTTTCTCCAAGGCATGGGCCGGGCGCAGGCCGTAGCCGATGTCATCGGCGCCCTTCTTGAAGTTGACGTGGTTCTTGATGAACTCTTTGTTGATCTTGTTGTTCTTGATCAGGTAGTGGGCGATGTAGTTCAGGATCGCCAGATCGGTCTGCGGCTTGAAGATGATGGGCTGGTCGGCCAGGTCGAAGCTGCGGTGCTCATAGGTCGAGAGCACGGCCACCTTGGTGTCCGGGCGGCTGAGGCGGCGGTCGGTGATGCGGCTCCACAAGATGGGGTGCATCTCGGCCATATTGCTGCCCCAGAGCACAAAGGCATCGGCCTGCTCGATGTCGTCGTAGCAGCCCATGGGCTCGTCGATGCCGAAGGTGCGCATGAAGCCGGTGACCGCGCTGGCCATGCAGTGGCGAGCATTGGGGTCCAGATTGTTGGAGCGAAAGCCCGCCTTCCAGAGCTTGGCGGCGGCATAGCCTTCCCAGATCGTCCACTGGCCGGAGCCGAACATGGCGATGCCGTTCGGGCCGTCGGTCTTCAGGGCCTCTTTCCACTTGCTGGCCATCAGGTCCAGGGCTTCGTCCCAGCTGACCGGTGTGAACTCGCCTTCCTTGTCGTAGACGCCGTTCTTCTTGCGCAGCAGCGGCGTGGTCAGGCGGTCCTTTCCGTACATGATCTTGGACAGGAAGTAGCCCTTGATGCAGTTCAGGCCTCGGTTCACCGGGCTCTCGATATCGCCCTGGGTGGCCACCACCTTGTTGTCCTGCACGCCCACGACGACGGAGCAGCCCGTGCCGCAGAAGCGGCAGGGTGCCTTGTCCCAGCGTACGGCGCTGTTGCTGGTCGGCGCCTTGGCGGCCGCGCCGTGGACGGTGATGGGGATGCCGGCGGCGGCCGCGGCGGCAGCAGCGGCCTGCAGTTTCAGGATGTCGCGACGATCGACTTGCATGAGGTGCTCCCGTGGCCGCAAGCCGTCTTGGCTGGCGCCCGTGAAATGAAGATGTAGATGAAAAGCATGGTCCTGGAATTGGCGCGTTTGCGCCTTGAACTGCTTCAAGTTTTTGCGGTGTCCAGCTCGCTGAGACGGGTCCGCCAGCCCTGTGCCGGCTCCTCGTGGCCGGCCGGCGCGGGGGCATCCGGGCCGCTGTACTCGAACACCAGGGAGGTGCCCAGCACATCGGGCCAGAGCGCGATGGCACCGAGCTGGGCCGCGGCGGAGATCTGCTCGCAGTCCTCCATCACCAGGACCAATCGGCCGTCATCCGGGTTGTGTGTCAGTTCCACGCCGGGCAGGGTCGCGAGCCGAGCGCTCACATCGGATACATGCTCGGGCCGCATGCGCAGCACCACGCCGAGAACACTCATGGGGAACTCCTGTTCATGGCCGGGGCGCCGAAGCTGTACCGGCCGGGGTTGATGGGGGCGCAGCCGAGGCGCGAGGCCCCTGCGCGCGGGCGGCGACCAGGCCTTGCGCCGCCAGCTCGCGCAAGGGGTGCTCGGCTGGGGCGATGTCTTGCAGGCGCTGCCAATGGCGGATGGCGCCGGCTGCGTCACCCTGGCGCATGGCACGGGTGCCGGACAGGGCCAGGGCCTTCAAGTGATCTGGCGCGATCTGCAGCGCGCGCTGCAGCAGGGCCGCCGGTTCGCCTTCCAGCGAACCCTGCTGGCCGCTGGCCATGACATCGGCCAGATCGGCCATCAGGTCGGCATCCTCGGGCCGCAGGGCCAGGGCGCGGCGGTAGGCGGCGATCGAGGGTTCGCTGCGGCCCAGTACCAGGTAGGACCGGCCCAACATGGCCCAGCCGGCGGCGTCCTCGGGCTGCTGCTGCAGGCGGCGGGCCAGGCCCGCGACCATGGCCTCGGTGCGGTCCGGCGGTGCCTCGGGCGAGATGGCCTCGGGCTGACCCTTCCAGGCATAGCCACCCGCGCCGACCAGCAGCACCAGGCTCACGCAGGCAGCGATCAGGCGCTGGGAGGGACGCGGCAGCGGCGCGGGCGGCGGCGCCAGCACCTGGGCGGCGATCTCCTGGCGCAGCCGGTCCAGCCGGGCTTGCAGCGCGGCCTGGCCTGCAGATTCATCGGCCGCGGCGCTGCCGTTCAGCTGGGCTTGCAGGGCCAGGCCTTGGCGGCGCAGCGCTTGCAGTTCCTGTTGCTGTTCTTGCGTGGGCCAGCTCATCGGATGTCTCCCTCCTCTTCGGGCGCCGCCTCAAAGGCTTCATCGGGCTGGCGTGCCCGGCGGCGCAGGTTCAGCACCAGGCCGGCCAGGGCGGCGGCCATCAGCAGTGCCGGGCCGGCCCATAGCAGCCAGGTGTTGGCTTGCAGCGGCGGCTTGTAGAGCACGAAGTCGCCGTAGCGCTCGGTCATGTAGTGGATGATTTCTTCGTCCCGGCGGCCGGCCTGCAGCTGTTCGCGCAGCTGGGCCTTCAAGTCCATGGCCAGCGGCGCATGGGAGTCGGCGATGGTCTGGTTCTGGCAGACCAGGCAGCGCAGCTGCTGGGCCAGGGCCTGGGCGCGGCGGTCCAGCTCGGCGGTGCTGGCCTCGGCCCGGGCGCATGACATGGCGCCGAGGCTCAGCAGCATGAGGCAAGCAAGCAGACACGCAGGCAGGGGTCTCATAGTCGGTCCAGCAAGGGTTCCAGGGTGTCGCGCAGCAGCTCGGCCGTCAGCGGGCCGACATGCTTGTAGCGAATCAGGCCCTGGCGGTCGATCACAAAGGTCTCGGGTACGCCGTAGACGCCCAGGTCGATGCCGACCTGGCCGCGCGTGTCCGAGCCGATGGCGCGGTAGGGGTTGCCCAGCTCTTTCAGCCAGCGCGTGGCCTGGGCGGGCTCGTCCTTGTAGTTCAGGCCCAGCAGCTGCAACTCCGGCCGACGCCGCGCCAGATCCAGCAGCAGCGGGTGTTCCTCGCGGCAGGGGCCGCACCAGGAGGCCCAGACATTGAGCACGCTGACTTTTCCCGTCATGTCAGCCGAGCTCAGCGGCGCGCCGCCCTCCAGCAAGGGTGTCAGCACAAAGGCCGGCACCGGCTTGCCAATCAGCGGCGAGGGGATCTCGCGCGGTTTCAGCTGCAGGCCGCGCGCCAGGAACAGGGCCAGCACGGCAAAGCCCAGCAAGGGGATCAGCGCTTTGAGCTTCATGGGCGTGCGCTCGCTTGTTGGCTGTTGCTGCGGTAGCGTCGGTCGCTGGCGGCCAGCAGGCCGCCCAAGCCCATCAGCAGGCAGCCGCCCCAGATCCAGTTGACATAGGGCTTGATGGTGATGTGGACGATCCAGGCATCGGCCTGCTCATTGATCGGCTCGCTCAGTGAGACGTAAAGGTCGCGCAGCAGGCCACTGGCGATGCCGGCTTCGGTCATGGGCATCTCCTGGCTGCGGTAGAGCCGCTTCTCGGGGTACAGGGTGGCCACAGGCCGGCCCTCGCGGGTCACCTCCACCGTGCCGCGCATGGCGCGGTAGTTGGGGCCGTCCACGGCGCGAAGCTCGCTCAGGCGGAAGCTGTGCTCGCCCAGGCGGGCGCTCTCGCCGCGCTGCAGCGGCAGGTCCTGGCTCAGGGCCAGGCTGCCGACCAGGGTGACGCCGATGATGAAGACGCCGACGCCAGCATGGGCCAGCAGCATGGCGGCGGCCGAACGCGGCAAGGCGCGCGCGCGCGCCCACCAGCCCTGGCCCGGCGTTGGCCACAGGCGTTCACCCAGCTCCAGCGCCACCGACACCAGCACCCACCAGGCCAGCAGCAGGCCGCCCCAGGCGGCCAGGCTCAGCTGCGCCGTGGCCCAGCCATGGGCGCCGGCGGCCAGCGGGCTCAGCATCAGCGGCCAACGCAGGCGGCGCAGCAGCTCGGCGCTGTCCATGCCCTTCCAGCGCAGCAGCGGGCCCAGGCCCATCAACAGGATCACCGGCGCCATCAGCGGCACGAACACCGCCTCGAAATAGGGCGGGCCGACCGAAATCTTCTGCCCGCTGACGGCATCCAGCGCCATCGGGTAAAGCGTGCCCAGCAGCACCGCGCCGCAGGCGGCCAGCAGCATCACATTGTTGGCCAGCAGCGTGGTTTCACGGCTGCGCCAGTGGAAGCGCGCCCCCAGGCCGACCGCGCCGGCGCGTGCCGCATACAAGCTCAGCGAGCCGCCCACCACCAGCACCAGAAAGACCAGGATGGCCAGGCCGCGCTGCGGGTCGGTGGCAAAGGCATGGACCGAGCTGAGCACGCCCGAGCGGACCAGAAAGGTGCCGAGCAGGGACAGCGAGAAGGTGACGATGGCCAGCAGCACCGTCCAGGCCTTGAAGACACCGCGCTTTTCGCTGACGGCCAGCGAGTGCATCAGGGCGGTGCCGGCCAGCCAGGGCATGAAGCTGGCGTTCTCGACCGGGTCCCAGAACCACCAGCCGCCCCAACCGAGCTCGTAGTAGGCCCACCAGCTGCCCAGGGCGATGCCCAGGGTCAGAAAGGCCCAGGCGGCGCTGGTCCAGGGCCGGGCGAAGCGTGCCCAGGCGGCGTTGAGCTCGCCGCCGGCCAAGGCCGCAATGGCGAAGGCAAAGGCCACGGCGAAGCCGACATAACCCATATACAGCATGGGTGGGTGCAGCACCATGCCGGGGTCCTGCAGCAACGGGTTGAGGTCTCGGCCCTCGGGCAGGCCGGGCACCAGGCGGGCAAAGGGATTGGAGGTGACGAGCAGAAAGACCAGGAAGCCGGCCGCCAGCGCGCCCAGCACGCCCAGCACCCGTGCGCGCAGCGGTGCCGGCAGCTGCCGGCCAGCGGCCGAGACGGCCAGGGTCCAGGCCACCAGCAGCGCCACCCACAGCAACATCGAGCCCTCATGCCCGCCCCAGACCCCGGCAATGCGGTAGGCCAGGGGCAGCTCGCGGTTGGAATGCTGGGCCACATAGGCGACCGAGAAATCGCTGGCCACAAAGGCCTGGGTCAAGGCCAGATAGCCCAGGCCGACCAGGGCGGCCAAGGCCAGGGTCAAGGGCCGGTCCAGCGCCATCCAGTCGGCGCGGTGGCGCTGCGCGCCCAGCACCGGCAGGCCGGCCAGCAGCAGGGCCACGCCCAGGGCCAGCCAGAGGGCGAGATGTCCGAGTTCGGGGATCACGGCGTGCTGCCTTTCAGGGTCTGGGCGGCGCGCTCGCGGGCCTGCTGGCTGCGCTGCAGCGCGTCGGCGGCCTCGGGCGGCATGTAGTTCTCGTCATGCTTGGCCAGCACCTCACGGGCCAGGAACTGCCGGCCCTGCAACTGGCCTTGTGCGACCACGCCTTTGCCCTCTTTGAACAAGTCGGGCAGGGCACCCTGGAAGCTGACGGGCACCTGCTCGCTGCCGTCGCTGATCACGAACTGCACCCGCACGCCTTCGCGCCGGACGCTGCCCGGCTGCACCAGGCCGCCGATGCGGAAGCTGCGGCCTTGCGGCGCCTCTTGCGCGGCCACCTGGCTGGGCGTGTAGAAGAAGACCAGATTGCTGCGGAAGGCATTCATCACCAGGGCCGCGATAGCGCCCAGGGCCAGCAGGCCGGCAGCGATCAGCAGCAGGCGGCGATGGCGGGTTTTTTTGATCATCATGCGCCGTCCTCTTCGGACAGTTGCTGCAAGGCCTGGCTGTGGCGGCGCCGGGCCAGGCCCACTTCGACCAGCATCCAGAGCAGGGCCGAGCCGTAGCTGCCCCAGACAAAAAAGCCGTAGCCGTCCATATGGAAGAAATCGGCGGCGCTGTGCCAGTTCATACGGCTTGTCCTTTCTTGCTCAGGGCCTGCACCCAGGCCTTGCCTTGTTCGCGCTCCAGGATCAGGCCGCGGGCGCGGGTGAAGATGACGGCGAAGGCATAGGCCCAGCAGGCCAGGCTCATCACGGCCAGGGCCTGCAACATGGTCTCGGCCATGCGCGGCGCGGCCGTCAGGCTGATGCTGGCGCCCTGGTGCAAGGTGTTCCACCAGCGCACGCTGAAATAGATGACGGGCACATTGATCACGCCGACCAGGGCCAGCAGGGCGCCGGCCGGGTCGGCCCGCTGCGGGTCCTCGATGGCGTGCACCAAGGCCAGATAGCCGAGGTAGAGAAACAGCAGGATCAGCTCCGAGGTCAGGCGCGCGTCCCAGACCCACCAGCTGCCCCAGCTCGGCTGGCCCCATAGCGCGCCGCTGAGCAGGGCAATCACGGTGAAGCCGGCGCCGGTCGGTGCGATCGCCCGCGCCAGCAGCGAGGCCATGCGTGCCTTGAAGGCCCAGCCGATGGCGGCCCAGAAAGCCAGGGCCAGATAGAGCAGCATGGACAGCCAGGCCGCCGGCACATGGATGAAGAGGATGCGATAGGCCTGGCCCTGGGTGGCGTCGGTCGGTGCTTTGAAGAAGGCCAGGTACAGGCCCAGGGCCCCCAGCCCCGCGGCCAGCAGCCACAGGCCCGGCAACAGGCGGCCGGCCAGCGCGTAGAAACGCGAGGGCGCGGCATAGGTGTAGAAGCGGTGCGTGCGTGTCATGGGATGTGGGGGCGAGCTCAGCATGTCCATCAGATCAGGGCGATGCGCAGGGCCGCGGCGGTGGCTGCGGGCAGGGCCAGCAGGGCGCCGATCAGCAGGGCGGCCAGCAGGGACAGATGGCCGTCAACAGGCAGGCCGGCCTCCAGCGCGCCGACGGCGCCGCTGCCGAAGATCAGAACAGGCACCGCCAGCGGCAGCACGATCAGCAGATTGAGCAAGGCGCCATTGCGCAGGCCCAGGGTCAGGGCGGCGGCCAGATTGCCCAGCAGGCTCAGGCTCGGCGTGCCCAGCAGCAGGCTCAGCATCAAGAGCCCAAGGCTGTCGCTGTGCATGCCGTACATCAGGCCCAGCAGCGGCGTGGCCAGCAGCAGGGGCAGGCCATGGCTCAGCCAGTGCGCCAGGGCCTTGACGGCGGCCAGGCGCCAGGCCGAGTGCGGCGGCAGCAGCAACTGGTCCAGGCTGCCGTCCTGGGCATCGGCGGCATACAGGCTGTGCAGGGACAAGAGACTTGCCAGCAAGGCCAGCACCCACAGCACGCCCGGCGCCATGCGACGCAGCTGCTCGGGTTCGGGCCCCAGGCCGAGCGGAAACAGGCAGGCTGCCAGCAGCAAAAAGGCCACCGGCAGGCCAGCGTCGACGGGCCGGCGCATCGCCAGGCGCAGCTCGCGCTGCAGCAGCAGCCAGCTCGTGGGCGTCATGGGCGGCCTCCGCTCAATAGCAGCTGGCGGCTGGCCAGCCCAGGCAGATGCTGGTGGCTGGTGAACAGCACCGCACCGCCTGCGGCCGCATGGCTGCTCAGCAGAGCGCACAACTGCTGCACGCTGTCGTCGTCCAGCGCATCGAAGGGCTCGTCCAGCAGCCAGCAAGCACCCGCCTGCGGCAGGGCCAGCGATGCCAATGCAGCGCGGCGTTGCTGGCCTTGGCTGAGCTGAGCGCTGCGGCGGGTGCGCATGGGCGCCAGCCCGAAGTGCTTCAGCGCCTGCAGCAGGCTGGCCTCATCGTCCGCCAGGCCTTGCCAGCGGGCCTGAAAGCGCAAGCCCTCCAGCACGGTCAGGTCTGGCTTCAAGCCATTGTTGTGGCCGAGAAATCGCAAGGCCGCCGCATGCTGGATGCCTCCTCGCTCAGCCGGCCGCAGGCCCGCAAGCGTGCGCAGCAATGTGGTCTTGCCGCGGCCATTGCTGCCCTGAAGCCAGACGATGTCGCCCGCGTTCAGCTGCAAGCTGAACTCCTCGAACAGGCTGCGGCCTCCGCGTTGGCAGCTCAGCTGCTTGGCGCTCAGCAAGCAGGGCGAGGCCATGCTCATGATTCCGCTCCATCGCCGCCGACGCAGGCGTCTGCCGGTTCCACCGCATCAGCCACAACGGGCGGCCTGGGGTAGCGCCCTTTCAGCTGGCTCCACGGCAACTTTCGCAGTGCGTCAGTCTGCGACGCGCTCTGGGCCTGGCCCGCAGGGTTTGCGAACCTGGGCAGGTCCAGGTCAAGCGGTGGGTGAAGGCGCTGCAGGTCGATGAACTCCAACCGGTCCTGACTCTGATCCTGCGCCGGAACGGCTAGGACGGGATGGCCTTGTCGTTCAAAGAGCAGGCCAGCGCTCAGCTTCACGGCGTGGCTGAGCGGCATGCTGGCGATGGCGCGGCGAACATCGAGGTGGAGCAGCTGCAGCCGCAGCCCGCCGCCCGCCCTGGGCTGCAAGGTGAGCCAGATGTGAGGGGCGGCCGTGCCCTTCAGCCAGTCCATCACGGGCGCTTCCAGCGGTGTGCGTCGCGGATGCAGATATCCCGGCTTGCCCAGGGCTTCGCCCATGCGGTAGTCATGGACCAGGCCGTCATGGACTTCCTCTGCCAGCGGGTCGTATGAAATCTCCCAAACCTCAGCCAGGTCCTGCAGTGCGACCAGAAAGCTGCGGCGTTCCGGAAGGTCGCGGATGGCCGCGACGCGTGTGCGCTGCCGGCCGTCCAGGCTTTGCAAGGCAATCGTCTTGACCGGCTGCAGCCGTCCATCGAAGAGCTGCAAGGCGCTGGCCTGCTCGGTGCTGGCCAGCAGCCAGCGGCCATCGCTGCTCAGGGCCAAGGCTTCGAGTGAGGAGGCGACCCGTCGCTCGTGCCGCAGGCTGCTTGGGTTCATGTCAAACACGGCCACCCATCCGTCCCGCGATGCCAGCACCAGCTGGCGGTCCTTGGAGGCGAGCAGGGGCGGCAGGTCGGCACAGTTCAGAGCCTCAGCCTTGGATTCGGCTGCGGTGAGCGTGCTGGCCTCGCCGCCCGCAGATGCACCGGGCAGCAAGGCGAGAACACCCAGGCAAGCGGCCAAGCCACTGCGCAGCCGCGAACCGGCACCGGTGCTGAAACAGCAGCTGCTCATTGCAGGGTGTAACTCGCCAATTCCTCGGGCTGCAGAATGTGGATGTCGCGCCGCGAAATCTGAATCAGGCCTTCGTCCTCCAGCTCGCGCAGCACCCGTGAGAAGTACTCGGGGGTCAAGCTCAGGCGCGAGGCGATCGTCGCCTTGCTGACGGGCAGCGACACCGTGTGGGGCGCGCGCCGTTCGTGGCTGTGCCGCTGGTCTTCCAGCAGGAAGCCGACGACACGCTGCAGCCCGCTGCGCAGGCAATAGCTCTCCACATCGTGCTGCAGGCCGCGGATGCGTTGCGATGCGTCGGCCAGCAAACGCAGGGCAAAACCGGGGTCGCGCTTGATCTGGGCCGTGATGGCGCGCTTGGGGATGCGCAGCAGCAGCGTTTCCGTCAGGGTCTGCGCATTGAATGCCTGGGGCTGGTCGTTGAAGATCGACGACTCGCCGATGGTTTGTCCGGGCCCGATCAGCTCCAGCACCTTTTCCCCGCCATGGGTGGCCAAGGCAAACACCTTGACCTGCCCCGTGATGATGATCATCAAGTGCTCGCAGGTCTCGCCGCTGCTGAACAGGGCCTGGCCGCGAGGCAGGCGCATCAGGCTGCTGCCTTGGTCCACGATCAGGCCGAGATCCGCTTCACTCAGGCCCTGGAACATGGGATGAACCGCCATGTATCGCGGCAGCTCAGAGGCGGTAGAACGATGGGCAGTGGGCATGGCTTGAGCCTTGTCGAGCTGGGAAAGAAGGGCTTGCGGGGGCCATTCTGTTCAGCGCCGACGGTGCTCATTTGACCTGTATCAAGCGGCCTGACGCAGTAGTTCTACGGAACGATGGTCAATACTCCTTTCGAACGATGGGTGCTTGCATCAGCCCGCTTGCTGGCCGCCGGTGTAGGCCGCCAGGTTGGCGACATCACGAATGCGGATGTCGCGCTTGTCCACTTCGATCAAGCCCGCGGCTTCGAGCTCATGCAGCACGCGCGAGAAGTACTCGGGCGTCAGGCTCAGGCGCGAGGCGATGGTGGCTTTGCTCACGGGCAGGGACACCGTGACCATCTCGCCGCTGACGCGGTCCTCGGCCAGCTGGTCGCGCAGCAGGTAGCCGATCACGCGCTGCACGCCGCTGTGCAGTGCATAGGCCTGGACATCATGGACCAGACCGTGCAGGCGGCGTGAGATGCCCGCCAGCATGCGCAATGCGAAGCGGCTGTCGTGCTCGATCTCGGTCAGCACCGCCTGCTTGGATACCGAGAGCAGCAAGGTGTCGGTCAGGGCCTGGGCATTGATGATGTAGGGCCTGCCGGTGAACATGAGGGCTTCGGCGAAGCTGTTTCCCGGCCCCACCAGCTCGATCACCTTCTCCTGGCCCGCCGGCGAGATGGCGAAGAGCTTGACCTGCCCGGTGACGGTGACGTGGAACTCTTCGCAGGGCTGGCCAACGCGGAACACCGGATCGCCGCGCGTCAGACGACGCAGGCTGCAGCCTTGCGCCAGCCGTGCCAGCTCTGGAGCACTGAGATCGGTGAACAAGGGCAGCACAGAGAGGTAACGAGGTAGATCAAACGCGCGCATGTCCATGGCCTGGCTCCGTTCTTGGGGTTCTTGTCGAGAGCTCGATTGTCGAGACGGCCCGCGCCCGGCCACTTGACATCGCTCAAGCCCACAGCCCCTGCTGCCCAGTTCAGACGCCGCGTGTCAACCTGCTGTAGACCCCGGCCAGGCGCAGCGGCAGTTCGGTCGGGCGGGCCACGCGGGCCCAGCCCTGGTGGCCGAAAAGATGGGGCAGATAGTCCTGGGCCTGCTCGTCGATGCTCAGGCAAAAGGGCTGCAGGCCGGCGCGGCGCGCCTCGCGCACTGCTTCGCGCGTGTCCTCGATACCCCAGCGGCCCTCGTAGACATCGAGGTCATTGGGCTTGCCGTCGGTCAGCAGCAGCAGCAGGCGCAGGCGCTCGGGGCGCTCTTGCAGCCGGCGTGTGGCCAGGCGAATCGCCGCGCCCATGCGGGTGTAGTAGCCAGGCTTGATCGCGCCGACCCGGCTTTGCACCGGGCCGGACCAGGCTTCCTCGAAACCCTTGAGCTGATGGATGCGCACCTGGCTGCGCCGCACCGAGCTGAAGCCCAGCATGGCAAAGGGGTCGCCGCAGCCATGCAAGGCCTCGCCGAAGACATAGAGCGCATCGCGGATCACATCGATCACCCGCTGCTCGTTGTTGGCATAGGCGTCGGTGGACAGGGACAGATCGGCCAGCAGCAAGGTGGCCAGGCTGCGCTCGCTGCGCTGGCGCCGGGCCCAGACTTGCGGTTCGGGGCTGCTGCTGGCGTGCAGGCCGGCCAGATGCCGCACCCAGGCATCGAGATCCAGCATCTCACCCTCGTTGCAGCCGCGCTGCCACTGCGGCGCGCTGCGCAGGGTTTCGAGCCGGCGGCGCAGGCGGCGTGCGGTCTGGCGCAATGCGGCAGGGGGCGAGAACGCCGGGCCGCTCGGTCGCGCCACCAGGGTCTGCACCCGGCAATGTTCGGGCAGCAGGCATTGCCGCTTCCAGTCCCACTCGGGCAGTGACTCGCCCTCGCCCAGGGGCAGGTCGTCGGCGCTGGCGCTGGGCAGGTCGAGGTCGAACTTGATGCGTGCGGCGCTGGCCGAGCCCTCGCGCGCCAGCGTCAGCTCCTCCATATCGTCGGCCGCGGCGCGTGCCTCGTCCTCGTCGGTCTCGTCCTCGCTGGCACGGTCCAGGGGCACATGCTCGCTCCAGCTGCGCAGGGACTCGGCCTTGGAGGCCAGCAGCAGCGGCGCCCTCTGCGAGGCCGGCTTGGCCGGGCGGGCGCGGCGGCGTTTCGCTTGCTCTTGTTCTTGTTGCGCTTGTGACCCACCGCCCGCGGCCGCGCTGCGCGCCTGGCCCGTCGCCCCCGCCGCGGCCGCAGGCAGGGCCTGAAGCCACAGCCAGACCGGGGCCAGCAGCGGGGCCTCCACATCGAAGCGGCCATCGAAGCTGCCATCGATCCTGGCCAGCCCGGGCTCGGCCAGCAGCAGGGCCTGCAGGCGCGCCTCGGCCGCCCGCGCCTCGGGCGTGCGCAGCGCCACGGCCTCGGCGCGGCGCTGGGCCAAATGGGCCTCGCGCAAGCGCAGCCAGCGCGGCCGCAGGCCCGGGCAGCGCTGCAGGGCCAGCTGGCAAGCGGCCAGGTTGTCGCCCGCCCAGCTGCCGCTGGCACTGAGTTCGAAGCAGGCGGCCAGGGCGGCCAGCCAGAGGTAGAGGTCGCGGTTCAGCTCCGCCTGCTCGAACAGGGCGATGCGCGGCGGCAGGGCCAGGGTCTCGCTGTCCAAGCGCGGCAGGGCGGCGCGCGTGCCGCTGCCGGCCAGGCGCTGCAGCCAGTGGCGCGGGCCTCCGATGCGCATATCGGCCGCGGGCACGATGCGCAGGCTGTGGCTGCCGCCGGCGGCGCGGTAGAGCAGGCCGACGGCCTGCTGCACATCGGGCAGCGCCACGGCAGCCCCGTCATGGCCGCGCTCGGCGGCTCCGGTGATGAAGCGATGCCAGCGTTCGCCGATCCACTCTTCCATGGTCTAACTTCCTACTTCAAGGGTCGGTTCTGTTGCTGTTCTTTTTCGACTGGCGCAGCGTCTCACGCAGCGCGTCCAGGCCCACTGTCCATTCCAGCTGGGGTTGGGGCAGCTGCGGCTGGGCCTGTTGCGATTCGGCGCATTGGTCCACGCAGCGGCCGCACTGCACGCAGGAAAACATCAGGCGCTTGATCTGGCGCGGCCGCAGCCGCATCGGGCAGACGCGGTCGCAGGCGCTGCCCTCGGGCGCACGCTCGGTGCTGCAGGTTCGGCAGTCGCTGGCGCGCTCGCGCTTGAAGGCCACGACCAGGGCGCGCGGATTGGCCATCCAGGCCAGGCTCTGGAACAGGCCGACGGCGCAGCCGAAGCGGCAGAACAGGTGGCGGGCGAACAGCAGCTCCAGGGTGAAGGCGCTGCCGGCAATCAGGATGAAGCGGCTCTGGTTGGCGGTCAGCGTACCTTGCAGCAGGCCGCCCCAGATCGCTGGCGGCGGCAGCAGATAGGTCAGCAGGGTGATGGCCCAGAGAAAGCCGAAACCCGCGCAGCTCAAGGCATAGACGGGCCACCAGCGCCGCTGCGCGGTCTCGCCCGGCCGCAGGCTGGCCTGCTCGTCCCAGAGGCTGAATTTGCCGCAGGCCTTGTGCAGCAAAGCGTTCAGCCCCTCGACCAGCGAGAAATGCGGGCACAGCCAGCCGCAGTACAGCCGGCCCCAACGCCAGGCCACACCGAGAAAGAGCGCCACCAGGGCCAGGCCCGGCAGGATGCCGCGCAGGATCAGGCTTAGGGCCGCTTGATCGGCGCTCACCTCGCCGCGCTGCAGGGCGCTGATGCCCAGACTCCAGCGCTGGCCGAGGAACCAGAGTTGGGTTTCGTTGAGGTCGAAGCGCAGCAGGTTCAGCGCCGGCGCCAGCAGGAAGAGGGCGAAGAAGGCCAGCTGCGTGGCGCGCCGGCGGCGCTGCAGGCGCTGGCTGTGCTGAACAGAAGAGCCCGTCGCGGGGCCAGGATCAGGCATCGCCGATCACCGCGCGCAGCACCTCGTGCAGGGCGGCGCCGGTGTCGGCTTCGTCCGTCAGCGCGTCGACGATGGCCGCGCGGCAGGCGGGTAGCAGTGCCAGACCGGCCACATGCAGGCGCGCCGCCATCACCAGCAGCCGGGTGCTGGCGGTTTCTTCCAGGTCTTGCTCGGTCAGCCGGCGCAGGGCCTGGGCCAGGCGGACCAGCTGGGCAGCGACCTCGTCCGTGCAGCCGCTCTCGCTGGCGACGATGGCGCGCTCGATGTCAGGCGCCGGGTAGTCAAGGCCCAGGGCGACGAAGCGCTGGCGGGTGCTGGGCTTCAGGCCCTTGAGCAGGTTCTGGTAGCCGGGGTTGTAGCTGATCACCAGCATGAAGCCGGGCGCAGCCTGCAGCAGCTCGCCGGTGCGCTCGATGGCCAGCTGGCGCCGGTCATCGGCCAGCGGGTGCAGGACCACGGTGGTGTCCTTGCGCGCCTCGACCACTTCGTCCAGATAGCAGATCGCACCTTCGCGCACGGCCCGGGTCAGCGGGCCGTCGCACCAGCGCGTGTCGCCGCCCTGGATCAGGTGGCGGCCGACCAGGTCGGCCGCGCTGAGGTCGTCATGGCAGCTGACCGTGATCAGTGGCCGGCCCAGCCGGGCCGCCATATGCTCGACCAGCCGGGTCTTGCCGCAGCCGGTCGGGCCCTTGATCAGCAGGGGTAGGCGGCTGGCATGGGCCTGCTCGAAGAGCCGGCATTCCTCGCCTTGGGGCGCATAGAAGGGCAGTTGTTGCAACTGCCTGGCACTGTGCATTTCCATGCTCAGGCCGCGCGGGGCAAGGCGCCGTTTTGCTGGGCGCTTTCGTGCAGGGCTTCATCTTCGGCCCGGCCGGGGCCGACGAAGAAGCTGGCCAGATAAGCCAGCAGGCCCAGCAGGAACATCACGCCGCCGGCCATGCGCAGCCAGTAGAAGAAACGCAGCTGGTCTTGCGTGGCCATGAAGCTCATCGCGCCCTCGGTGGGCATGCGCTGCAGCCAGACCTGCAGGATGCCGGCGCCGGTCAGGGCCAGCACCATCACGCCCATGCCTATGGTCATGATCCAGAAGCTCCACATTTCCACGTTCTGGGCACGTCGTGAGTTGGCCTCGCGGCCGCGCAGCAGGGGCATGGCATAACTGATCATTGCAATGACCACCAGCACATAGGCGCCGTAGAAGGCCAGGTGGCCGTGGGCTGCAGTGATCTGGCTGCCATGGGTGTAGTAGTTGACCGGGCTCAGCGTGTGCAGGAAGCCCCAGACGCCGGCGCCGAGGAAGCCCATCACCGCGCAGCCCACGGCCCAGAGCACGGCCGCCTGGTTGGGATGCTCGCGCTTGCGCCGCTGCACCATATTGAAGGCGAACAAGGTCATCATGAAGAAGGGGATGGGCTCCAGTGCGCTGAACACACTGCCGACCCACAGCCAGTAGCCCGGCAGACCGATGAAGAAGAAGTGGTGGCCGGTACCCAGGATGCCGGTGACCAGGGCCATGGTGACGATCAGGTACAGCCACTTGTCGATCACTTCACGGTCCACGCCGGTGGTCTTGATCAGCACAAAGGCCAGCAGCGCGCCCAGGATCAGCTCCCAAGTGCCTTCCACCCAGAGGTGAACCACGAACCACCAGTACATCTTGTCGCGCACCAGATTGCTGGGGTTGACGAAGCTGAACAGGAACATCAGGGCCAGGCCCCACAAGCCCATCAGCAGCACCAGGGTGATGGCGGTCTTGCGGCCCTTCAGCACCGTCATGCTGATGTTGAAGAGAAAAGCCAGGGCGACGACGACGATGCCCAGCTTGGTCGGCAGCGGCTGCTCCAGGAATTCGCGCCCCATGGTGGCCAGCAGGTTGTTGCCGGTCATCTCGGCCAGCGTGGCATAGGGCACCAGCAGATAGCCGAGTATGGTCAGCGCGCCGGCGCCCAGGAAGACCCAGAACAGGATCTTGGCCAGCAGCGGGCTGTAAAGCTCGGTCTCCGCCTCCTCGGGCACCAGGAAATAGGCGCTGCCCATAAAGCCCATCAGCAGCCACACGATCAGCAGATTCGTGTGCACCATGCGGGCGATATTGAAGGGAATGGCCGGGAACATCAGGTCCCCGATCAGGTACTGCAGGCCCAGGGTGATGCCGAAGACGATCTGGCCAAGAAAGAGTGCCAGTGCGCCGACGAAGTAGAGCTTGGCGACGGCTTGGGATTTGTATTTGAGGGTGATGGGTTTCATATGGAATCCTCTTGTTCGGGAGACCCGGCCGGCGCGCTTGCAGGCGTGCCGGCCTTCGTCGCGCGTCGCTGAGTTGGCAGGGGCTGAGCTCGGTCGCGTCTCAGCCGTACCGCTTGCAGGCGGCCCGGCCTTCGTCGCGCGTCGCTGAGTCCGCAGTGGACTCAGCTCGGTCGCGACTCAGCCTTCGACATTCGGCGGCCACTTTTCGGTGTCGATACCGTTCGTCCACCTGAGGAACTCAACGAGGTCATCAAGCTGCTTGTCGTCGAGCTGGAAGTTGGGCATCTGGCGGCGGCCGGGGGCGCCGGTCGGCTGGGCCTTGATCCAGGCCTTGATGAAGTCAGGGCCGCGGCGCTTGTAGACATTGCCCAGCTCGGGCGCGAAATAGGCGCCTTCGCCGAGCAGGGTGTGGCAGCCGATGCAGTTGCGGGTTTCCCAGATGTGCTTGCCGCGCACCACGGCCGGCGTCAGTTCGCCGGCATTGGACCGCTTGGGAATTCTTTGCTCGGTGTCGAAGATCAGCGCGGCGAACAGCAGCACGAAGAACAAGGTGCCTCCGTAGAAGATATTGCGCGCCATCTGGCTGGTGAAGCCTCGGCTCATGATGGTCCGTCCTCAGGGTCTGTTGCAGATGCCGCAAGACTAGGGACTTATGTCAGCCGCTTCCTTGAACCGGAACAAGGAAATCGGCTCTGCTGCCAGCGCTATCGATGGGGGGCGTCCCGCTCAACGCCGCAGGGCAAGCCAGACCGCCATCGTGGCGGCCAGCCAGACCAGCAGGACCAGGGCCGCACCGAGCCAGGACACCGGCTTGCGTTTTTCCTGGCGCAGCCAGTCCTCGGCCAGGCGCCGGCAGTCTGCCAGCACCTCGGGCGGCAGCAGGCGCAGGCCGAGATGGATCAGGATGGGCAACAGCAGCAACTCGTCGAGATAGCCCAGCACCGGGATGAAGTCCGGGATCAGGTCGATGGGGCTCAAGGCATAGGCCACGATCAGGGCCGCCAGGGCTTTGGCATGCCAGGGCGTGCCCGGGTGGCGGCCGGCGAACCACAGGCTCAGGCCATCGCGCTTGAGACGACGGGCCCAGTTTCGTAGCTGCTGGATGACAGTCATGGCGGCCATCATGACAGGGCTGCACTTTCTCCCGCTCCGGCGCCTCAATGCCCGAGATGGGCTCTTGGATCCAATTGCTTCAGCAGGGAACGCGGCACCTCGGCCAGGCGCATCGCTTGGCCTCCGCGCCGCTGCGCGAAGGCCAGCGCCGCCGCGCGGTCGGCAAATGCCGGCAGATTGCCGGCCCGCATCGGCCCCAGCGCGTCGGAGCCGCTGACGAAGACGGCCTGGCCGGCATCCAGCCAGGCGCCTGGCTGAGCACGGTTGCCGCCCGCGTCACGGACATAACGTGCTGCGACCTCGGTGACACTGCGGCCACGCGCATAGCGGCCGACGTCCTGCAGATAGATCAGCATGGACACTGGTGAGTCGAAGAACTGCGTGGCGCCGTCACTGAAGATCAGCTGCGCCGCCCATTCCGGCGCACGCGCCGGGAACATGCCGCAGACCGGGCAGCGCGCATCGCCTGGGATGGGGCGAGCCTGCAGCAGGCCCAGGCCCGAGCTCGGCTCATAGGCCAGCGGCGGCGCCAGCACGCAGAAATCGTCCACCAGCAGGGCTGCTGCCGCGGCCGGCGAGCGCTGGCGCGCCCAGAGCAGGCCGGCGCCCAGCAGGCCGCTTGCCGCGAGGCCGGCCGCCAGCAGGCGGCGCCGCGCGAAGGGCGAGCGCTTCATGGGTGTCTACATCCGGCTGTCATGCAGGGCGCCGCCGCTGAGGTCCACCATCTCGGGGCGGATCTCGGCATAGCGCAGCAGGCGGCCGCCCCAGCTCTTGATGAAGGCCTGGGCCTGGTCCTCGCGGCTGAAGCTGGCCAGGGTCGGGCCCATGGAACCATGGCGCTTGCTGCCCAGCACATAGAGGCCGTTCTTGGCTTCGAACCAGTGGCCGCGCGGCTGGTCCCAGTCGGCCAGGCCCATGTCCTGCACAAAGGCGGCGCGCACGGCGCGCACCTGCTCGGGCCGAAGCAAGGTGTTGAACAGCTCCACCGTGTCGCAGAAGAACAGGGGCTGCGGCGTGCCTTCGTAGAAGATCTGCGCCTTGGGGCCGGGGTAGTCGGCCAGCAGCATGCCGTCGAGGTCGCAGGTGCTGCGCGGGTCGATCTCGGCCGGGACCAGGGCTTGCTGGCTGTCTTCGGCCGATTTGCCGCAGGCGGTCAGGCCCAGGCCCGCCAGTCCCGCCATGCCGGCGATCAGCAGGCTGCGGCGCGGCAACTTGGTCGATGAATCAAGCAGTGTTTTCATGTGCGGAATCTCCAGCGTGCCAGGGCCAGCGGCAGCACGATCCAGACCCCCATGACCAGGCCCATCAACCAGGGCTTGGCCATGGCCGGCGGCACCAAGGTGCCCAGGCCATAGAGCGTGCGCATGTCCTCCAGCGAAAAGATATTGAGGATGCGAAACACATCGGCCGGGTTCAGCAGCAAGGCATAGGCCAGGGCGTCGCCGGCCAGCCAGCCACCCCCGGCGCCGGCCACCAGCAGGCCCAGCAGCACCAGGTCGAACACCAGCACGAAGAAAAACCAGAGGGCGATCGCCAGGCCCGAGGCCCGGGTGCGCTCGCGAGCCAGCACCGAGAGCAGCACGGCCAGGCTCAAAAAGGCCAGGCCCAGCAGCAGGGCGCTGAGCACAAAGCCCAGGTAGTGGTAGAGCCCGGCCCAGCCGAACTGCTGCCACAGCAGGCCGGCCACCAGGGCAAAGCCGCTCAGCGTGGACAGGCTCAAAGCGGCGGCCAGGCCCAGGTACTTGCCCAGCAGCAGCTCCAGCCGGGTGATGGGCAGGGCCAGCAGCAGGTCCAGGCTGCCGCGCTCGCGCTCGCCGACCACGGCGTCGAAGCCCAGCAGCAGGGCGATCAGCGGGATCAGGTAGATGACCAGGCTGACCAGGCTGGCGATGATGAACTCGATCGAGCGCGGCCCGATCTGGCCCTGGGCGGAGCCGCCGAAGTAGGTGATGGCCAGCGAGAACAAGGTGAACACCAAGGCCACGGCCAGCACCCAGCGGTTGCGCATGCGTTCGCGGAACTCTTTGGCAGCGAGGGTCAGGATCTGTCGTGCGGCTTCCATCAGGCGGGCCTCCGGGCGGCGTCACCGAGGCCGAAGAACAGGTCTTCGAGCGAGGGCTCCAGAATCTTCAGGTCCAGCAGGCGCGAGCCCAGCTGGGTGGCAAGGGCCAGCGCGGCCATCTTGTGTTCGCGTGGGCAGCTCAGGCTGAGCCGGCAGTCTTGGGCGCGCTGCTGCAAGCCCAGGCCGGGCAAGCCCTGCTTGTCCAGCAGCTGGCTGGCAAACAGCACATCGGCCTCGCTGGCCAGGCTCAGCTCGATGTGCAGCGGCGCCTGCTGCTGCTCGCGCAGCGACTGCACCGTGCCCAGGGCCTGGATGCGGCCCGCCGCCATGATGGCCAGGCGGTCGACCCGCTCCTGCAGCTCGGCCAGGATGTGCGAGGTGATCAGCACCGTCACGCCCTGCTCGCGCAGCGCCTGCAGGCTGCGGTAGAAATCGCGTATGGCTTGCGGGTCCAGGCCGTTGCTCGGCTCGTCGAGAAACAGCAGCTGGGGGCCGCCCAGCAAGGCCTGGGCAAAGCCGAGGCGCTGGCGCATGCCTTTGGAGTACTCGCGCAGCGGCCGGTGGCCGGCGTCGGCCAGACCGACCTGTTCCAGCAGCGGCTGGCATTGCGTGGCCGCTGCGCCCTTCAGACGGGCGAAGAACTGCAAGGTCTCCAGTCCGCTGAGGTTGTCGTACAGCACCACGTTTTCGGGCAGGTAGCCCAGGCCGCGCCGGATGGCGCGGAAGTCGCCGCCGCTGATGGGCCGGCCCTGGATCAGCACCTCGCCGCTGCTGGGCGCGACCAGGCCCAGCATCATCTTGAACAAGGTGCTTTTGCCGGCGCCGTTGTGGCCGATCAGGCCGAAGATCTCGCCGCGCTGCACGCGCAGGTCGACGCCGTCGACCGCGCGCAGGCTGCCGTACTGCTTGCTCAGGCCGCGCAGCTCGATGGCCGGGCTGCCGCCCTTGCCGGACGTGCCGTCATTGGCCGGGATAGTGCTTGTCACGCCATTCACTCCATTGCTTGTGGGCCGCCCGCATCTGCGGGCGGGGGTCGATCACGCTGGGCACGCGCAGCACGGGGAACTGCTGGCCGACCAGGCGCAGGGCCTGGATGGCCGGGCTGGCCAGCAGCAGCTTGAGGCCGGGGTAGCGCCAGCTCAGGCGGTCCACCATGTCATTGGCCTCGTAGGGCACGTCGCCGCGGCCGTCGCCATTCCGGTCCCAGCCGAGGTAGTTGCTCCAGTGGTTGCCGGCGCACTGCTCGGGCGGAACCGGTTGGCCACGATCCTTGCGGTCTTTGGGCAAGGGGCAGCCCCAGACCTCGTCGCGCGCGCCGATGTAGCGGATCTGCTCGCGGTTGGCGATGAAGTCATTGCCCTCGACCACATTGCGGGTCGAGCCGGCCGAGAGGTGCACGCCGACATGGTTGTCGACGATCAGATTGCCTGTCAGCGTCGCGTACTCGACGTCGTAGATGAAGAAGCCGCGGTTGTTGCCGGCGATGATGTTGTTCTCGATCAGCGAGTCCTGCAGCGTGCGCAGCATGATGCCGTGGTCGCTATTGCCCCAGGTGCGGTTGCCGCGCACGACCTGGTCGCGCACCTCCATCAAGGCCAGGCCACCGCGGTTGTAGTAGCTATCGTTGTCCTCCCACAGGTTGTAGTAGGAGTTCATGTAGTGGCTGCCGTAGCGGCTGTGGTGCAGCTTGTTGCCGCGGAAAACGGCGTGGTGCGAGACATCGACATAGAGCGCGTCACGCACAAAGCCGATGTTGTTGCCGATGATGCGGGCGCCGGTGGTGTTGTAGAGCTGGATGCCGTTGCCGCGCTGCGAGCTGTTGTACTCGCGCTTGCCGGTGATCAAGTTGGCCTCGATGCGCACATCGTTGGCCTTCTCGATCCACAGGCCGAACAAGTTGTACGTCAGGTCGCAGCTCTGTACCACTGCACGGTGGGCGCCGGGGCGCAGATAGATGCCGGCGTTCTGGTCCTTGAGGCTGTCGCCCGAGTCGCGCACGATCAAG
Source organism: Paucibacter aquatile (assembly GCF_002885975.1). Lineage (NCBI taxonomy): Bacteria > Pseudomonadati > Pseudomonadota > Betaproteobacteria > Burkholderiales > Sphaerotilaceae > Roseateles > Kinneretia aquatilis. The sequence continues at coordinate 1,210,432 of NZ_POSP01000003.1, read as the reverse complement.
CCCTCGATCGTCACATCGGGGGCGGTCACCCGCAGCGTGTCGCCCTGCATGGCGCCGCTCAGGGTCGGCCGGCCGATGCCGCGCAGGGTCAGCGGCTTGTCGATCGTGAAATTGCCCCGGTACAGGGCACGCTCCACTTCTACGGTGTCTCCCGGGCTGGCGCCATCCAGAGCCTGCTGCAGCGAGTCACCAGGGCGCACGCGCACGGTGGCGGCACCGGCCGTGCTGGCGATCAGGAGCAGGGAGGTCAGCCAGGCGGCTGCGCTTGCCCTCATGCCGACAGCCCGCCCATGGACTTGAGCGCGAGGAAGAGCACGGCGCCGATCAAGAGGTTCTTGAAGCCGACATAGCTGAGCATGTCCATCACGCTGGCGCGGCGGTAGTTGGCTTGCCACCAGGGGCCGTCCTTGACATAGCGCTTGCCGGCCAGGCGGATCAGCACCTCGTAGACGCTCCAGCCAAACCACCAGGCGATGATGGCGCTCTGCGAGAGCCGGCCGCTGCCGGCCAGCACCCAGGCCAGGCTGGCAGCCAGGGCCAGGGAGAAGCCGGCGATCTGCAGCGCCCGCTGGCTGGCAAAGGTGCCGGCGTTCCAGGGCCAGAGATGGTCCCAGAGCTCGCGCGCCAGCCAGACCAGGCCGCTGCGGCCGGCCTTGTGCGCGGGGCTCACCGCTTCGCTGGGCATGCGCGGGTCGGGGCCGGCGGCGACCTTGGCCGAGATCGCCGGCACCGAGTCGATGGGGATGAAATAGCCGTCGCGGCCGATCGGTGTGATCAAGAGGCCGTCGCGCTCGCGCCGCTTGCGTTCCTTGGCCAGCGGCGGGCAGCCCTTGGCATCGGTGTAGAGAATCATGCAGTCCAGGCAGTGCAGGCATTCGCGGTGGTCGATGCGGCCGGCCGCGTCGATGGCCAGCGAGCCGCAGCCAACGGCGCAGGCCTTGCAGCTGTTGCAGTCCTGCTTGCGCTTGAGGCCGAACCAGCGGAAGGTGCTGGGCATGGCCAGGGCCGCGCCGAGCGGGCAGATGTATTTGCAATAGGGCCGCTCGATGAACAGCGAGACCCCCAGGATCAGGCAGACGAAGAGGCCGTAGGGCCAGGCGCGATGGCTGATGCCGACCAGAAAGGTGGTCTTGAACGGCTCCACCTCGGCCAGCTTTTCGGCCAGGCCCATGGAGAACATGGACACGCTCAGCAGACCGAAGAAGACGCCGTACTTGAGCCATTTGAGCCGGTCGTGCCAGCGCTGCGGCAGATGGCCTTGCCAGCGCTTCAGGCCCAGCTTGCTGCCGATCTTGTAGAGCGCCTCGGACAGCGAGCCGAAGGGGCACATCCAGCCGCAGAACAGGCCACGGCCGAACAGGAAGACGGTGGCGATGATGAAGATCCAGAAGCAGAAGATGAAGGGGTCGCTGAGGAAGAGCGACCAGGTCCACTGGAACAGCAAGGCATGGAACCAGGTCAGCACTTGGGTGATGGAGGGCTGGGCCATGGCGCCGAAGCCGACGAAGACTATGCTCAGCGCCCAGGCCGTGTACTTGAAGCCATTGACCGGCCACTTGTTCTTGTGCGTGGACAGGCGGGTCAGTCGCTCGCGCAGGGCATAGACCACGGTCACTGCCAGCAGCAGGGCGACGAAGAGCGCGATCTCCAGCGCCCGGCTTTTCCAGACCTGCACCCAGGGCGCGGCGGCCTCGGGCAGGGCCGGGCGGCCGCCCACGAGAAGGCGATCATCGAGCCAGACCTGGGCGTCGAAATTGACGAAGCTGCGCGTGCCGGTGGCGCGCTCGACCTTGTTGCCCAGAAAGGCCAGCTTCCAGGGGTAGGCGGGCGAGAAGCTCTTGTTGCGGACGATGAAGATCGCCGACTCGTCAAAGGCCGGCGCGCCTTCGGCCTGCAGGCCGTAGAGATTGAGGTAATCGAGGTCGCGGAAGGTGAAGGCATCGGCGCCTTGCTTGAGCTGCACCCGGTCGTAGAGACCGCCGCGCACAAAGCCCGAGCCCTTGAAGGACTCCACACCGGCGCTGCGCACCACGAAGATGGCATGCTCGCCCGGCTTGAGCGAGGCCTGCAGCTGCTGCCGGCCGCGTTCGCCCAGCAGGCTGCGGGCGACATCCGGGTGGTTGAGGTCACCGAACCAGAGTTCGATGAAGGGCTGATCGTTGTGCGCCAAGCCCAGCTGCTCGCTGCGCACGCTCAGGCGCTGCAAGGCGCCCAGCGCCTTCAGCTGCGCCCAGCTGAGCGCCTGGCCCTGGGGCGCGGTGGCCTGGTAGCGGGCGGCTTCGCGCAGGGTGGGCGGCAGGATGCCGACCTGGCGGGCCACCGCCTGGCCCGAGGCCATCATGACCTGGTTCTGCGCGATCACGGTGACGGTGGCGCCGGAGATGGCGTCTAGGCCCAGCACGCCCTCATCGGGGCGTGACTGCCCGACCTCGATCTTGTCGGCCACCGACTTGCCCAGGTACTGCTTGTTGAAGTTCAGCAGTGCGGACTCGGGAATGCCCAGCAGCAGGATGGGCTCGGAATGCTTGAGTACCTGGGTGCCGACGAAGCGCCCGGCCCGGTCCATGCCGATCAGGGTGACCACCGGCTTGCCGGAATAGGCCGGCGTGTCGGTGATGTCGGTGGACAGCATCACATAGCCCAGCAGCGGCTTCTTGCCGGCGGCGTCGGCGGCGCCGTATGCCTCGACATAGGGCGGCGTGCCCATGCGCTCGGAAAAGCTCTGGGCGCCGGGGAAGACCTGGGCGCAGGGCAGCAGGGCGCACATATCGCGGGCCTGAGCCAGGCCTGTGGGCAGCTCGGCCTCGTAGGCGCCTTCCTTGGCGCTGGCGGTGCCAGGGAGGAGGGCGGTGAAAGCAAGCAAAAACGCGGCCAGACAGAAGCTGCGCTTCAGTGTGGCCGCCAAGAGATGGCATCGGGAGAACATGGTCACTTTCAGGGGTCCGGCGCCCGGGCCTGTTTGAGGTCCAGGTGGGCGCCGGGGCTCAGATCGGCGGGGCTCGAGTCCGCCGGTCTGTGCGCGCTCAGGCTTCAACAATCATCCGCGTGCGCATCTCGAGGTGCAGGGCATGGCAGAAGTGGGTGCAGTAGCACCAGTACACGCCCGGCTTGTCAGCCACGAAAGTCACCGAGGCGGTTTCCTGCGGGTTGACGATGAAATTGACGTTGTACTTGGGGATGGCAAAGCCGTGCGTCAGATCCTCGATCTTGTCCAAGTTGGTCAAGGTCAGGGTCACCACATCGCCCTTCTTCAGCTTGAACTCGCGCAGGCTGAAGGCCGGGGCTTGCGAAGTCATCTTGACCTCGACCTTGTTGCCCTTGCGGAACACGCCCGATTCCTTGGGGTCTTTGATCGCATTGGGGAACTCGTCGAGTTCGTAGACCTTCTTCGGATTCAGCAACTCGCGCTTGAAGATGATGAAGTCATGCGGCTCGCCGCGCACCGGGTGGTCGGCCATCAGCACCATCTTCTCGCCCGAGATGTCGATCAGCTGCTCGTTCTCAGGGTGCAGGGGGCCGACCGGCAGGAAGCGGTCCTTGGAGAATTTGCAACCGACGGCCAGGTACTTGCCGTCCGCGGCGCGGGTTTCCGACTGGCTGGCGTTCAGGTGGCCCGGCTGGTACTGCACATCGATGCGGTCGACCACGTACTTGGCGCTCTTGTCGCCGGCATGGAACTTGATGGCAGTCTCAAGATTCCACTTGACCACCTGGCTGTCCAAGAAGAGCGTGGTGTAGGCATTGCCGCGGCCGTCGAAGGCGGTGTGCAAGGGGCCCAGGCCCAGCTCGACTTCGGCGACGATGGCCTTGTCCGGCGACTCCAGCTTGCCGTCGAAGTAATCGAGCACCTTGGCCAGCTCGATCACGGTGCCGGTGGGCGAGAGCTTGCCGGCGCAGATGAAGTACTTGGCGTCCGGGCTGGCATTGACACCGTGCGGGTTCTTGGGCACCGAGACGTAGGCGGTCAGTGCGGTCTTGGGGTCCTTGTTGGCGGCGTGCGTGCCGTCCACCACCGGCACCTTGGAGTCGCCATAGGTCTTGAACTTGCCGGCCTTGACCGCGGCCTCGATGCGGGCGATGTTGAAGAACAGGCAGGCATCGCGCTCGGAGGACATCATGTCCTCGTACTTGGCGCCCATCTCGGTGTTGTACTGGTTGGTGGCGGCCAGCTTGCCGTCGTAGGAGGTGGCGGTCAGGTCGCAGTTGCCGTCGATCAGCACTTGCCAGCGGACCTCCATGCTCTCGGCATCGACGCAGGTGAACAGCGAGTGATAGGTGCTCGCGTCTTCGTTGCCGGCCGTGTTGGGCAGGGGGACGGAGAACTCACCGCCGCAGAACACGCGGGTGGTGTAGTTGATCTTCGGGTCCACCGGGTCGGCCTTGTCGGGGAAGATGCCGTGGAAGCCCTGCACATTGGGCAGCTCGGTGATCTTGTCGCAGACGAAGTAGTCCAGGCGGATGCGGGCGATGCGGCTGTTGATCTTGTCGTTGATCCAGGCGTAGCGGCCGTCGTAGTTGCCGTCCTTGTAGGAGGCATGGGTGTGGTGGGTGTCGGCGACGGTGTACTTCAGGCTGCCGTCGGCCTTGGTGCCCATGACCTTCTTGGATTCGTTGGTGTGGCCCCAGCCGACCAGGGCATCGGGCACGAAGCAGGGGATGCGGGTGATCTCGCGGCCCGAGGGCAGGCCCAGCACGCGCATATCGCCGGTGTGGCCGCCGCTCCAGAGTCCGTAGTAGCTGTCCAGCTCACCGGGCTTCAGATGTGCTGCGTTGGCGGCGCCGCTGCCTGCCGCGGCATGGCCACCCGGCGCCGGGCCGGAGGCGGCCGCCGGAGCGGTTGTGCCGGGCTTGTCGCTGCAAGCGACGGCGCCGAGGGTCAGGCCGGCCAAGGCGGCGCTGTTGACGAAGCGGCGGCGGCCCAGTGCGGGCTGTTCGATGGCGGCCGGTGTCTTGCTCTTCTTGTCGTTCATGGAGGACGTCCTCTTCAGTGGAATCGTGGGTTCGGAGGGCCGCGTGCCGGGGGCGGCGCGGCGCGGAAGGTGAGAGGGGCGGGCGGCCTGCTTGCGTCCGCCAGGCCGGGGCCGGCAAGCGGCATGGCTGGCTGCCAAAGGCCAGGGTTGGGCAAGGGCCCCAGCAGCAGGCAGTTAGGGCAGTCCAGGCCCGAGGGGCTGCCGGCATTGCCGCCGGCGCCGTCGTCATCGCCGAGTTGAACCAGGCGCATCTGGCCGGAGCCCGAGCAGACCAGGTCCAGCCTGCCGTGCTCGATCAGCGGTGCCGCCCAGGCCGCCGCCATGGCCAGCAGCAGCCAGCCGAGCACGCAGCGGCGCAGCGTTCGGCTGAAGGTGGGGACGAGGGTGGCGGAGCACATGGGGCGGAGGGGATCGGGCTGGGCATCAGAAAGCTTGCAGCGATGATCCCGACCCTGGTCGCTGCACGCCTTGAACTGGTTCAAGAAAAGCAAATAGAGCGGGCTTGGCTGCAGATATCGCTGGCCGGGCCTTCTCCCGGCGCAGCACGCTTCCTAGAATCTGCGCAGAACGCCGCTTTGGTGCCACCTGAAAGATTCGTTATGTCCAAGTTTGTCAATACCACCCTGGCGCTGGCCGGACTGCTCGTGCTGCTGAGCGCCTGCGGCAAGAAAGAGGCCGCCGAGCCGACGCCAGCGCCAGCGCCCGCCGTCGTGGCGGCACCGGTGCCCAGTGCGCCTGCCGTGGCCGAGAACACCGTCGGCAAGAGCATTTACGGCAAGACCTGCGCCATGTGCCATGCGGCCGGCGTGGCCGGTGCACCCAAGCCCGGCGACAAAGCCGACTGGGGCCCGCGCATCGCCCAGGGCAAGGAGCTGCTCTACAAGCACGCGCTGGAAGGCTTCACCGGTGCCAAGGGCATGATGCCGGCCCGCGGCGGCGGCGCTTCGCTGAGCGATGAGGACGTCAAGGCCGCGGTCGACCACATGGTGGCCTTGTCCCAGTGAGGATCCGACCATGAAGCGACCGGCCCTCACTGGCGCCGCCCTGTCGCGGCGCAGCGCTTTGGCCTGGGCCTTGCCGCTGCTGGCCTCGGCGGCAGCCCTGCCACAGCCGGCGCGAGCCATGGCCGCACAGCGCCGCGATTCGCGCCCTCTGCTTGGAACCCGGGTGGACATGGTGGCCGAGGGCGGCTCGGCTGTCTTCCTGGCCGAGGCCATGGACAGCGCCTTCGGCGAGATGGCGCGGCTGAGCGCCATGATGAGCCGCTACGAGCCCGAGAGCGCGCTCAGCCGCATCAACCAGGCCGCCGGGCGCAGCGCCGTGGCGGTGCCCGGCGAGCTGATGGCCGTGCTCCAGACCGGCCTTGCGCTGCATCGGCGCACCGAGGGCTGGTTCGACATGACCGTTGGCGCGCTCAAGAGCTGGCGCTTCGAACCCGGTCAGCATGGGGCGGTGCCGAGTGAGGCCATCTTGTCGCACGAGCGCAGCTTGGTGGATGCTGCTGGCCTGCGCCTGGATCCTGCTGCAGGCCGTGCCCATTTGCTGCGGCCCGGCATGGCGCTGGATCTGGGCGGTGTGGCCAAGCTGCCGATCTTGGCGGCCGGCATGCGCCGCCTGCAAGACTGGGGCGTGGCGAACGCCTTGATCAATGGCGGCGGCGATGTGCTCTACCGCGGCCGCAACCAGGGTCGCCCTTGGCGGGTCGGCTTGCGAGACCCGCGGCGGCCGCAGCAAGTGCTCGGCGTGCTCGATCTGCAAGGTCAGGGCGTGCTGGCGGCCAGTGGCGACTACGAGCGCTACTTCATCGCGGACGGGCAGCGCCAGCACCATATTCTCAGCCCCCGCTCCGGCCGCCCCAGCCAAGGCGCTTGTGGGGTCAGCTTGTGGGCGCGCGATGTGGACCTGGTCAACGGCCTCGGTGCGGCTTTCATGCTGGGCGGGCACGGCTACAGCCGCGAGTATCTGGGGCGCACTCCTGAATTGCAGGCCTTGCTGGTCTACCCCGACCAAACCGTGTGGGCCACGTCGGACATGCAGCGAGCCCTGCGTCCTTGGGGCTAGCTGGTCTGCGCATTGCCCCTTGATCAACGGGCATCTTGGGTGTCATGCCTCGCGGTTCCACCTCCATCGCCGTTGCAAGAAGCCGTTTCTCCCAGAGCTGACGAGTTGGGCTTTTCAACTCAATGCCCCAGCCGAGGCTGAGTACGCACCCACCCCGGTATGCATACATTCCCAGTGCCTGCTGCATCTCATCGGGCAGCGGAGAGCCCGATGAGTCGGGGGGGGTGAAGGCTGGCGCCGCGAGGTTCGCTTCGGGTTGATCGCAGTTGGTCGGATTTGGCAATCGTGGGGCAGCAATGGGCATATTCTGTTGAAAAAGTCCCTACCTCGACCCGCTTGTGCACCGTACAATTTGAGTGTTAGCCGGTCGAATCTTGGAGGGCGCCGAGATGATGGGACGACAAGCGAGCGGGCAAGATCGGTTGTTCTATTCGTTCAACCTCGAAGACCACATTCCCCAGAATCATCTGCTGCGCGGCATTGATCGCTGCCTTGACTTCGCTGGCCTGCGTGAGCACCTGGCCGAGCATTACAGCCAGATCGGCCGCCCGTCCATCGACCCTGAGTTGATGCTGCGCATGTTGGTCGTCGGGTACTGCTATGGCATCCGCTCCGAGCGCCGCCTGTGCGAGGAGTTGCACTTGAACTTGGCCTACCGTTGGTTCTGCCGACTGAGCCTGGAAGACGCCGTACCCGATCACTCCACTTTCTCGAAGAATCGCCATGGGCGCTTCCGTGACAGCGGCGTGTTCCGTTGGTTGTTCGATGAGGTCGTGCGTCGCTGTATGGCAGCCGGCCTCGTCAAGGCTGAGGGCTTTGCAGTAGATGCCAGCATCGTGGAGGCCGATGCCAGCAGCCAGCGTGGTGTGGCTGGCACCGAGTCGGTTGACTGGAAAGATCCAGCACTGAGCACACGCGCCGTGCGCGAGTACCTGGAAGGATTAGATGCCGAAGCCCTTGGCAAGGTCCTAGCCAAGAAGATTTCGCTGACCGACCCACAAGCAAGTTGGACGGCGGCGACGGGCGGCCCCGCGTTCTTCGCCTACTCGACGAATTACCTCATCGATGCCGAGCATGGCGTGATCATGGATGTCCAGGCCACGCCGGCCCACCGCACCGCCGAGGTCGAGTCGACCAAACTGATGGTTGATCGAGTGCAGGAGCAGTTCGGCCTCAAGCCCGAGCGGTTGATCGGCGACACGGCCTACGGCACGGCGCCCATGCTGAGTTGGATGGTGGACGAAAAGGGCATCGAACCCCATGTGCCCGTCTGGGATCGCACGCAGCGCGATGACGGCACGCTCTCAAGCAACGAGTTCACTTGGGACGAGCAGGCCAAGGAATACACCTGCCCACAAGGTCGCCCGCTGCGCAGCCAGTGGCGAGTCTTCAAGATTGAGCGCAGTCACATCACCAAGGCCGACACTGTGATTTACCGTGCGAGCCAACAAGATTGCGCCAACTGCCCCGAGAAGCAGCGCTGCTGCCCCACCACCCCTATGCGCAAGATCGTTCGCAGCGTTCACGAAGCCGCACGGGACGTAGGGCGCAAGATTGCCACCACCGAACAGTACGAGCGCTCACGTTGCCAACGCAAGAAGGTGGAAATGCTGTTTGCCCACCTGAAGCGAATCCTGCGGCTGGATCGCTTGCGCCTGCGAGGACTTAGTGGCGCGATGGACGAGTTCACGATGGCTGCGGCAGTACAAAACCTGCGTCGTTTGGCGATGCGGGTGCCGCAAGGTCCACCAACTCAAGGCACAGCTACGCCCGCTTGAGGCGAAACCCCATCGATTAACCTCAAAACCGGGTCGAAAGACCTGGTTCAGACGAAGAAAAGGTGAGTTGAGCGCCTTCGCCTTCCCTTCCGCAACGTCGCCTTCGAGCCGATCAGCGACTTTTTCAACAGAATAGGCACTTTGCTGTCGTAGGCACGCAGGCCGCGACCGGCTGCAACCGCTGCATAGCGGCTATTCGGTCTGGCTGCACACTTGAATGCCGTGTCAAGCGCGTTCGACTCTACGAAGGGCGAAGCTTGTGTCCATGAGCGTCCGGATTTTCTTCAGATGTCGCCGCGGCTCGTAAGGCTTCGTAGATCTAGGCTAGGTCGTGGGGAAGGCGTGGCGCTAGTTGCAAGGCATCGTGCTGGACCATGCTGGGCGCGAGGCCTAAAGCGAAATGCCCTGGGTAGTCGGCCATTTACAGTGAGGCGACGGCGTCAAGCTAGGGCCGATGTATTGGCTCGAAGCCGACCGGGGCCTACTTCAAAGGCTCTGGCAGTGGCGCCGCGGATATAGAGCTTCAATCCTGCGAAAAGCGGCGCTCGCGACTGCTTCTGGCAACCAAAAAAACAGCCCCTGACGGGGCTGTTGAACATAAGGCTTGCATCTGTGAAGTGAACTTAAGGCTTGCACTTGGTGCAATCCAATGTTTCAAGTCGCATGCTTCTTCAAGCAGGCCTTTTTAATTGGCGGAAGCTGTGAGATTCGAACTCACGGAGGGGATAAACCCTCGCCGGTTTTCAAGACCGGTGCCTTAAACCGCTCGGCCAAGCTTCCAGGATTTTTGTGCGGGTGTTGCGGCGGACTCGCATTCTAGCTGCAATGTCGGGATCAGCCCGGCTTCTGAGCCTGCTCGCATTGCACTTGGATCAGTTCCAGGCAGCGGCCATGTTCGACACGGGCGGCGCTGAGTTGGCCGCCCCAGATGCAGCCGGTGTCCAGGGCCAGCAGATCAGGGCGTTGCAGCAGGCCCAGGGTGGACCAGTGGCCAAAGGCGATGGGCTGGCCAGCGCTGCGGCGGCCCGGGGCGTCGAACCAGGGCAGCCAGCCGGGCGGGGCGCTGGCGCTGTCGCCCTTGGTCTTGAGGTCCATGCGGCCCTCGGCGTCGCAAAAGCGCAGTCGGGTCAGGGCGTTGATGATGAGGCGCAGGCGTTCGGGGCCGAGCAGGTCCTCACTCCAGCGGTCGGGCTCGTTGCCGTACATCTGCGGCAGGAACTCGGCCAGGTCCGGGCCGCGCAGCAGGGCTTCCACCTCGGCGGCCAGGCTCAGGGTTTGGGCCACGCTCCAGTCGGGCAGCACGCCGGCATGCACCATCAGCCAACCCTGGGCCTGCACCGCCAGGCGCTGCTGGCGCAGCCAGTCGAGCAGGGCAGGGCGGTCGGGGGCGTCGAGGATGTCGTTCAGAGTGTCGCCCTTGGAGACCTTGCGCGCACCATGCGCCACGGCCAGCAGGTGCAGGTCATGGTTGCCCAGCAAGCAGGTGGCCGCAGCCCCCAGGCCGCTGAGGCGGCGCAGGGTTCTCAGCGAGGCCGGGCCGCGGTTGACCAGGTCGCCGAGAAAGTAGAGTTGGTCGCGCGAGGGCGAGAAATCGATCGTCTTCAGCAGGCGCTCGAGCGCGTCGCAACAGCCCTGCAGGTCTCCAATGAGGTAGTTCATTGCGGGATTGTGCTGCCTTCGCTGTCAAACGCTTCTGCTACGCTTGCGGCCTCTTGCAATCGCCCGCGCTCGAATCAGGGTAGACCCTTGGTTGCAGCGCCTTCAATGGATACCGCGCTCGTTCTCTTTCTGATTCTGCTCAACGGCTTGTTTGCGATGTCGGAGATGGCTTTGACGGCCAGCCGCAAGGCGCGTTTGCAAGTGATGGTCGAAAGCGGCGAGGGTGGCGCGCAAGCGGCCATGGACTTGCATGACAACCCGACCAAGTTCCTGTCCACCGTTCAGATCGGTATCACCTCGATCGGTGTGCTCAACGGTATCGTCGGTGAAGCGGCTTTTTCTGGCCCCTTGTCGGCCTGGTTGATTGCCACATTCGAGTTGCCCCAGCGTGCGGCAGAGTTGTCAGCCACCGGCCTGGTGGTGGTGATCCTGACCGTGCTGACCATTGTGTTCGGCGAACTGGTGCCCAAGCGTATCGGTCAGATCTACCCTGAGACGGTGGCTCGCCTGGTCGCGCCGCCCATGAACCTGCTGTCGCTGACGGTGCAGCCGCTGGTGCGTTTGCTGACCTTTTTCACCGAAACCACCTTGGGGCTGATCGGCCTGCGCGGCCGCGCCCAGCGCGGGGTGACCGAAGAGGAAATTGCCGCCAGCCTGGAAGAGGGTCTGGACGCCGGCGTGATTGAGGAGCATGAGCACCAGATGGTGCGCAATGTCTTCCGCCTGGATGAGCGCGAGATCGGCTCGATGATGATTCCGCGCGCCGAGATCGCCTGGCTTGACGCCGACGATTCGCCCGAGCAGGTGCTGGCCGTGCTGCGCGCTCATGGCTACAGCCGCTACCCGGTCTGCCGTGGCGACCTCAGCGAGGTGCTGGGCGTGGTGTCGGCCCAGGCGCTGCTGCAGCGTGCCCTCAGCGGCGAAGAGCTGGCCCTGGTGCAGGACCTGGAGCAGCCGGTGTTTGTGCCGGAGACGCTCTCGGGCATGGAGTTGCTGGAGCACTTCCGGGCCTCGGACGCGCCCCTGGTGTTTGTGGTGGATGAATACGGCGAGGTGCAGGGCGTGATCTCTGTGCGCGACGTGCTGGAAGCGATCGCGGGCGAGTTCAATGCGCCCGGTGATGGTGATGCCTGGGCGGTGCAACGCGAGGACGGGAGCTGGCTGCTTGATGGCCTGATCCCCGTGCCCGAGCTGAAAGACCGCCTGGAGCTCAAGGAACTGCCCGAAGAAGACCGTGGGCGCTACAACACCCTGGCCGGCATGATCATGCTGTTGCTGGGGCGCTTGCCGCGCACGGCCGATGTGGTGGAGTGGAACGCCTGGAGATTCGAGGTCGTGGACCTCGATGGCAAGCGTGTGGACAAAGTGCTGGTCAGTCGACTGGCAGTAGATGGAGAAGAGTAAATGAGTACACCCCCGCTGTATGGGAATCTGGTGCCCCTGGACCGCGAGGCCCACAAGAAGCTGCGTCTGAAGACGGACCTGTCGACCGTGGAGCGCGTGGTCGGCCAGAACTCGCTGTTCCTGGCAGCGGTCGAGTTCGCCGAAGCCTGCAAGGAATACCCGATCGTGTTCGTGCGCGTCGGCGAAACCCCGACCGACGGCTCCAAGCAAGCCGTGGCGCCGCTGGCCGTGCTGGGCCTGAAGCCCGCCACCAATCTGTTCATCAAGGACGGCAAGTGGACCGGCAACTACGTGCCGGCCTTCCTGCGCCGCTACCCCTTCGCCATGGCCCGTCTGGACCAGAACGAAGAGCAGATCGCCCTGTGCTTTGACAGCGAATGGCCCGGTTTCTCCGAGACTGAAGGCAACTCCCTGTTTGCCGAAGACGGCCAGCCGACCGAGTTCCTGCTGAACGCCAAGAACTTCCTGGAAAGCTTCGAGCAAGAGTCCGAGCGCACCCGCGCCATCTGCGCCCACTTGGTGGAGCTGGACCTGTTGCGCGACATGCGCTTCGAAGCCACCCTGGGCAATGGCGAAAAGCTGGATGTTGAAGGCTTCATGGCCGTGGACGAGCAAAAGCTGGCTGAGTTGCCCGATGACAAGGTCGTGCAACTGCACCGCAACGGCCTGCTGGCCCTGCTGGAGATGCACCGCGTCTCCATGGGCAATATGAGCCGCCTGGCGGTTCAGCACACCAGCGCCGCCGCCTGAGACCTTCAAGGTCTTCGATCGGCCTGACGGCCAGCCTGCACTGACTGGCCGCCGCTGCAGCTCCTGACAAACCCGCTGCGGGTTTGCAGGAGCTGTTTTCTTTTGGGGCCCTGGCTACGATGCGGCCACACAAAAATCCTTCCGGGCTTGTAGTCGATGTCGGTCTTGGTGTTTGAAGGCTTTTTGTCCACCCCTGAGATGCTGGCTCTGTTGGAGCCGGCCAGCGTGGTGCAGCGATTGATGGATTTCGAGGCGGCCCTCGCGCGCGCGCAGGGGCGCTGCGGCGTCATTCCCTTGCCGGCGGCGCAGGCGATAGCCAGCCTCTGCCGGGTCGAGTTGTATGACGTGCCGGCCCTGATCCAGGCCAGCGTGCCAGCGGGCAGCCTGGCCCTGCCTGTGGTGCAGAAGCTGGCGGAAACCGTGGGCTTGTTCGACCCCGTGGCCGCCGGCTATGTGCACTGGGGCAGTACCAGCCAGGACATGGTGGACAGCGCCATGGCCTTGCTGCTGCGCCGCAGCCTGGGGCTGATCGAAGACGATCTGCTGCAGCTGCTCGGCCATTTGCTGGATCTGGCCGAGGCGCACCCGGCCGTGCCAGTGCTGGCGCGCACCTTGATGCAGCCGGCCCAGGTCAGCAGCCTGCGCCATCGCTTGCTCAACTGGATACAACCCCTGCTGCGCAGCGCCCAGGCCTTGCGTGAGACGGCCGATGCTGCCTTGCAGCTGCAGTACGGCGGCGCGGTAGGCACCCTGGGCATGTTGGGCGATCAGGCCGAGGCGGTGAGCGCCGCGCTCGCGGCCGAGCTCAAGCTGCCACAGGCGGCCATGCCCTGGCACACCCAGCGGGACCGCATGGTGCGCCTGGGCGCGGAGCTGGGCATTCTGTGCGGGGCCCTGGGCAAGCTGGCGCGCGATCTGGCCTGGCTGTGCCAGCCGGAGATTGCCGAGATGGCCGAGCGTCAGCCGGAACCTGGCAGCCCGGCCACAGCCAATGCCAGCGAGCCTGGCCGCGGCTTCAAGCGCAGCGCCAGCAGCGTCATGCCGCACAAGAACAACCCCGTGGCCTTGCTGCGTGCCCTGGCCGCAGCCGAGCGCGCGCCCCAGCGCGTGGCCGGCCTGCTGGCCAGCATGCCGCAGGAGTTGGAGCGCGGTCTGGGCGGCTGGCATGCGGAGCTGGCCGAGATGAGCGGCCTGCTTCTGCATGCGCATGGCGCCACCCGAGCCTTGGCTCAGGGCGCGCAAGGATTGCGCGTCTTTCCTGGCCGCATGCGGGAGCAGATCGAGGCGCAGCAGGAGCTGGTGTTCGCCGAAGCGTTGACGCTGTGCTTGATTCCTGTGATGGGTCGCGAGCCCGCACACCGCTTGGTGGAGCAGCTGTGCCACCAGGTGGCGCCCGGTGGCGACGGGCTGTTGGCCCTGGCGCAATCTCGATGCCAGGAGGATGTGCGCTTGCGCGGCCGTATCGACGCCGGCACGCTGGCGGCGCATTTCAACATTGATGCCGCCGCGGCCCAGGCCGATCGACGCCTGGATGCGGTGCTGGTGGCGGCGCGTCAGCACTGGGCGGCCTTGTCTGACCACCCTCATTGGTGAAACCGCGCGCGGCGCCAGCTGGGCATGGACCTGGCAGCTCGGACTCAAGCGGCCGCCTCGCCAGCGCTGGGGCGGCCTGGCGGGCCGCATGAGCTGGATGCTGGGCCGGTGTCAGAAAGTAAGTGCATGAGATTGGTGTAAGTCCCGTGCTTGGCTGTGAATTTTTCGCATTCGAGCTCATTAGACTGGCGCCTCGCTGGTTCCCGGCCTCGATGTCCGAGTGCTGGATCCAGATGGTTGACGACCTGAGAGCAGTACAGATGACGGCCATCGAAACATGCACGGACTTGAGCCCGGCCTGGGCGGGCGCATTGCGCCTGGACACCGTGCGCCATGACAGCTCGCGCCTGAGTGCTTGCAGCCTGGTGGCCCGGCGTTATGCCGAGCGCGGCTATTTGTGCCAGGACCTGAGTACCCACAGCGAAGGTGGCGCCACCATCTGCTCGGCCTTTCAGGGCGTCAGTACCGTGGGCACCATCGCGGTGCGCCTGGACAGCGCCGAGGTGGGTCTGGCGGCCGATCGCGTATTCCCTGAGGAATTGGCCGCCTTGCGGGCGAGTGGCGCCAATCTGTGCGAGTTCGGACGTCTGGCACTGGATCATCAAGTCAGCGACAACAAGCAGCTGCTGGCGCATCTGTTTCACCTGGCTTATCTGCATGCCCATCGCCTGGCGGCCTGCGATCTGCTGGTGATCGAGGTCAACCCGCGCCATGTGCCGTTCTACAAACGCATGCTGGGCTTTGAGGCGCGCTCGGAGGCGCGCCTGAACCCGCGCGTGCAGGCGCCGGCCGTGCTGATGAGTCTGGATCTGCTTCATGCCCGCGAGCAGATCGCGCGTCTGGGCGGCCAGCCCGAGCGGGTGGTCGAGACGCGCTCGCTGTATCCCTGCTTCTACGGCGAGGCCGAGGAAGCGGCCCTGCTGCGCAAGCTGCGTAACTGAGATTTCGAGCGGCGCTCAGCGCAGCAGCGCCTCGATCTCATCAGCCGGCACCAGCCGTTGGAACGCTGGCCGCGCGAACAGATAGCCCTGCATCAGGCGCGCGCCTTGCTGCCAGAGCCAGTCGCGCTCGGCGAGTGTTTCCACGCCTTCGGCAATCACCTGCACGCCCATTTCTCGGCACAGGTCCAGCACGGCTTTGATGATGTGCTGGCGCGGGCGGTGGCTGTCGACGTCGCGCAGCAAGCCCATGTCCAGCTTGATCAGGTCGGGCTGGAAGTCGGCCAGCAAGGCCAGGCCGGCGTAGCCGGCGCCGAAGTCGTCGATCGCGTTGAGGAAACCAATGCGGCGGTACTCGCTCATCACTTCTGCATACCAACGGCCGTCGCCGACCCGCTCGCCCTCGGTGGTTTCAAAAATGATGCGCTCCAGCGGCAGGCCCTGGCTGCGCGCCGCGGCCAGGGTGGTGCGGATGCAGGCCTCGGGCCGGTAGACGGCATTGGGTAGGAAATTGATCGACAGCCGCGTCTCGGGCAGCTCGCCCAGGCCCAGGCGCACGGCGTCCTTGATGGCCTTGACGCGGCAGGCCTGGTCGAAGCGATAACGGTTGTGATCGGTGACCTGGGCCAGCACGCAGCCGGCCGATTCACCATTCGGCCCGCGCACCAGGGCTTCGTAGGCATAGATGCTGCCAACGCGCAGGTCGACGATGGGCTGAAAGGCGTAACTGAACTCAAAACCCAGCTGCCGTCCCTCGCCCTGGCAGCCATCGCAGGCGGCCTCATCCAAATCACCGAAATGGGTGGCCGATATGGGGAAGGAAGTGCTTTCGCTCATAAAGCCTCGTGGGGGAGCGGATCGCCGCGGCGACCCATCGTCAATCGGTTTGCCACTCGCTGACACCGCCCGAGCCGTGGTTCAGGGCGCACCAGCCATGGTAGCGAGAACCGGGGGATGTTCGGGTGCTCCTTGTCGTATGCGTCAGGTGCTGACTGAGCCGCTTGCTCGTGACCCCAACTGGCGAGAGATGTCTTCGGCCGCGCGCCTCAGGCTGCGCGCGGGCAGGCCATCTGCCGCGAGACTGAAGCTGCGGCTGGGGCCAATGGCGGTGAGGCTCAGGACCATGCGGCCTTGGTCGTCGAACACCGGTGCGGCGAGGGCGCTGACGCCGGCCACCACTGCGTCTTGCGCGCGGGCCAGGCCGGCTTCGCGGATCAGCGCCAACTCCGCCTGCATCTCGGCCAGGCCCGGGCAGGGCGTGGCCTCAGGCTCCAGATCCAGCGCGGCCTGCACCTGCGCCTCCGGCAGATGGGCGGCAAAGAGCAGGCCCGAGGCCGTGCCGCGCAAACTCATCACCGTCCCATGGCGCATGCTGATGTGCACGGGGCTGGGCGCCTCGGCCACCCGCACGATGGTGGGCCCGCGGTTGCCCCAGACGGCGATGGCCACGGTCAGGTTCAGCGCCTGGGCCAGTTCCTCAATCCGCGGCGTGGCCAGGCGCACCGGCTCGTACTGCTGCAAGCTGATCAGCCCCAGTTGCAGGGCCAACGGCCCGAGGCCGTAGCGGCCACTGAGCGCCTCCTGCTCCACCAGGCCCAGCTTGATGAAGCTGACCAGGTAGGGGTGGGCTTTGGCCGGCGCCATCCCGGCCTCGCGCGCCAGATCTTTCAAAGCCAGCGGCCGGCCGTGGTGGGCGAGGGCGGTCAGCAACTGCCCGCCAACCTCGATGCTCTGGATGCCACGCGGGCCGCGCTCGGGGGCGGTTTCGAGCGTGTCGCTGCTGTCGTTGTCGTTGGGTGCGTTTTTTCGGTGCGAGGCCATGGCGGCAGATTAGAACCGAAGCGCGGGGCTGAGCTCGGAAGCGATTCTTCCTGTTGGGCAAGGGGCGCGTATCGGCGCATTGCAGGCTTCCACTGTCTTGATTGATCGTTCTCGCTGCGGTGTCTCGGCCCGCCGCCGGGCTCATGGTTCGCGGGTCGGCTCTGCGAGCCGACTTCCCTCGCTGCTCACTCCGCGGCTCAGCGGCGCCAAACTCCCTCCGTTCGCTGCGCTCACTGTGGTCAAACAGTGGCGCCGAGTCAGTTCTTGAAGCGCGCGAGTACGCGCGCCTGAGCCGCTCCGCTGCGCCCTCGGCCGCGCACAAATCGCCCGTCGGCGGGCCGAGCCACCTCCGGAGGTGGCGTGTTCCACCGTGGAAGAGGCACATCGACCGCGATGCAAGCGCCCTGCAGCCCGGGCCGCTGCCGGGCGATTTGTGAAGGGCCGAGCAGCACAGCGCCTCGGGGCGCGCGCGTACTCGCGCGCTTCAAACTCTGACTTGGCGCTTCTGTCTGAACGCAGCGAACGCAGGGAGCGAAGTGAGTTATGCGCCAGCCCCGAGGCGCGAGCAGCGCAGGGAAGTCGGCCCGCCAGGGCCGACCCCGGAACCATGAGCCCGGTGGCGGCGCGGGCTGCAGGGCCTCACGAGCAAAACCCCACGGCTGCTCTGTGCCGAATCTTGCCCATCATGAATTTGATTTGCGGTTGCTGAATTTGTTAAATATAGACAAATTCATTTGACTTTGGTTAAATCAAGGCCTGCCGCTTTGTGCTGTTCCGGCGCCTGCGATGGCCCCTCACCGAGACCTTTGTCATGAGCCACCCGAACTCGACGAGCCCCAAGACCTTTGCTTCGCAAGCCGATCTGGAGGTCAAGAAGGTCAGCTTTGACCAGCTGTCGCCGCATGCCTACGCCTACACGGCGGAGGGCGACCCGAACACCGGCATCGTCATCGGCGATGACGCGGTCATGGTGATCGACACCCAGGCCACGCCGGTGATGGCGCAGGACGTGATCCGTCGCATCCGTGAAGTGACGGACAAGCCCATCAAGTACGTGCTGCTCAGCCACTACCACGCGGTGCGGGTGCTGGGCGCCAGCGCCTACCGGGCCGAGGGCTGCGAGCAGATCATTGCCAGCCAGGACACTTACGATCTGATCGTCGAGCGTGGCGAGCAAGACAAGGCCAGCGAGATCGGCCGCTTCCCGCGCCTCTTCAATGCCGTGGAGTCGGTGCCGCCGGGCCTGACCTGGCCGACCCTCACTTTCACCGGCAAGATGACGCTCTGGCTGGGCACCTTGGAGGTGCAGATCCTGCAGCTGGGCCGTGGCCACACCAAGGGCGACACGGTGGTATGGCTGCCGCAGGACCGGGTGCTGTTCTCCGGCGATCTGGTTGAGTTCGATGCCACGCCCTATGCCGGCGACGCTTACTTCCAAGATTGGCCCGCCACCCTCGACCGCCTGGCTGCGCTCAACCCGGCCAAGCTGGTGCCGGGCCGTGGCGCCGCGCTGCAAACGCCCGAGCAGGTGCAGGCCGGCCTGAACGGCACACGCGCCTTTGTCAGCGAGCTGTACGAGAGCGTCAAGGCCGGCGCCGCCGCAGGCCTGGACCTCAACGCGGTCTACCGCGAGACCTATGCCCGCTTGGCTGAGCGTTATGGCCACTGGGTGATCTTTGCGCATTGCATGCCCTTCGATGTGACCCGGGCGTTTGATGAGGCCAGCGGCCACGCCGACCCGCGCATCTGGACGGCCGAACGCGATGTGGCCATGTGGAAGGCGCTGGAAGGCGTCTGAGGCTCAAGCCCATGCGCGATCCCTACGTCTACCCGCAGTACGAGGCGCGCATCAGCGCCGACGAACTGCATTGGCGCGCCACCGGCGAGGCGGTACGCCGCCCGGTGGTGATCGTCGGCGCCGGGCCGGTGGGGCTGAGCTTGGCGCTCGATTGCGCGGCGCGCGGGCTGGCCGTCGTGCTGCTGGACGACAACAACAGCGTCAGCATCGGCTCACGCGCGGTCTGCTATGCCAAACGCACGCTGGAGATCTGGTCGCGCCTGGGCCTGGCCCAGGATCTGGTGGCTCAGGGCGTGAGTTGGCGTTTGGGCCGTGTCTTCCATGGCGAGGGCCTGGCCTACGAGTTCGACCTGTTGCCCCAGGCCGGCCATGAGCAGCCGGCCATGATCAATCTGCAGCAGTACCACCTGGAAGAGCGACTGGTGGCTGCCTGCATGGCCGAGCCGCTGATTGATCTGCGCTGGAAGCACAAGCTGCTGGCGCTGGCTAAAGAGGCTGGGGACGCCAGCGAGGAGGGCGGCCCGCTGCGCCTGCGCATCGAATCGCCTGCAGGGGAGTTTGAGCTGCTCGCCGACTGGCTGTTGGCCTGCGACGGCGCCAGCAGCGATGTCCGCCGCATGGTGGGCGCGGAGTTCAGCGGCAAGGCCTTTCAGGACCGCTTCCTGATCGCCGATGTGCACATCCCCGAGGCCCAGGGCTTCCCGACCGAGCGGCGCTTCTGGTTCGACCCACCGTTCCACCCCGGCCAATCGGTGCTGCTGCATCGGCAGAGCCGCAACATCTGGCGCATCGATTTCCAGCTCGGCTGGCAGGCCGACCCCGAGCAGGCTCGCCAGCCCGAGAACGTGCAGCGCCTGGTGCGTGCCATGCTGGGCCCGGACGTGCCATTCGAACTGGAGTGGGTCTCGGTCTACCAGTTCGCCTGTCGCCGCATCGACCGCTTCCGCCACGGCCGCGTGCTGTTCGTTGGCGATGCCGCGCACCAGGTCTCGCCCTTTGGCGCACGCGGCGCCAACAGCGGCGTGCAGGATGCCGACAACCTGGCCTGGAAGCTGGCCGCCGTGCTGCAAGGCCGCGCGCCCGAGGACTTGCTGGACAGCTACCACCTGGAGCGCGCGGCCGCCGCTGACGACAACCTGCGCCAGTCCACCCGCTCGACCGATTTCATCACCCCCAAGACCGCCACCTCGCTGCAGCTGCGCAATGCCGTGCTGGAGCTGGCGCGGCGCGAGCCCTTGGCCCGTCCCCTGGTCAACAGCGGCCGGCTGTCCATGCCCACGGCCTACCGCGACTCGCCGCTCAACACGGCCGATGTACCAGGTGCATTCGAGGCCGGCCCGGCACCGGGTCAGCCCGTGCCCGATGCGCCGGTGCACTGCGCCGGCCAGGCCAGTTGGCTGTTGCGCGAACTGCACCGGGCGGGGGCGGGCTTTGTGCTCCTGAGCTTCGGCGCTGTTGCCGCGACAGGGTTGCCGGCTGAGTGTCACGCGCTCGTGGTGGGCGAGGACCTGATCGATGCCGAGGGCCTGCTGGCCGCCCGACTGAATGCCCGACCCGGCACCGTCTACCTGATCCGCCCCGACCAGGTGGTGGCGGCACGCTGGCGCAACTTCGACGCGGCGGCTGTGGCGCAGGCCCTGGACCGCGCCCTGGCGCGCAGCCCTGCGCCTGCACCGATCGCGTCACCCGCTGCGTCGACCGCGACTTTGAAACGCCAACCCAATCTGCAAGACCCTGACGGTTTTTACGAGCACCTGATCAGCGCCCAGAGCGATCTGGACGAGGGCCAAGCCCAGCGCTTTCTGGCCAAGCTGAGCTTGATTCTGGCCAACCAGATCGGCGACAGCGCGCTGCTGCGCGAGGCGATCGAACTGGCCCGCGAACCCGAATCTCCGACTTTGACTTCCATCGAATCTGCACCATGAGTGAAGCCCTGAACTACCAAGCCGGTTTCGGCAACCAGCATGTCACCGAGGCCGTGGCCGGCAGCCTGCCCGTGGGCCGCAACAGCCCGCAGCAGGTGGCCCATGGCCTGTACGCCGAGTTGCTCTCGGGGGCGGCCTTCACCGCGCCGCGTGCCGAGAACCTGCGCACCTGGATGTACCGCCGCCAGCCCTCCGTCGTGGTGGGCAGTTATCAGCCCCTGAGCCATGACTTTCTGAAAACCGGTGCGGCCGAGGGCCAGGCCGCTCCGCCGGACCCGCTGCGCTGGGCGCCGAGCGCCATCCCCGAGGCTCGCAGCGATTTCGTTGCCGGCCTGCGCACCCTGGTCGTCAACGGCGACCCCGATGCGCAAGTGGGCATGGCTGCGCATCTTTACCTGGCCAATGCCTCGATGGAGCGCAGCGCCTTCGTCAACGCCGACGGTGAGCTGCTGATCGTGCCGCAGCAGGGTGCTCTGCGCATCACCACCGAGCTCGGTCGCCTGGATGTGAAGCCGGGCGAGATTGCGCTGATCCCACGCGGTCTGGCTTTCAAGGTGGCAGTGGACGGCCCCTCGCGCGGCTATATCTGCGAGAACTACGGCGCGCCCTTCCGCCTGCCGGAGCTGGGTCCGATCGGCTCCAACGGCCTGGCCAATCCGCGCGACTTCCTGGCCCCGGTGGCGCATTTCGAAGCCGAGGCCGGCGCCTACGAGATCATCAAGAAGTTCGGCGGCAAGCTCTGGCGCGCCGAGCAGGGGCACACGCCCTTCAATGTGGTGGCCTGGCATGGCAATCTGACGCCCTACAAGTACGACACCGCGCATTTCATGACCATCGGCTCGATCAGCTTCGACCACCCGGACCCGAGCATCTTCACCGTGCTGACCTCGCCCAGCGACACCGCCGGCTGGGCCAATGTGGACTTTGTGATCTTCCCGCCGCGCTGGATGGTGGCCGAGGACACTTTCCGCCCGCCCTGGTACCACCGAAATGTGATGAGCGAGTTCATGGGCCTGGTGCTGGGCCAGTACGACGCCAAGCCCGAGGGCTTCAAGCCCGGCGGCTCCAGCCTGCACAATGCCTACGTGCCGCATGGCCCGGACACCGAAGCCTTTGCCAAGGCCAGCAGCGTGGACCTGGCGCCGCACAAGCTGGATCACACCCTGGCCTTCATGTTCGAGACCCGCTGGCGCCTGCTGCCCACCGAGTTCGCCCTGAACGGTGGCGCGCTGGAAACCAGTTATGTCCAGTGCTGGAGCGGCTTGCAAGACCGTTTCAGCGCCTGAACCGACTGCAGCAATATTGACCGATAGTTTGAGAACCCCATGAGCTTGATCGACCACACCCACAGCCCCAGCGCCCAGTCCTGGGTGGACAGCGCCAACGCGGCCGACACCGATTTCCCGATCCAGAACCTGCCCTACGGCCTGTTCCGCCGCGCCGGCAGCAATGAGAGCGCCCGCGTCGGCGTGGCCATCGGTGACCAGATCCTCGATCTGCGCCTGGCCGCCGCCGCCGGCAAGTGGAGCAGCAGCGTGCAGGTGCTGCTGCAGCCCCTGGCCGATGGCAATCTGAATGCCTTCATGGGCCAGCCCTCGGCCGCGCGCCTGGAGCTGCGCCATGCCTTGTTCGATGCGCTGCTGGCCGGCTCCAAGCAAGAGGCCGCCCTGCGCGCCTGCCTGCTGGCCCAGGCCGAGGCGCAGATGGCCGTGCCTTGCCGCATCGGCGACTACACCGACTTCTACACCGGCATCCACCACGCCACCACGGTGGGCAAGCTGTTCCGCCCGGACAACCCGCTGCTGCCCAATTACAAATGGGTGCCCATCGGCTACCACGGCCGCAGCTCGTCCATCGGTGTGAGCGGCGGCACGGTGCGCCGCCCGCTGGGCCAGCTGAAAAGCCCCGATGCTGAAGTGCCGGTGTTGGCCGCCTGCAAGCGCCTGGACTATGAGCTGGAGCTGGGCGTCTTTGTGGCCAGCGGCAATGAGTTGGGCACCCCCATCCCGATGGAGCAGGCCGACGAGCACCTGTTCGGCGTGACCCTGCTCAACGACTGGTCGGCCCGCGATGTGCAGGCCTGGGAATACCAGCCGCTCGGCCCCTTCCTGGCCAAGAACTTCGCCACCACCATCTCGCCTTGGATCGTCACCATGGAGGCGCTGGAGCCTTTCCGCGTGCCCTTCTCGCACCCGGCCGAAGATCCCCAGCCGCTGGCTTACATCGATTCGCCCCGCAACCGTGCGGAAGGTGGCTATGCGATCGAACTCGAAGTTTGGATTCAAACCGAGAAGATGCGCGCCGCCGGCGAGCCCGCCACACGCCTGATGCGCTCCAACTTCAAGCATGCCTACTGGACCCTGGCTCAGATGCTGACCCACCACGCCAGCAATGGCTGCAATCTGCAGCCGGGCGACTTGATGGGCACAGGCACCCAGTCCGGCCCCGAGGCGGCCGAGGGCGGCTCGCTGCTGGAGCTGTCCCTGGGCGGCAAGCAAGCCCTGACCCTGCCCAATGGCGAGACGCGCACCTTCTTGCAAGATGGCGACACCATCAGCCTGCGCGGCTATGCCGAAACCAGCAACCTGGCCGGCGGCGCCCGCCGCATCGGCTTTGGCGACTGCAGCGCCACCATCGTGCCCGCGCCGCAGGATTGAGGTGAACTGCCTAGCGCAAAAGGCCGCCTTTAGGGCGGCCTTTTTCTTGGGCAGTGGCTGGAGATTACTTCAGCGTGGTGAAGCGGGCCTCAGGTTTGTCGTCCGCGCGGTGGACGGTGTCCACATTGCTGCGCATGGCCCAGGGGCGGACCTGATGGTGGATGGGGATGAAGAGGTGTTCATCGCGCACGCGCAGAAGGGCTTCGCGGATCAGGCCGTTGCGCTTGGCGACGTCGTTCTCGGTCTTCATGGCCGTGACCAGTTGGTCGATCTTGGCGTCGCTGACCCGTGAGTAATTGCCTTTGCCATCGATGCCGGATGTCTTGGTGTGGACGATGTCCTGCAGGGTGTACTGGCCGTCGAAGGTGGGTACACCCCAGCCGTAGAGGTAGAAGGGCGATTCCAGCTTTTGCAGCAGCACCGAGTGTTGCGACATCGGCTGAGCGCTGAGCTTGGCCTTGATGCCGATCTTGGCCCACATGGCCACCGCGGCCTGGCAGATTTCTTCGTCGTTGACGTAGCGATCATTCGGGCAATTCAGCGGTACTTCGAAGCCGTCGGCGTAGCCGGCTTCGGCGAGCAGCTTTTTCGCTTTCTCCACATCGGCCTTGAGTGGTTGGTCGATATCGGGTGTATGGCCGTTGACGCCGGGCGCCACCATGATGGCTGCCGGCACCGAGAGGCCGCGCATCAGGCTGCGGCGGATCGCTTCACGGTCGATGGCCAGGTTCAGGGCCTCGCGCACGCGGCGGTCCTTGAAGGGGTTCTTGCCCTTGACACTGGAGCCGCGCAGCTCGTCACTGCCTTCGTCCATGGCAAAGAAGATGGTGCGGTTCTCGGGGCCGTCCAGCACCTTGAGCTTGGGGTCGGCCTTGAGCTTGGCTACGTCTTGCGTGGGCAGGTCGGTCAGCAGATCCACATCGCCCGAGAGCAGGGCGGCCACGCGGGTGGCATCGCTCTTGATCGGCAGATAGGTGATTTCGGTGACATTGCCCTTGTTGGTGTCCCACCAGTCCTTGTTGGCCACCATGCTGATGCGCTGATCGGGCTGCCAGGCGGTGATGCGATAGGGGCCGGTGCCCATGGCATTGCGTGAGGCGTAGGTGTCTTCCTTGGCCTTGTAGTCTTGCGGGTTGACCGATTTGTTCTTCTCCGCCCAGGCCTTGCTCATGATGCGGAAATTGGTCAGGTTGCGCAGCAGCACCGGGTTGGGGCCGTCGAGCAACATGTCGACAGTGTGCTCGTCGATCTTTTTCACTTCCTTGATGCCGCTGACAAAAATTTGCATATTGGCTTGCGGCTGACGGATGCGGGCGAAAGAGAACACCACATCGTCGGCGGTGAAGGGGGTGCCGTCATGGAATTTGACGCCGCGGCGCAGCTCGAAGCGCACTTGCGTGGGGCTGATCTGCGTCCATTTGCTGGCCAGCGAGGGCTCGGGCTGGAACTTCTCGTTGTAGCGGGTCAGGCCTTCGTAGGCATAACCGGTGATGTTGGTGGTGGTCGAGTGGTTCTGCGAATGCGGATCCAGGGTCTGGATGTCATTCTGGGCCGCCCAGCGCAGAGGGGCGGCATGGGCTGTGATCTGCGGGCTCATCAGGCCGCTGAAGGCCAGGGCCAGGGTCAGAGCAGAACTGCCGAACAGCGCGGTGGCGCTGCGTTGAATCAGGGGCTTGTGTGCGTGCTTCAAGGAGGACTCCCGTCGAGTGTCGATCGCGGCCCGCGCGGGATGGCGCCGGGGCGGTTTCAGCGCGCATGCTAGCCCTGCTGTTCGGGCTTGCTCGTAGTGGCTTGCCCGGATGGCGGGGTGGCTTGGATCTCGAGATCGGCGTCGCAGCCGATGCCGGCGGCGATCCAGCGCCGGCAGAGCCGGGCCAGCAGTTGGTTGCGGCGGCGCGCCGCCTCGCGCGCCCAAGGGCGAACTGCGCCCAGATGGTGCCAGGGGGTGCTCAGCATGCCGCAGACATAGCGCCGGGTTTCAGCGCACCAGCGCAGCGCCTCGCAGCGCCCGGAGCGACGTCGACTGATCAGCATGCCGACCGGGCAGGGCTCGCTCAGACAGCAGAGTCCGCAGCCGTTGCAGGGCTGGCCCAGCGCCGGCTTGGGCGGCGCTTCGGGGTGGATCTCGATGATGGCGGGGCCGGGCATGGCGCGATTGTGGCGCCGGCCGGACCTCAGGTCTTGACGCCGAGCTCGCGCAGACGTTCCTGCAGATAGCTGTGGGCGGTGTAGCGTTCGCTCAGCACCACCTCGTTGCGCGGGTGCAGGAACAGAGGCAGGGAGATGCGGCTCTTCTTGGCGCCTTCGCCAGTGGGGTTGACCACACGGTGCTGGGTCGAGGGGTAGTAGCCGCGCGAGGCTTCCTGCAGCATGTCGCCGATGTTGATGATCAGCATGCCGAAGTCGCAGGGCACATCGATCCAGTGGCCGTTCATGTCCTGCACCTGCAGGCCCGGCTCATTGGCTGCGGGCAGGATGGTCAGCAGATTGATGTCGCCATGGGCCGCGGCGCGGAGCGAGCCGGCCGGCTCTTGGCCGGTCAGCGGCGGATAGCGCAGCACGCGCAGCAGGGTTTGCTGGCTGTCCTGGATCATCTGCGAGAGCGGTTGGCTGTAGTGCTGGGCAATCTCGGGCGGCGTGTAGCGCTCGACCCAGCCCAGCAGTTCCTGTGCCAGGGTGTTGGCCTGGGCGTAGTAGCTGTCCGCATCGGCCTTCAGCGAAGCCGGCACGCGGCCCCAGGGGTAGATGTGGAAATACTCCTTGATGTCCTTCTGGCTGGCGCCTTTGGCCGTCTCGGAGATTTCGGTTGAGAAGTAACCGTCCTGCTTTTCCTTGGAAAAAGTGAACTGGTGCTTCTCTTCGGTGTTGAAGAAGGCCAGCCAGTCGGCGTAGATCTTTTCGACCAGGGCCTGCTGGATGGGGTGGTTGACCAGCACACCGAAACCGGTTTCGTGCAGGGAACGGGTGAAGGCTTCGGCCGCATCGGCCGCCCGGTAGTCAACGACGCGAACTTGCATGGGATCTCCTGAACTTTGTCCCGACGCCGTGCCATTCAATCGCGGGGCCGCGGCGCGCAACGCTGAGTCTAGCGCCAATCGAGAACGATTCGCAAACGTTTGCCGCCGACGCGTTGCCGTGTTTTGGTCAGGGTAAGCGGGCGTCGGAAGCGTGTGGGGGCGGTAAAGCCCAGTACAGCATGGCGTCGAAATCCGTGCACAAAGCCTCAACTTCCGCGTGGGGCGGCCGATACAGCCGAAGGTCTGCGAGCCTGGCGGCTGCGGTAACTCCTGCGTAATTCGGGGGTGAAAGGAAATCAAGGGTGTTAAAGTCGCGCCCTTGAGACTTCAGGTCCTTCCCGTCCCTTTTCCTGGCAACAGCGAAGGTGGGTCGCAATCCGCCAACCGGTCGAGCCGTGTCGCGGAAGGTTTATCAACCAGCCAAATCCCTGGAAGCCGGGGCTAGAGGTGAGCGAAGATGATGCAGCAATACAGGTCCAATTCATACCTGTTCGGGGGCAATGCGCCCTATGTCGAAGAGATGTACGAGGCCTACCTCGACAACCCGGGCTCCGTGCCCGACAACTGGCGTGCGTACTTTGACGCACTTCAGCATGTGCCCGCCACCGATGGCGGCGAAGGACGCGATGTCCCGCATGCGCCGGTGATTGAATCCTTTGCTCAGCGCGCCAAGGCCAATGCCTTCGCCGCCAAGGCCTCCAGCGCCGATCTGGCTGTGGCGCACAAGCAAGTGCATGTGCAGAGCCTGATCGCCGCCTACCGCTTCCTCGGCAATCGCTGGGCCGAACTCGACCCGCTCAAGCGCGCCGAGCGCCCCAAGATTCCCGAACTCGATCCGGCCTTCTACGACCTGACCGAGTCCGATATGGACATCAGCTTCTCGGCCTCCAACACCTACTTTGGTGGCGAGACCATGAGCCTGCGTCAAATCGTGCAGGCCCTGCGCGAAACCTACTGCAGTTCGGTCGGCTCCGAGTTCATGCACTGCACCGACCCCGGTGAGAAGCGTTGGTGGCAAGAGCGCCTGGAGAAAGCCCGCGGCAAGCCGACCTTCAGCGCCGAAGAAAAGCGCCACATCCTCGATCGCCTGACCGCAGCCGAAGGCCTGGAGCGCTATCTGCACACCAAGTACGTCGGCCAGAAGCGCTTCTCGCTGGAAGGTGGCGAGAGCTTCATCGCCGCCATGGATGAGCTGATCCAGCGCGCCGGCCAACGTGGCGTGCAAGAGATCGTGATCGGCATGGCCCACCGCGGCCGTCTGAACGTGCTGGTCAACACCCTGGGCAAGATGCCGGCCGACCTGTTCGCCGAGTTCGAGCACAAGGCTGCTGAAGACTTGCCGGCGGGTGACGTCAAGTACCACCAAGGTTTCAGCTCGGACGTCAGCACCAAGGGCGGCCCGGTTCACCTGTCGCTGTCCTTCAATCCCTCGCACCTGGAAATCGTCAACCCGGTGGTCGAAGGCAGCGTGCGCGCCCGCCAAGAGCGCCGCGGCGACAAGGACGGCAGCCAGGTGCTGCCCGTGCTGGTGCACGGCGACGCGGCCTTCGGCGGCCAGGGCGTGGTGCAGGAAACCCTGTGCATGGCCCAGACCCGCGGCTACGGCACCGGCGGCACCGTGCATATCGTCATCAACAACCAGATCGGTTTCACCACCAGCGACCCGCGCGACCTGCGTTCCACCACCTACTGCTCGGACGTCGTCAAGATGATCGAGGCGCCGGTGTTGCACGTGAATGGTGACGATCCGGAAGCGGTGGTGTGGGCCATGCAACTGGCCATGGATTACCGCGCCGAGTTCCGCAAGGACGTGGTGCTGGATATCGTCTGCTACCGCAAGCTGGGCCACAACGAGCAGGACACCCCCTCGCTGACCCAGCCCCTGATGTACAAGAAGATCGCGGCCCACCCCGGCACCCGCAAGGTCTACGCCGACAAGCTGGCTGCACAGAATGTGGTCGACGCTGCGGGTGCCGACGAGATGGTCAAGGCCTACCGCGCTGCCATGGACGAAGGCCGCCACACCGTGGACCCGGTGCTGACCAACTTCAAGAGCAAGTACGCCACCGACTGGTCGCCTTTCCTGGGCAAGAAGTGGACCGACAGCTGCGACACCGCGCTGCCCGTCTCCGAGTGGAAGCGCCTGGCCGACAAGCTGACCACGCTGCCCAAGGATTTGGTCGCGCACAACCTGGTGCAGAAGCTGTATGCAGACCGCGCTGCGATGGGTCGCGGTGAGATCAATGTGGACTGGGGCATGGGTGAGAGCATGGCTTTCGCTTCCCTGGTGGCCAGCGGCTATCCGATCCGTTTGTCGGGCGAAGACGCGGGCCGCGGTACCTTCACCCACCGCCACGCCGTCATTCACGACCAGAACCGCAGCAACTGGGATGAAGGCGCTTACGTGCCGCTGCAGCATGTGGCGGAAGGTCAAGCGCCCTTCGTGGTCATCGACTCCATCCTCAGCGAGGAAGCGGTGCTGGGCTTTGAGTACGGCTATGCCGCGGCCGAGCCGAACACGCTGACGATCTGGGAAGCCCAGTTCGGCGACTTCGCCAACGGTGCCCAGGTGGTGATCGACCAGTTCATCGCTTCCGGCGAAGTGAAGTGGGGCCGTGCCAACGGCCTGGTGATGATGCTGCCGCACGGCTACGAAGGCCAAGGTCCCGAGCACAGCTCGGCCCGCCTGGAGCGCTTCATGCAGCTGGCGGCTGACAACAATATGCAGATCGTCCAGCCGACCACGGCCAGCCAGATCTTCCACGTGCTGCGTCGCCAGATGCTGCGCATGTTCCGCAAGCCCTTGGTCATCATGACGCCCAAGAGCCTGCTGCGCGCCAAGGACGCCACCTCGCCGCTGGCCGAGTTCACCAAGGGTGAGTTCCGCACCGTGATCGGTGAGCAGGATGCCTCGATCAGCGCCGACAAGGTCAAGCGTGTGATCGTCTGCTCGGGCAAGGTCTATTACGACCTGGTCCGCAAACGCGAGGAAAAGAAGGCCAGCGATGTGGCCATCATCCGCGTCGAGCAGCTCTATCCCTTCCCGCACAAGGCGTTTGCTGCCGAGATCAAAAAGTACCCCGGCGCGACCGAGCTGGTGTGGTGCCAGGACGAGCCGCAAAACCAGGGCGCCTGGTTCTTCGTCCAGCACTATGTGCACGAGAACATGCTGGACGGCCAGAAGCTGGGCTACGCGGGTCGTCCCGCCTCGGCCTCGCCGGCCTGCGGTTACGCCCACCTGCACCAGGAGCAACAGAAGTCGCTGCTGGATCAGGCCTTCGGCAAGCTCAAGGGTTTCATACTCACCAAGTAAGAAGGGCCAAGCGGGCGTCTGCCAAGACAGCGCCCGCTTTTTGCCGCCCTTGTTGATGTTGTTGTTGAAGCCGCCGCAAGACGGCGCCTCAGCTCCGCGAACACGTTGAAAGAACACAGATCATGGCAATCGTTGAAGTCAAAGTCCCCCAGCTGTCCGAATCCGTTGCCGAAGGCACGCTGCTGACCTGGAAGAAAAAGCCCGGCCAAGCCGTCGCCATCGATGAAATCCTGGTGGAGATCGAGACCGACAAGGTCGTGCTCGAAGTGCCCGCACCCAGCGCCGGTGTGATGGCCCAGATCGTCAAGAATGACGGTGAGAGCGTGGTCAGCGAAGAAGTCATCGCCCGCATCGACACCGAAGGCACGGCCCAAGCCAGTCCGCTGGAAGTGAAGGCCGTGGTGGCCGCCGCTGCTCCGGCTGCTGCAGCAGCCCCGGCCGCCGCCACCGGCGGCGCCAAGGGTGATGTGGCCATGCCGGCCGCCGCCAAGATCCTGGCCGAGAAGGGCCTGTCGGCCACCGACGTCGCCGGTTCCGGCAAGGATGGCCGCGTGACCAAGGGCGACGCCCTGGCCGCTGGCGCCAAGCCCGCCGCTGTGGCCGCTCCGGTGGCCGTGGCCGCCGCGCCCGCTGTGGCCAAGCCGCTGCCCGCCGTGGCCGCCCCGGCCGCCCTGAATCTGGGCGATCGCCCCGAGCAGCGCGTGCCCATGACCCGTCTGCGCGCCCGCGTCGCCGAGCGTCTGCTGCAATCGCAAGCCACCAACGCCATCCTGACCACGTTCAACGAAGTGAACATGGCCCCGGTGATGGAGATGCGCAAGAAGTTCCAGGAAAAGTTCGAGAAGGAACACGGCGTCAAGCTGGGCTTCATGAGCTTCTTCGTCAAGGCCGCGGTCGCCGCCCTGAAGAAGTACCCGGTGCTGAACGCCTCGGTCGATGGCAATGACATCGTCTACCACGGCTACTTCGACATCGGCATCGCCGTCGGTTCGCCGCGCGGCCTGGTGGTGCCCATCATCCGCAATGCCGACCAGCTGAGCTTTGCCGACATCGAGAAGAAGATCGCCGAGTTCGGCCAGAAGGCCAAGGAAGGCAAGATCTCGCTGGACGACCTGACCGGCGGCACCTTCTCGATCTCCAACGGCGGCACCTTCGGCTCCATGCTGTCGACCCCCATCATCAACCCGCCGCAATCGGCCATCCTGGGTGTGCATGCGACCAAGGACCGCGCTGTCGTTGAGAACGGTCAAGTGGTGGTGCGCCCGATCAACTATCTGGCCATGTCGTATGACCACCGCATCATTGATGGCCGTGAAGCCGTGCTGGGTTTGGTCACCATGAAGGAAGCCCTGGAAGACCCAGCTCGTTTGTTGTTTGATATCTAAACGGCTACTGCGCGACCTCAGGCCGTCGTTGCGGGTCCCGACCTCCGCATCCTCACGTAGCGCTGCTACGTTCCGGTGCATCGGCACCCGCGCCTAGCCCTGAGGCCGCTCGCTACGCCTTGGCGTTGGCGCACCCAATTCAGGAATACCTATGAGCACCAAACAATTCGACGTCGTCGTCATCGGTGGCGGCCCTGGCGGCTACATCGCCGCCATCCGTGCCGCCCAGCTGGGCTTCAACACCGCTTGCATCGACGAGTGGAAGAACGAGAAGGGCGGCCCGGCGCCCGGCGGCACCTGCACCAATGTCGGCTGCATTCCGTCCAAGGCCTTGCTGCAATCGAGCGAGCACTTCGAGCACGCCAACCACCACTTTGCCGACCACGGCATCTCGGCGGACAACGTGCGCATCGACATCAAGAAGATGATCGGTCGCAAGGACACCGTCGTGAAGCAGAACAACGACGGCATCCTCTACCTGTTCAAGAAGAACAAGGTCACGTTCTTCCACGGCCGCGGCTCCTTCGTGGCGGCCAAGGATGGCTTGTACGAAGTCAAGGCCGGTGAAGAAGTCATCCTGGCCAAGCATGTGGTGCTGGCCACCGGCTCCAATGCCCGCCAGCTGCCCGGCGCAGCGTTTGACGAAGAGCTGATCCTGTCCAACGACGGCGCGCTTCGCATCGGTGAAGTGCCGAAGAAGCTGGGCGTGATCGGCTCCGGCGTGATCGGCCTGGAAATGGGCTCGGTCTGGCGCCGCCTGGGTGCGGAAGTCACCGTGCTGGAAGGTCTGCCGACGTTCCTGGCTTCGGTCGATGAATCGGTCGCCAAGGAAGCCGCCAAGCTGTTCAAGAAGCAGGGCCTGAAGATCGAGCTGGGTGTGAAGATCGGCGAAGTCGCCAAGAGCAAGGACGGCGTGACGGTGGCCTACACCGATGCCAAGGGCGCCGCCCAGACCCTGGCCGTCGACAAGCTCATCATCTCGATCGGCCGCGTGCCCAACACCATCGGCTTGAACCCCGAAGCGGTCGGCCTGAAGCTGGACGAGCGCGGCGCCATCGTGGTGGACGACGAGTGCAAGACCAATCTGCCCAATGTCTGGGCGGTCGGCGATGTGGTGCGTGGCCCGATGCTGGCGCACAAGGCCGAGGAAGAAGGCGTGGCCGTGGCCGAGCGCATTGCCGGCCAGCATGGCCATGTCAACTTCAACACCATCCCCTGGGTCATCTACACCAGCCCCGAGATCGCTTGGGTCGGCCGCACCGAGCAGCAGCTCAAGGCCGATGGCGTCGAGTACAAGGCCGGTCAGTTCCCCTTCCTGGCCAATGGCCGCGCCCGCGCCCTGGGTGACACCAACGGTTTCGTCAAGTTCCTGGCTGATGCCAAGACCGACGAAATCCTGGGCGTGCACATCATCGGCCCGATGGCCTCCGAGCTGATTTCGGAAGCCGTGGTGGCCATGGAGTTCAAGGCTTCGGCTGAAGACATCGCGCGCATCTGCCATGCCCACCCGAGCTTGAGCGAAGCCACCAAGGAAGCGGCCCTGGCCGTGGACAAGCGCACGCTGAACTTCTGATTCCGGTCGGAATTCGCAAGCAACAAGGGGCGGCCGCGGTCGCCCCTTGGTCCATCTCGAAGAAGGTTGTAGTGTCTCTCTCATGACCCGCGTCACCGAGCTTTATCAGCAAACCCTGGCCGAGCGCGGCTACACCGCCGATCCCGCGCAGCTGCGCGCCGTGGCGGCGCTGCAGCGCTGCCAGGACGAATGGGCCGACTACAAGGCACGACGCAGCAATGCTGTGACCAAGCTGCTGGTGCGCCCGCCGCTGCCGCGCGGCGTCTACATGTACGGTGGGGTGGGGCGGGGCAAGAGCTTTCTGATGGATTGCTTCTTCCAGGCCGTGCCGCTGACGCGCAAGACCCGGCTGCACTTCCACGAGTTCATGCGCGAGGTGCACCGCGAACTGCTCGAACTCAAAGGCATTGCCGATCCGCTGGAGGAACTGGGCAAGCGCATCG
This sequence comes from Paucibacter aquatile, assembly GCF_002885975.1. Classification (NCBI taxonomy): domain Bacteria; kingdom Pseudomonadati; phylum Pseudomonadota; class Betaproteobacteria; order Burkholderiales; family Sphaerotilaceae; genus Roseateles; species Kinneretia aquatilis. The sequence goes on along the minus strand of NZ_POSP01000003.1, from coordinate 1,177,347 downwards.
CCAAGCGCTTCCGCCTGATCTGCTTCGACGAGTTCCATGTCTCGGACGTGACCGACGCGATGATCCTGTATCGCCTGCTCGACTCACTGTTCCGCAACCGTGTGTCCATCGTCACCACCTCGAACTTCCACCCGGACGGCCTCTACCCGAACGGCCTGCACCGAGACCGCATCCTGCCGGCCATCGAGCTGCTCAAGGCCAAGCTGGAGGTGATCAATGTGGACAACGGCTTCGACTACCGCCGCCGCACCCTGGACCAGGCCCAGCTCTACCACCAGCCGCTGGGCGATGAGGCCGAAGCTGCACTGACCGCCACCTTCGAAGCCCTGGCCGAGGCTCGCGATGAAGACCCGCGCCTGCAGATCGAGCAGCGCCAGATCCGCGCCCGGCGCCGCGCGGGCGGCGTGGTCTGGTTCGATTTCGCCCAGCTCTGCGGCGGCCCGCGCTCGCAGAACGATTACCTGGAGCTGGCCACCCAGTTCCACACCCTGATCCTGTCCAATGTGCCGGAGATGCCGCCGCGCCTGGCCAGCGAGGCGCGCCGCTTCACCTGGCTGGTCGATGTGCTCTACGACCGGCGCGTCAAGCTGGTGATCTCGGCCGCCGTGCCGCCCGAGCAGCTGTATGCTGACGGCCCTCTTGCCCATGAGTTCCCGCGTACGGTCTCGCGCCTGCAGGAGATGCAATCGCAGGAGTACCTGTCGCTGGCTCGTCGTGATGTCGACACCAGCTTGACCTGAGGAGGCCGGCGCCCATGAAGCTTTGCCATCACCGCATGCCCGTGCTTGGGCTCACGCTCATGGTCCTTTTGAGCCCGGCATGGGGTCATGTCGAATCCCCTGCGTCTTCAGTCAGCGAGTCGCTGCGTTTGCAGCAGATCAAGCAAACCCAATCCGAGGCTCTGGCGCGTGATGCAGAGGCCCGGGAGGCTTGCCACAAGCAGTTCGCCATCAATGATTGCCTGCTGGCCCAGCGCCTGCGCCACCGGGCCGAAATGCAGCCATTGCAGCGCGAGCGAGATGCCATTGAGTCCAGCCTGCGTCGTGCGCGAGCCGAGGCGCAGCGTGAACGGGTGCGTCAGCGTCAGTTGGAGTTCGCTGCCAGCGAGGGTGAGCGTCGCACGGAAAGTCTGTTGCAGGCCGCCGATGCCGCCTCGGCGCCGATCAAGAAGCAGGTGGGCCTCGGTCGTGCGGCGGGTGAGCCCGGGGTTGCTGCTTCGGCCGCGCCGGTGCCCCATCGCTCGCCGGGTCTGAGCGCCCAGGCCCGGCAGCGCCAGGCCGAGCAGGCGGCGCGTCAGCATGCGCAGCAACGCGCCCAGATGGAGGCGCGTGTGAGGGCCCATCAAGCCCAGGTCAGGCAGCGACAAGAGGCGCGCAACAAGCCAGCAGCGGCAGCGCTGCCCGTGCCCACAGCGGCTGAAATTGCCGCCACATTGAGGTCGCCCGCGCCGGTTTCGGTCTCCGCTTCTGCGCCGCGCGCTGCGGTTCCAGGCTCGGGCCCGGCGCGCTGAGGCGCGCGCCCTGCTTCAGTCCAGCGCTTCCACCTTGGCAATGGCCAGGGACAGGTTGTCGCCGCCGCCCCGGGCGCGTTGGCGCGCTTTGCTGATCAGCAGTTCTGCCGCCTCACGCGGCGGCAGGCTGTGCAGCACGGTGCCGATCTCGTTGACGCTGAAGTAATGCCACAGTCCGTCGCTGCAGCACATCAAGGTGTCGCCAGGCGTCAGGGTGTCGATGGTGTGGGTGCTGATGGTTGGCTCGGCTACCGTGCCCAGGCAACCGGTCAGCAGGTTGGACTGTGGGTGGCTGCTGGCCTCGGCCTCACTGAGCTGGCCTTCGTCCACCAGGCGCTGCACATAGGAATGGTCCATGGTGCGCTTGACCAGGTTGGGGCCGCGGTAATGGTAGATCCGCGAATCGCCCGAATGAATCCAGTGGCAGTGCCGATCGGGGCTGATCAGGAAGGCGGCGACCGTGCTGTGTGGCTCTTCCTCGGCCGACAGGGCGGTCAGCTTGATCATCAGATGCGCTTCGGACACCAGCTGATCGAGCAGGCTTTCGGGCAGCTCGCTCTCGGGCGAGAAGCGCTCGAACAGCTGTTGCGCAGTCAGCATCACCTGGTCGGCCGCCTTGCGGCCACCGCTCTTGCCGCCCATGCCGTCGGCCACCACGGCCAGCAGGCAACCGCTGAGGCGGGCGTGGGTCAGGACTTGGACTTGGTCTTGCTGGTACAGGCGGTCGCCGCGGTGGATGCCGGTCGCCGCGCTCAGGCGAAAGCCCGGTGGAGTGCGCGTCATGCCGAAAACTATAAACGTTAAACTGCGCCACTTCGCCCGGGCAAAGCCCTCATGGATGAACAACTTCACTCGCAGTCACGCCGCTTGATCGAGCTGCGCATCGAGCACGGCGATCTGGATGGGTTGATCGACCGCGTGGCCCTGGAGCAGCCGCTCGACGAGCTGGCCTTGCGCCGCTTGAAGAAACGCCGCCTGCAACTGCGTGACCAGATCGCCCAGCTGGAGCGCGCGAGCGATCCCGATGAGCTGGCCTGATGCAGCGCCAGCGCGCCCGGCCATTTCCCTCAACACCCTGGCCGCCGGCGGCGCGCCACAAGCACCCTGGGCCCCCGCGCCGTGACCTCTGCTGAGATGCCTGCCCCTCCCGACGACGACAGCGTGCCGCCTGAATGGCCGGTCATGCCGCAGGAGCTCGACGACGACTTCATCGCCGCCATGGAGGCCGCGCCTGCGGCGACGACCCTGCAGCACAGCGAGCTGGAGCAGTGGGTGACGGCGGCCTTTGACATCGGCGGCCCGCTCTCGCGCAGCGACCCGGGCTATGCCCCGCGCGAGCAGCAGCTGGCCATGGCGCAGGCGGTGGCCCAGGCGATTGCGCGGCGCGAGACCCTGGTGGTGGAGGCCGGCACCGGGGTGGGCAAGACCTTTGCGTACCTGGTGCCCGCCTTGCTCAGCGGCGGGCGCGCCCTGATCAGCACGGCGACCAAGAATTTGCAGGATCAGCTGTATATGCGCGACCTGCCGCGGCTGTGCGAATCGCTGCAGGTGGCGGTGCGCGTGGCGCTGCTGAAAGGGCGGGGCAGCTACCTCTGCCTGCACCGGCTCGCCCATGCGCGTCACAGCGCCGAGCTGCCGGACCGGCGCGCGGTCATGGCCCTGGCCCGTGTGGAACGCTGGGCGCAGGGCACGCAGAGTGGCGACCTGGCCGAAATGGAGGGCCTGGACGAGCGCTCGCCGGTGATTCCGCTGGTCAGCTCCACGCGCGAGAACTGCCTGGGCTCGGAATGCCCGGAGTACAAGTCCTGCTATGTGGTGAAGGCGCGGCGTGAAGCCATGGAGGCCGATGTGGTGGTGGTCAACCATCACCTGTTCTTCGCCGATGTGAGCCTGCGCGACAGCGGCGTGGCCGAGCTGCTGCCCAGCGTCGATCTGGCCGTGTTTGACGAGGCGCACCAGCTGTCCGAGGCGGGCGTGCAGTTCCTCGGCACCTTGCTGGGCAGCTCGCAGCTGCTCGATTTCGGCCGCGATCTGCTCGGCCTGGGCCTGGCGCAGGCGCGGGGCCTGCAGGACTGGCAGGCCTTGCAGACCCGGCTGGAGCTGGCTGCGCGCGAGCTGCGCCTGGTTTGCGCCGGCCCGCTGGCCAGTGCCGGGCGAGAACTGCGCGGCATGCTCAAGCTGGCCTGGAAAGAGCGCGCCGGGCGCCCGGGCTTTTCGGCCGCGCTGGAGGAGGTGGCCGCCGCTGCCGAGCAGGCCATCGAATGCCTGTCCACGGTGACCGAGCTCTCACCCGATTTTCAGCGTCTGCACGAGCGTGCGGTGGCCTTGCGCGATCTGGCCGAGACCTTTGCGCAGGAGCCTGACCCCGGCGATGTGCGCTGGATCGACCTCAGCCCCAACCAGGCGCGTCTGGTGCAGTCGCCGCTGGACATCCGCGAGGCCATGCAGGAGCAGCTGCAAGGCCCGCCCAAGGCCTGGATATTCACCTCGGCCACGCTGGGCGAGGACGAGCGCCTGCGCTGGTTCACCGAGCCCACCGGCCTGGACGATGCCACGGTGCTGCGCGTGGGCAGCCCCTTCCGTTACGAGGAAAACGCGCGGCTCTACGTGCCCCGTGGCTTCCCCAAGCCCAACGAGCCCGATCATGCGCCCCAGGTGGCGGCCATGGCCGCACGCTGCGCGCGCGCCCTGGGTGGCCGCACCTTTGTGCTGACCACCACCTTGCGCGCCTTGCAGACCATCGGCGATGGCCTGCGCGCTGCGTTTGAAGCCGAGGGCGATGACATCACCGTGCTGCAGCAGGGCGCGGCGCCCAAGCGGCTGCTGCTGCGCCAGTTCCTGGACAACCCGCGCGCGGTGCTGGTCGGCTCGGCCAGCTTCTGGGAGGGCATCGACGTGCCCGGCGACAAGCTGCAATGCGTGCTGATCGACAAGCTGCCCTTTCCGCCGCCCAACGATCCGCTGGTCGAGGCGCGCGTGCAGCGCCTGGAGGCGGCCGGCCGCAATGCCTTTGCCGAGTACTTCATCGCCGAGGCGGCGATCTCGCTCAAGCAAGGCGCCGGCCGCTTGATCCGCACCGAGCAGGATCGAGGTTTGCTCGTCGTGTGTGACCCGCGCATGGCTGGCATGAACTACGGCCGCCGCCTGCGTGCGGCCTTGCCGCCGATGACGCCCTTGGCGACCGAAGGCGAGGCGCTGGCCTGGCTGGAACACTTGGCGGCGGAGCGCCTGCCCGATTGAAGTTCAGACCGACGGCCCATAAAAAACGCGTGCCATGGCACGCGTTTCTGCAGGGGAAGTGGCCTCAGCCCTGAGGCGTCACCAGAAACGCCACCAGGCTTTCTTGCCTCCGTCGTAGTTGCCGCTCAGGTAGGCGCTGTTGGGGAAGCTCTTCTCCAGCACCCGCTTGGCGTCGTCGCGCAGGGCCGGCAGGTCCAGCTTGTCGTAGCTCTGGGTCATGATGAACAGGGCTTCCTCGGCGGCCGGGGCGCGCTGGAACTCTTGCACTGCCTGCTGCGCGCGGTTGGCCGCGGCCAGGTAGGCGCCGCGGTTGTAGTAATAGCGCGCCACATGCACCTCATACACCGCTAGGGTGTTGGTGATGTAGTCCACGCGCACGCGCGCTTCGGCGGCGTACTTGGAATCGGGGAACTGGTCGATCAGCTGCTTGAAGGCCAGCATAGCGTCGCGCGAGGCTTGCTGATCCCGCTCGGCGATGTCCTGGTTGGCCAGGCGGCCGAACAGGCCCAGGTCTTCGTTGAAGTTGACCAGGCCCTTCATGTAGAGCGCGTAGTCCATGGCCGGGCTGGACGGGTTCAGCTTGATGAAGCGGTCCAGGGTGCTGACGGCTTGGGCGCGCTCACCACTCTTGTGGTACGCCCAGGCCAGATCCAGCTGTGCCTGCTGCGCGACAATCGTGCCGGCGGCGCGGCCTTCGATGCGCTCCAGGCTCTTGATGGCGCGGTCGTAGCTGCCCGAACTCAGGTCGTCCTTGGCCTCTGCGTACAATTTGTCCAGGCTGGCCTGAGAATTCGGGTCGTCCTTGGGGGCTGACGAGCAGGCGGCCAAGGCCAGGGCGACCGCGGCCAAGAAGCCGCTGCGCCAGGCCGCCGAAGAGGCGGCCGTGGTTTGAACCTGGGGGAGCACCTTTTGGGGCATCTCTTGGAGTGAACGTGCTGACGAGCCGTTCGATGCCCGCGCCGGGCGGCGCTCCACGCAATTTTCGATCATGATCCCTACAGGGCGGTGCTCATCACCGGCCCTCAGCTGAAGACGGAGCAACGATTATATGGTTCAGGCTCTGCCTGCAAGTCCGACCCTCGCCGCCATGGATGGCGATGATGAATGGGACGGCGAACAAGACCCCGCAGTAGCGGCAGACGAGACCGTCGAAGTGCGCGAGGCCCTGGTCGAGGCCGATTGGCACGGCCAGCGCCTGGATCGCTGGATGGTGCAGTTGGCGCCCGAGTTTTCGCGCAATCACCTGCAGAGCTTGATCGAGCGCGGCTGCGTACAGATCAACGGTCAGGCCGCCAGCAGCGCTTCGCGCAAGCTGCAGGCCGGCCAGCGCGTGCGCGTCGAGCTGCAGCCGACCGAAGAAAGCCGCGCCTTCCGTGCCGAAGCCCTGCCGCTGGACATCGTCTACGAGGACGAGCATCTGCTGGTCCTGAACAAGGCGGCCGGCATGGTGGTCCATCCCGCTTCAGGCAACTGGACGGGCACGGTCATGAACGGCCTGCTTGCGCATCACCCGGCGGCTGCGGCCCTGCCGCGCGCCGGCATCGTGCACCGCCTCGACAAAGACACCAGCGGCCTGATGATGGTGGGCAAAAGCCGCGAGGCCGTGACGGCGCTGACGCGCATGATCGCCGCGCGCGAGGTTCATCGCGAGTACGTGGCCCTGGCCTACGGCCGGGTGCCGGAGGAAATGACGGTCGATGCGCCGCTGCGCCGTGATCTGATCTCGCGCATCAAGATGGCCGTGCTGGCCACCGGCAAGCCCTCGCGCACCGATGTCTACCTGCTCGGCATGGGAGAGCAGGGTGTGCGCCCGATCAGCGCGGTGCACTGCGTGCTGCACAGTGGGCGCACCCACCAGATCCGCGTGCATCTGGCCTACAAAGGTTACCCCCTGGTCTCGGATGCGCTGTACGGCGGTGTGCCTGGCCTGGGCCTGACGCGTCAGGCGCTGCATGCGGCCCGGCTCTCGTTTGCCCATCCGGTCACTGGGGCGGCCTTGCAGTTTGAGGCAGCCTTGCCGGCCGATTTGGCGGCGGCTTGGGAGACTTTGGGACTGCCGCCGCCGAGTCTGGCCCCCGTGTTCGATTGAGCGCGCTACAATCAGCGCCAGTTGATGACGCAGTGACGATGCGCGGGAAGCAGTCTCTGGCCCGCAAGGCGCGTCTCAAGCTTGGTGAGGTGGTGGCCGCCGGACTCGATGTCGATGCCGCCCGATCCGCCCGCCGCAAACCCAGCCCCGCCTTTCTTGTTGGCTTGAGTGGAAGCGCCGCCGAGGTGTTCAATTCGGTGCCGCATCCCATGCCGAGGCGCCGTGAGTGCGCCCCGCTGGCTTGCTGAGTGATGTCAGACGCAAGCGCCAAGCCCTGCAAGGCCCGGACGAATCAACACCCGCATGGAACGGGAACGATGACGAAAGTCAATGAACACACAGGATGCTAAGCGCGTCCTCGAGACCGCGCTGATTTGCGCCCAGCAGCCTTTGACGCTGCGCGAAATGCGCAGCCTGTTTGCCGATGCCGTCGGTCCCGACACCTTGCGTTCGGTGCTCGACGAGCTCTCGCGTGATTGGGAAGGCCGGGGCGTGGAGTTGGTGGCGGTGGCCAGCGGCTGGCGCTTTCAGAGCCGGCCCGAGATGCGCGAGTATCTCGACCGCATGCATCCCGAGAAGCCGCAGCGTTACTCGCGGGCCGTGATGGAGACCTTGGCCATCATTGCCTACCGCCAGCCGGTGACGCGCGGCGATATTGAAGACATTCGCGGCGTGGTGGTCTCCACCCAGATCGTCAAGCAGCTCGAAGATCGGGCCTGGATTGAAGTGATTGGCCACCGCGAAGCGCCCGGGCGACCGGCGCTGTACGCGACCACGCAGCAGTTTCTGGACGATCTGGGCCTGAACAGCCTGGAGCAACTGCCCGAACTGGAAGCCGGGCAGGCGCCGAGTGCGGCCGTGGCGGAAGCCGCGGGCTTGCAGGGCTTGTTGCTGGAGGCGGAAGCCGAAACCGAAGCTCCGGCTCAGCTGCCGGTTGACGGTCAAAGCAGCAGCTCAGGCGAGGTGCCGTCAGAAGCCACGGCGCCCCAAGCCCTTGAATCCGAAGCGGTGCCCGATGCGAATCTGGCGACTGCTGAACCCACGCCGCTGGTGGATGCCTCTGTGCAGCCGCCGGCAGGAACCGCGAAGATTTCTTCGATCCATTCCGCGCCTATCGGCAACGATATTGGCGCCTCTATTCCGGCCGAGCCGGACTCTCAGACTGACGCCGCCGAACCGGTGCAACCCGACGCATGAATTCCAACGAAACCGATTCCCAAGCCGATTCCGGCGCTCCCGCCCTTGAACCTGGCAGCGAGGCTGCAGCGCCCAAGCGCAAGCGTGCGCCGGCCAAGTCCAAGGCGGCGGTGAGCGCCGACAGTGCCCCGGCTGCGGTTGAAGCCGCCGCTGAAGCCGCGCCCGTCAAGACACGCGCGCCGCGCAAGACGGCGGCGAAGAAGGCCGCTGAAGCCGTGCTGGAGCTGAGTGGCGAAGCTTCGGCTTCAGTTGCGGCGCCGGCCGCGGCTCCGTTTGAACCCGAGGCGGCAGAAGCCGCTGCGCCCAAGCGCCGGGCTCCGCGCAAGACCGCCGCTGCCAAATCGGCCGAAGCTTCCCCCGAGGCTGCTGCGCCCGAGGCGGCGCCAGCGCCGGCCGAAGCCGCACCGGCACCCGCCGCGCGCAAGCCGGTGTTCACGCTGGCGCCGGACGCCGAATCGGCGCCAGCGGCCGAACCGGTGGCGGAAGCCGCCGAAGCTGGCTCCGGCGAAGACACGGGTGATTCGGCCGAGGGTGGCGAGCGCGGTGGTCGCAATCGCAACCGCCGCCGGGGCCGTAAGGATCGTGGTGATCGCGCCGAGCGTCCGGAGGGCGCCGTTGCGGCCGAGGGTGGCGAGCGCCCGCTGCGCGTGGCCGTGCAGGCGGTGGCGCCTGCACCCGAGGTGCTGGCGGCGGTGGGTGAGCGCTTCGCCGAAGTGCTGGCGGGTGAATTCGATGGCAGCGACGAGGGCGAACTGCCTGATGCTACGGCTGCGGTCGAGGACGAAGAAGAAGTCGACACCAAGCGTGTGCTGGCCGCCGAGCCCGATGCGCCCAAGCTGCAAAAAGTGCTGGCCCAGGCTGGCATTGGCTCGCGCCGCGACATCGAGGACATGATTGCCGACGGCAAGATCGAAGTGAACGGCGAAGTGGCCCACATCGGCCAGCGCATTTCCTTCGGTGACCAGGTCCGTGTGGCCGGCAAGCCGATTCGCGTGCGCATCTCGCCGCCGGCGCCGCGCATCCTGGCCTACCACAAGCCCGCCGGCGAAGTGGTCACCTTCAACGACCCGGAAGGTCGCCCGACCGTGTTCCGTCACCTGCCGCGCCTGCAGCAGGGCAAATGGCAATCGGTCGGTCGCCTGGATATCAACACCGAAGGCCTGCTGCTGTTCACCAACTCGGGTGAGCTGGCCAATCAGCTGATGCATCCGCGCTTCGGCGTGGAGCGTGAGTACGCCGTGCGCGTGCTCGGCACCTTGCAGCCCGATCAAAAGGCGCGTCTGCTCGAAGGCGTGATCGTCGAGGGTCAGAAGGCCGCGTTCAAGAGTATCGAAGACGGCGGCGGCGAGGGCGTGAACCACTGGTACCGCGTGGTCATCACCGAAGGTCGCAACCGCGAAGTGCGCAAGCTCTTCGACACGGTGGGCCTGACGGTCAGCCGCCTGATCCGCATCCGTTACGGCACCGTGGTGCTGCCGCGCGGCCTGAAGCGCTGCGTCTGGATCGAGCTGGGTGAAGACGATGTGAAGATCATCCGCCGCCTGGCCGGTGGTGAGCAGCAGGGCCGTGGCCGAGAGGATCGTGCCGAGCGCGGCCCTCGTGGGAACGACCGAGGCAATGAGCGCGGCGAACGTGGTGACCGTGGCGAGGCGCGTGCCGATCGAGGTGAGCGTGGTGAGCAACGCCCCGAGCGCGGTGGCGAGCGCGGCCGCAACGGCAACGGCAACAACCGCCGTGCCGATGGTCGCCAGGCCGGTGTCGGCCCGCGCCCTTCGCGTGGCCCCGAGGCGCGTGCGCCCGAGCGTGATCGCGAGCCGCCGCGTGCCCAGGAGCGCGACCGCGATCGTGATCTGGATCGTGGCGACGACGAGTTTGACGACTTCATTCCGCGCAATATCAACCCGCTGGAGCAGACCTTTGACCGTCGCTTTGCCGGCAACAAGGGTCGTGGTTTCCCGCAGGGCTTCGGTGCCGGCGGCAGCAGCAGCCAGGAGCCGCGTGGCGGCCAAGGCCGCGGCGGCGCCCGTGGCGGCAAGGGCGACGGCCCGCGCCAGCCCGATCCGATGCAAACCTCGGTCGGCTATATCGGTGCGGACGCCTTTGTGCGCCGCAGCGGCCGGGGTGGTGGCGGTGGTGGTCGTGGCGGCCAGGGCGGCGGCAACGGCGGCGGTGGCCGCAGCGGCGGCGGCTTTGGTGGCCGCAAGCGCTGATCCAGCGTGGCGGATGGCGCGGTTTCAGGCCCGGCTCAGCCCGGCGCTGAAACCTCGCTGACACCGGCACACAGTACAATTGCGGGTTTTGCCAAGCCCTTAGATTTCAGGAGAAATACCATGGCGATCGAACGTACCCTTTCCATCATCAAGCCCGATGCCGTCGCCAAGAACGTGATCGGCCAGATCTACGCTCGTTTCGAAGGCGCAGGCCTGAAGATCGTCGCGGCCAAGATGACCCACCTGTCGCGCGGCGAAGCCGAGGCTTTCTACGCTGTGCACAAGGCACGCCCCTTCTTCAACGACCTGGTGAACTTCATGATCTCCGGTCCGGTCGTGATCTCCGCTCTGGAAGGCGAGAACGCCATCTTGAAGCACCGCGATCTGATGGGTGCCACCGACCCGAAAAAGGCCGAGAAGGGCACCATCCGTGCTGACTTCGCCGACAGCATCGATGCCAACGCCGTGCACGGTTCGGACGCTCCCGAAACCGCTGCCGTGGAAGTGGCATTCTTCTTCCCCGGCATGAATGTCTACAGCCGTTAATTCGGTCTGACGCCTCTTGTGCTGACAGCCTGGAGGCTGTGAGTTTGAGCTGTAAACCGCTTGCCGGCCTTCGGGCTTGCGGCGGTTTTTGCAAACCAGGGCGGCGCCATTTCGGGCCCGGCCCTGACGACAAGAGATAGAGGCAAGATCATGGACGCGGTCAACCTGCTTGGATTCGATCTGGAAGGCCTGGCTGCGTACTGCGAGCAGCTGGGGGAAAAGCGTTTTCGCGCCACCCAGCTGTTCCGCTGGATCCATCAAAAAGGTGCATCTGATTTCGCTCAGATGACCGACCTGGCCAAGTCGCTGCGCGACAAGCTGGCCAGCCGGGCGCATATTCAGGCGTTGCCGGTGATTTCTGAACATCGCTCCGCGGACGGCACGGTCAAATGGTTGTTTGACGTGGGCGCCGGCAATGCCGTGGAAGCCGTCTACATCCCCGAAAGCGACCGTGGCACGCTGTGCGTGTCCAGCCAAGCCGGTTGTGCCGTGGGCTGCCGTTTCTGCTCCACCGGCCATCAGGGCTTCAGTCGCAACCTCGAGACCTGGGAAATCATTGCCCAGCTCTGGTACGCCGAGCACCAGCTGCGCCGCGACCTGGGCCGCGATGAACGCATCATCTCCAACGTGGTGATGATGGGCATGGGCGAACCCCTGCAGAACTACAACGCCCTGGTGCCGGCCCTGCGCATGATGCTGGACGACCATGGCTATGGTCTGTCGCGCCGCCGCGTGACGGTCTCGACCTCGGGCGTGGTGCCCATGATCGACCGCCTGCGCGAGGACTGCCCGGTGGCCCTGGCCGTGTCCCTGCACGCGCCGACCGACCCGCTGCGCGACCAGCTCGTGCCGCTGAACAAGAAGTACCCGATTGCCGAGCTGCTGGAGGCCTGCAATCGCTACCTGGACAAGGCGCCACGCGACTTCATCACCTTCGAATACTGCATGCTGGATGGCGTCAACGACACGCCCGAGCAGGCGCAGACCCTGGTCAAGCTGCTGTGCGGAACCCACGGGGTCTCCTGCAAGATCAATCTGATCCCCTTCAATCCCTTCCCGGCTTCTGGCCTGCTGCGCAGCTCGAACGAGCGCGTCAAGGCCTTTGCCGAGGTGCTGCTCAATGCCGGCCTGGTGACGACGGTGCGCAAGACGCGCGGTGACGACATCGACGCGGCCTGCGGGCAGCTGGCCGGCGAGGTGCAGGATCGCACCCAGGCCCACATTCGCATGGTGCGTGCGCCAGTGGTGGTAAAAGGCGCAAGTTCTCCCTGAGTGCAGTGAACTTTTCGAACCCCTGGTGAAGACAACAGCCCAATGAAAACAAGAACTGAGCAGACAGGTTTGGCATCTTTGGTGGCGAAGTCCGGGTCCCGCATGCTGTTGGCGGGCTTGGTGCTGATGCTGGCGGCCTGTGCGGCCCCGGCGCCCACTGCCAGCACGGGCCCGCGCACCGCCTTCGATCAGACCGATGCGGACCGCCGCGCCGGTGTGCGCCTGGAGTTGGCGGCCGGCTATTTCTCGCGCGGCCAGTACAACACCGCGCTCGACGAAATCAAGCAGGCCCTGACCGCCAAGCCCGATATGCGCGAGGCCATCAATCTGCGCGGCCTGGTGTATGCGGCCATGGGGGAACCTCAGCTGGCCGACGACAACTTCCGCCGCGCGCTGGTGCTCTACCCGCAAGACCCCGACACCTTGCACAACTACGGCTGGCTGATGTGCCAGCAGCAGCGCTGGGCCGAAGCCAGCAGCCGCTTCGAGCAGGCCCTGGCGCAGCCCAGCTACCGCGCGCCGGCGCGCACCTACCTGGCCAAGGGCGTGTGCGAAGCGCGCGCCGGCCGCTTGGCCGAAGCCGAAGCCAGCCTGGTCAAGGCCTTCGAGTTCGATCCGGGCAACCCGGCCGTGGCCGTCAATCTGGCCGAGGTGCTGTACCGCAATCAGCAGTACGAACGCGCGCGCTTCTACATCAAACGGGTCAATGCCCAGGAAGACCAGAGCACAGCGCAGACGCTCTGGCTGGCCCTGCGCATCGAGCGCCGTCTCAACAACAATGCCGGCGTGGATGAACTGGGCCAATTGCTGCGTCGTCGTCATCCGCAGTCGGCCGAGCTGCAAGCCTTGAACAATGGGCGCTTCGATGAGTGAAGAGGGAGATCGCATGTCTTCGATCCTGAGCGAGGCCGCGCCCGTGTCGGGCATGGCCGCGCCGCGCCAGACCGCGGGCGCCTGGTTGCGCGATGCGCGCCAGCGCCATGGCCTGCACATCGTCGCCCTGGCGGCCACGCTCAAGGTTCACCCGTCCAAGCTCGAGGCGCTGGAAGCCGACCGCTGGGATGAGCTGCCGGACACGACCTTTGTGCGTGCGCTGGCCAAGTCCATCTGCCGCGTGCTCAAGATCGATGCTGCGCCGGTGCTGGCCCTGCTGCCGAACAGCGAAGACCGCGAGCTGACCATGTCGCGCGGCCTGAATCAGCCTTTCCGCGACCGCACGGCCGGGGAGGGTGGTTTCTCGCTGGCGCTCATTCAGCGGCCGGTGGTTTGGGGGCCGGCCTTGTTGCTGGCTGCTGCGGTCGGTGTTTACCTGATGCCTGCGGCCTGGCTGCCCTCGGCCGCCTCGCTCGGCGCGGCAGGCCCGGCGGCCAGCGAGGCGGTGGAGTCGAGCTCTGCCACCTTGCCCGTGCCGGTCGAGGCGCCTTTGGTCACGGCTTCGGCCCCGGTGCTCGCGGCGCCCGCTTCGGCCTCTGCCGTCATGGCTCAGTCGAGCCCGGTGCTTCAAGCGCCCGCCAGCGCTGCCGCTGTGGGCCTGCAGTCCACAACTGGGCAGGACTTGCGTTTGAGCCCGCCGTCACCTGCCTTGACGAAGCCACTTGCCGCAGCCGCTTCGGCAGCTGCGATCGCACCTGCGCAGCCGCTGGCGCCACCGCCGGGCTCCGTGCCGCTGGTGGTCAAGGTCAGCTCCGAGTCCTGGGTCGAGGTGGTGGACGCTTCGGGCCGTACCCTCTTGTCCAAGCTCCTGCGTCCCGGTGATGCGCAGAATCTGGCCGGCCTGCCGCCTCTGCGTGTACGCGTGGGCAATGTGGCCGGCACTGAGTTGATCTTGCGTGGCGAGCCGGTGGATCTGGTGTCGCGGTCCAAGGATAACGTGGCACGCCTGGAACTGAATTGACCGATGGATCCGAGCGGTGCCGGCGCCTGACCCCTCACCCCAGCCTGCATCCTCGCGAATCCAAGCCCTGTTTTTTGCCGAACCTCACAGCAGCATCGACATATGAGCGCAACGCCTGACGAGACCAGCCCCGCGCTGGCGTCCTCTCCCTTCTTGGCCGTGGCCGCCGCCCAACCGGCTGCGCGCCGCTCGCGCCAGGCCCAGGTTCGCTGGGGTTCGCGTGTGGTCACCATCGGCGGTGATGCGCCGGTGCGCGTGCAGTCCATGACCAACACCGACACCGTGGATGTGATCGGCACCGCCATCCAGATCAAGGAGCTGGCGATTGCCGGCTCCGAGCTGGTGCGCATCACGGTCAACACGCCCGAGGCGGCCGAGGCCGTGCCGCACATCCGCGAGCAGCTCGATCGCATGGGCATCGATGTGCCTCTGGTGGGCGATTTCCACTACAACGGCCACCGTCTGCTGAGCGAGTACCCGGCCATGGCGCAAGCCTTGTCCAAGTACCGCATCAATCCGGGCAATGTGGGCAAGGGCGACAAGAAAGACCGCCAGTTCGCGATGATGATCGAGGCCGCGATCAAGTACGACAAGGTCGTGCGCATCGGCGTCAACTGGGGCAGCCTGGATCAGGAATTGCTCGCCGCCATGATGGACGAGAACGCCCAGCGCGCCGAGCCCTGGGATGCCAAGCAGGTCATGTACCAGGCGCTGATCCAGTCGGCCCTGAGTTCGGCCGAGTACGCCCGCGAACTGGGCATGAACCCCGACAACATCATCATCAGCTGCAAGGTCAGCGGTGTGCAGGACCTGATCTCGGTCTACCGTGCGCTCAGCCAGCGCTGCGATTACGCCCTGCACCTGGGTCTGACCGAAGCCGGCATGGGCACCAAGGGCACGGTGGCCTCGGCCACGGCCTTGTCCATCCTGCTTCAAGAGGGTATCGGCGACACCATCCGTGTCTCGCTGACGCCCCAGCCTGGCGAATCTCGCACGCAAGAGGTGGTGGTCGCGTTGGAGATCTTGCAGTCTCTGGGCCTGCGTGCCTTCAACCCCAGCGTGACCGCCTGCCCGGGCTGCGGCCGCACCACCAGCACCACCTTCCAGGAGCTGGCCAAGCAGATCGACGATTTCCTGCGTGAGCAGATGCCGGTCTGGCGCAAAAAGTACCCCGGCGTGGAAAACCTCAAAGTGGCCGTGATGGGCTGCATCGTCAACGGCCCCGGCGAGAGCAAGCACGCCGACATCGGCATCAGCCTGCCGGGCACCGGCGAGGCGCCGGCTGCGCCTGTCTTCATCGACGGCGAGAAGGCCCTGACCCTGCGCGGCGAGAACATCGCCAACGAGTTCCACGCCCTGGTCGAGAACTACATCGAGAAGCGCTTTGGCGCCGTGCAAGCGGCCTGAGCGCTGGCATTGCTTGAAAAAAAGAACACCGCGAATTCCACACCCATGAGTGAACCGAAGAAGTTGCCCCAGCTGCAAGCCGTCAAGGGCATGAACGACATCCTGCCGCCCGACTCGGCGCGCTGGGAATGGCTGGAAGCCAAGATGCGCAGCGTGTTGCAACGCTATGGCTATCAGAATGTGCGCACGCCCATCGTTGAGCCCACGGCCCTGTTCGTGCGAGGCATTGGCGAGGTGACCGACATCGTCGAGAAGGAGATGTACGCCTTCGAAGACCGTGCCGACAAGCATGGCCAGGCCGAGCATCTGGCCCTGCGCCCGGAGATGACGGCCGGCGTGGTGCGCGCCATGATCGAGCATTCCTTCCTGCGCGACTCGGGCCGCCGCCTGTACTACTTCGGCCCCATGTTCCGCCGCGAAAAGCCGCAGAAGGGTCGTTACCGCCAGTTCCATCAGATGGGTGTCGAGGCCCTGGGCTTTGCCGGCCCCGATGTCGACGCCGAAGTGATCTTGATGGGCAGCCGCCTCTTGCGCGAGCTGGGTCTGAAGGATGGCGAGCATGTCAGCCTGGAGCTGAACTGCCTGGGCGAAGCGGCCGAGCGCCGCGCCCACCGCGAGGCCCTGATCGCCCACCTGGAGGCGCACAAGGACCTGCTCGATGAAGACAGCCAGCGCCGCCTCTACACCAACCCCCTGCGCGTGCTGGATACCAAGAATCCGGCCCTGCAGGAGATGGCGAATGCCGCGCCCAAGCTGCTGGATTTCCTGGGTGAAGCCTCGCTGGCGCATTTCAACGGCGTGCGCGCCATCCTCGATGCCGCAGGCGTGGCCTATCGCATCAACCCGCGCCTGGTGCGCGGCCTGGACTACTACAACCTGACCGTGTTCGAGTGGGTCACCGACAAGCTGGGCTCGCAAGGCACGGTCTGCGGCGGCGGCCGCTACGACGGCCTGATCGAGCAGCTGGGTGGCAAGGCCACGCCGGCCGTGGGCTTCGGCATGGGCATGGAACGCATGCTGCTTTTGCTGGAAGAAGTGGGCGTGGCCCCGGCCGCGCCGACCCCGCATGCCTACGCCATCGTGCCCTCGGCCAACGGCCTGGCCCAGGTCATGGTGGCGCTGGAGGCCCTGCGGGGCGCCGGCATCAGCGTGATCCTGCACCCGGGGCAGAGCAGCATGAAGTCGCAGTTCAAGAAGGCCGATGCCAGCGGTGCGGCCTTTGCCCTGATCTTCGGCGAGGACGAAGTCGCCCGCGGTGAAGTGGCCGTCAAGCCGCTCCGCCAGGGAATGCAACCCGAGGGGGCGGCGCAGTACACCCGCAGCATTTCGTCGGCGGCCGACTGGGCAGCCGAGCTGCTCAACGCATAATCGCGGCCTTCCTCCCGTTTTCACCACCGCAATCCGAGAATCTTTCATTCATGGCGTCGCATCTCGATCTCGAAGAACAAGAACAGCTGGACCAGCTGAAGGCTTTTTGGAAAACCTGGGGCAATCTGATCACCTGGGCGCTGACCATCGCCCTGGCGGCCTATGCCGGCTGGACCGGTTGGAACTGGTACCAGCGTGACCAGGCCAGCAAGGCCGCGGCCATGTACGACGAGCTGGACCGTGCCGTGCAGGCCGGTGATGCCGAAAAGGCCGGCCGCGTTTTTGGTGATCTGAAAGAGCGTTTTCCCAGCACCACCTATGCCGCTCAAGCTGCGCTGCAGGCCGCCAAGGCTCAGTTCGACAAGGGTCAGGCCGATGCCGCCCGCGCCAGCCTGAGTTGGGCAGCCAGCAGCGCTTCGCAAGAAGATGTGCGCGATGTCGCCCGCCTGCGTCTGGCCGGTCTGCAACTCGATGCCAAGCAGTACGACGAGGCGGCCAAGACCCTGGATGCGATCAAGTCGCCCGATTTCGTCGCCCTGCAGGCCGACCGCCGCGGTGACCTGCTGGTCTTGCAGTCCAAGCCGGATCTGGCCAAGGCCGAGTACCAGAAAGCCTATGCCGCCATGGACAAGAACCAGGACTACCGCCGCCTGATCGAGGCCAAGCTGAGCACCCTGGGCGTGGCCCCGTCGGTGGAAGAAGCAGCGGCCGCCGGCCAAGGAGCGGCCAAGTGAGCGGCGCGCTGAAGACGACGACGGTGCAGATGGGTGCGTCCCGCCTGCGCGCTGGTGCGCTGGCCCTGGCGGCTGCGGCCGTGCTGACCGGCTTGTCGGGCTGCTCGCTGTTCGGCTCCTCGAACGCACCCAAGCCCACGCCGCTGGAAACGCTGACGCCCGAGATCGCTGGCCGCGTGGTCTGGAACAGCCGCATCGATTCGGTGCAGTTTCCACTCTCGATCGCCACCGTGGCCGATCAGTTCGTGGTCGCCGGCAGCGGCGGCGTGGTTGAGGCCTTGCAGGCCAGCGATGGCCGCTCGGCCTGGCGGGTGGATGTGGGCCAGAAGCTCAGCGCCGGTGTCGGCTCGGACGGCCGTTTCGCCGCCGTGGTGACGCGTGAGAACGAGGTGGTGGTGCTGGAAGCCGGCCGCGTGCTCTGGCGCAAGCCGCTGCCCAGCGCCGTGCTGGCTGCGCCCCTGGTGGCGGGCGAGCGCGTCTTCGTGCTGACCGTGGATCGCCAGGTCCAGGCTTTCGATGCCCTGGATGGCCGCCTGCTCTGGAATCTGCGCCGCCCTGGCGAGCCCCTGACCCTGGCCCAGCCCGGTGTGCTGGCCGCCTTCAAGGACACCTTGATCGTCGGTCAAGGCCCGCGCATGGCGGGGGTCGATCCGCTGCGTGGTTCGGTGCGCTGGGAAGCCAGCGTGGCCAGCCCGCGCGGCACCAATGAAGTCGAGCGCCTGGCCGATCTGGTGGCGCCCGCTGTCCGTCAGGGCGACCTGATCTGCGCGCGCGCCTTCCAGTCCGCCGTGGGCTGTGTCAATGCCGAGCGCGGCAGCGCGCTCTGGAGCCGCAACTTCGGCGGCATGAACGGCATCGGTGGCGGTGCCACCGCCGTCGTGGCAGCCGACGCTTCGGATCGCATCACGGCCTGGGGCCTGGGTAATGGTGATGTGATGTGGACGGCCGATCAGTTCCAGCACCGCCGCCTGAGCGCGCCGCTGGTGGTGGGCAAGAATGTGGTGGTCGGAGACTTCGAAGGCCAGGTGCACTTCCTGGCCCTGGACAACGGCCGCACCCAGCTGCGCCTGGCCACCGACGGCTCGGCCATCCAGGCCGCCCCCGTGGCCCTGGGCACGACCATTCTGGTGGCCACCCGCAATGGCGGGCTGTACGCCTTGCGACCTGAGTAAGACCCGGCTCCGGCCGGCTTTGAACCCCTAGCAGTGAGAACAATAAGAATATGAAACCCGTCATCGCCCTGGTCGGACGCCCCAATGTGGGCAAGTCCACGCTCTTCAACCGGCTGACCAAGAGCCGCGACGCCATCGTCGCGGATTTCGCCGGCCTGACGCGCGACCGCCACTACGGTGACGCGCGTCTGGGTGATCGTGAGTTCATCGTCATCGACACCGGCGGTTTCGAGCCCGACAGCACCACCGGCATCGTCAAGGAAATGGCCAAGCAGACCCGCCAGGCCGTGGCCGAGGCGGATGCCGTGGTCTTTGTGGTCGATGTGCGTCTGGGTCTGTCGGCCCAGGACAGCGACATCGCCCGCTATCTGCGCCAGGCCAACAAGCGCATCTTCCTGGCCGTGAACAAGGCCGAGGGCATGAGCGATTCGCCCCTGCTGGGTGAGTTCCATGAGCTGGGCCTGGGGGAGCCGCACCCGATTTCGGCCTCGCACGGACAGGGCATCCGCAGCCTGCTGGAAGCGGTGCTGGAGCCCTTCGAGTTTGAAGAAGACGAAGAGGCTGCGCCCGAGAACGACGGCGTCATCCGTCTGGCCGTGGCCGGCCGCCCCAATGTGGGCAAGAGCACGCTGATCAACACCTGGCTGGGTGAAGAGCGCCTGGTGGCCTTCGACATGCCGGGCACCACGCGCGACGCCATTGCCGTGCCTTTTGAGCGGAATGGTCAGCAGTTCCAGCTGATCGACACCGCCGGCCTGCGCCGCAAGGGCAAGGTCTTCGAAGCCATCGAAAAGTTCTCGGTGGTCAAGACCTTGCAGGCCATCGCCGACGCCAATGTCGTGCTGCTGCTGCTGGATGCGACCCAAGGCGTGTCCGATCAAGACGCGCACATTGCGGGTTACATCCTGGAGAGCGGCCGTGCCGTGGTGCTGGCCGTCAACAAATGGGACGCCATCGACAGCTACCAGCGCGAGCAGCTGCAGCGCTCGATCGAGCAGCGCCTGGCGTTTTTGAAGTTCGCCCCGATCCACAATATCTCGGCGCTCAAGCGCCAGGGCTTGGGTCCGCTCTGGGGCGCTCTGGCCGATGCCTATGCTTCGGCCTACCGCAAGATGACCACGCCGGTGCTGACGCGCCTGATCCAGGAAGCGGTGGAGCACCAAACGCCCAAACGCAGCGGGCACTTCCGCCCCAAGCTGCGCTACGCCCACCAGGGCGGCATGAATCCGCCTCTGGTGATCGTGCACGGCAATTCGCTGGAAGGCGTGACCGAGGCCTACAAACGCTATCTGGAAGGCCGCATCCGCGCCCACTACAAGCTGGTCGGCACGCCCATGCGCATCGAGATGCGTTCCTCGAAGAATCCCTACAGCGACAAAGACAGCTGAAGCCTGTCTCCCGGGCCCGCAGCGGTGGCGGCCGGCCTGTGTTAAGGTGAACGCCGTTCCCTCCAAATCCCTCTCACAACACGGAGCATATCGTGAGCAACAAAGGCCAACTCCTGCAAGATCCCTTCCTGAACCTGCTGCGCAAGGAGCATGTGCCGGTGTCCATCTACCTGGTCAACGGCATCAAGCTGCAAGGTCACATCGAGTCGTTTGACCAGTATGTGGTTCTGCTGCGCAACACGGTCACGCAGATGGTCTACAAGCACGCCATCTCCACGGTGGTGCCGGGTCGTGCGGTGAATTTCCACACCGCCGACAGCGCTGACGAAGCGCACTGAAACCTGGGCTTTTGCCCCTTGCCCACACCTTGAGTTCCGCTGACTCCACCCACACGTCGCCGCCTTCTGAGGCGGCGCGTGCCATTCTTGTGGGCGTTGATTTCGGCCGCCACGCCAAATCTTCGTTCGCATCCACATTCGATCCCACCCTGGACGAGCTGGCCTTGCTGGCCGAATCCGCCGGCGACACGCCGGTGGCCCGGGTGATCGCCCGCCGCCAGTCGCCCGATGCAGCGCTGTTTGTCGGTTCTGGCAAGGCCGACGAGATCAAGCTGCTGGTGCAGATGCACCAGGCCCACACCGTGCTGTTCGACCAGGCGATCTCGCCGGCGCAGCAGCGCAATCTCGAGCGTGTGCTGGGCGTGCCCGTGGCCGATCGCACCGCCTTGATCCTGGAGATCTTTGCCGCCCGTGCCAAGAGCCATGAAGGCAAGATGCAGGTCGAGCTGGCCCGCTTGCAATACCTGGCCACACGCCTGGTGCGCCGCTGGAGCCATTTGGAGCGCCAGAGCGGCGGCATCGGCATGCGCGGCGGCCCCGGCGAAGCCCAGATCGAGCTGGACCGCCGCATGATCGATGACCGTATCAAGGCCATCAAGGAAAAGCTCAAGAAGGTGCAGCGCCAACGCAGCACCCAGCAGCGCGCCCGCGCCCGCAACAGCGTGTTCCGCGTGTCCTTGGTCGGCTACACCAATGCCGGCAAGTCGACGCTCTTCAATGCCCTGGTCAAGGCGCGCACCTACGCGGCCGACCAGCTCTTCGCCACGCTGGACACCACCACGCGATCGCTCTATCTGGAGCAGGCCGGCACCAGCGTGTCCTTGTCCGACACCGTGGGTTTCATTCGCGACCTGCCGCACAAGCTGGTCGAGGCTTTCCGCGCCACCTTGCAGGAGGCGGCCGATGCCGACCTGCTCTTGCATGTGGTCGACGCAGCTTCGCCCGTGCTGGAAGAGCAAATGCTGGAAGTGGAGCGCGTGCTGGAAGAAATCGGCGCCGACCACATTCCGCAGATCCTGGTCTACAACAAGCAGGACATGCTGGAAGAGAGCCAGCGACCGCGCAGCGGCATGGACTGGATCGAGCGCCAAAGCGATGGCAGCGTCGGCGCGCGCGTGCCGCGTGTCTTCGTCAGCGCGCTCGATGGCAGCGGCCTTGATGTGTTGCGCGAGCAGATCGTGCAGGCCCTGCTGACGCAGCGCCCGGTCGACTTGAATTCCCCAGGTCTCACCCCAGATGCAGGGGTGGACTTCGCCTCACTGGATTCCGACGATTCCGAACAACCGCTGGCAGACGCCGTGACGGGCGACCCTGCCGACACCCATCCCACACAGGCATGAGCATGAACACCTACGAGCGCGTGAGCCCCGAGCGGCCCGTGATGAGCAGCCCCGCTGCCGGCCGCATCAAGCCTCTGGCGGCCGCGGCTGCCGCTTTGCTGCGCGGCCTGTGGCCCCAGAACTGGCGGGCAGGACGTCTGCTGAACAACGGCCGCAATGACGGCCCGCCGGATCTGGATGAGCTCTGGCGTGATTTCAATCGCAAGCTCTCCGGCATGTTCGGTGGCAAGCCCGCCGGCAATGGCGGCAATAACAACAACGGCGACTCGGGTGGCGGCAATAACTACCAGCCCGATATGAAGAGCGCCAGCGTCGGCGCTTTGCTGATCGGCGGCGTGGTGTTGGTCGGTTGGCTGGGCAGCGGCTTCTTCATCGTGCAGGAAGGCCAGCAAGGAGTGATCACCTCCTTTGGCAAGTACAGCAAGACGGTCGATGCCGGCTTCCAGTGGCGCCTGCCGTTCCCCTTCCAGGCCAGCGAGGTGGTCGCCGTGACCCAGCTGCGTCAGGTCGAGGTGGGCCGCAACTCGGTGGTGGCGGCCACGGGGCTGCGTGACTCCTCCATGCTGACGCAGGACGAGAACATCGTCGACATCCGCTTCACCGTGCAGTTCATCCTCAAGGATGCGCGCGACTACCTGTTCGAGAACAACAAGCCCGATGAGGCGGTGATCTTGGCGGCCGAATCGGCCGTGCGCGAGATCGTCGGCAAAAGCAAGATGGACTCGGTGCTGTACGAGCAGCGCGATGCCATCGCGGCCGAGCTGGTCAAGTCGGTGCAGGCCCAGATGGATCGTCTGAAGGCCGGCATCCTGATCAAGGCCGTGAACGTGCAGAACGTGCAGGCGCCCGAGCAGGTGCAGGCTGCCTTCGACGATGCCTTCAAGGCCGGCGCCGACCGCGAGCGCCTGAAGAACGAAGGCCAGGCCTACGCCAACGACGTGATCCCCAAGGCCCAAGGCACTTCGGCGCGCCTGCGCGAAGAGGCCGAGGGTTACAAGGCTCGTGTGGTGGCGCAGGCCGAAGGTGATGCGCAGCGCTTCAAGAGTGTGCTGGCCGAGTACCAGAAGGCACCGGCGGTCACACGCGACCGCCTCTACACCGACACCATGCAGCAGGTCTATTCCAACGTCAGCAAGGTGATGGTGGACAGCCGCAATGGCTCCAACCTGCTGTACCTGCCGTTGGACAAGCTGATCCAGCAGGCCGGTGGCAGTGTCACCAGTACAGTGCCGGCGGCCGTGCCGTCCAGCGAGACCCCGGCCACCGTGGGCAATAACGACATGCGTTCGCGCGACGGCCTGCGCAGCCGCGACGGCCGTTGATTTCAGGGAGTGATAGAGATGAACCGTATTGCCTCCATCGCGGTCGGCGCCCTGATCGCCTTCATGCTGGCCAGCTCCATGCTCTTCATCGTCGACCAGCGCCAGTTCGCGGTCGTCTACGCCCTGGGTGAAATCAAGGAAGTCATCACCGAGCCCGGTCTGAAGGTCAAGCTGCCGCCGCCGCTGCAAAATGCCGTGCTGCTGGACCGCCGCGTGCAGACCCTGGACAGCCCCGAGTCGCGCCCCATCTTCACGGCCGAAAAGAAGAGCCTGGTGATCGACTGGCTGGTGAAGTGGCGCGTGGCCGAGCCGCGCCAGTTCATCCGCAATAACGGCTCCGACATGCGTAACGTCGAGAACCGCCTGAGCCCCATCGTGCAAGCGGCGTTCAACGAAGAAGTGACCAAGCGCACCGTGCTGGCCGTGCTCTCGACCGAGCGCGAGAAGGTCATGAACGATGTGCGCAAGCGCCTGGAAGACGAGGCCAAGCAGTTCGGTATCGAGGTGGTGGATGTACGCATCAAGCGCGTCGACTTCTCCGCCAACATCACCGACTCGGTCTACAACCGCATGAAGTCCGAGCGCCTGCGCGTGGCCAATGAGCTGCGTTCCACCGGTGGGGCGGATGCTGAAAAGATCAAGGCCGATGCCGACCGTCAGCGCGAAGTGATCGTGGCCGAGGCCTACCGCGATGCGCAGAAGATCAAGGGTGAGGGCGATGCCAAGGCTTCGGCCCTGTACGCCGAAGCCTTCGGTCGTGACCCGCAGTTTGCGCAGTTCTACCGCCAGCTGGAGGCTTACCGCAGCACCTTCCGTAACAAGTCGGATGTGATGGTGGTGGACCCGAGCAGCGACTTCTTCAAGGCCATGCGTGGCTCCGGCGCTGCCGGTGGTGCGGCGACCTCCGGTCCGCGCAAGTAAACGCGGCATCGCTGGCAACACGCGAGGAGGGCAGGGCGCATGAGTGGCAACAGCTGGTTGACGGCGCTGGCCTTGATGCTGGTGATCGAAGGCTTGTTGCCCCTGCTCAGCCCGGCCTCCTGGCGCCAGGTCTTCGCCCGCATGCTGGCCATGACCGACGGGCAGATCCGTTTTGTCGGCTTGCTCAGCATGCTGGCGGGGCTGCTCGCTTTGTTGTGGATTTCGCAGTGAAGCGTGTTTGATTTGCGCCGCTGAGCGCGGAAAAACGGGGAAAAGCGGGGAATTGGGGATGCCCGAGGGGCAATCCGGCCGCAGCGCCGGTACAATGCGTTTTTAACCCCCTCCCGAATCCCCATGGCCTCTGCTTGGCTGCTGCCCGAGCATATCGCTGACGTTCTGCCGTCCCAGGCGCGCCGCATCGAAGAGCTGCGCCGCGAGCTTCTGGACATGGCGCGCAGCTACGGTTGCGAGCTGGTGATGCCCCCGCTGCTGGAGCATCTGGACTCGCTGCTCTCCGGAACCGGCCACGCGCTGGACCTGCAAACCTTCAAACTGGTGGATCAGCTCTCGGGTCGAAGCCTCGGCCTGCGCGCGGACACCACGCCCCAGGTGGCTCGCATCGACGCGCACCTGCTGAACCGCGCCGGTGTGACCCGCCTGTGCTACTGCGGCCCGGTGCTGCACACCCGTCCGGCGGGCTTGCATGCGACCCGCGAGCCGCTGCAGTTCGGTATCGAGATCTACGGCCATGCCGGCCTTGAGGCCGATCTGGAAGTGCAGGAGCTTGCCCTCGATGCGGTGCAACGTGCAGGCCTCAAGCACGCCGCCTTGGACATGGGCGATGCCCGTCTGGTGCGTGGTGTGCTGGGTGATCTGCAGCTGTCGGCCTCGCAGCTGGATGCCCTGGTGGCTGCCATGGCCAGCAAGGATGCCGGTTCGCTGCGCGCCTTGTCGGCCGATTTGCCGGCGGCGGTGCAAGCGCATTTGCAAAGCCTGCTGTCGCTGTTCGGGGGTGTCGAGGTGCTGGCGCGTGCGCGCGAGGTCTTGCCTGCGCATCCGCTGATCACGGCCGCGCTCGACGATCTGCAATGGCTGGCTCAGCACCTGCAGCACAGCCATCCGGACATCCGCATCGGCTTTGACCTGGCGGATCTGACGGGCTATGCCTATTACAGCGGCGTGCGCTTCGCGCTCTACGCCGAGGGTTTCAGCGATGCCGTGCTGCGCGGCGGTCGTTACGACGAGGTGGGGGCGGTGTTTGGCCGTCGCCGCCCGGCGGTGGGCTTCAGCCTGGACCTGAAGACGCTCGAGGCCCTGAGCCCGGCCAGCCCCTTGCGGGCGGCGGTCCGGGCGCCCTGGGGCGAGGATGCCGAGTTGCGGGCGGAGGTGCGTCGCCTGCGCGAGGCGGGTGAAACCGTGGTGTGCGTGCTGCCAGGGCATGAACACGAAGGCGACGAATTCGACTGCGACCGCGAGCTGGTCCAGATCGACACTCAGTGGGTGGTGCGCGCGCTCTGAGTCGCGTGTCGCCAGGAATTACTTTTGATCATCGGGTTATCAAGATGAATAGCGAAATCGCTCGTGGCCGCAATGTGGTTGTTGTGGGCACTCAATGGGGTGACGAAGGCAAGGGCAAGGTTGTCGACTGGATGACCGACCATGCCCAGGGCGTGGTGCGTTTCCAGGGTGGCCACAATGCTGGGCACACCTTGGTCATCAAGGGTGTGAAGACCGCGCTGCAGCTGATCCCCTCGGGCATCATGCGCGACGGCGTGGCCTGCTATATCGGCAACGGCGTGGTGGTCGATCCAACCCATCTGCTCGGTGAGATCGAGCGCCTGGAGAAGGCGGGCGTGGAAGTGCGTTCGCGCCTGTTCATCAGCGAGTCCTGCCCGCTGATCCTGCCCTTCCATGTGGAAGTGGACAAGGCTCGCGAAGCCCTGCGTGAAAGCAGCGGCGCTGGCAAGATCGGCACCACCGGCAAGGGCATCGGCCCGGCCTACGAAGACAAGGTCGCCCGTCGCGCCCTGCGCGTGCAGGACCTGAAGCACCCCGATCGCTTCGCCAAGAAGCTGCGCGAGCTGCTGGAGCTGCACAACTTTGCGCTGGCTGGTTATCTGAATGCCAAGGCTCTGGAGTTCCAGCCCATCTTTGATCAGGCCATGAAGATGGCTGAGGTGATCAAGCCCATGATGGCCGATGTGGGCTACATGATCCACAAGGCGCATCTGGCAGGCGCCAACATCCTGTTCGAGGGCGCGCAAGGCACGCTGCTGGACATCGACCACGGCACCTACCCCTATGTCACCTCCAGCAACTGCGTGGCTGGCAATGCCGCTGCGGGCGCCGGCGTGGGCCCGCAGATGCTGCACTACATGCTGGGCATCACCAAGGCCTACACCACCCGCGTCGGCTCGGGCCCGTTCCCGACCGAGCTCGAGTGGGAAAAGGAAGGCACCGTCGGCTACCACCTGTCCACCGTGGGCCAGGAAAAAGGCACCGTGACCGGCCGCGCCCGTCGCTGTGGTTGGTTTGATGCCGCGGCGCTCAAGCGTTCGGTCATCATCAACGGCATCACGGGCCTGTGCATCACCAAGCTCGACGTGCTGGATGGCCTGAGCGAGATCAAGATGTGCGTGGGCTACAAGCTGGCCGACGGCCGCGTGCTCGACATCCTGCCGCTCGATGGCGATGAGATCGTCGGCAGCGAAGCGATTTACGAAACCTTCCCGGGCTGGACCGAGACCACCTTCGGTGCCACCTCCTGGGACGCGTTGCCGCTGAATGCGCGCAATTACCTGCAACGCATCAAGGAAGTCATCGGCGCGCCGATTGATATGGTGTCGACCGGTCCGGACCGCGAGCACACCATCCTGCTGCGTCATCCCTACACGGCCTGAGTCTCGCGCTCGCGCTGCTCTGGCCTCGCTCGCTGCCGGGCCAGTCTTTCTTAGTTTTTTGAGCCTCACCCGCCCACTCCACAGGAGAAACCATCCATGTTGACCGACGACGGCAAGCATCTGTACGTGTCCTGGGACGAATACCACATGCTGACCGAGCGCCTGGCGCTCAAGATCCACGCTTCCGGCTGGGAGTTCGATCAGATCCTGTGCCTGGCCCGTGGTGGCATGCGCCCCGGCGACGTGCTGTCCCGCGTGTTCGACAAGCCGCTGGGCATCATGTCCACCAGCTCCTACCGCGCCGAAGCCGGCACCATCCAGGGCCGCCTGGACATCGCCAAGTACATCACCATGCCCAAGGGCGAGTTGGCCGGCCGCGTGCTGCTGGTCGATGACCTGGCGGATTCCGGCGTGACACTGAAGGCGGTGGTCGAGCGCCTGCGCGGCATGCCGGCGATCAGCGAGCTGCGCTCCGCGGTCATCTGGACCAAGGGTGTGTCCAGCTACACGCCCGACTACTACGTCGAAATGCTGGAAACCAGCCCCTGGATCCACCAGCCCTTCGAAGAGTATGACGACATGCGCCCCGATGCGCTGGCCAAGAAATTTGTTGTCTGAGCCCACGCTGCAGGCCATGCAAAAAGCCGGCGACGCTGACCTGATGCAGGTCGGCGTCGGCCGGCTTTTCTCTTTTTTCTCTACCTTCTTTTTCGCTGCATCCGCACTGTCGGATGCGCGCGTCGCACCTGGTCTCGAGTTGGGTGCGCGCAAGAAAAAAGCCGGTATCTTTCGATACCGGCTTTTCATGGATTTGGTGCCCAGGAGAGGACTCGGTCACATGGCCGCGACCCCGCTTCGCTCCTTTGGAGCGAAGCCTTCTCGTCCTCACGCAAAGTCCGCCGGACTTTGCTTTCTGGGCGCGAGAATGACAAAGGCCGATATCTTGCGATATCGGCCTTTGATGGATTTGGTGCCCAGGAGAGGACTCGGTCACATGGCCGCGACCCCGCTTCGCTCCTTTGGAGCGAAGCCTTCTCGTCCTCACGCAAAGTCCGCCGGACTTTGCTTTCTGGGCGCGAGAATGACAAAGGCCGATATCTTGCGATATCGGCCTTTGATGGATTTGGTGCCCAGGAGAGGACTCGAACCTCCACGGAGTTACCCGCTAGTACCTGAAACTAGTGCGTCTACCAATTCCGCCACCTGGGCAAGGTTCAAAGCTGAGCTCGATTCCAAGTATCTTTCGATCGGTATCGAGTAAGCCCTGTCGTTTCAGGAAAGCAAGGATTCTATCATCAAAAACTTTAAGAACTCAAGTAGCGCGAATGCGAAAGCAGCCGCGCCTGCCGAAACCCCCGGATTGCTGAGCGAGGTCGAGGGCACGCTGCAAGGCCATCGCGATGGCCACGGTTTCTTGCTGCCCGATGTCGGCACGCAAGACATCTACCTTTCGCAGCAGGAAATGCATGCCGTCATGCACGGCGATCGCCTGCGCGTGCGAATCACGCGTTATGACAAGCGCGGCCGGCCCGAGGGTCGGGTGCTGGAGATCCTCGAGCGCAAGAAGAAGCCCATCATCGGCCGTTTGCTGCTTGAGTCCGGCATCTGGCTGGTGGCGCCCGAGGACAAGCGCATGGGGCAGGACATCCTGATTCCCAAGGCCGGCATTGCCAATGCCGTGGCGGGTCAGGTGGTGGCGGTCGAGTTGATCGAGCCGCCTTCGCTTTATGCCCAGCCGGTGGGTCGTGTCGTTGAAGTGCTGGGTGAGATTGACGATCCCGGCATGGAGATCGAGATCGCCGTCCGCAAGTACGACGTGCCGCACCGCTTCAGCGCCGCCACGCTGGCGCAGGCAGCCAAGCTGCCCGAGAAGCTGCGCGCCGTCGATCTCAAAGGCCGCATCGACCTGCGCGATGTCGCCCTGGTCACCATCGACGGCGAAGACGCGCGCGATTTCGACGATGCCGTCTACTGCGAGCCGCACAAGCAGGGGCGAGGCAAGACGGCCTTCAGCGGCTGGCGTCTGTTGGTGGCCATTGCCGACGTCAGCCATTACGTGAAACCCGGCGACCCGCTCGATGGCGACGCTTACGAGCGTGCCACCTCGGTCTACTTCCCGCGCCGCGTGATCCCCATGCTGCCGGAGAAGCTGTCCAACGGCCTGTGCTCCTTGAACCCCTACGAAGACCGCCTGTCCATGGTTTGCGACATGCTGGTCAACGAAAGTGGCGAAGTCTCGGCCTACCAGTTCTACCCGGCCGTGATCCGCTCCCATGCGCGCTTCACTTACAACGAGGTGGCGGCGATTCTTGGCAACACCCATGGCCCCGAGGCTGCCAAGCGCCGCGATCTGGTGCCGCATCTGCTGAACCTGCACGAGGTCTACCGCGCCTTGCTGGGCGAGCGCCACCGCCGCGGTGCCATCGATTTCGACACGGTGGAAACGCAGATCGTCTGCGACGACAACGGCCGCATCGAGAAAATCATCCCGCGCACCCGCAATGAGGCGCACAAGCTGATCGAAGAGGCCATGCTGGCCGCCAATGTCTGCGCGGCCGATTTCATCGAGCATTCCAAGCACGGCTCACTGTTCCGCGTGCACGAGGGTCCCACGCCGGAGAAGCGTGTCGCGCTGCAGGCCTATCTGCGCGCCCTGGGCCTGGGCCTTTCGATCGGCGACAACCCCAAGCCCAGCGAGTACCAGGCCATTGCCGCGGCCACCAAGGACCGGGTCGATGCGACCCAGATCCACGCCATGCTGCTGCGCTCCATGCAGCAGGCGCAGTACACGGCCGCGAACGCCGGGCACTTCGGCCTCAGCTACCAGGCCTACACCCACTTCACCAGCCCGATCCGACGCTACCCCGACTTGCTGGTGCATCGCGTCATCAAGGCCATCCTGTCGGACAAGAAGTACCAGCTCGACGCCGGCAAGATGGATGTGCCCATGCCCGCCAAGCGCCCGGGTCGCGCGGCGCCCATCGATCCGGCCAAGGCCGCGACCGAGCTGGAACGCTGGGAGGTGGTGGGCGCGCATTGCAGCGCCAACGAGCGCCGCGCCGACGAGGCCTCGCGCGATGTGGAAGCCTGGCTCAAGTGCCGCTATATGCGCGAGCATCTGGGCGAGGAGTTTGCCGGCACCGTCAGCGCGGTCACCAGCTTTGGCCTGTTCGTGCAGCTCGACGCCTTGTTCGTCGAGGGCCTGATCCACATCACCGAACTCGGTGGCGAGTACTTCAAGTTCGACGAGGTGCGTCAGGAGCTGCGAGGCGAACGCACCGGCATTCGTTACGCGACGGGTGCCAAGGTGCAGGTGCAGGTGGGCCGCGTTGATCTCGATGCGCGCAAGATTGATTTCCGTCTGGTGCAGGAGAGCGGCGAGGCCAAGCTGCTGGCCCGCGCGGCTCGCGACAAGGCTGGGCAGGGTGCGCGCGCCGCGGCCCTGGCCTTGCCGGTCACTGCCGAGGAGGAGTTGGAGCAATTGCTGAGCCGCGACCGGGAGGTCAAGGCCGTGGCCAAGGCGGCACGTCGCGGCACGGCGGGCCGTAGCCGCAGCGGCGGTGCCAGCAGCCCCGCGGCGCAAGCGCCGCACCCCGTGGAGTTGGCGCGTCAGGTGGCGCGCAAGAACCAGGCGACCAAAGCCAGCAAGTCAGGCAAATCGGCCAAGGCCGGCAAGTCTGCGGCCGCGTCCGCCAAGACGGGTGGCAAGCGACGCTAAGGCTACGGCCTGAGTTGCGGCCTGAGTGCGGGTTCTGACCCGGGCTCAGGCCTGCGCTTGCGCATGGAGCGCATGCATGCGCTCCACCAGATCGGCGGCTCGCAAGGGGCCGCCGATTTGCGTTTCAGCCGCCAGGCCATGCCAGTGGCAGGCGGCGCCGGCCACGCTTGCGGGTTGCAGCGAGGGCGTTTGCGCCCACAGGCCGCCCAGCCATCCGGCCAGCACATCGCCGCTGCCCGGTGTGGCGAGGGCCGCATTGCCGCTGGAGTTGATGGCGATTTGCGGTGTGAGGGGCGTGAGGTGTGAGAGGGGTGTGTGGTCCTGGCTCGGTGATGCGATCACGCTGCCGGAGCCTTTCAGCAGCACCGTGCAGTGCAGCTGATCTGCCAGCTTGCGCGCGCTCTGGAGCCTGTCTGCCTGGACCTCGTTCACCGTGCAGCCCAGCAGGCGCGCGGCCTCCAGTGGGTGGGGTGTCAGCACCGTCGCCAGGCCCAGACCCATGCGAGCCGAGAGCAGGGCGCGCAGTCGGGGCTCGCGGGCCACGGCATTGAGTCCATCGGCATCGAGCACCAGGCGCTCGGCATGGCCCAGCACCTCGGCGATAACGCTGCCGACGACCTCGCCGCCCCCGCAACCGCAGACCACGGTGCGCCCATGCCAGGTGCCTCCCTTGCCATCGGATAACGGGGAATTCCAGCGCATCAGCTCGGGGCGCTGCGGGTCCACTTCGGCGTCGACCGTTGAGTCCAGCAGCCAGGCGTAGACCCGGCCGGCGCCCGCGGCCAAGGCGGCGCGGGCGGCCAGGCGTGCGGCGCCGCGCATGCCCGGTGCACCGCCGATCACGAGCACATCCCCTTGGCTGCCCTTGTGCTGCAGGTGCCGATCGCCGCCCTGGCCGCGCAGCCAGGGCTGAAGGCTGTCGCGCGCGATCAGCTGGGCCAGCGCGGCGCTGCCGCCGAGGTCCACGCCCAGATCGTCAAACCAGATCCGGCCGCACAAAGCGCGGCCCTGGCCGGTGAACAGGCCGGGCTTCAGGGTCAGCAGGCTCAGGCAATGCTGGGCTTGCACAACAGTGGCAGGGCTGGTGCTGCCGTCACCCGGGGCGGGCATGCCGGTGTCGGCCATCAGTCCGCTGGGCAGGTCCACGGCCAGCAGGGCACAGCCGGACCCGCGAGCGGGCAGTGCGTTCAAGCCGCGGATCGCCTCGGCCAGCGCGCCGCCGGGTGCGCGCTGCAGACCCAGCCCCAGCAAGGCGTCGACGGCCAGGCTGCAGCGCTCCGGCGCCTGCCAGCCGGCCTGGATGGGCACGCCGGCGGCTTGGGCGGCGTTCAGGGCTGCTTGCGCATCGGCAGGCCGCTGGCTGCCGGCGCGGCTGGGGTCCATCAGCTGAACCTGAACGGGCAGGCCGTGCTGATGCAGCAGGCGCGCGGCCACCAGGCCGTCGCCGCCGTTGTTGCCGGGCCCGCAGGCGAACAGCACCGGCCCCGCGCCGCGCCGTGGCAAGGCCAGGATCAGGCGCGCCAGAGCCAGACCGG
Source organism: Paucibacter aquatile (assembly GCF_002885975.1). Taxonomy (NCBI): domain Bacteria; kingdom Pseudomonadati; phylum Pseudomonadota; class Betaproteobacteria; order Burkholderiales; family Sphaerotilaceae; genus Roseateles; species Kinneretia aquatilis. The sequence goes on along the minus strand of NZ_POSP01000003.1, from coordinate 1,145,246 downwards.
CTCGCTCCATCAAGGGTGGCGAGGGCGAATGGGCCAGGGCTGCAGCCTCGATGGCGCGGCTTTGTGCCGCGCTGTGCAGGGGCAGTGTGTGGGTGGGGTGTTGGAGGTCGAGCAGCACGGCCCCAGCTTGTCAGGCGGAGCGCGTGATGTCCAGCCCGCGGATATCGGGCAGCTCGCTGCCTTGCACTTCACTGGCTGTTTTGCCACTGATTTGATGCGCCAGCACGGCCGCCGCACCGCAGGCCAGGGTCCAGCCTGAATGCGCGAGCGATTGCTGGCCCAGATTGAGCCAGATTCCGGGCTGGCCGCTGGCGCCCAGCACCGGCAGGCCGTCATCAAGAACCAGATGGCTGCCTTGCCACTTCTGCACCTGGCCGGCCTGCATGGCGCCAGGGAACCAGTCGTTCAGGGTCTCGTGCAAGGGCGCCAGGGTGCTGGCCTTCAATTCAAGCGCATGCGGCCGTGGCAGGCTGGAGACGCGCACACGCTGACCGATGCGGGCGATGCCGATCTGGCGCTGCCAGTCCAGCAGGCCGGCCGCCGGGCCCAGATGCGGGTGGGCCTCCAGCACGCGCAGCGGTGCGGTGATCGACAGGGTGTGCAGCTCGCGCCAGCGAGGCTTCAATCCCAGGGCCTTGAGCAGAGGCGCGGCACCGGTGCCGGCGCAGACCAGCACCGCGTCGAAGCGCTCTTCCTGCGGGCCCAGCGGCGCGGGCTGGGTGTCGCCGGCCTCCTGGGGCTCGTTGCGGCGCGGGCTGCTGCCCAGTTGCTCGTCGGTCGGGGTGTATTCGTGCACCAGGCGGGTGGGCGCGCCCGCTTCCAGGCTGCGCACCGTCGTGTGGAAGCGAAAGCGCGCACCCAGGCGCTGCGCTTCGCTGCGCAGCAGGTGGCAGAACTGGCGCGTGTTGCCCACCTCGCCCACGCCCAGTTGCACGCCGCCATGCAGGGCGATCTCGGGGTTGAGGCCGGGCTCCAGGGCCAGGCATTGCGCGGCATCGAGCAGGCGGTGCGGCAGCTCCAGGCGCTGCAGGCGTTCCAGGCCGGCCTGGATGGCCTTCTGATCCTTGTCCTGGCGCAGCAGCACGAGCTGGCCCTCGGCGCGCTCGTGATCCAGCTGCAGATGGCGGCGCAGTGCTTGCAGGCGCTCGAAGCTGAAGCGGGCGAGTTGCAGCAGGCGGTCTTGCGCCTCTTGCGTGGCCGGCTTGCGCTGTTGGCGCCAGCGCTGCCATTGCCAGCCCAGCGGGCCAGCGCCGGGGCGCGGGAAGGCGGGGGCCAGCCAGGGCAGCATCAGGGCCGGCGCGATATGGCCGCCGGTGGCAAAGCTGCCTTCTGCGGCCACGCTGCCGCGGCGCTCGAAGACGGTGACCTGGTGGCCGGCCGCGGCCAGCTCGTAGGCACTGCAGACGCCGGCCACGCCGGCGCCGATGATGGCGATGCGCATCTCAGTGCTCCTCGCCGGAGGTGTGCGCGCGCAGGGCCTGCTCGATGTGCAGGCTCAGGCTCAGGACCTGCTCGTCCTGCAGGGCTGGTGCCCACACCATCAGGCCGACCGGCAACTGGCCCGCCGCATGGCAGGGCAGGGACAGGGCACAGCCATCGAGCAGATTGACCACCGAGGGGTTGCGCAGCAGCAGGGCGTTGGTGGTGAAGAAGGCCTCGTCGCTCAGCAGCAAGGGTTGCAGCAGGGGGGCGACCACCGGCACGGTGGGGCTGAGCACGGCATCGAAGCCTTGCAGCTGCGATTCCATCGCCGCGATCCAGCGGCGGCGGGCGTGGATCAGGTCGATGTAGTCGGCGGCGCTGATGGCCTCGCCGCGGCGGATGCGTGTGGCGACACGGGGGTCGTAGGCGCTGTCGCCGTGGGCGTTCATCAGGGGGCGGTGCCAGGCCCAGCTTTCGGCCGCGGCAAAGCCACCTTGGGCTTGCAGCTGGGGCAGGTCCTGCAAGGCGGGCAGCTGGATCTCTTCGATCTGCGCGCCTTGTTGGCGCAGCAGGCGCAGGCTCGCTTCGAAAGCGGTGCTGACCGCGTCGTCCATGCCGTCGAGGAAATGGTTCTTCACCACGGCAAAGCGGCAGGCGTTCAGCGGCCGTGCTTGCAGGTGCACGGTGCGCGCGGCCAGCACCTCATGCAGCAGCACGGCGTCGCGCACCGAGCGGGTGATGGCGCAGGCGGTGTCGAGTGTTGTGGACAGGGGGATGCAGCCTTCGGTCGGCGTCAGCCGGGCGGTGTTCTTGAAGCCGACCAGGCCTTGCAGGGCGGCCGGGATGCGGATCGAGCCACCGGTGTCCGAGCCCAGGGCGGCCCAGGCGGCGCCGGTGGCCACCGAAACCGCGCCGCCGGAGGTGGAGCCTCCGGGGATGCGCTCGTGGCGATCGAGGGCTTGGGTGACGGGGTTGGCGGGCGTGCCTTGGTGCGGGTTGATACCCACACCGGAGAAGGCGAACTCGCTCATGGTGTTGCGGCCCAGCAGGGCGGCGCCGGCCTGGCGCAGGCGGGCCACCGCGGGGCTGTCGCTGCTTGCGGGCGGATGGCCCTGCAGCAGGCGCGAACCGGCGCTGCTGGTGGCGCCGGCCACATCGAACAAGTCCTTGATGCCGATGGCCAGGCCGCCCAGCCGAGGGCGGGGGGCGCCGGCGCGGGCCGCGGCATCGCTGGCCTCGGCGGCGGCTTGCGCGGCGGGCGCCATGCGATCGAGGGAGTCGTCGATGTAGGCGTGACGGCAGGCGTCGGAATGGGCGGCGTGCTGGCTGGACTGCAGGGCATCCAGAGCGTGAAGGCGGCCTTCATGCAGGGCAGCCAAGGCACTGCTCAGGTCGTTGGGCATAGGTCGTGTATACTCTTTGGGTTTTGCCGGACGCCCTAGGCAATTTTTGCCCGGGGTTTGTGCTGGTGAATCAATCGCAAACCGGCCACTGAGAGGTGTTGCTGCTGCAAGTTGTTGCAAGAGGCCAGGCCCCGTTTGGATATGGGGCAGAGGTCACGAAGCAGAGCAATTCGGGCCGGATTTTAGACACAACCTTCGGAGTTAAAAACATGTCCGTTACGATGCGCGAAATGCTGGAAGCCGGCGTCCACTTTGGTCACCAAACCCGCTTCTGGCACCCCAAGATGGCCCCGTATATCTACGGCCACCGCAACAAGATTCACATCATCAACCTCGAAAAGACGCTGCCTGCGTTCGAAGAGGCTCTGAAGTTCATCCGCCAGCTGTCGGCCAAGCGCGGCACCATCATGATGATTGGCACCAAGCGCCAAGCCCGTGAAGTGGTGGCCCTGGAAGCCCAGCGCGCCGGCGTGCCTTACGTTGACCAACGCTGGTTGGGCGGCATGATGACCAACTTCAAGACGGTCAAGGCCTCGCTGAAGAATCTGAAGGACATGCAAGCCCAGGTCGAAGCCGGCACCCAGCCCGCCATCAAGAAGGAAGCCCTGCTGTTCCAACGCGATCTGGCCAAGCTGGAAAAGAACATCGGCGGCATCCAGGACATGAACGGTCTGCCCGACGCCATCTTCGTGATCGACGTGGGCTTCCACAAGATCGCCGTGGCCGAAGCCAAGAAGCTGGGCATCCCCGTGATCGGCGTGGTTGACACCAACCACTCGCCCGAAGGCATCGACTACGTCATCCCGGGCAACGACGACTCCGCCAAGGCTGTGGCCCTGTACGCTCGCGCCGTCGCTGACGCCGTGATCGAAGGCCGTGCCAACGCCGGCAACGAAGTCGTGCAAGCCGCTGCCCCGGCTGGCGACGAGTTCGTGGAAGTCGCCGAAGGCGCTTGAGTTTCAAGCGGCCAGGCTGACGCCGAATCAAGGGGCTGTGTTCAGCCCCTTTTTTTCAAAGCAAATTGGTTGAAGTGTCTGCCCGCGTGAAACCGGGCAGGTTCATTGAGTAACGGAGAAACAAATGGCTGCAATTACCGCAAGCATGGTCGCTGAGCTGCGCGCCCGCACCGATGCCCCGATGATGGAATGCAAGAAGGCGCTGACCGAAGCCGAAGGCGATCTGGGTCGTGCCGAAGAAATCCTGCGCGTCAAGCTGGGCAACAAGGCGGGCAAGGCCGCTTCGCGCGTGACCGCTGAAGGCGTGGTCGCCTCGGCCGTGGTCGGCGGCGTGGGCGCCCTGCTGGAAGTGAACTGCGAAACCGACTTCGTGTCGAAGAACGATGCCTTCCTGGCTTTCGTGAATGCCGTCGCTGGCCTGATCGCCACCGAAGGCCCGGCCGATGTGGCCGCCCTGTCGGCGCTGCCGCTGTCGCAAGAAGGCTTCGGCCCGACCGTGGAAGACGTGCGCAAGGGTCTGATCGGCAAGATCGGCGAGAACATGTCGATCCGCCGCTTCCAGCGCTATGCATCGGGCACCAAGCTGGCTTCCTACCTGCACGGCACCCGCATCGGCGTGATGGTCGAGTTCGACGGCGACGAAGTGGCCGCCAAGGACGTCGCCATGCACGTGGCCGCCATGAAGCCGGCTGCACTGTCGGCTGCCGAAGTGTCGGCTGAGCTGGTCGAGAAGGAGCGCAAGATCGCTGCCGAGAAGGCCGCCGAGTCCGGCAAGCCTGCTGACATCGTCGCCAAGATGGTGGACGGCGCCGTGCAGAAGTTCCTGAAGGAAGTCTCGCTGCTGGACCAAGTCTTTGTGAAGGCCGCCGACGGCAAGCAAACCGTCGCCGCCATGCTGAAGGACAAGGCCACCACGGTGAAGAGCTTCACCCTGTACGTGGTGGGCGAAGGCATCGAGAAGAAGGTGGACGACTTCGCCGCCGAAGTGGCCGCGCAAGTGGCCGCCGCCAAGGGCCAGTAAGCCCTGAAGCAAACAAAGGGCGCCTCTGGCGCCCTTTACACTTGTGCCCGTTGAAGTCGGCGGCCCCATTCTTGGGCTGCATGGCTGCCTACCCGGCGGTCTGCAGACGCGGCACAAGCCCGACATCCCATTCAGCAACAGCAGCCATCAAGAGGTCCTCATGCCCGCGCTCAAACGCATCCTGCTCAAACTTTCCGGTGAAGCCCTGATGGGCGACGACGCTTTCGGCATCAACCGCGCGACCATCGTGCGCATGGTGCAGGAGATCCGCGAGGTCACCGAGCTCGGCGTGGAGGTGGCGGTGGTCATCGGTGGCGGCAATATCTTCCGCGGTGTCGCGGGCGGCTCGGTCGGCATGGACCGCGCCACGGCCGATTACATGGGCATGCTGGCCACGGTGATGAACTCCCTGGCCCTGGCCGACACCATGCGCCAGGAAGGCATCGTCGCTCGCGTGATGTCGGCCATCGGCATCGAGCAGGTGGTGGAGCCTTATGTGCGCCCCAAGGCCCTGCAGTATCTGGAAGAAGGCAAGGTCGTGGTGTTCGCGGCCGGCACGGGCAACCCCTTCTTCACCACCGACACGGCCGCCGCGCTGCGTGGTGCCGAGATTGGCGCTGAGATCGTGCTCAAGGCCACCAAGGTCGATGGTGTCTACACCGCCGATCCCAAGAAGGACCCGAGTGCGACCCGCTACTCGCGCATCAGCTTTGACGAGGCCATCACCAAGAATCTGCAGGTGCTGGACGCCACCGCTTTCGCGCTGTGCCGCGACCAGAAGCTGCCGATCCGCGTGTTCAGCATCCTCAAGGCCGGCGCGCTCAAGCGCGTGGTGATGGGCGAAGACGAAGGCACGCTGGTGCACGTTTGAGAAACAAAGGTTTTCAAGGTCAAGAATCATGAGCATTGCAGACATCAAGCAGAACGCTGAAGCCAAGATGGCCAAGTCGGTCGAGGCGCTGAAGAACGAGTTGCACAAGATCCGCACCGGCCGCGCCCACCCCGGCATCCTCGATCAGGTCAGTGTCGACTACTACGGCTCCATGGTGCCCGTCACCCAGGTGGCCAATGTGACCTTGCTCGATGCCCGCACCATCAGCGTGCAGCCCTGGGAAAAAGGCATGGGCGCCAAGATCGAGAAGGCGATTCGTGAGTCCGATCTGGGCCTGAACCCGGCCTCGCAAGGCGAGCTGATCCGCGTGCCGATGCCGCCGCTCAACGAAGAGCGCCGCCGCGACCTGACCAAGGTCGTGCGCAACGAAGGCGAAGATGCCAAGATCGCCGTGCGCAATCTGCGCCGCGATGCCAATGAGCAAGCCAAGAAGCTGACCAAGGACAAGCTGATCAGCGAAGACGACGAGCGCCGCAGCCTGGACGATGTGCAGAAGCTGACCGATCGCACCATTGCCGAGATCGACAAGCTGGTCGCGGCCAAAGAAGCCGAAATCCTGGCGGTCTGAGCGAGTTCGCGACAGTGACGACCGAGAAGAAGGCGGTGCCCCGCCATGTGGCCATCGTGATGGATGGCAACGGCCGCTGGGCGAAGAAGCGCTTTCTGCCGCGCTTCTTCGGCCACAAGCAGGGCGTCGATGCCCTGGTCAAGATCGTGCAGGCCTGCATCGATCGCGAGATCGAGTACCTGACGGTGTTTGCCTTCTCCTCGGAGAACTGGAAGCGCCCCAGCGATGAAGTCTCGGGCCTGATGGGTCTGGTGCTGGCAGCCGTGTCGCGCTACCTGGCGCGCATGGGGGCCATGGGGGTGCGCATCCGCATCGTCGGTGACCGCGAGGCAGTGTCTGACAAGCTGCGCAATGCCTGGAACGAGGCCGAGAGCAGCACGGCGCACAACAGCAAGCTGACCCTGTCCGTGGCCTTCAACTACGGCGGCCGCTGGGATGTGGTGCAGGCCTGCAAGGCAGCGATGCAGGCGGGCGTGCCGCCGGCCGAGCTGACCGAAGCGCGCCTGTCCGAGTTCATGGCCATGAACTACGCGCCCGACCCCGACCTCTTCATCCGCACCGGCGGTGAAGTGCGCATCAGCAATTTCCTGCTCTGGCAGGTCGCGTACACCGAGTTTGTGTTCTCCGACTGCCTGTGGCCCGAGTTCGGTGAGGCGCAGCTGGACGCGGCCATCGAGTCTTTCCGTGAACGCGACCGCCGCTTTGGCGGCGTCAAAGAGGCGCCGGCACTGGCTGGCGTTTGAACCCCATGCTCAAAGCCCGCATCATCACGGCCTTGGCCTTGCTGGCCGTTTTGTTGCCCGCTCTGTTCGCCGCCTCGCCCTGGCCTTTCGCCTTGCTGACCCTGCTGATGATCGGCGCGGCCGGTTGGGAGTGGTGCAGGCTCAATGCTGGCGGTGGCCTGCCGGCTCTGGCCTTCGGTGCGGCCTTGGCCGCGGCCTGCGCGGGCACGCTCTGGTTCTTCGGTCTGGCGCCGCGCCCGGCCTGGTGCTGGTGGCTGGCGGGCTTGATCTGGGTGCTGGGCGGGGCCTATGCCTTGCGCGGCGGCCCGGCAGCCTGGCCGCAGGCCTCCAAGGCCCTGCGCCTGCTGCTCGGCGCCCTGGCGCTGTGGGCGGCCTGGGGCGCCATGCTGGAGGCCAAGGCCACCGGCATCAACTTCCTGCTCTCCATCTTTTGCCTGGTCTGGATGGCCGACATCGCCGCCTACTTCGGTGGTCGGACCTTCGGCCGGCGCAAGCTGGCCGTGACCATCAGCCCCGGCAAAAGCTGGGAGGGCGTCTGGACCGGCATGGCCGGCGTGCTCGCCCTGGGTCTGTTCTGGACCTTTGTCATCGACCGCCAGTTCGCGGTCGATTCCGCCAGCCTCTACCAGCGCCTGCTGCAAGGGCAGGGCCTGGCCATCGGCCTGCTGGCTCTGGTTTTCCTGGCCAGCATGAGCGTGGTCGGTGACCTGTTCGAATCCCTGATCAAACGTGCGGTCGGCGCCAAGGACAGCAGCCAGTTGCTGCCGGGCCATGGCGGTGTGCTCGATCGCGTCGATGCCTTGCTGCCGGTCTTCCCGCTGGCCCTGGCGCTGAGTTCCCTGAGTTCCTCCCTGCCATGAGTCTTCATACCCGTCCGCAGCGCATCTGCGTGCTCGGCTCCACCGGTTCCATCGGCGTCAACACCCTGGATGTGCTGGGTCGCCATCCCGAGCGTTACGAAGTCTTCGCGCTGAGCGCCATGAGCCGGGTGGATGCCTTGCTGGCCCAGTGCCTGCAGTGGCAGCCGCGTTTTGCCGTCTTGCCCGATGCGAGCCTGGCCGCGCAGCTGCGCAGCCAATTGCGCGAGCAGGGCAGCCGCACCGAGGTGCTGGACGGCGTGGACAGCTTGTCCGCCGTGGCGGCCCATCCCGAGGTGGACATGGTCATGGCCGCCATCGTCGGCGCGGCCGGCCTGGCGCCCTGCCTGGCGGCAGCAAAAGCGGGCAAGCGCCTGCTGCTGGCCAACAAGGAGGCCATCGTCGTCGGTGGCGCCTTGTTCATGCAGGCGGTGGAGCAAGGCGGTGCCACCTTGCTGCCCATCGATAGCGAGCATTCCGCCATCTTCCAATGCCTGCCCGAGGATCGCAGCACCTGGGCGCAGCGCATCGATCACATCGTGCTCACCGCCTCCGGCGGCCCCTTCCGCCAGCGCGACCCGGCCACCCTGCACGAGGTGACGCCGGCCCAGGCTGTGGCCCACCCGAACTGGGTGATGGGTCGCAAGATCTCGGTCGATTCGGCCACCATGATGAACAAGGCACTTGAGGTGATCGAAGCGCGCTGGCTGTTCTCGCTCAAGCCCGAGCAGATCAAGGTGCTGATCCATCCGCAGAGCATCATCCATTCGATGGTGGTGTGCCGCGACAACTCGGTGCTGGCCCAGCTGGGCACGCCCGATATGCGCGTCCCCATCGCCTACGGCCTGTCCTTCCCCGAGCGCATCGAGGCCGGCGCCAGCCGGCTCGATCTGCTGACCCAGCCCGCGCTGAGCTTTGAAGAGGCGGACGAGCGCCGCTTCCCCGGTCTGTATCTCTCCTGGCAAGCGCTGCGCGCGGCCGAGGGTTCGACCGCCGTACTCAATGCCGCCAACGAAGAGGCCGTCGCAGCCTTCCTCGACGGCCGCCTGCGCTTCGATCACATCCACCGCGTCAATGCCCAGAGTCTGGAGCAGACCCTGCCGCAGGCCGGTGAGTGCAGCAGCGTGGAAGGCTTGCTGGGCCTGGATCAGCGTGCGCGCCGCCAGGCCCTGGCCCTGATTGCGGAGCTCGGCGCGTGAGCACGGTGCTGGCCTTCATCCTGACCCTGGCGGTGCTGGTGGTCGTGCATGAGTACGGGCATTACCGCGTGGCCCGCGCCTGTGGCGTCAAGGTCTTGCGCTTTTCGGTGGGATTTGGCCGCGTGCTCTGGCGCCATCAGCGCACGCCCGATTCGACCGAGTTCACCCTCTGCGCCTTGCCGCTCGGCGGCTATGTGCGCATGCTTGATGAGCGGGAAGGTCCGGTGCCGGCCGGTCTGCGCGAGCAGGCCTTCAACAACCGGCCGCTGCGCCAGCGCGTGGCCGTGGTGGCGGCTGGCCCGCTGGCCAATCTGCTGCTGGCGGCCTTGCTGTTCGCCGGCGTCAACTGGGTCGGTCAAGAGGAGCCCAAGCCCATTCTGGGCGCGCCGCTGACGGGATCCATGGCCGAACGCGCGGGCTTGCGCGCCGGTGACTGGGTGCAGGCCGTGTCCGCCGATGGCCAGCAATGGCGCGAGCTGCAGTCCCTGGCCGAGCTGCGCTGGCAGCTGACCCAGGCCGTGGAGCAGGGCCGCAAACTGCATCTGGAGATCAGCGATGCCCAGGGTCATGGCCGCCGCAGCGTGGCGCTGGACACCGACAGCCTGGGTGCCCATGAGATCGATGCCCAGGTGGTCAGCAAGCTGGGCCTGGGCCCGGCCTTCAGCGAGCCGGTGCTGGGTCGCCTGACGCCTGGTGGCGCGGGCGAGGCGGCTGGGCTCAAGGAGGGCGATCTGGTGCGCCGTGTCGATGGCGTTGCAGTGGCCGATGCCGCCAGCCTGCGCGAGCTGATCCGTCAAGCGGGCCAAAGTGAGCCGGCGCGCAGCATGCAGTGGCAGGTGGAGCGTCACGGCCAGATGGTTGAGCTGGAGGTGCGGCCCAAGGTGATGGTCGATGCCGGCCGCAAGATCGGCCGCATCGAAGCGATGGTGGGCGCAGCGCCTGCCATGGTGCTGGTGCGTTACGGCCTGTGGGATGGCCTGCTTCGGGGCGTCGAACGCACCTGGGATGTTTCGGCCATGACCGTCAAGATGTTCGGCCGTATGCTGGTCGGAGAGGCTTCGCTGAAGAACCTCAGTGGCCCGCTGACGATTGCGGACTACGCGGGTCAGTCAGCGCGGTCGGGTCTGCCGCAGTACCTGGGCTTTCTGGCCTTGGTCAGCGTCAGTTTGGGTGTGCTGAACCTGCTGCCGCTGCCGATGCTCGATGGTGGACACCTGATGTATTATCTTTTCGAGGGTTTGAGCGGCCGCCCCGTCTCGGAGTGGTGGCAAACGCAACTGCAGCGCGCGGGCGCGCTGATCCTGATGCTGATGATGGCTTTGGCCCTTTCCAACGACGTGGCCCGCTTGACGGGCCTGCATTGACTCTACTTGCATGTCCTCATTCTTTAGAACGGGAGCGCCCCTGCGCCCCTCCATCCTGACCTTGGCCATTGCGGCCACACTGCAGTCAGGCGCCGCCTGGGCGGTGGATCCCTTTGTTCTCAAGGACATCCGTGTTGAGGGTCTGAAGCGTACCGACCCCGGTACCGTCTTTGCGTCCCTGCCCTTCCGTGTCGGCGACAGCTACAACGACGACAAGGGCGCCGCCGCCTTGCGCGCCCTGTTTGCCACCGGCCTGTTCAAGGACGTGCGCATCAACATCGATGGCAACGATGTGGTCATCACCATCGAAGAGCGCCCCATCATTGCCAATGTGAGCTTTGTGGGCCTCAAGGAGTTCGACACCGAGGCGCTGAGCAAGTCGCTGAAGGATGTGGGCATCGGCGAAGGCAAGCCCTTCGACCGCGCTTTGGCCGACCGCGCCGAGCAGGAACTCAAGCGCCAGTACCTGACGCGCAGCCTCTACGGTGCCGAAGTCACCACCACCATCACGCCGCTGGAGCGCAACCGCGTCAACGTGAGCTTCAACGTGACCGAAGGCGAGCCGGCCAAGATTGCCGAAGTGCGCATCCTGGGCAGCAAGGTCTTCTCTGAGGGCACCTTGCTGGGCCTGCTGGAGCAGACCAGCAGCGGCTGGCTGACCTGGTACACCAAGACCGACCGCTACTCGCGCACCAAGCTCAATGCCGACCTGGAGACCCTGCGCTCCTACTACATGAACCGCGGCTATCTGGAGTTTGCCGTCACCTCGACCCAGGTGACCATCTCGCCGGACAAGCAGAGCATCAGCATCGCCATCACGGTCAATGAAGGCCAGCCCTACACCGTCACCGGCGTCAAGCTGGAAGGCGAGTTCCTGGGCCGTGAAGACGATTTCCGCCGTTTGGTGCTGCTGCGCCCCGGTCAGCCCTACCAGGGCGAGGCCGTGGCCCAGACCACGCGTGCGTTCACCGATTTGTACGGCAGCTTCGGCTACGCCTTTGCTCGCGTCGACAGCCGCCCCGAGATCGATCGGGCCACTGGCCAGGTGGTCGTGACCTTTGTGGCCGAGCCGGCTCGCCGCGTCTATGTGCGCCGCGTGCTGATCGCCGGCAACAACCGCACCCGCGATGAAGTGATCCGCCGCGAGTTCCGTCAGTTCGAATCGGCCTGGTACGACGGTCGCCGCATCAAGGCTTCGCGCGACCGCGTGGAGCGCCTCGGTTACTTCAAGGAAGTGACCATCGACACCAATGAGGTGGCGGGCGCACAGGACCAGGTCGATGTGATCCTGACCGTGGAAGAGCGCCCGACCGGCAACATCCAGGTTGGTGCCGGCTATTCCAGCCAGCAAAAGCTGTCCTTCAGCGGTGCCATCAAGCAGGAGAACGTCTTCGGCTCGGGCAATTACCTGGGCGTGGAAGTCAACACCTCCTCGGTCGGCCGAGCCCTGGTGGTGTCGACCGTGGACCCGTACTTCACCGTCGATGGCGTCTCGCGCGCGCTCGATGTGTTCTACCGCACGCAGAAGCCGATCAACACCCTGGGTGAGCAGTTCGAGCTGGTCACGCACGGCGGCTCGATCCGTTTCGGCGTGCCTTTCTCCGAGCAGGACACCGTGTTCTTCGGTGCCGGCTACGAGCGCACCAAGCTGACCACCAACCAGGGCCTGCCCCTGAGTTACTTGCTCTACGGGCGCGCCTTCGGCAACAACAGCCTGTCCTTGCCGCTGACCATCGGCTGGCAGCGTGACAGCCGTGACAGCATCATCTCGCCCATGGTCGGCAAGTACCAGCGCATCAACCTGGAAATGAGCCCGGCCGGCGATGCCCGCTATGTGCGCGCCAACCTGCAGTACCAGCACTACATCCCCATCACCAACAAGATCACCTTGGGCTTGAACAGCGAGCTGGGTTGGGGCGCCGGTATCGGCGGCAAGCCGTACCCGATCTTCAAGAACTTCTACGCCGGTGGCCTGGGTTCGGTGCGGGTGTTCGAGGCCGGCTCGCTCGGTCCGGTGGATGTGACCGGCTCCTACTCGGGTGGCAATCGTCGCATCAACTTCAATGCCGAGTTGTACCTGCCTGTGCCGGGCAGCGGCAATGACAAGACCTTCCGTCTGTTTGGCTTCGTTGACGCCGGCAACGTCTGGGCCGAGCATGAAAAGATCAATCTCGATACCCTCAAGAACGGCACCTCCATGTTGCGTGCCTCGGCAGGTTTCGGTTTGAGCTGGGTGTCTCCGATGGGCCCGCTGCGCCTGAGCTATGGCGTGCCTTTGCGTAAACATCCAACGGATAGAATCGAGAAATTCCAATTCCAGATCGGGACTGCATTCTGATGAAGAGCAAGCTTTTTAAGGCGGTGGCTGTGGCTGCCATGATGTCTGTGTCGACGCTGGGCGTGCAGGCGCAGGAATTGAAGATTGGCTACGTCAACAGCGATCGCGTGCTGCGTGAGGCCAATGTCGGCAAGGCTGCGACCCAGAAGCTCGAGATCGAATTCGGCAAGCGCGAAAAAGAGCTGAAGGACATCGAGACCAAGCTGCGCAGCTCGGCCGAGAAGCTGGAAAAAGACGCGCCGACCCTGTCGGAAGCCGAACGTAACCGCCGCCAGCGCGACCTGATGGAACTGGACCGCGACCTGCAGCGCAAGCGCCGCGAGTGGCAGGAAGACCTGACCCAGCGCAAGAACGAAGAGCTGCAAGCCGTCGTCGACCGCGCCAACAAGGTCATCAAGCAGATCTTCGATGCTGAAAAGTACGACCTGATCTTGCAAGACGCCATCCACTTCAGTGCCCGCGTGGACATCACCAAGAAGGTGATCGACGCGCTCAACGCCCAGAAGTAATCGGTGGGCGCAGTCTCACTGGCTGATGTGATCGCCGCCTTGGGCGGCGATCTTCATGGTGCGTCCGAAACGCAGATCACGCGCATCGGACCGCTTGAGGGCGCCGATGCTGGCACCCTGAGCTTTCTGTCCAACCCGCGCTACCAGGCGCAGCTGGCTGGCAGTACCGCCGCTTGCGTGATCGTGGCGCCGGCCTTTGCCGAAGCGGCCGCGGCCCGCGGCGCGGCCATCGTCACGCCTGATCCTTACCTGTACTTCGCGCGGCTCACCCAGTGGTGGGCGGCGCGGGTGCGTCCGCGCCCGGTGGCCGGCATCCATCCCAGCGCTGTGATTGACCCCAGCGCGGTGATCGGCGCGGATGTCAGCATCGGCGCCCTGGCGGTGATCGAGGCTGGCGTGAACATCGGCGATGGCGCGCAGATCGGTCCGCACTGTGTGGTCGAGCGCAATGCTCGCATCGGTGCCGGCAGTCGTCTGTCCGCCCGCGTGACCCTGGGCTTCGATTGCCAGATCGGCGAGCGCTGCATCGTGCACGCCGGGGTGGTCATCGGTGCCGATGGCTTCGGCTTCGCGCCGAATCAGGGTCAGTGGGAAAAGATTGAACAGCTCGGCGCCGTGCGCATCGGCAACGATGTGGAGATCGGCGCCAACACCTGCATCGACCGTGGTGCGCTCGAGGACACCGTGCTCGAAGACGGCGTCAAGCTCGACAACTTGATCCAGATCGGCCACAACGTTCATGTCGGTGCCCACACGGCCATGGCTGGTTGCGCCGGTGTGGCGGGCAGCGCGCGCATCGGTGCGCATTGCACGGTCGGTGGCGGTGCCATCGTGCTGGGGCATCTGAGCTTGGTCGACCATGTGCATGTGTCGGCTGCCACCGTGGTCAGTCGAAGCATCAAGCAGCCCGGCCAATACAGCGGCGTCTTCCCCTTCGACGACAATGCCAGCTGGGAAAAGAATGCGGCGACCTTGCGTCAGCTGCATACTTTGCGAGAGCGCCTCAGGGCGCTAGAGAAAAGAGGCGCTTGACCTAGGTCGAGCGCCGCCTCGCGCGAACGCATCCGCGCACTCGAGAAGAAGAATTCAACATGATGGACATCCACCAAATCCTCAAGAGGCTCCCGCACCGTTACCCGCTGCTGCTGGTGGACCGTGTGGTCGAGATCGAGAAGGGCAAGCGCATCCAGGCGATCAAGAACGTCAGCATCAACGAGCCGTATTTCGTCGGCCATTTCCCGCATCGCCCGGTCATGCCCGGCGTGCTGATGCTGGAAGCCATGGCTCAGGCCGCCACCTTGCTGGCCCTGGACAGCAATGGCACGGTGCTGGATGAGAACACGGTGGTGTATTTCGCTGGCATCGACAACGCGCGCTTCAAGCGCCCCGTCGAGCCCGGTGACCAACTGCTGCTGGACGTGACCCTGGACCGCGCCAAGGCCGGCATCTACAAGTTCAGCGGCAAGGTGATGGTGGGCGAGGAGCTGGCCTGCGAGGCGCAGCTGATCTGCACCATGCGCCGCATCGACGCTTGAGGCCTGACGCGCCATGACGAGCAGGATTCACCCGACGGCCATCATCGACCCCGCAGCCGAGCTGGACAGCTCGGTCACGGTCGGTGCCTACACGCTGATCGGCCCGCAGGTGAAGATCGGCGCGGGCACCCGCATCGGCCCGCACTGCGTGATCGAGGGGCGCACCACCATCGGCGCCGACAACCAGTTCTACCAGTTCAGCTCCATCGGCGCGATGCCGCAGGACATGAGCCATGGCGGCGAGGTGACCGAGCTGGTGATCGGGGACCGCAACACGGTGCGCGAGTTCTGCACGCTCAACACCGGCACCTTCAAGGAAGAGGGCGTCACCCGGGTCGGCTCCGACAACTGGATCATGGCCTATGTGCACCTGGCCCACGATGTGCAGCTGGGCAACCACTGCGTGCTGGCCAACAACGCCACGCTGGCGGGCCATGTCCATGTCGGTGACTGGGCGGTGATTGGCGGCCTGACCGGCGTGCACCAGTTCGTCAAGATCGGCGCGCACGCCATGATCGGCTTCCAGGGCCATGTGTCCCAGGATGTTGCGCCCTTCATGACGGTCGATGGCAATCCTTTGGCCGTGCGCGCCGTCAATCTGACCGGCCTGCGCCGCCGCGGCTTCAGCAATGAACGCATCGCCGTGATCCGCCAGCTGCACAAGCTGATCTTCCGTAGCGGCCTGACGCTGGAGCAAGCGGTCGAGCAGATCACCGCACTGCGGGACGAGCAGGCCCAGGATGCCCAGGCCGATGTGCAGCTGATGCTGGATTTCATCGCCGGCGCCAAGCGCGGTCTGGTGCGCTGATCTCATGGCTGAGCCTTCGCTGAGCCTAGCCCTGGTGGCCGGCGAGGCCTCCGGAGACCTGCTCGCCAGTTTGCTGATCCAGGGCCTGAAAGCGCGCTGGCCCGAACTCCAGACTCAGGGCATTGGCGGCCCGCGCATGGCCGCCCAGGGCTTCGAGGCCTGGTGGCCCTCGAGCAAGCTCTCGGTCTTCGGCTATGTCGATGCTCTGCTCAATATCCGTGAGCTGCTGGCGATTCGCCGCCAGCTGGGCGACCGCTTGCTGGCCCAGCCGCCGGCGGCCTTCATCGGTGTGGATGCGCCCGATTTCAATTTCGGCCTGGAGCAGCGCTTGCGCGAAGCGGGCGTGAAGACGGTGCATTTCGTCTGCCCTTCGATCTGGGCCTGGCGTGCCGAGCGGGTCGAAAAGATCAAGCGCTCGGCCGACCATGTGCTGTGTCTGTTCCCTTTCGAGCCCGCGCTTTTGCAGGCCCACGGCATCGGCGCCAGCTATGTGGGTCACCCCCTGGCCGATGCGATTCCGCTGCAGCCGCCGCAGGCCCAGGCCCGCTCAGCTCTGAAGTTAGACGGAGCCGACTCCGTGGTCGCCTTGCTGCCCGGCAGTCGGCGCAGCGAGATCCGCTACATCGCCGAGCCCCTGTTGCGCGCCGCTGTGTTGATGCAGCAGGCGCGGCCCGAGCTGCGCTTTGTGATGCCGGTGGCACCGGGCCTGCGCGCCCTGATTGACCCGCTGGTGGCTCGGCACGCCCCGGGCCTGCAACTCGATCTTCTGGATGGCCGTTCTCACGAAGCTTTGGCGGCCTGTGACATCACCCTGGTGGCCAGCGGCACGGCCACCCTGGAGGCGGCGCTGTTCAAGCGGCCCATGGTGATTGCCTACCGCATGCATGCGCTCAATTGGTGGCGCATGAAGGGCAAGAACTACCAGCCCTGGGTGGGCCTGCCCAATGTGCTGGCGCGCGACTTCATCGTGCCCGAGCTGATTCAGGATCAATGCACGCCCGAGGCCCTGGCCCGCGAGGGGCTGGCCTGGCTGGACGACACGGCGCGCTGCGAGCGAGTGCGGGCCATTTTTCAGCAACAACACGAGCTGCTGCGCTGCAATACCGCGCAAAAGGCCAGCGATGCGATCGCGCAAGTCCTGCAAGCCTGAGCTGCGTGTGCCCGAGCAACTGGGCCTGAGCTGGGATGGCCTGGGGCTGGTGGCCGGCGTGGACGAAGCCGGCCGCGGCCCGCTGGCCGGCCCGGTGCTGGCCGCCGCCGTCATCCTCGACGATGCCAACCCGATCGCCGGGCTGGCGGATTCCAAGGCCTTGACCGAGAAAAAGCGCGAACGCCTGTTCGACGAGATCCGCGCCAAGGCCTTGTGCTGCTGCATTGCCGAGGCCAGCGTGGAAGAGATCGACCGGCTCAACATCCTGCAGGCCACCCTGCTGGCCATGAAGCGAGCCGTGGAAGGCTTGCGCCTCAAGCCGGCCAAGGTGCTGGTCGATGGCAACCGCCTGCCGGTGCTCAAGATCCCGGCCGAGGCCATCGTCAAGGGCGACGCCAAGGTGCAGGCGATCTCCGCCGCCTCCATCCTGGCCAAGGTGGCGCGCGATCGCCAGTGCCTGGCCATGCACGACAGCCACCCCGAGTACGGCTTTGCCGGCCACAAGGGCTACCCGACCGCCGAACACCTGGCCGCCTTGCGCGCCCATGGCGTGACGGCCTGGCACCGGCGCAGTTTCGGCCCGGTGCGCGACATCCTTGAGAACGCATGAGCCCCAGCAGCCCGATTCTTCACATCACTTCGCGTGACAACCCGGCCCTGCAACGCCTGCGCAAGCTGAGCCTGGACGGCAGTGCCTACCGCAAGCTGGGCAGCGTCTGGCTGGAGGGCGACCATCTCGTGCGCGCCTGCCTGCAGCGCGGCCATCCGGTGCTGCAGGCGGTGCTGACCGAGGCCGCGGCGGCCGATCCGGTGCTGCGCGCCCTGGCCGATGCGGCGCCGCGTCAGCTGGTCGTGCCGCTGGCGCTGTTCAAGCAGATCAGTGGCCTGGAGTCGCCGGCCCAGATCGGCTTCGAGGTGCCGCTGGACGCCGGGCAAGACCTGGCCCCGGAGGCGGACACCGTGGTGCTGGATCGCCTGCAGGACGCCGGCAATGTCGGCACGATTCTGCGCAGCGCGGCGGCCATGGGCTTTCGCCAGGTCTTGGCGCTCAAGGGCACGGCGGCACTCTGGTCGCCCAAGGTGCTGCGCGCCGGCATGGGGGCGCATTTCGGCCTGCGCCTGATTGAAGGTCTGTCGCCGGAAGACTTGGGCCGCCTGCGTGTGCCCCTGGTGGCCACCAGCTCCTATGCCGAGGCGCAGCTGCACCAGATCGCGCTGCCGAGCCCCTGCGCCTGGGTCATGGGCCACGAAGGGCAGGGCGTGCAGCCCGGGTTGATGGCGCGCTGCTCCTTGACGGTGGGCATTCCGCAGCCGGGCGGCGAGGAATCGCTCAATGTGGGCAGTGCCGCGTCCATCTGTCTGTACGAGTCGGCGCGCCAGCGTCTGCTGGCGCCGCGCTGAGCCCGCTCGCCAGCTGGCGCGTCAGTAGATCAACCGGTCCGGCCGGATGTCGCGCAGGATGGTGGTGGCGATTTCTTCGATGGACTTGTGGGTCGAGGACAGCCAGGAGATGCCATTGCGCTTCATCATGGCCTCCGCCTCGTTGACCTCGTAGCGGCAGTTCATCAGGTCGGCGTATTTGCTGCCGGGGCGGCGCTCGTTGCGGATCTGTGAAAGCCGCTCGGGATCAATTGTCAGGCCAAAGCATTTGCGCTTGTGCGGCTCGAGCATCGAGGGGATCTTGCTGCGCTCGAAGTCTTCCGGGATCAGTGGGTAGTTGGCCGCCTTGATGCCGTGCTGCATGGCCAGGTAGAGCGAGGTGGGCGTCTTGCCGCTGCGCGAGACGCCGACCAGGATCACATCGGCCGATTCCAGGTTCTTGGCCGATTGGCCGTCGTCATGGGCCAGCGAGAAGTTGATGGCCTCGATGCGGTCGTGGTACTCCTGGCTGCGCGCCACATCCGAGAAGCGGCCGACCCGGTGGTTGCTCTTGACCTGGAACTCTTCCTCCAGCGGCTCGATGAAGGTGTTGAACATGTCCAGCACCAAGGCCTTGCAATGCTCGCGCACCACCTGCAGCACCTCGCGATTGACCAGGGTCGCGAAGACGATGGCGCGCCGGCCTTCCGCTTCGCTGGTCTGGTTGATCTCGTGCACCACCTGGTGGGCTTTCTCGGCCGTGTCCACAAATGGGCGCCGCACATGGCGCGGCTTGCCCGGGAACTGGGCCAAGATGGAGTTACCAAAGGTCTCGGCAGTGATGCCGGTACCGTCCGAGACAAAGTACACGGTGCGATTGGGCATGGTCAGCAGGCTCTAGAGTCTTTCTTCATCATAAGTCGGGCGAGCCCGTAGAATCGTTCGAAATGTCCTGCCTTCGCGCCATGACCATCCCATCCTCACAAACAGAATCAAGAATCGGCCGGGATGCCGTGTGGCTGCATTTCATGGGGGGCGCCGTGGGCGCCCCGGCGGGACTCCGGAATTTTCAACATCACGGAGTTTTCCCATGTCTGCACGCTTTGAGCCGACCGCCCTGGTCGTCCCCTTTGAGAATCTGAGGATGAGCGACGTCGAGGTCGTTGGCGGTAAGAACGCCAGCCTCGGCGAGATGATTTCGGAGCTGTCCTCCTCGGGCGTCCGTGTGCCGGGTGGCTTTGCCACCACGGCCCATGCCTTCCGCGAGTTCCTCAAGCATGAGGGCCTGGACAAGCGCATTGAGGCGCGCCTGGCGACCCTGAACACCGACGATGTGCGCGCCCTGGCCGAGGCCGGTGCAGAAATCCGCGGCTGGCTGGAAGCGCAGCCCTTCCCGGCCGATCTGGAAGCGCAGATCCGCAGCTCCTTCGCCAAGCTCACGGCCGACCACCCGGACGTGTCCTTCGCCGTGCGCTCCTCCGCCACGGCCGAAGACTTGCCGGATGCGTCCTTCGCCGGCCAGCAGGAAACCTTCCTGAACGTGGTGGGCATCGAAGAGGTGCTGCACAAGATGAAGGAGGTGTTTGCCTCCCTCTACAACGACCGAGCCATCAGCTACCGCGTGCACAAGGGCTTTGCCCATGCCGACGTGGCCCTGTCGGCCGGCGTGCAGCGCATGGTGCGCTCCGACCTCGGCTCGGCCGGTGTGATGTTCACCATCGACACCGAGAGCGGCTTCAAGGATGTGGTCTTCATCACCTCCAGCTACGGCCTGGGCGAAACCGTGGTGCAGGGCGCCGTGAACCCGGACGAGTTCTATGTGCACAAGCCGGCCCTGGCGCGCGGCAAGCTGCCCATCATCCGACGTAACCTCGGATCCAAGCTGATCCGCATGGAGTTCACTTCGGCCGAGGAAAAGGCCGCCAGCGGCAAGCTGGTCAAGACCGTGGACACCCTGCCCGAGGCGCGCAACCGCTACTCGCTGAACGACGCGGAAGTGATCGAGCTGTCCAAGTACGCGCTCATCATCGAGCAGCATTACCAGCGTCCCATGGACATTGAGTGGGGCCGTGATGGCGTCGATGGCCAGCTTTACATCCTGCAGGCCCGCCCGGAGACGGTGAAGAGCCAGGCCGAAGGCCAGGTCGAGCACAGCTACAAGCTCAAGGGCCACAGCGCCGTGCTGGCCGAAGGTCGTGCCATCGGCCAGAAGATCGGCACCGGCCCGGTGCGCCTGGTCGAGAGCGTGGCCGAGATGGAGCGCGTGCAGCCCGGCGATGTGCTGGTCACCGACATGACCGACCCGAACTGGGAGCCCGTGATGAAGCGGGCCAGCGCCATCGTCACCAATCGTGGTGGCCGCACCTGCCACGCCGCCATCATTGCGCGCGAGCTGGGCATTCCGGCCGTGGTCGGTTGCGGCAATGCGACCGAAACGCTCAAGGATGGCCAGCTGGTCACCGTGGCCTGCTCGGAAGGCGATACCGGCTATATCTACGACGGCCTGCTGGAAACAGAAGTCAGCGAGGTGCACCGCGGCGAGCTGCCTTACTGCCCGATCAAGATCATGATGAACGTCGGCAATCCGCAGCTGGCCTTCAACTTCGCGCAGATGCCCAGCGCCGGCGTCGGCCTGGCTCGCCTCGAGTTCATCATCAACAACAACATCGGTGTCCACCCCAAGGCCATCCTGGACTATCCGAACATCGATGCTGATCTGAAGAAGGCGGTGGAGTCGGTGGCCCGAGGCCATGCCTCGCCGCGCGCCTTCTATGTCGACAAGCTGGTGGAGGGCATTGCCACCATCGCGGCGGCCTTCTACCCGCGCCCGGTGATCGTGCGCCTGTCCGACTTCAAGAGCAATGAGTACCGCAAGCTGATCGGTGGCTCGCGCTACGAGCCCGATGAAGAGAACCCGATGCTGGGTTTCCGCGGCGCCTCGCGCTACATCAGCGGTGAGTTCTCAGATGCCTTTGCCATGGAGTGCGAGGCGCTCAAGCGCGTGCGCATCGACATGGGCCTGAGCAATGTCGAGATCATGGTGCCCTTTGTGCGCACGGTGCGCCAGGCCGAGCGGGTGGTCAGTATGCTGGCCGAGCGTGGCCTCAAGCGTGCGGCCGACGGCGGCAGCGACGGCCTGCGCGTCATCATGATGTGCGAAGTGCCCAGCAACGCCATCCTGGCCGAGCAGTTCCTGGAGCACTTCGATGGCATGTCCATCGGCTCCAACGACCTGACCCAGTTGACCCTGGGCCTGGACCGCGATTCGGGCCTGGAGCAACTGGCCGGTGATTTCGACGAGCGCGACCCGGCCGTCAAGGCCATGATCTCGCGCGCCATCGCCGCTTGCCGCGCCACGGGCAAGTACGTGGGCATCTGCGGCCAGGGCCCCAGCGACCACCCCGATTTCGCCGACTGGTTGGCCAGCGAGGGCATCGTGTCCATCTCCCTGAACCCGGACACAGTGATCGAAACCTGGCAGCGCCTGGCCAAGCGTTGATGGCCACGGGCCGGTGCTTGGGCGCTGGTTCGATGGATTGAGACCGAACGGCCCGCTTGACGCGGGCCGTTTTTGTTTCTTGCAAGGGCGTCTGGGCGTCCGCCGGACCTCGGGGCGGCAAGCCTCGGGTTTTCGGTATCGACAGCAGGGGGCCGGGGCTCGCATGATGGGGGCAGGCCACCGGCCCTGGCGCATCCCTCGCTGCCACCTCTTTCGTGTTCTCGTCGCCCAGACCTGCAGACTCACCGTGGCTTTTGTTCGCTCCCGCTCCTTTGCCCCCCGGCCACCGCTGCCTCTGGCGGCACGCATGAAGCGCATCTACCTGGGCTTCACCCTGGGTTTTCTGTTCTTCCTGCTGTGCCTGGCGGTGCTGGAGCGGCTGGGTCTGTCCAAGAGCGCGATTGGCATCAGTTTTCTGGCCGCCACCGTGGTGGTCTACGCCTGCATCGGCCTGTTCAGTCGCACCACCGATGCCGACGAGTACTACGTGGCCGGCCGTCGCGTGCCGGCCATTTTCAATGGCATGGCGGCCGGTGCTGATTGGATGAGCGCGGCCAGCTTCATCGGCCTGGCCGGCACGCTCTACCTCAGTGGATATGGCGGCTTGGCCTATGTGCTGGGTTGGACGGGCGGCTTTTGTCTGGTGGCTTTGTGCCTGGCGCCGTATCTGCGCCAGTTCGGGCAGTACACCATCCCGGACTTTCTCGGTGCCCGCTACGGCGGCATGGCGCCGCGTCTGCTGGGCGCATTGGCGGCCATGCTGGTGTCCTTCATCTATGTGGTGGCGCAGATTTACGGGGTGGGCCTGATCACGGCGCGCCTGACGGGCTTCAGTTTCGAGATCGGGGTGTTTCTCGGTCTGGGCGGCGTGCTGGTCTGCTCATTTCTGGGGGGCATGCGGGCCGTGACCTGGACCCAAGTGGCGCAGTACATCGTGCTCTTGCTGGCCTATCTGGTGCCTGTGATCTGGATGAGTGTCAAACAGACAGGCATGCCGTTGCCCCAGCTCAGCTACGGCCAGCAACTGCAGCAGATCAGCGTGACCGAGCAGCGATTGCTGCGCGACCCGGCCGAGTTGCAGGTGCGAGCCGCCTTCGCCGAGCGGGCAGCCGGTTTTGAGCGCAAGTTGCAAGAAGTGCCCGAGGCGCTGGCGGCCGAGCGCGCTGAGGCGGCCCGGCAGGTGGCGGCACTCAAGGCGCAGGATGCCCCGCTGGCCGCCATTCAGGCGGCCGAGAAGCGCCAGGCGGCCTTGCCTCGCACGCCCCATGAGGCGGCCGAGCAATGGCAACGAGGCCGTGCTTACAACGAGGCGCGGGCGCAACCGCTGGGCGGCATGCCGGAGCATGCGCTGGCCTACGCGGGCCATCCGCAGGGCAGTGCGCCGGAGCAGCACAAGTTCGAGGAGTCGCGGCGCAACTTCCTGGCCCTGGTGTTCTGCCTGGTGGTGGGTACGGCCGGCCTGCCGCACTTGTTGACGCGCTTCTACACCACGCCCACGGTGCGCGAGGCGCGCAGTTCGGTGGCCTGGTCCCTGCTTTTCATCTCGCTGCTCTACATCACCGCGCCAGCCCTGGCCGTGATGGTCAAGTACGAGGTCTTCACCCATCTGGTGGGCACGCCCTTCGAGCAGTTGCCCGGCTGGATCATGCAGTGGACCCGGGTCGATCCCGGCTTGCTGGCGGTCAGCGACGTCAATGGCGACGGCATCCTGCAGCTCGGTGAGCTGCGCATCAGTGGAGACATCATCCTGCTGATGGCGCCCGAGCTGATGGGCCTGCCCTTCGTCATCTCGGCCCTGGTGGCGGCCGGTGGCCTGGCAGCGGCGCTGTCGACGGCCGATGGCTTGTTGCTGACCATCTCGGCCGCCTTGTCCAACGATGTCTACTACCGGCTCTTCAACCCGCAGGCCTCGATGACGCGCCGCGTCACCTTGTCCAAGGCCTTGCTGCTGGCCACGGCTTTGGCGGCCGCCGCCGTGGCGGCGCAAAAGCCGGCGGACATCCTGCTGCTGGTGTCAGCGGCGTTCTCCATCGCCGGCGCCACTTTCTTCCCCGCGCTGGTGCTGGGCATTTTCTGGCGCCGTGCCAATGGTTGGGGTGCACTGGCCGGCATGCTGACCGGTCTGGCGGTGACGGTGTACTACATGGTGGCGGCCAGCCCCAGCTTGCGCCTGGCCTTGGGCGTGCCGGGGCCGGCCCAGCTGATCGGCGGCATCGCGCCCGTCTCGGCTGGGGTGTTTGGTGTACCGGCCGGTTTCCTGGCCATTGTGCTGGTCAGCTGGCTGACGCCGCGGCCTTCGGCGGCGCAGGCCCATATGCTGGATCAGTTGCGCAGCCCGCCGCGCCCGCAGCCGCCATCGACACAGTTCTGAGCTCGAACCCGCCGCTTTGCGTGCACGCAAACCTTGGTGGAAATCGAGAAACTGCGCTACAATTGCGGGTTCCCCCTTGCCGTGACCACGTGAACTGACGCTGTGGCACGGCTTCCACAGGCGAAAGCAGGGCGGTCCACTGTCGGGCGTCGGCCGGCTCAGCCTGGAATCCACAAGGAGTATTTATGCGTCACTATGAAATCGTTTTGCTGATCCATCCGGATCAAAGCGAACAAGTTCCGGCCATGCTGGAGCGCTACAAGACCCTGATCACCAGCAATGGCGGCGCTGTGCACCGCGTTGAAGACTGGGGCCGTCGTCAGATGGCTTACCTGATTCAAAAGCTGGCCAAGGCTCACTACCTGTGCGTCAACATCGAATGCAGCAAGGAAACCCTGGCTGAGCTCGAAACCGGCTTCCGCTTCAACGACGCCATCCTGCGCCACCTGACCGTGGTGAAGGCCAAGGCTGAAACCACGCCTTCGGTGATGATGAAGACCGTGGAACGCGAAGACGCCCGCAAGGCGCCCCAAGTCGCAACGGCCTGATCAGGCTTAGCTCCGTGTTCATGAAGGTTGCCAGCGAACTGGCCACCAGCGTGCCTTTCAAGACCCGACTGCGTTCTCTTTCACTTTGAACCAACTGGTTTTGCAAGCACAGCTGCTGGAGCTGGGGCTTGTCAGATACACACCGGCCGGACTGATGGCCCTGGATGCGATGCTCAAGCACGAATCCCAGGTCCAGGAAGCTGGCAAGCCGCGCAAGGTTTCCATGGAAATCAAGGCGGTCGCAATCGGTGAGATCGGCAAGCGCCTGCAGTCGCTGGGAGTGGGAGGCAATGCACTGTTCACAGGCTTCCTCAGCGCTCAGAAGAACGGCCGTGGAACCATCTTCCACATCACCGCTCTGACACCCAACTGAACACCGAATTGTTCGAATCCGGATTAAATTAAAGAGGTCATACGATGGCACCACCACGTGGCAAGGGTCGCTTCTCCAAAGACAAGAAGCCCAAGCGCAACACCCAATCCCTGCTGTTCCGCCGCAAGCGTTTCTGCCGCTTCACCGTCACCGGTGTTGAGCAGATCGATTACAAGGACATCGACACCCTGCGCGATTTCATCGGCGAAAACGGCAAGATCACGCCGGCTCGCCTGACGGGCACCCGCGCTTTCTTCCAGCGTCAGCTGACGGTCGCCATCAAGCGCGCCCGTTTCCTGGCCATGCTGCCCTACAGCGACCAGCACAAGGTCTGAGGAGTAACCCAACATGCAAATCATTCTGCTTGAAAAGGTCGCGAACCTCGGCAACCTGGGCGACGTCGTCAAGGTCAAGGACGGCTACGCACGCAACTTCCTGATCCCGACCCGCCAGGCACGTCGTGCCACGGCCACCGCGATCGCCGAGTTCGAAGCCAAGCGCGCCGAACTGGAAAAGGCCGCTGCTGAAAAGCTGGCCGCTGCACAAGCCGTGGGCGAAGCCCTGGCCGGCAAGACCGTGCGCATCAGCCAAAAGGCTGGCGTGGACGGCCGTCTGTTCGGCTCGGTGACCAACGCCGACGTGGCCGAAGGCCTGGTGAAGCTGGGCTTCTCCATCGCCAAGGCGCAAGTGCGCATGCCCAATGGCCCGCTGAAGGCTGTCGGTGAGTTCACCGTCGCTGTCGCCGCCCACACCGATGTGGTCGTCGAAATCAGCGTGCAAGTGGTGCGCGACGCCGAGTAAACTCCGGTGTCACTGACCGTCAGCGGTCAGACAGTCGAAAAGCCGATGCTGTCCGCAGTGTCGGCTTTTTGCGTTTTTGGGCGGCGGTTTATACAACGCTGCCCCCAGGCTATCCACAGGCTTGTCCACAGGGCAGGCCTGTGGACAGCCCGGTCTTGATTGCCTTGCCCTGTTCAGCCCGCCCGAACTGCGACCCCTCCTGCCATCCATGAGCGCCACTTTCTCTCCCACTCCCTTGCCCGGATCCTCAGGTTCCTTGCCAGGCGGCAGCGCCGGCCGCGATGACGATGTGGCCCGCCTGCGCGTGCCGCCGCACTCGATCGAGGCGGAGCAGAGCGTGCTGGGTGGTCTCCTGATCGACAACAGCGCCTGGGACCGCGCCGGCGATCTGCTGAGCGAATCGGATTTCTACCGCTTCGAGCACAAGCACATCTACCTGGCCCTGGGCAAGCTGATCAATGCCGCCAAACCGGCCGATGTGGTGACCGTGTTCGAGGAGCTGACCTCGGTCGGCAAGGCCGAGGAATGCGGTGGCCTCGCGTATCTGAATGCCCTGGCGCAAAGCGTGCCGAGTGCCGCCAATATGCGGCGTTATGCCGAGATCGTGCGCGAGCGGGCCGTGCTGCGCAAGCTGGTCTCGGCCAGCGATGAAATCGCCAGCGCGGCCATGAACCCGCAGGGCCGTGCGGTCAAGGAAATCGTTGACGAGGCCGAGGGCAAGATCTTCCGCATCAACGAGGAAGGCAATCGCAGCGGCCAGGGTTTCCAGAGCATGGACAACCTGGTGGTGGACCTGATCGACCGGGTCAACGAACTGGCCGAGAACGGCGCCGAGGACGTCACCGGCGTGCGCACCGGCTTCTACGACCTCGACAAACAGACCGCCGGTCTGCAGCCGGGCGACCTGATCATCCTGGCCGCGCGCCCCTCCATGGGCAAGACGGCCTTCGTGGTCAATATCGGCGAGAACGTAGCCATCAACGAAGGCCTGCCCGTCGTCATCTACTCCATGGAAATGGGCGCCGCCCAGCTGGCATTGCGGATGGTGGGTTCGGTGGGCCGCATCGACCAGAGCCGTCTGCGCCTCGGGCGCTTGAATGACGACGAATGGGGCCGCCTGTCCGAGGCGGTGGACAAGCTCGGCAAGGCCCATATCTACATCGATGAAAGCCCGGGCCTGAGCCCGTCCGAAGTGCGCGCGCGTGCGCGCCGCCAGGCCCGCATCAGCGGCCAGCTCGGCCTCATCATCATCGACTACCTGCAGCTGATGAGCGGCAATGGCGGCGGCAATGAAGAAAACCGCGCCACCGTCATCGGCGAAATCTCGCGCGGCCTGAAAGCCCTGGCCAAGGAGCTGAAATGCCCGGTGATCGCGCTCTCGCAGCTGAACCGCTCGGTGGAGCAGCGGCCTGACAAGCGTCCCATGATGTCCGACCTGCGCGAATCGGGCGCCATCGAGCAGGATGCCGACATCATCATGTTCATCTACCGCGACGAGTACTACACCAAGGAAGAGTGCAAGGAACCGGGCGTGGCTGAGATCATCATCGCCAAGCAGCGGAATGGCCCGGTCGGCACCATCAAGCTGGCCTTCCAGCGCATGCACACCAAGTTCGAGAACCTGTCGCCGGACTATGTCAGCCCGGTCGGTGACGAGTACTGAGTCGCGGCCGGTGAGCGCTTCAGACACCGGTGCGGCGCCGGGCGCCGAGCCACCCGCCCATTTGGCCAATCCTGCCGAAGCGCCGATCACGGAGCAGCCCGAAGCCCTGTTCGTGCCCGAGCATTTCGCGCCGACCGAGGAGCAGCAGCGGATCCAGGCCACGCGCGCCCGCCATGTGCTGATCGAGGCTAATGCCGGCGCCGCCAAGACCACCAGCCTGGCCTTGCGCATCGCGCAGGCCCTGATGCGGGGCGCCGATCCGGCCATGATCCTGGCCCTGACCTACACCGCGCCGGCCGTGCTGGCCTTGCGCGCGCAGCTGCGCTGGGTGGGTTTGCCGGCCGAGCTGGTCGATGCGATCCGCGTGCAGAGCTTCGAGGCCTTCAGTCTTGAGGTGCTGGAGTGCATCGAAGGCGGGCGTCCCCTGTCCCTGCAGCGCCTGGAGCAGGTCAAGCCTTACCTGCTGCGCGCGGTCGAGAGGGCGCAGACCCTGCCGGGTGAGCGACACCCCGAGGAGCTCAGCGTCGATGGCTCGCCGGCGGCGCTGGCCGAGGGCTTGCTGCAGACCTTTGCCGTGCTCAAGGGCCGCATGCTGATCGAGCAGCTCGATGAGGATGAGGCCATGAGCCCCGCCTTGGCCGAGGACCTGGGATTTGACTACCTGAGCCTGCGCGTGCGCTCGGCCTATGAGTTCATCCGCCGCGGCGGCCACCCGGACCGGCCGGAGTTCCGCTGTGAGGGCGACGCCTGCTACGACCTGGCCCGCGCCTTGCTGCGCGACGAGATCCCGCGCGAGGGCTCACCCCTGGCCCAGGGCCTGGCCTTGATCGTGGTGGACGAGATGCACGACACCAACCGGGCCATGTTCACCGTGCTCAAGGCGGTGCTGGAGGCCAACCGCCGCGCTGCTTTCGTCGGCGTGGGTGACCGCGATCAGGTGATTCACTCGCAGGCCGGCGCCGAGGCTGCTTTCATGCACCAGAGCTTCGAGCAGGAGATCGGCCGGCCGGTGCGCCTGCCGCTGACGGCCAGCCACCGCTTCGGCCCCGAGCTGGCGCTGATGGCCGGCCGCCTGGCCCACAACAAGGCTTATGCCGCGGCCGCACATTGCGCCACCGAGATCGAGCTGCTGCCTTGTGAATCGGCGCGGGTGATGGCGCAGCAGGTGGCACGTCTGGCCCAGGCCCATCTGCGCCAGGCCGAGCGCCACGAGCTGCGCATCCTGCTGCGCCGCCCGGCCCAGTCCATCCTGCTGGAGCGCGAGCTGCTCAAGCTGGGGGTGGACTACCGCGTCGATGGCTTTGAGTCCTTCCTGCGCCGGCCGGAGGTGCTGCTGGTGCGCGCGCTCCATGCCTTTGCGCGCGACGATTTCAGCAGCTTTGCCAGCCGCCCTTTGCGCGAGCAGACCTTGGCCGCGTTGATGCTGTTCGCGGGCGCCTTGATCGAAAGCCCGGAGCTGCGCCATCTCGACGCGGTCACCGCGCAGCGCCGCGCGATTGCCGACGCGGCCTCGCACATCGACGGCATGCGGCCTTTCATCGAGGGCCAGGTCTTGCGCAATGCCTCGCCGCGGGCCTTGGCGCGTCTGCGCGCGGCCCTGGCGGTGTTGAAGGCCGAGGATCTGCAGGTCTTTGGCGAGGGCTTTGTGCGCGCGCTCGACCCCAGCGGCCTGGCGGCCTCGGTGCTGGTGCGCAAGGAAGACATCCAGCAGGTGCGCGACAACATTGCCCAGCTGGTGCAGATGATCGTGGCCGAAGGCGAGGGGCTGGAGCAGGCCTTCCGCCTGCTGCATCTGCTGGAAGCCGGCCAGGCGCGCATGCGCGCCGATCCGCGGGTCAGCCTGTCCAGCATCGAGGCCGCCAAGGGCCTGGAGTTCGACCATGTGCTGATCCCGCATCTCTCGCGCGGCGAGTTTGTTGGCGAGGTCAGCGCCGCCGAAAACCGCAACCTGCTGTATGTGGCCATGACGCGCGCGCGCCAGCGACTGAGTCTGGCTTACAACCCGGCCTCGCCCTCGCGTTTCTTGATCGAGGCCGGGGTGCTGAGCGCCTGAGTGAGGGGCGACGGCGGCAGGGGTGAACTGTGCGAACGGGATGCGCGAAATGCTGTATAAACGTACAGTATGTCACCCCTCCCACCAAGCCGCCCCAAGCGCCCGCTGCCGCCGGTTCCGACGGACCAGCCGCTCTACATCGCCGCCGACACCCTGAAAGGGCGGGGCACGGCCTGGGCGCTGGCGCACCGCTTCCAGAGCGAACAGCGCGAGCAGTTCGATGATGGCTGGGGCTCGCTGGCCCAGAGCTTCGATCCCGAGGCCTTGCCGCCCAGCACCCAAATCATCGAGGAGCGCGCCCAGCGCATCCTCTCGGGCAACCAATCGCCCGACATCCCCTTTGACCAGTCCATCAATCCCTACCGGGGTTGTGAGCATGGCTGTGTCTACTGCTTCGCCCGGCCGACGCACAGCTATCTCAACCTCTCGCCCGGGCTGGATTTCGAGACCCGCATCATCGCCAAGGTCAACGCCGCCGAGCGCCTGCAGGCCAGCTTCGCCAGCCCGCGCTATGTGCCACGCCTGACCTGCCTGGGCACGGCCACCGATGCCTACCAGCCCATCGAGCGCAAGCTGGGCATCACGCGGGCCTTGATCGAGGTGCTGCAGGCGCATCGCCACCCCTTCTCGGTGGTGACCAAGTCTTCGGGCATCGAGCGCGATCTGGATCTGCTCCAGCCCATGGCCGAGCAGCAGCTGGTGTCCTGCTACATCTCCATCACCACCCTGGACCCGGCCCTGGCCCGCATCCTGGAGCCGCGTGCCGCCTCGCCCCAGCGGCGCCTGCGCAGCTTGCAGACCCTGGCCGAGGCCGGGGTGCCCGTGGGGGTGAGCGTGTCGCCCTTGATTCCCTTTCTCAACGAGCCGGAGCTGGAGCAGATCCTGGAAGCGGCCGCTGCGCTGGGTGCACGCTCGGCCTTTTGCATCCCGCTGCGCCTGCCTTGGGAGGTGAACCCGCTGTTCCAGGACTGGCTGCAGCGCCATGTGCCCGAGCGGGCCGCGCGCATCATGGCCCGGGTGCGGGATATGCGCGGCGGCCGTGACAATGACCCGAACTTCGGCAGCCGCATGCGCGGCGAGGGCATCTGGGCCCAGCTGCTGTCGCAGCGCCTGCACAAGGCCTGCGCCCGCCTGGGCCTGTCGCGTGAGCGCTATCCGCTCGACCTGACGCGCTTTCAGCGGCCAGCAACTCAGCGCCCGGCATCGTCGGCAACCGAGCCCTCCAGCCAGGGCCGCCTGTTCTGATCCGCTTGAGGGGCGCTCAGCTCGGGGCGCCGGTGCGCAAGGCCAGGCCGCCGGCGGCGCGGTTGCGGTTGTTCAGCGAGGCGATGGGGATGACGTAGCGCGCCTGCAGCTCGCTGATGCGCTCAGCCAGTTGTTCGGCGTCGTCGATCTTCTCGGCATGGCGCTTGAGCACCAGGCTGGCCATGTCGATCAGCTTGGCGTTGCGGGTGCTTTCGCCTTGCTGGATCAGCAGCTCCACACCGGTGCGGGCGGAGCCGCGCATGGAATGGCGCATGGCCGTTTCGGCCACGCCGAAGATGCGGGTGTGGCAGCTGCGGAACTCGTTGGCCACGGCCTCGTTGTCCTCGCTGACCGAGACCAGCAGCTCCGAGCTGGCTTTGGAGGTGCAAAAGCGCAGGCCCAGCTGGGACATGATGGGCCCCATCTCATCCAGCTGAATGGCCAGCTTGGACAGGCGGATCCACAGGCCCACCAGCAGGCTGGCGGCTTCGAGGTCGAAATCTTCGCCGTCTGCCTCGGCGCTGAGCTGGCGGGCCAGCTCCAGGGCATTGCCGACCTTGTGTTCGGCCAGATGGCGCAGGCCGCGGAACACGGCCTCGAAGCGCTGCAGGCGCTTGGACTGCGGCCGCCGTTCCAACTCCTGCACCATGGCGTCGTGCGCGTACTTCAGGCCCTTGATGTCCTTGTTGTCAAAGCGCATGAAACCGATCAGCACCAGGCTCAGCATGTCAAACAGCTTGGAGCGCAGGCCTTGGGCCATGGTGCGCTCCATCATCTTCAGCGACTCTTCGCGCTGGCCGGCGTAGAAGGCCAGGCTGCCGCAGCGTTGCTGGCGCAGCAAGCAGCCGGGGGTGAGCTTGGCGGCGGTGCGGTAGGTCTCCAGGGCCGCTTCCAGCTCGCCTTGTTCCATCTGCACTCGGCCCATCACGTCGTAGGAATCGGCATGGTCGGGGATGTCGCCGATCAGGGTTTCCAGCGTGCGCCGTGCCGCCACCAGATTGCCAGCGGCCAGCTCGGAGCGCGCCACGCCCAGGCGTGCCCAGGGCACGGTCTTGGCTTCGATGATGGCGTCGTAGAGCTTGTGGGCCTCTTCGTGGCGGTTCAGGCGCAGCAAAAGCTCGGCACCGATGCGGGCGGCATAGAGCCAGAACTCGGCACGGGCATTGAATCGCTTGAGGCAATGGGCCGCGGCAGCCTCGAACTCCTGCTTCTCGATCGCCTCGAAGATGTCCTTGAGCACGCGCTTGCGGTGGCGCGCATGGGCCAGGCGGTCGGCCAGCGAGGCGCTGGTGTAGGGTTTGATCAGGTAGGCGTCGAGCGCAGCCTCGGCGGCCTCGGCCACCTTGGCATAGGACGCTTCGCCGGTGACCATGACGAAGACGGTGGAGTAGGGCAGCAGGTGCTCGCGGCGCAACTCGTCCAGCAGATCCTGGCCAGACATTTCGGTGCCGTCGAAGTGGTAGTCGCAGAGCACGATGTCGTAGGTCTTGTGCTCCAGGATGACGCGGGCGTCGCTGACGCGCGAGGCCTGGCGCACCTGCTGCACACCCAGATCGCGCAGCTGGGCCGAGAGCAGGCTGCGCGAGGTCGAGTTGCTGTCGATGATCAGCGCGCTGGCGTTCTGGATCTCGCGGTCCATCAAGGCCATGGGGCCTCCCGGCGCAAGCAGGTCGCGGCGCGGCCGCCGCGGTCAGGGCGGGCGGGGCGGGCGGGGCGTGGGGCGGTGGGCATCGGGCTTCTCACACCGGGAGTATCGGCGCGCCGGCCGGCCGACTTGAGTGCCCCCAAGGCCACAACAGCTCGGTGTTTGCCCGGCATTTCTGAGCCCAGCGCATGCCGAGGCGGGCAAGAAAAAGCGCCCGGATCAGGCCCGGTGGGACCTGATGGCGGGCGCTGGGGGAGGGGCCGGAGGGCCCTCCCGAGGGCTTACTTGAAGATGTCCTTGACCCGGTCGGTCCAGCTCTTGGCATTGGGCGAGTGCTTCTCGCCGCCTTCGCGGAAGCTCTTGTCCAGCTCCTTCATCAGCTTGCGCTGGTACTCGGTCAGCTTGACTGGGGTTTCCACGCTGATGTGGCAGTACAGATCGCCGGGGTAGCTCGAGCGCACGCCCTTGATGCCCTTGCCGCGCAGGCGGAAGGTCTTGCCATGCTGGGTGCCTTCGGGCAGCTCGATTTCGGCCTTGCCGCCCAGGGTGGGCACTTCGATCGTGCCGCCCAGGGTGGCCGTGGTCAGGCCCACCGGCATGGTGCAGTGCAGGTCATCCCCGTCGCGCTCGAAGATCTCGTGCTGCTTGATGCGAATCTCGATGTACAGGTCGCCCGAGGGGCCGCCGTTGACACCGGGTTCGCCATTGCCGGCCGAGCGAATGCGCATGCCTTCGTTGATGCCGGCCGGGATCTTGACTTCCAGCGTCTTGCTTTTCTTGACCTTGCCTTGGCCGTTGCAGGCGGTGCAGGGGTCCGGAATGATCTTGCCGGTGCCGTGGCAGTGCGGGCAGGTCTGCTGCACCGAGAAAAAGCCTTGGCGCATGTGCACCGTGCCCGAGCCATTGCAGGCGCCGCAGCTCTTGGCGCTGGTGCCGGGCTTGGCGCCGGTGCCGCTGCAGGTCTCGCAGTTGTCCCAGCTGGGGATGCGGATCTGCGATTCCTTGCCGCGGGCCGCTTCTTCCAGCGTGATCTCCATGGCGTAGGACAGGTCGCTGCCGCGGTAGACCTGCTGGCCGCCGCCGCGCCGGCCACCACCGCCGCCGTTGAAGATGTCGCCAAAGATGTCGCCAAAGGCCTCGGCGAAGCCGCCAAAGCCTTCGGCACCCGGGCCGCCGCGGCCGCCCATATTCGGGTCGACGCCGGCATGGCCGTATTGGTCATAGGCCGCGCGCTTTTGCGCGTCGGACAGCATCTCGTAGGCCTCTTTGGCCTCCTTGAACTGTTCTTCGGCCTTCTTCGCACCCTCGCCCTGGTTGCGGTCGGGGTGGTACTTCATGGCCAGCTTGCGGTAGGCCTTCTTGATCTCTTCTTCGGTTGCCGTTTTGGCGAGGCCGAGGATCTCGTAATAGTCACGCTTTGCCATGGGCGGGGTCCGTGCGGTTCAAAACAACAGCGCCGCGTCGAGCGGGGGAGGCATCAAACCTCCTTGGCTGCGGCGCGGCGGCGAAGACGGCCGGTTTCTCATTGGAGACCGGCGCGCCCAAGGTCTTTCTTACTTCGAGTCCTTGACTTCCTTGAACTCGGCGTCGACCACATTGTCGTCGGCCGGCTTGGCGGAAGCTTGCTGAGCCTGCGGCTGCTCGCCACCGGCGGCACCGGCTGCCGCCGCCTGCGCAGCTTGCGCGCCTTGTGCGTCGGCGTAGATCTTCTCGCCCAGCTTCTGGCTGGCGGTCATCAGGGCTTCGGTCTTGGCTTCGATGTCGGCCTTGTCGTCGGACTTGATCGATTCTTCGGCGGCCTTGATGGCTTCCTCGATCTTTTCCTTCTCACCGGCTTCCAGCTTGTCGCCATGCTCGGTCAGCGACTTGCGCACGCTGTGCACCAGACCATCGGCCTGGTTGCGGGCCTGCACCAGCTCAACCTTCTTCTTGTCCTCGCCGGCGTTGGCTTCGGCGTCCTTGACCATCTTTTCGATCTCGGCTTCGGACAGGCCGGAGTTGGCCTTGATGGTGATCTTGTTTTCCTTGCCGGTGCCCTTGTCCTTGGCGCCGACGTGCAGGATGCCGTTGGCGTCGATGTCGAAGGACACTTCGATCTGCGGCGTGCCGCGCGGTGCCGGCGGGATGCCTTCGAGGTTGAACTCACCCAGGCTCTTGTTGCCCGAGGCCAGCTCGCGCTCGCCTTGGTAGACCTTGATGGTCACGGCCGGCTGGTTGTCGTCGGCGGTGGAGAAGGTCTGGCTGAACTTGGTCGGGATGGTCGTGTTCTTGGCGATCATCTTGGTCATCACGCCACCCAGGGTTTCGATGCCCAGGGACAGCGGGGTCACGTCCAGCAGCAGCACGTCCTTGCGGTCGCCGCCCAGCACCTGGCCTTGAATCGCAGCCCCCACGGCCACAGCTTCGTCCGGGTTCACGTCACGGCGCGGTTCCTTGCCGAAGAACTCCTTGACCTTCTCTTGCACCTTGGGCATGCGGGTCATGCCGCCGACCAGGATCACGTCGTCGATGGCACCCACGGCCACGCCCGCGTCCTTGATGGCGGTGCGGCAGGGGGCGATGGTGCGCTCGATCAGCTCGTCCACCAGCGACTCCAGCTTGGCGCGGGTCAGCTTGACGTTCAGGTGCTTGGGGCCGGTCGCGTCGGCGGTGATGTAGGGCAGGTTGACGTCGGTTTGCGAGCTGTTGGACAGCTCGATCTTGGCCTTTTCTGCGGCTTCCTTCAGGCGCTGCAGGGCCAGCACGTCCTTGGTCAGGTCGACGCCTTGCTCTTTCTTGAACTCGGTGACGATGTAGTCAATGATGCGCTGGTCGAAGTCTTCGCCGCCCAGGAAGGTGTCGCCGTTGGTCGACAGCACTTCGAACTGCATTTCGCCGTCCACATCGGCGATTTCGATGATGGACACGTCAAAGGTGCCGCCGCCCAGGTCATACACCGCGATCTTGCGGTCGCCCTTGCCATGCTTGTCCAGGCCGAAGGCCAGGGCCGCGGCGGTGGGCTCGTTGATGATGCGCTTGACGTCCAGGCCGGCGATGCGGCCGGCGTCCTTGGTGGCTTGGCGCTGGGCGTCGTTGAAGTAGGCCGGCACCGTGATCACAGCTTCGGTCACTTCCTCACCGAGGTAGTCCTCGGCGGTCTTCTTCATCTTGCGCAGCACTTCGGCGCTGATCTGCGGCGGTGCCAGCTTCTTGCCGCGCACTTCCACCCAGGCGTCGCCGTTGTCGGCGGCTGCGATGGCGTAAGGCATCAGCTCGATGTCTTTTTGCACTTCCTTCTCGGTGAATTTGCGGCCGATCAGGCGCTTCACCGCGTACAGGGTGTTCTTGGGGTTGGTCACGGCCTGGCGTTTGGCCGAGGCGCCGACCAGGATCTCGCCATCTTCTTGGTAGGCAATGATGGACGGGGTGGTGCGAGCGCCTTCGGCGTTCTCGATCACGCGGGTCGTGTTGCCTTCCATGACGGCCACGCACGAGTTCGTGGTGCCCAAGTCAATGCCAATGATCTTTCCCATGGTCTTACTCCTGAAGAATTTTGATGCGTTGCTGGCGGCGCGCTGATGGCTGGTGAAAGCGCTGGCGCGGCGGCCGGATGGTTCTTAGCTGCGGCTGGCGGTCGGGCTTTCAAGCCCGGCCGACCGAGCATTTCGTGCAGTTTTGTCTTTATTTCGGGGCGGTGACGGTCACCAGGGCCG
This sequence comes from Paucibacter aquatile, assembly GCF_002885975.1. Classification (NCBI taxonomy): domain Bacteria; kingdom Pseudomonadati; phylum Pseudomonadota; class Betaproteobacteria; order Burkholderiales; family Sphaerotilaceae; genus Roseateles; species Kinneretia aquatilis. The sequence goes on along the minus strand of NZ_POSP01000003.1, from coordinate 1,109,232 downwards.
GGCGCAGCACGCGCTCGGCGATGGAGTAGCCCTTTTGCAGGACCATGACCACCGTGTTGGGCTCTTGCTCGGCCGGCACGACCGAGATGGCCTGGTGCTGGTGCGGGTCGAACTTGGTGCCGGCGCTGGGGTTGATCTCCAGCACCTTGTTGCGCTCCAGGGCCGAGGCCAGCTGGCGGCGGGTGGCGTGCACGCCTTCCAGCACCGTCTCGACCTTGGCGTCGGGCAGGGCGATGGCGGCGTCCATGCTGTCCATCACGGGCAGCATGGATTCGGCGAAGGATTCCACGGCGAACTTGCGGGCCTTGGACATTTCTTCTTCCGAGCGGCGGCGGATGTTCTCCACCTCGGCCTTGGCGCGCAGGTAGGCGTCCGACATCTCGGCCAGGCGGGCTTCCACCTCGGCCAGCTTGGTCGCAGCGCTGTCCGCGCCGGTCTCGGCGGCAGAGGTCTCGGGGATCGGCTCTTGGGGGGTGGGAGTGTCTGTGGTCATGATGCAAAAAGAAGCAATGGGGCGCATATGGGCCCCATGCCCTCGATTTCAAGAGGGCTTTTCGAAGGAAATAGGCCGGGTTAACCCGCTATTTTCTCATTCTGAGTCAGCGCTGGCCGACCAGCGGTCCCAGTCGCTGAGGCGGCGGCGGTCCTGCTTGGTGGGGCGGCCCTGGGTGATGGTGGCGGCCGGCTCGGGCGCCAGACGGCGGCGCTCGGCCGCCAGCTCGCGGCGCCGGATGCTCTCGGGCGTTTCTTCGTACATGCCCTGCGCCTGGCTGGCCGGGCCGCGCTGCGGGCTCAGGCCCAGCACGCGCACCTCGCGATCCACCACGCCCTGGCGGAAATGCAGCAGGTCACCGAGCTTGAGCTCGCGCGAAGCCTTGGCCACCTGCTCGTTCACCTGCACCCGGCCCTTGCCAATTTCCTCGGCGGCCAGCGAGCGGGTCTTGAAGAAACGCGCCGCCCAGAGCCATTTGTCCAGGCGCACGCCGGTTTCGGCGGCGTCGTGCTCTTCTTTGCCCTTGTTTTTCATGCCGGCGATTTTCGCTCAGGCTTTCGCTCAGGTGCCGGCCCGGGGCAGTTCCACCACCGCGTCCAGCCCGCCCACCTGCCCCTCCGCCCCGAGTCGGTTGCTGAGCGCGATGCGGCCGTTCAGCGACATCACCAGGGCGTGGCAGATGGCCAGGCCCAGGCCTGAGCCGGAGGGGTTGTCGCCGCTCGCAAAGGGCAGGAAGAGGCGCGCCTGCTGCGCCGGCGAGAGGCCCGGGCCGCTGTCGGCAATGGTCAGCCGCGCCAGCTCGTCCAGACCGCGCAGCTCGATCGTCAGCCGCCCGCCAGCAGGCGTATGTAGGATGGCGTTGTGCAGCAGATTGCGGGTCAGCTCGCGCAAGGCCCATTCGTGGCTGGCGATGGGGGCGGGCTCGGTGCTGATGTCGAAATCCAGGCCGCGCTGCACGATCAGGGGCGCCAGGTCCAGGGCCACGGCGCGTGTCACCTCGGCCCAGTCCTGGCGCGGCATGGCGGCATGGGGTTGGTCGCCCTGCTGGCGCATCTGCTCGGCCTTGGCCAGGGCCAGCATCTGGTTGGCGACCTGGGTGGCGCGGGCCACGGTGGTGTCGATCTCGGCCAGGGCCTGCATGGGCTCGACATCGCCTTGCCGGGCCGATTGCACCTGCACCTTGAGCACGGCCAGCGGCGTGCGCAGCTGGTGCGAGGCATCGCGCACAAAGCGCTTCTGGTGCTCCAGCAGCCGGGCCTGGCGGGTCAGGGCTTCGTTGGTGGCCGCGATCAGCGGCTGCAGCTCGGCCGGCAGGCCGCTCGGAGCGCTGGGCAGCGGGCGCAGGTCATCGGCCTCGCGCGACTGGATCAGCTCGCTGAGCGCGCGCACCGGCCGCGTCGAGCGCTGCACCACCAGCCAGACCACGCCGGCAATCACCGCCAGCATGGTGGCCTGGCGCCAGAGCGTGTCCAGCAGTACCTGGCGGGCCAGGGCGTGGCGCAGGTCCAGGGTTTCGGCCACCTGGATGGTGGCCTGGCCGATGCCGGCCTGGCCGGCCACCGGCTGCAGCAGCACGGCCATGCGCACCGGCTCGCCGCGGTAGAAGCCATCGTAAAAATCCACCAGGGCGGCGTACTTGCTGCGTTGGGGCAGGGGGCCTTTCCAGGCCGGCAGGTCCTCGTAGCCGGCCAGCATCTCGCCCTGGAAGCCGCTGACCTTGAAATACAGCCGCGTGCTGTTGCCCGACTCGAAAGTCTCCAGCGCCGAATAGGGCACGCTGGCGCGCAGCCGCGGGCCTTGCGGCGAGCCCTCCACGCTGAGCAGCTCACCGATCGCCTTGGCCGAGGCCAGCAGGGTGCGGTCATAGGCCGTGTCGACGGCGCTCAGGGCCTCGCGGTAGAGGCTGACGGTGTTGATGGCCACCAGCAGGCCCACCGGCAGCAAGATGCCCAGCAGCAGGCGGCTGCGCATGGACAGCCGGCTCCAGCGTGAGCTCGCTTCGCTGGAAACGCTTGAAGACTCAGGCATCGCCGGCTTCGGCCTGCAGCAGGTATCCGAGGCCGCGCAAGGTGGCCAGGCGGGCGCTGCTGTCGCTGGCGGCCAGCTTTTTGCGCAGGCGGTAGGCCACCACCTCGATGGCATCAGGCAGCGCCTCGCTCGCACCGGCAAACACCAGGTCGAACAAGCGCTCCTTGGCCACCGCCTGGCCGGGCTTGGCCAGCAGGGCGCGCAGCAGGGCGGCCTCGCGCGGCGCCAGGTCCAGAGGCTGGCCGCGCAGGTAGACGGCACCGCTGTCGGGGTCGGCGCGCAGTCCGCAGAACTCGGGCGTCAGGGGCCGGTCGTCGGCGCCGTGCGGGTTGCTGCCTTGCGGGCCGCGCCGGCGCACCAAGGCGCGCACGCGGGCTTCCAGCTCGTCCAGGTCAAAGGGTTTGGGCAGGTAGTCGTCGGCCCCGATGTTGAGACCGAGGATGCGGTCACCCAGGGTGCCGCGCGCGGTGATGATGATGACGGGGGTGTCCAGGCCTTCGGCGCGCGCTTCGCTGAGCACATCGAGGCCATCGCGGCCCGGCATGGACAGGTCCAGCAGCACGACATCGGGCAGGCTGGCGCGCCAGCGCGAGAGGGCACGCTCGCCATCGTCACAGGTGCTGACGCGAAAGCCGCGGCGCTCGAAGGATCGCTGCAGCGTGGTTTGCATCGCCAGGTTGTCCTCGATCACCAAGAGTTTCATGCGGGCAACGATAGCAGAGCGCCCCCGCGCCGCCGGGCCTCGGCCGCCTCGGGTTTTGCCCCAGGGCTTTGGACAGGCATTTGACAGCCTGGCTCAGCACCATGGCGGTGCACGCTGGGCGAGCCGCCCCGCCTGCGTCCAAAACCAAACCCAAAAATGACGGAGACAAGACCTATGAAAACGAAGCGTGGATCTCAAGTCCTGGGCCGCGGCCTGGCTCTGGCTGTGTTGTGCAGCAGCGCCGGCTTGGCCGCTGCGCAGAGCTCGGTGACGATTTTCGGCGTCATGGACGTGGGCGTGCAGCGCCTGTCCAACGGTGGCAAGAACCTGTCCCTGGTCAGCATCGACGGCATGCAGACCAGCCGCATCGGCTTTCGCGGCACTGAGGATCTGGGCAATGGACTGAGCGCCAGCTTCCACCTCGAAGGCGCGGTGGGCCCCGATGTGGGTTCGGGCGGTGACTGGCGCCGCCGCGCGACCGTCAGCGTCAGCGACAAGGCGGCCGGTGAGGTGCGCCTGGGCCGCGACTATGTGCCCACCTTCTGGAACATCAGCCGCTTCAATGCCTTCGGCACCAACGGTGTCGGTGCCGCCAGCAATCTGGTCTATGGCTTCGACGGCGCCTCGTCCACGGCCAAGACGGTGATCCGCTCGGACAACTCGGTCGGCTACTTCCTGCCCTCGAATCTGGGCGGCATCTACGGCCAGGCCATGATGGCCGCGGGCGAGGGGTCGACCGGCAAATATGTGGGCGGCCGCCTGGGCTATGCGCAAGGGTCACTCGATGTGGCCGGCGCCTGGTCAGAGACCACCAACACCGCGGCCGGCACCAAGTTCAAGGTGGGCAATCTGGGCGGCAGCTACACGGTTGATGCCTTCAAGCTGCTCGGCCTGTATCACGTCAGCAAACAGGCCACGCGCGAGCAGACCAATTGGGTGCTGGGCGGCACCTACACCCAGGGCGCCCATGTGCTGCGTTTCAGCCATGTGCGCTCCAAGAACCGCGACAGCGCCAACGGCAGCGACTACAGTGGCAAGCTGCTGGCCCTGGGGTATGTCTACAACCTGTCCAAGCGCAGCTCGATCTACGCCACCACCTCGCGGGTGCAGAACAGCGCGACCGGCAAGTTCCTGATCCCTGGCGGCTCGGCCGTGCTGGCAGGGCAGAGCTCGACCGGCACGGAATTGGGCATCTATCACTCGTTCTGATCGGGCTCAGGCCGCGGCAGCCCTCTGCCGCTGCGGCGCCGAGACGACCCACAAGACAGCAAAAACACAGGAGACAAGCACCATGCGTCGCGACACCTTTCTGAAATCCCTGGCCGCCCTGGCTGCCGCCGGCGCCTTGCCGGAGCTGGCGAGCGCCAGCGCCAACATCAAGATGATGATCCCCGCCAACCCGGGCGGCGGCTGGGACACCACCGGTCGTGCCCTGGGCAAGGCCTTGCAGGACGCGGGCATGGCGTCCTCGGTGCAGTACGAGAACAAGGGTGGCGCAGCCGGTGCCATCGGCCTGGCCCAATTCGTCAACGCCAGCAAGGGCGATGGCAACGCGCTGATGGTCATGGGCGCGGTGATGCTGGGCGGCATCATCACCGGCAAGCCGCCGGTCAGCCTGACGCAAGCCACCCCGATCGCGCGCCTGACCAGCGAGTACAACGTCTTTGTGCTGCCGTCCAACTCGCCGCTCAAGACCATGAAGGACGTGGTCGAGCAGATGAAGAAAGACCCCGGCAGCGTGAAATGGGGCGGCGGCTCGCGCGGCTCGACCGAGCATGTGGCGGCAGCCATGATCGCCCGCGATGTTGGTGTGGATGCGGCCAAGATCAACTACGTGCCCTTCCGCGGCGGCGGCGAGGCCACGGCCGCCATCTTGGGTGGCAATGTCACCGTCGGTGGCAGCGGCTACAGCGAGTTCGCCCAGTACATCGAGAGCGGCAAGATGCGCCCCATCGCCGTGACCGCGCCGACCCGGCTCAAGGGCCTGAACGTGCCGACGCTGCGCGAACTGGGCATCAATGTCGAGATCGGCAACTGGCGCGGCGTCTACGCGCCCCCGGGCATCAGCATGGAGCAGCACAAGGCGCTGACCGACATGATGACCCTGGTCTTCCGCAACAAGAGCTGGATCGAGGCGCTGGAGAAGAACGGCTGGACCCCGGCACTGCTGACCGGCAAGGCCTTTGCCGATTTCGTGGACCAGGAGTTCGCCATGCTGCGGGCCGTGATGGTCAAGTCCGGAATGATCTGAGCGATCACGCGCCGGCAAGGCGTGGCACGCGCATCCGGCCGGGCGGGAGCTGGGCGGGATGGCGCTGAGTTCATTTGTTAGCGAGGGTCCTATGGCGACCGAAACTTCTTCTTCCTCCGTGCTGCACCAGAGCCTGGTCGGCGGTGGCGCACTGCTGATCGGCGCGCTGATGGCGTACGGCGCCACCTTCATTCCTTCCGATGCCGGCTACGCCGGTGTCGGCCCCAATGCCTTGCCCTGGCTGGTCTCGGTGGTGCTGATGATCTGCGGCACCTGGCTGATCTGGGAAGCGCGCAGCGGCGGTTACCGCGCCATGGAGACGCCCTCGGGCGCGGCCCAGGGCGACTGGAAGGCGGTGGCCTGGGTGGTGGCGGGTGTGCTCGCCAATGCCGGCCTGATCACCGTGGTCGGCTTCATCCTGGCGTGTGCCTTGTGCTTCACCCTGGCGGTGCGTGGCCTGCGCATGTCGGAAGGCCGCCCCGGCGGCGATCTTCGCCAGACCGTGATCGACGGCGTCAGCGGCGTGCTGATTGCCGCGCCGGTCTTCTGGCTCTTCACCAAACTGCTGGCCATCCAGCTGCCCGGCCTGACGGCCAGCGGCTGGCTCTGAGGACGACAACGCCATGGAACTCTGGAATCAGCTGCTCGGCGGCTTCATGACGGCCGGCACGCCGGTCAATCTGCTCTGGGCCTTTCTGGGCTGTGTGATCGGCACCGGCATCGGTGTGCTGCCGGGCCTGGGCCCGGCGGTGACGGTGGCCATGTTGCTGCCCATCACCTCCCAGGTCGAGCCCACGGCCTCGATGATTTTCTTCGCCGGCATTTACTACGGTGCCATGTACGGCGGATCCACCACCTCCATCCTGCTCAACACCCCCGGTGAGACCGGGACCATGGTGACGGCGCTGGAGGGCTTCAAGATGGCCAAGAGCGGCCGCGCCGGTGCGGCCCTGGCCACCTCGGCCATCGGCTCCTTCGTGGCCGGCACGATTGCCACCGTGCTGGTGACGCTGTTCGCGCCGGTCATGGCCGAGTTCGCCGTGACCCTCGGCCCGCCGGAATACTTCTGTCTGATGCTGCTGGCCTTCACCACCGTCAGCGCGGTGCTGGGCAAGAGCACGCTGCGCGGCATGACGGCCTTGTTCATCGGACTGGCCATGGGCCTGGTCGGCCTGGACCAGATCACCGCGCAGGTGCGCTACACCGGCGGCGTGCCCGAGTTCATGGACGGCATCGAGGCGGTGCTGGTGGCCGTGGGCTTGTTTGCGGTGGGCGAGACCTTGTACAACGCGCTCTACGAGGGCCGGAGCACGCAAGAGATCAACAAGATGAGCAGCGTGCACATGACAGGCAGCGAGTGGCGCCGCTCCTGGCCGGCCTGGCTGCGTGGCACAGTGATCGGTTTCCCCTTCGGCACCATCCCGGCCGGTGGCTCGGAGATTCCGACCTTTCTGAGCTATGCCGCCGAGCGCAAGCTGAGCAAGCACCCGGAGGAGTTTGGCACCACCGGCGCCATCGAAGGCGTGGCCGGCCCCGAGGCCGCCAACAATGCCGCGGTGACCGCCACTCTGGTGCCGCTGCTGACCCTGGGCATCCCGACCTCGGTGACCGCGGCCATCATGCTCTCGGCTCTGCAGAACTACGGCATCCAGGCCGGACCGCAGCTGTTCCAGACCTCGTCCACCCTGGTCTGGGCCCTGATCGCCTCGCTCTACATCGGCAATGTGATGCTGCTGGTGCTGAACCTGCCCTTGGTGGGCCTGTGGGTCAAGCTGCTCAAGATCCCCAAGCCGCAGCTCTACGCCGGCATCCTGATCTTCGCCACCGTGGGGGTCTACGGCATGCGCCAGAGTGCGTTCGATTTGGTCGTCATGTTGGCCATCGGCTTGCTGGGCGTGGTGATGCGCCGCTTTGACTTCCCGACCGCACCGGTGGTGGTGGGCATGATTCTGGGCCCGATTGCCGAGGCGCAGATGCGCAATGCCCTGTCTATCGGCGAGGGCCACTGGGGTGTGTTCGTGCAGCGGCCCATGTCGGCCGGCCTGCTGGCGCTGGTGGTGCTGGTGCTGGTCTTGCCGCGGCTGTGGCCGCGGGTGGTGCGCTGGCGTGAGGTGAGGCTGGCGGCGCAGCGCAATGCGGCGCACACCACCTGACCTTCCTGATCAGGGGCTCGCGCCCTGATCAGTCCTTGGCGCCCAGGGCCAGCGCGCGTTCGCGCTGTGCCGCCAGGGCGGAGGCATCAGCCACCTCGCGCGTGGGCCAGCCTTGCAGATGCTGTTCGGCCAGGTCGGCCAGGGCGCGCAAGCCGGCCGGGTCGTCGTTCAGGCAGGGCACATAGCTGAAGCGTTGGCCGCCCGCGTGCAGGAACGCTTCGCGCGCTTCCTGGTTGATTTCTTCCAGCGTCTCCAGGCAGTCGGCGCTGAATCCGGGGCAGATCAGGGTGACGCTCTTCAGGCCCTCCTGGGCCAGCTTGATCAGGCTGGGTTCGGTGTAGGGCTCCAGCCATTTGGCCTTGCCGAAGCGGCTCTGGAAGGTCACCAGCCATTGCTCGCGACTGAGCCCCAGGGCCTCGGCCAGCAAGCGGCCGGTCTTCAGGCATTCGCAGTGATAGGGATCACCAAGGGCCAGGGTGCGGGCCGGCATGCCGTGGAAACTCATCACCAGCTTGTCGCTGCGGCCGTGCTCGGCCCAGTGGCGGCGCACGCTGTCCGCCAGGGCGGCGATGTGCTGGGGCTGGTCGTAGTAGCGGTTGATGAAACGCAGCTCGGGCAGGTGGCGGGTCTGCAAGCTCCAGCGCGCCACGTCGTCGATCACGCTGGCGGTGGTGGCGCCCGAGTACTGCGGGTAGGCTGGCAGCACCAGCACACGGGTGGCGCCTTCGGTACGCAGGGCATCAAGCTGGGCAGCGATGGACGGCTGACCGTAGCGCATGGCGTAGCGCACGCTGAGGCGGTGGCCACGCTCGCCCAGCAGGCCTTGCAGCAGCTTGGACTGACGCTCGGTCCAGACCTTGAGCGGAGAGCCTTCTGGCAGCCAGACGGTGGCGTACTTGGCCGCTGACTTGGCCGGGCGCACGCGCAGGATGATGCCGTGCAGGATCAGCATCCAGATCAAGCGCGGGATCTCAACCACCCGCGGGTCGCTCAGGAACTGAGCGAGGTAGGTGCGCAGCGCAGCGGCCGTGGGCGCCTCGGGCGTGCCGAGGTTGCAGAAGAGGAGGGCGGTCTTGGGGGCGCTACCGTGGCGGTAGGCGGGTTCAGGCTTCATCATGCTCATCCGGGCATGATAGGGCTTGGTCTGAGTGCCTGCAGCTGTGGGGCTGCAGGCAAGGGGGCGAGCTCAGTGTTGGCTGGCGTTGCTGCCGGGTTTGCTGCTGGCGCTGCCCAGCTGCAGCGGCTCGGTATCGGCGAAGTGCAGCACTTCGAAGCGCACGGTCGGCGAGGTCGGGTCCACCGGCGGGCTGCCCAGGCCGATGGCACCGCTGCCGTGCAGGGTGCAGCTGCCGCGCTTGAGGCTGACGATCTCGCCGTCCAGGCCGAAACGCACGAAGGTGCCGTTGTAGCTGAGGTCGGTGATGGAAAAACTGCCGCCATGCCAGTCGATGCGGGCATGCGAGCGCGACACCCGGCCATCGGTGATGCAGTAGGTGGCCTGCACGCTGCGGCCCAGCACGATGGGCATGCTGTCGATGTCGAAGACGCGGTCCAGATCCATCCACACCAGGCGGATGCCGTCGGGCTCTACCGCATGGACCACCTCGCCAAACTGCGTGGCCGCCATATCGCTCTGGTTGGGTTGGTCCAGCACATGGACATGCACCGGCTCGGCCCGGCCGCGCAGAGCGATCAGATCCAGGCTGCGAAAGCGCAGCTTTTGCGTGCTGGGCAGGCCGGCGAGCACCTCGGCGGTGATCAGGGTTTCGTTGTCGCCGGCGTGGTCGAGCAGGCGGGCGGCCACATTGACGGCATCGCCGAAGCAGTCACCGTTGAGCTCCACCACCTCGCCGCGCGCCAGGGCCACCTGCATGCGCAGGGCGCGCAGGCTGGCCGAACCCTGCTGCTTGCCGCGCGCCACCAGGTGCTCCAGAAACTCGTGCATGCGGATGGCGGACTTGACGCCATCGCGCGGCACCTCGAACACCGCCATCAGCCCGTCGCCCAGGGTCTTGATCAGGCGGCCATTGCACTCGTCGACCGCACGCGCGATCAGGTTCACGGTGTGGGTGACCAGGGCCGAGGCTTCGGCATTGCCCAGGGTCTCGAACAGTGCTGTGCTGCCGCGCAAATCGGCAAACAAAACAGTGCGTTCCCGGATGTCGGCCATGTCAGATCAGAAGGGGCGAAAGTGCGTGAAGTTCTTGGCAGTGTAGCCGCCCCACATGATGGTGGATGGTCAGGGCAGTGGGCAGGGTTTCGTGTGCGCGCCGGCCTCGAATCCGTGTCCCTGATGCGCCCATAAAAAGGGCTGGATCGCTCCAGCCCTTGGCTCTTCAGACTCGCCTGATGACAGCTTGCCCAGGTACGTGCGCAGCTTGTGCCTGCGGCTCAAGCCGCGTCGCCGCTGCGCGGCAGCCCGCCGTAGCGGGCTACGCATCTGGCCAAGCTTACAGGTTGTCCAGATATGTGCGCAGCTTGTCCGAGCGGCTCGGATGCTTGAGCTTGCGGATGGCCTTGGCTTCGATCTGGCGGATGCGTTCGCGGGTGACGTCGAACTGTTTGCCGACTTCTTCCAGCGTGTGGTCCGTGCTCATTTCGATGCCGAAGCGCATGCGCAGCACCTTGGCTTCGCGCGGGGTCAGCGAGTCGAGGATGTCCTTCACCACATCGCGCAGGCCGGCTTGCATCGCTGCTTCGATTGGCGCGGTGTTGTTGGTGTCCTCGATGAAATCGCCCAGGTGGCTGTCGTCATCGTCACCGATCGGCGTTTCCATGGAGATCGGCTCTTTGGCGATCTTCATGATCTTGCGGATCTTGTCCTCGGGGATTTCCATTTTCTCGGCCAGGGTCGGCGCATCCGGCTCAAAGCCGAATTCCTGCAGATGCTGGCGCGAGATGCGGTTCATCTTGTTGATCGTTTCGATCATGTGCACCGGGATACGGATGGTGCGGGCCTGATCGGCGATCGAACGGGTGATGGCCTGACGGATCCACCAGGTCGCATAGGTCGAGAACTTGTAGCCGCGACGGTATTCGAACTTGTCCACCGCTTTCATCAGGCCGATATTGCCTTCCTGGATCAGGTCCAGGAACTGCAGGCCGCGGTTGGTGTACTTCTTGGCGATGGAGATCACGAGGCGCAAGTTGGCCTCGATCATTTCCTTCTTGGCGTCGCGCGAGGCCTTTTCGCCCTCGTTCATCTTCTTGTTGATGTCCTTGAGGTCATCAATCGGCACGACGGCCTTGCTCTGGATGTCGATCAGCTTTTGCTGCAGTTCCTGCACCGGCGGCAGGTTGCGGGCCAGCACGGCAGAGTAAGGCTTGCCGGCGGCGACTTCCTTCTCGGCCCAGGCGCGGTTCAGCGCATTGGGCGGGAAGTTCTTGATGAAGTACTCCTGTGGCATGCCGCACTTGTCGACCACGATCTTGCGCAGTTCGCGCTCGTAGCGGCGCACATCGTCCACCTGCGAGCGCAGCAGATCGCAGAGCTTTTCAATCGTCTTGACGGTGAAGCGGATGGTCATCAGCTCGGCGCTGATGGCTTGCTGGGCCTTGTTGTAGGTCGGCGACTTGTAGCCGTCCTTCTCAAAAGCCTTGCGCATCTTGTCGAAGTTGACGGCCAGCGAATCCAGCTTGACCAGCGCGGCGTTCTTCAGCTCTTCCAGCTTCTTGGTCAGGGCCTTGGAGCCGCCGTTGCCGTCGTCGTCGTCTTCTTCGTCGAACTCGTCGAAGTCTTCTTCGGCCACATAGTCGTCGGCCTCATCGGCAGCGACGAAGCCGTCCACCACTTCCGAGATGGTCTTCTCGCCGGCGCGGATCTTGTCGGCCAGGTCGAGGATGTGGGCGATGGTGGTGGGCGAGGCCGAGATGGCCAGCATCATGGCCTGCAGGCCGCCTTCGATGCGCTTGGCGATTTCGATCTCGCCTTCGCGGGTCAGCAGTTCGACCGTGCCCATTTCGCGCATATACATGCGCACCGGGTCGGTGGTGCGGCCGAATTCCGAGTCCACGGTGGACAGGGCGGCTTCGGCGGCTTCTTCGGCTTCTTCTTCGGTCGAGGTGGCGGTGGCGCTGCCCTGGATCAGCAGGGTGGCGGCATCTGGAGCCTGCTCGTAGACCGCGATGCCCATGTCGTTCAACATGGAGATGATGGCCTCGAGGATTTCCTCGTTGACCAGCTTCTCGGGCAAGTGGTCGTTGATTTCCTGATGGGTCAGGAAACCACGCGTCTTGCCCATCTTGATCAGGGTCTTCAGCTCGTGGCGGCGCTTGGCGGCTTCTTCTTCCGTCAGTGCCGTTTCTTCCAGGCCGAACTCACGCATCAGCGCGCGCTCCTTGGCGCGCGAGACCTTCATGCGCAGGGGCTTGGCCTTGGGCTTGTCCTCGGCAGCTTCGGCCACTTCGGCTTCGGCTTCGGGCTCGCCTTCCAGATCGGCTTCGAGGTCCGAGAAGTCTTCTTCCTCGACCTCGGCGGCCTTCTTGCCTGCGGCCTTCTTGGTCTCGGTGGCTGCCTTGGGCTTGCGGCCGCGCTTGGGCTTGTCCTCGCCCTCTGCCGTGGCCGCTGCGGCCTTGGGCGCCTTCACGGCCTTGGCCGGCTTCTCGGCTTTTTCGGCAGTGGCTGCGTCGGCCTTCACGGCCTTGACCACCCGCACGACCTTGGCGGCGGGCTTTTTGGTTTCTTCGGCTTCGGGTGCGGTGGGCGCGGTCTTCTTGGCAGTCATGCAGATCCTCGGGTGGATGGTGGGCGGGCGGGCCGAAAAGCTAGGGAAAGCGGGAAACTGAAATATTTTTTCGCTGAAACCGGTGCGCTGCAGTGTGCCGGACATGCAGCAGCCACCTGGGGGCGTTCACTGCGCTTTTCAAGGCGGAGTTCGACCCAGGTGGCATTCAGACGCTGCGTTCCTCGCTGAGCTTCTTGTCAGCGTTGTCAGCAACGTGGCGCGACCAAGCTAGCGTGTACGTTTGTCAATGCAAGGCTTGGCGGATACAGGTGGCCTTGATACCGCTGTGGGTGCCCAGTGTCGCTGGGTGGCCGGGTCCGGAAGCACATGCCGTCACTCTTGAGACGCGCGCGAAAACCCCACATTATCGCCCAAAGCCGAGGTGGCTACAAAAATCGCCGTGCCAAGCTGGCCGTGCTGTCAACGGACTACGCGGCGGGCGGGCCCTCTCAGGCCGTGCTTTCCTGGCTGAGCGGGGTGTCCTTGAGCTGCTTGATCTGGGCGCGGATCTGGGTGAAGCGGCGCAGGTCCTCGCTGCTGGGCGTGCCTTGCACCAGTTTCTGGGCCTCGCCCTCCAGTCGGGCGATCCAGAGCTGGCGCAGGGCCAGCTGGAAGACTTCGAACTGCGGCTCGTCCTCGGTGAACAGGTCGACCAGCAGGCCGCGCGCCGAATCGAGCACGCCGTCCTCCGACATGCTAGCCTCCAGTGCCGACCAGGGGCCGGCGCCGTGGTGCACCAGATAGCGCTCCAGCCAGGTCACCAGTTCGCCGTGCACGCCGGGTAGCTGGTGCAGCAGCTGGTGGTCCTCGGCGCTCAGCCGCTCCCACCAGGCGCTGTTGAGCAGCAGCATGCGCAGGGCGTTGTCCATGGGGGAACTGGGCGCGCGGCGCGGCAGCTGCGGCGCTTCGCCCTCGCCGCGGCGTTTCCAGCTGCCTTTGCCTTTCCAGTCTTTCTTGTCCTTCCAGTCGCCGCTGGGCTTCCATTCCTTCTTGCCCTGCCAGGGCTTGCGCTCCCCGGCCGAGGATCCGCCGCCCGCGGCAGCATCGCCATGGCTGGGGTCGGGATGGAAATCGCCGTAGTCGGCGGGCTCGTAGTCGGCCGGGCCGAAATCTGGCGGCGGCTCGTCGCCGTCTTCGAAGCTGCTGCGTGGCGAGTGGCTGCTGGGGGCAGGGTTGCGCGGTGGGCGCTGCTCGCTGCGGCCGCCGCCACGGCTGCCTTCGGCCTGCACCTGCCAGGCGCTCATCAAATCCTGGTCGCTGAGCTGTGCGCGCTTGGCCAGCTCGCCCAGCAGCGCGCGCTTGAGCAGACCCTGGGGCAAGGCCTGCCAGAGCGGCCGGGCATTGGAGAGCATGCGGGCGCGGCCTTCGACGCTGCCCAGATCGCAGCCCTCGGCCGCAGCCTCCATCAGCCGGCGAGAGAGCGGGATCGCCTCCTGCACACAGCGCTCAAAGGCCTCGGCGCCGAGCTCGCGGACGTAAGAGTCGGGGTCGTGTTCGGCCGGCAGGAACAAAAACTTGACGCTGCGGGTATCGGTGGCATGGGGCAGGGCGGCTTCCAGCGCTCGGCCCGCGGCCCGGCGGCCGGCAGCGTCACCGTCGAAGCTGAAGACCACCGATTCGGTGAAGCGAAACAGCTTGTGCACATGCTCGGCCGTGCAGGCCGTGCCCAGTGTGGCCACGGCATTGTTGAAGCCGCTCTGCGCCAGGGCCACCACGTCCATATAGCCTTCCACCACCAGGGCGTAGCCGCGCTGGCGCAGTCCGGCCCGGGCCTCGAACAGGCCATAGAGCTCGCGGCCCTTGCTGAAGACCGGGGTTTCCGGTGAGTTCAGATACTTGGGTTCGCCCTTGTCCAGCACCCGGCCGCCGAAGCCGATGGTGTCGCCCTGGACATTGCGGATCGGGAACATGATGCGGTCGCGAAATCGGTCGTAGCGCTTTTGTTCTTCGCCTTCTTCGCCGGAGACGATCACCATGCCAGCCTCGGCCAGCAGCGGGTCGTCGTAGGCCGGAAACGCGCTGGCCAGGGCACGCCAACCTTCCGGTGCGTAGCCGAGGGCGAAATGGGCGGCGATCTGACCGGTGAGGCCGCGCTTCTTGAGGTAATCGATGGCGCGGGGTGATTTCTTCAGCTGGCCGCGGTAATGGTCGCTGGCGCGCAGCAGCACATCGGTCAGCGTGGACTGGCGTTTTTTCTGCGCGGCGGCGCGTTCGCGTTCCTCGGCCGAGCGTTCGTCCTGCGGCACTTGCATGCCGGCCTGCTGGGCCAGCTCCTGAACCGCCTCGACAAAGCCCAGGCCGCTGTGCTCCATCAGGAAGCCCACCGCATTGCCATGCACGCCGCAGCCGAAGCAGTGGTAGGTCTGCCGGGTCGGGCTGACGATGAAGCTGGGCGATTTTTCGCCGTGGAAGGGGCACAGGCCCTTGTGGTTGATGCCGGCTTTTTTCAGCTCGACATGGCGGCCCACGACCTCGACGATGTCGGTGCGGGAGAGAAGGTCTTGAATAAAGCCTGGTGGGATCACGCGGCGAGTCTAAGGCAAGCCTCGGGCCGCGCCCGGGGTGACCGCGGCCCCTGCAGCCTCGCGCGCCCGCAGCGCTTGCATCCAGCCGGACTGCGGGAAGGCGCGCACCCAGGCTGCCACCTCGGTGGCCGGCATGGCTTCGGCGATGCCATTGCCCTGGCCCTGGATGCAACCCAGGCGCAGCAGGGCGCGGGCATGGGCGGCGGTCTCCACGCCCTCGGCCACCACGCTGCAGCCGAAGTTGTGGGCCAGGCCGATCACGCCCTCGACCAGGGCGCTGTCCTGGCTGTTGATCAGCATGTTCTGCACAAAGGAGCGGTCGATCTTGAGCGCATCGACCGGCAGGCGTTGCAGATAGGTCAGGGTGGAGTAGCCGGTGCCGAAGTCGTCGAGGGCGAAGCTCACGCCGTAGCCGCGGCAGCGCTTGATCAGGGCTTGCGTGGCATTGATGTCGGCCAGGGCGGCGGATTCCAGCACCTCCAGGCTCAGGTGGCGTGCCACCGGCTCGCTGTGCCGCTGCAGCAGCTCTTGCAGGCGCTGGGCAAACTCGGGCATCTGCAGCTGGCGGGCGGTGACGTTGACGCTGATGTTCAGGCCCAGGCCCTCGGCCAGCCATTGCTCGCTGTGCTTGAGCGCTTGTTCCATCACCCAGTCGCCAACCTGCACGCCCAGGCCGGTGGGCTCGATCAGCGGCAGGAAATGGGCCGGGCCCAGGAGGCCGCGTTCGGGGTGCTGCCAGCGCAGCAGGGCTTCCATGCCCAGCACCTGGCCGGTCTGCATATCGATCTTGGGCTGGAAGTAGAGCTGCAGCTCGCTGGCATCCAGGGCCTGCTGCACGCGCGCCAGCGCGATCAGGCTGGCTTCGTTGCGCAGGCGCTTGGCGGTGTCGAACAGCCGGTAACCGTTGCGCCCGGTGTGCTTGACGCGGTAGAGCGCATGGCCGGCATGGCGCATCAAGGTCTCGGCGTCGCTGTCGTCCTGCGGATAGAGCGTGGCGCCCATGCTGGCGCTGAGGTCGAGGATCAAGGTGTCGGCCTGGCCGGGCTGGCTGGCGGCCAGCTTGTAGGGCTGAGACACCACGGCCAAGAGTCGTTCCAGGGCTTGCTCGGACTCGTCCTGGTTTTTGGCTCGCAGCAGCAGGGCAAACTCGTCGCCGCCCAGGCGCGCCACCACATCCGACCATTGCGCGCTGCTGCGCAAGGCGCCTTGCAAGCGCTCGGCCACCTGTAGCAGCAGCAGGTCGGCCCGTTCGGGGCCATGCTCGGCATTGATGCGCTTGAACTGATCCAGGTCGAGGCGGCAGATGCTCAGATGGAAGCCGTCGCGCTCGCTGGCCTCCAGGCCGCCTTGCAGCAGGCGCATGAACTCGTCGTGGTTGGGCAGGCCGGTCAGGGGGTCGAAGCGCGACTGCCGGTCCAGCCGGTCCTGCTGCTGCAGGGCCAGGGTCAGGTCGGACATGGTCAGCACCCGGTAGCGCAGCGGGCCGTCAGGCTCGGGAATGGTGGACACCGTCAGCTGCAGATGACAAGGGCTGCCGTCGGCGCGCTGGGCATGCACGCGGCCTTGCCAGAAGCCCTCGCTCTGCAAGGCCAGCTGCAGCTGTTCCGGGCTGTGGCCCGATTGGCGCAAGACCTGGATCTGCAACGGCGGCGCGGTCTGTCCGACCAGGGTTTCGCGGCTGTGGCCCAGCATGCGGCAAAAGCTCGGGTTGGCGTCCAGCAGCCGGTCTTCGGTGTCGGTGACGGCCAGGCCTTCGTGCAGATGCTGGAACAAGGCCACGCTCATGCGCTGGCGCTCCTCGGCCTGGTGTTGCCAGTTGATGTCGCGCAGCAGGGTCAGCAGGCGCAGGGCATGGCCTTGCGGGTCGCGTGCCTGCACGCTGCCCTTGAGCTCGTACCAGTGCCAGAGCCCGGGCTCGCCACCCAGGCTGGGCAGGCGCAGCGAGGCGATGAATTCATCGGGCCCGCCCGGCGGCAGCAGGCCTTCCAGAGCCTGGCGGCAACGCTCGCGGTCCAGCGGGTGGCAGATGGCCAGCCAATCGCTGGGCCAGGCCGCAGCATCTTGTGCGGCGGCGGCGCCGGTGTAGCGCAGCCAGGTCGGACAGGCCTGGTGGCTGACGTCCAGGCCGCGTGAGCCTTTCGTGCTGCGCTCCAGCCGCCATTCGGCCAGGCCCATGCCGGTGGCGGCCAGCAGGCCTTGCCAGTGGTGGCGTTCGCTGCGCGTCTCCCAGTTCTGAGCCTGCAGCAGGGCCGGCAGAAGACTCATGGCCAGGCCCAGGCTTGCCATCACGGCGCACAACTCAAACAGGTTCAAGCCTTGCAGTGGCCCCCAGCCTTGCGCCCAGCTCAGGCTCAAGCTGCCCAGGAGCCAGGGCAGCAACGCTGCGGTCAGCCAGCCGCGTCGATGCACAAGGGTCAGCAGGCTGAAGAGCAGCAGGATCGCCAACATCAGGCTCAGGCTGCCAGCGTCCAGGCCTTCATGCCGCCACAGCAGGCCGGTTTGGAGCAGCGCGCAGGCCGCAGCCAAGGCCGCGCTCAGCGCGCTTCGCTTCCAGTTGCGGGTGGGAATCAAGGGCCTGGCGTTTTGCGGCCACAGCCGCGAGCCTGGCTCGGCGGACTTGTTCGGCGAGGCCAAGGCATGCAAGCCTTGAAAAAGCAGGGGTGCCAGACTCAACACGCCCAAACTCTGGCTCAGCCAACTCATCAGCAGGGCGGACCAGGCGCCATGTTCGGGGATTCCGCCGGTGAATTGCAGCAGCAGACAGCTCAGCAGAGCACTCAGGCCGCCGCCACCCAGTGCTGCCAACAGCAGCCATTGCGCGACATCACGGCGTCGCTGTAGCCGGCTTTGAAAGCCTCCGGCATGCAGACCTTGTACGGCGATCCAGGTGCCGGCAAGCTGGGTGACCGCCAGGCCGGCAGCGAGAGCCGGCGGGGTTTGCATCAAGCAGGACGTGGCGAACTGCGACAGCCATAACGCGGGCAAGAGGCGCGGCCCCCACAGGCAAAGGGCAACCAGTGACACCGCGGCGGGTGCCCAGATCAGACCATTCATGCCGGCCGGCAACCAGCTCAGGCCCAGCTGAGAGGGCTTGAGATCTGCGGCCAGCAGCAGCCAGGCCCAGAGCAGGCCGGCCATGAGGACGCCCACCTGTTGGGCCAGCAGGCGTACGCGTCGGGCCACTTGCGACTGATGCAGCGCTGGCGTGTGGGGAAGGGCAGCGATGTCGTCCAAATCAATACGCGTGAAAACGGGCCAAGGTGAAGGCGTGCGGTCTATGTATCGAGGCGTCCCGCGGCCGGTTTCGAGGCGCAAGAGACGCTACATTCACCCTGAAACTCCGTCCGCTTTGGATTGGATTTTCAGTGGCGCGGCGATGCTAGCAGTCATGGCGAGGCTTGCCAGGGTTTTCTGCCCCTTCAAACGGGGTGGGCGGTGCGGCCAGGCATCAATTTCACCCGAGGCCAAGCCGAGTTTCAGTGTGGCGTGGCGCTGCCTGCGGCCCAAAAAAAAGCCGCCCGAAGCGGCGGCTTTTTGAGATGTGCGACGAGGCGCGTTTTAGAAACTGGCAGGCGGTGCTGCGGGCGAACTCGAGACTGAAATCTGGTGGGCTGTGCCAGCGCCGGGAGCGTTGGGTTTGCTTCGGAGTTTCAGCGCAAAACGCCGGCCGAGCTTCAAGCCTCGGCAAGGGCTCAAACCCTCAAACGTGGAAATCGTTCAGGCTGGCACCGCCGGCAATGGCAGCTTTCAACCACTTGGGTTGCAGGCCACGGCCACTCCAGGTTTCACCGGTGGCTTGATTGCGGTATTTCACGGCCACTTTGGAGGCGGATTTCGCAACCTTGGGCGCGCGGGTGCTCAAATCGGCGGCGGTCAAACCAAAATCAGCCATCAGGGAGCGCACCTTGGCGATGGCATCGGCGCGCTCGCGTTCCTTGGTTTCGGCGATTTGTTGGTCGAGTGCAGCCCGTTGGGCCAGGAGGTCTTTCAATGATGACATCGGTGCAAATCCTCGCAAGGTTTGGTGTCCAACCCAAATGGTCGGTTTGATTATAGGCATGACCGCCCAAAATCAAACAAGTCCGTTCAAACCCTGTTGTGATTTGATCCTCAGTATCCTTGGATACTCAAGTGAGATTCATCAAACCCCTGGCCCGAGGTGCTTCATTTGTAACCGACGCGGTCAAGAATCTGCTGCACCTGCGGTTGGTGGCTGCCCACCACGGCCACCGGGATGGTTTCGCTCTTGAAGCGCCCCAGGGCGTCAAGCGCCGGGTTGACCGGGCGCACCGAGGGCACGGCCGGCCATTCGTTGTTGCCGTTGGCGAAATAGGCTTGCGCTTCGTTGCTGGCCAGATACTCGAGGAACTTGATCGCGTTGGCGCGGTTTTTGGCATGGCGGGCCACCGCGCCGCCGGCGATATTGATGTGGGTGCCCCAGCTTTGCTGATTCGGGAACACCACGCCGATCTTTTCCACGGCGCTGCGATCTTCCGGTTTGTCGGAACGCATCATGCGGGCCAGATAGTAGGTGTTGGTGATGGCCACACCACATTCCCCGCTGGCCACGGCCTTGATTTGGTCGGTATCACCGCCCTTGGGCTCGCGCGCCATATTGGCGACCATGCCTTTGAGCCATTGCTCGGTGGCCGCCGCGCCCAAATGTTCATACACCGAGCCAAACAGGGAGAGGTTGTAAGGGTGCGACCCCGAGCGGGTGCAAACCCGACCCTTGTTTTTGGCGGCGCCCAGGTCTTCGTAATTGAGCACCTCATCTTTCTTGACGTTCAGCTTGTTGTAAACCACCACACGGGCGCGGGTCGACAGGCCAAACCAAGTGGTGCCCTGGGCAGTTTCCTTGGCGCGCAGCTGCTCGGGGATTCGTTGTTCCAGCACGGCCGATTTGATCGGCAGGAACAAACCTTCTTCTTCCGCCCGCCACAAACGCGCGGCATCGACCAGCAAAACCACATCGGCGGGGCTGGCCGCGCCCTCACTCTTCAAACGGGCCAGCAGGCCGGCGTCATCGGTATCGACGCGGTTGATTCGAATGCCGGTGGCCTTGGTGAAATTCGAATACAGGGCCTCGTCGGTTTGGTAATGACGGGCCGAATACAAATTCAGCTGTTCCTGGGCTGAAGCTGAGGTCCCTGCGCCGCACAAACCGGCCAGCAGGCTCAGGGCCAGCAGGGGGCGTTGCAGCGGCGAGAAAACGCGTTGACGCAGGGTGGGGGTGAGGTTTCGCATGAGAGACAACTCCGGTCCTTGAGAATGCTTGAAAGTGTACATTGAACAAGAATTATTCTTGTTTGAGATTGAAAACAAACCCGCGCGAAGCGGGTTGTGTTTGCAGGCGCGAGGGCAAATCGGCCAGTGCCGGGCTGTCAGGCCCCGTCGGCGGAGGTTCCGCGCAAAGCGGTGCCGCGCTTAGGCTGTGGGCGGGACGTAACCCGCCACCGCTTCGGCGCCAGATCCGAAGAAGAACTGCTCCATCTGGCGGGCCAGGTATTGGCGGGCGCGCAGATCGGCCAGGTTCAGGCGGTTTTCATTGACCAGCATGGTCTGGTGCTTCATCCACAGCGCCCAGGCTTCCTTGCTGATGTTGTTGTAGATGCGCTTGCCCAGTTCGCCCGGGTAGGGCGCGAAATCCAGGCCTTCGCCTTCCTTGTTCAGATGGGTGCAGTGGATGGTGCGTGCCATGGGTGAATCCTTGTGGGGTCGTGAAAACGAAGCGAAACAAAAAGGTGTGTGGCCCGAGGGCCCAGGGTGGCGCACTCTAGCGTGCGAGCAATGGCCGTGTCAGCGGCGAGCTTTTTCAGTGGGATCAGCCCAGTTTTTTGACCAGGACCTGCGAGCGGCGGTCCCAGTTGTATTTGCGCTTGCGCTCTTCGGGCAGCCATTCTGGGTCCACCGGGTGGAAGCCGCGCTTGATGAACCAATGCATGGTGCGGGTGGTCAGCACAAAGATGCTGCTCAGGCCCTGTGCCTTGGCGCGTTGCTCGATGCGCTTGAGGATGCGGTCCCCGTCGCCCTGGCCCTGCACATCGGGCGAGACGGTCAAGGCCGCCATCTCGGCCGTGCGCGCTTCCACGTACGGGTAGAGCGCGGCGCAGCCGAAGATCACGCCGTCGTGCTCGATCACGGTGTAGAGCTCGATGTCGCGCTCGATCTCGGTCCGGTCGCGCTTGACCAGGGTGCCGTCGCGCTCGAAGGGTTCGATCAGGGCGATGATGCCGCCGATGTCGTCGGAGTCGGCCTCGCGCAGGCTTTCCAGCTTTTCATCGACCACCATGGTGCCGATGCCGTCGTGGGTGTAGACCTCTTGCAAGAGGGCGCCGTCTACCGCGAAGGGCACGATGTGCGAACGCTCGACGCCCGACTGGCAGGCCTTGACGCAGTGCTGCAGGTAGAAATCGACATCGATCGGCGGTGTGGCGCCGGCGGCCGGCTTGTTCGAGCGCGCCAGCATGCGCACCGCGTCGGCCAGGGCCAATTCGGTGTCGACCGGGCTGTCCGGGTCGCTGGGGTCTTCGCGCACGCCGGCCACTTCGCAGACGAAGAGCAGCTTGTCGGCCTGCAGGGCGATGGCGGCACTGGTGGCCACATCTTCCATCGACAAATTGAAAGCTTCCCCCGTGGGCGAAAAGCCGAACGGGGACAGCAGCACCACCGCCCCGCTGTCGATGGCGCGCTGGATGGCCGCCGCATCGACGCGACGCACCAGGCCGCTGTGCTGGAAATCGGTGCCGTCGACGATGCCCACCGGGCGGGCCGTCAGGAAATTGCCGGAGACCACCCGCACCGTGGCATTGGCCATGGGCGTGTTGGGCAGGCCTTGGGAGAAGGCCGCTTCGATCTCGAAACGCAGCTGGCCGGCGGCCTCCTGGGCGCAGTCCAGGGCCACGGCGTCGGTGATGCGCATGCCGTGGCTGTAGATGGCTTTCTGGCCCTTGGCGGCCAGTTGCTCGTTCACTTGCGGGCGAAAGCCGTGCACCAGCACGATCTTGATGCCCATGGCATGCAGGATGGACAGGTCCTGCACAAAGGCATTGAGCTTGCCGGCCGCCACCAGCTCACCCGGCATGCCCACCACAAAGGTCTCGCCTCGGTAAGCGTGGATGTAAGGCGCCACGGCGCGAAACCAGGGGACGAAGGTGTGGGGGAAGACAAGGCTCATGGCCCGGGATTGTGCCGCAGCTGCGGGTCTTCCCGAGGTGAGGCGCGATGCGAATCCGGCGCGTGAACGGTGCCAGGCTTCAGCTTTGACCTGAGCGCTTGGCCATCCACCCGGGCGGGAATGCGCGCAGCACGGATAATCCGCGCCTCGTGAACGCCAAGCCCCCCCATCCCCCTCGTCCACCGGGCACTGCCCGCCCTGACACTCCGCGCCCGGCTCAGCCCGCGGCCGGCCCGGTCCCCCGCTCCTTGGATCGATCGGTGGACCGCCCGGCCGCCGGCGCGCCCGAGCCGGCCGAAGCGGCGCGTCCGCCACGCCCGCCGCGCCCACCGCGGCCCCCGCGGTCCGAGAGCGAGCGGCCCCTGCCGCCGGCCAACCCGCTGCCGCCCATCACCTTCCCCGAATCGCTGCCGGTGTCCAGCCGGCGCGATGACATCGCCCAGGCCTTGGCCGAGCACCAGGTCATCATCGTCTGCGGCGAGACCGGCTCGGGCAAGACCACCCAGCTGCCCAAGATCGCCTTGGCTCTGGGCCGCGGCCGCGCCAACACCGGCAAGCTGATCGGCCACACCCAGCCGCGGCGCATTGCCGCCAGCAGCGTGGCCAAGCGCATTGCCGACGAGCTGAAGACGCCGCTGGGCGAGATCGTCGGCTACAAGGTCCGCTTCCAGGACCGCCTGCAGCCGGGCGCCAGCGTCAAGCTGATGACGGATGGCATCCTGCTGGCCGAGACGCAGACCGACCCGCTGCTCAAAGCCTACGACACCCTCATCATCGACGAGGCCCATGAGCGCTCGCTGAACATCGATTTCCTGCTCGGCTATCTGCGCGAGGTGCTGCCGCGCCGGCCGGACCTCAAGGTCATCGTCACCTCGGCCACCATCGACGCCGACCGCTTCGCCAAGCATTTCGAGTCCGCCAAGGGGCCTGCTCCCGTCTTGATGGTCTCGGGCCGGACCTTCCCGGTCGAGCAGCGTTACCGGCCGTTTGAAGAGTCGCGTGAGTACGACCTCAATAACGCCATCTGCGACGCGGTGGACGAGCTCTGGCGCGAGGGTGGCGGCGATGTGCTGGTCTTCCTGCCCGGCGAGCGCGAGATCCGCGAGGCGGCCGAGGCCCTGCGCAAGCACCACCCGCCCGGGGTCGAGGTGCTGCCCCTGTTCGCGCGCCTGTCGCAGCAGGAGCAGGACCGCGTGTTCGAGCCTCATGGCCAGCGCCGCATCGTGTTGGCCACCAATGTGGCTGAAACCTCTTTGACCGTTCCCGGCATCCGCTACGTCATCGACCCCGGCACCGCGCGGGTCAAGCGTTACAGCTACCGCAACAAGGTCGAACAGCTGCAGATCGAGCCGGTCAGCCAGAGCTCGGCCAACCAGCGTGCGGGCCGCTGCGGCCGGGTGAGCAACGGCATCTGCATCCGGCTCTATGACGAGAAAGATTTCAACGAGCGCCCACGCTTCACCGACCCGGAAATCCTGCGCAGCTCGCTGGCCGGCGTGATCCTGCGCATGAAGTCCCTGGGCCTGGGCCAGGTTGACGAGTTCCCCTTCATCGAGCCGCCGCCGCGCAAGGCCATCGCCGATGGCTACCAGCTGCTGCAGGAGCTGGGCGCGGTGGACGATTTCAACGAGCTCACGCCCCTGGGCAAGGAGCTGTCGCGCCTGCCGCTGGACCCGCGCGTGGGCCGCATGATTCTGGAAGCGCGCAAGCGCGAAGCGCTCAATGAGGTGCTGATCATCGCCAGCGCCCTGTCCGGCCAGGACGTGCGCGACCGGCCCATGGAGCAGCAGCAAGCGGCCGACGAGAAGCACAAGAAGTTCGACGACGAGAAGAGCGAGTTCCTCGGCTACCTCAAGCTCTGGAAGTGGATCGAGGAAGCGAAAGGCGGCCACGGCGAGCACAAGCTCAGCAACCGCCGCTACGAAGCCCTCTTGCGCGAAAACTTCATCAGCCCGCGCCGCGTGCGCGAATGGAAGGACATCTACTCCCAGCTGCACACCGTGGTGGCCGAGCAGGGCTGGCGCCTCAACGGCAGCCCCGCCACCTACGAGCAGCTGCACCTGTCCATGCTGGCTGGCTTGCTGGGCAATCTCGGCCTCAAGAGCGATGAGGATGAGTGGTACCTGGGCGCGCGCGGCATCAAGTTCTGGCGCCATCCCGGCGCCCACCTGAGCAAGAAGCCGGGCCGCTGGATCGTCGCCGCCGAGCTGGTGGAAACCACGCGCTTGTTCGGCCGCGGCATTGCGGCGATTGAGCCGCAATGGCTGCCCGGCATCGCCGGTCACCTGATCAAGACCCAGCTGCTGGAGCCGCACTGGGAGAAAAAAGCGGCCGAGGTGATCGCGCTCGAGCGCGCCACGCTCTACGGCATCGTCATTTACGCCAACCGGCGCGTGAACTTCGGCAATGTCGATGCCAAAGCGGCGCGCGAGATCTTCATCCGCGAGGCCCTGGTCAATGGCGAATGGGAGTCCCGCCTGCCTTTCTTGGCCCACAACGAGCGCCAGATCAAGAAGGTCGAGGAGCTCGAGCACAAATCTCGCCGCCAGGATGTGCTGGTCGACGACGAGCTGATCTACGCCTACTACGACAGCCAGCTGCCGGCCGAGGTCTGCTCGGGCGCCACGCTGGAGCGCTGGTACCGCCAGGCCAGCAAGGCAGCCCCACAGCTTCTGCATCTGAGCCGCGAGGAGCTGATGCGCCACGAGGCCGCCGGGGTCACCACCGAGGCCTTCCCCAAGACCCTGCGCCTGGGCGGCGTCGACTGCACGGTCAGCTATCTGCACGAGCCTGGCGATGCGCGCGACGGTGTCACCGTCAACGTGCCCATCTTCGCGCTCAACCAGGTCAGCGAGGAGCGCTGCGAGTGGCTGGTGCCCGGCATGCTGGCGCCCAAGATCACCGCCTTGCTCAAGAGCTTGCACCAGCGCCCGCGCTCGCGCCTGGTGCCGTTGCCCGACTTCGTCGCCGAGTTCATCGCCAGCCACCCTTTTGCCCAAGGCGCCCTGATCGAGGTGCTGCTCAAGGCGGTGCGCGAGCGCACGCAGCTGGCCATCCAGCGCAATGACTTCAAGCTCGAACAGCTGCAGCCGCATCTGTTCATGAACTTCCGCGTGGTGGACGAGCATGGCCGCCAGCTCGGCCAGGGCCGCAATCTGGCGGCGCTGAAGTCGGAGCTGGGCGGCCAGGCGCGCTCGGCCTTCCAGGCCTTGGCTGCGCTCAAGCTGCCGTCATCGGCGCCTGCGACCGAGCCGCTGCCGCCCGTGGCGAAAGGTGGCATTCGCGCCGAGGTGGTGCCAGCCAAGAAGCCGGTGCAAGAGACCGCCAAGACCTACACCGCTTGGACCTTCGGCGAGCTGCCCGAGCTGATGGAGGTCAGCCGCGGTTCGCAGACCTTGATCGGTTTCCCGGCCTTGATCGACCGCAGCAGCCATGTCGAGATCGAGGTGTTTGACGAGCCCGATGTGGCCGCCGCCAAGCACCGCCAGGGCCTGCGTCGCCTGGTGGCGCTGCAGCTCAAGGAGCCGCTCAAGTTCCTGGAGAAGAACATCCCCGATCTGCAAAAAATGTCGGTGCTGTTCATGAACCTGGGCACGGCCGAGGAACTGCGCGACCAGATCATCGGCGTGGCCCTGGACCGCGCCTTCCTGGCCGAACCCTTGCCCAAGGATGAGTTCAGCTTCAAAGCCCGCATCGAAGAAGGCCGCAGCCGCCTCAACCTGATCGCCCAGGAAGTGGCGCGCCAGACCGGCGTGGTGCTGCAGGAGCTCCATGCCGCGCAGAAGAAGCTCAAGGACAGCCGCGCCGCCAAGGACGTGGCCGAGGACATCACCGCCCAGCTGCAACGCCTGGCACCCAAGAACTTTGTGCTCACCACGCCCTGGGCCCAGTTGCAGCATCTGCCGCGCTACCTCAAGGCTGTGACCGCCCGCCTGGACAAGCTGCGCGCCGATGCCGCCCGCGACGCCAAGCTGATGGCCGAACTCAAGCCCCTGGAGCAGCGCTATCTGCGCCGCGTCATCGAGCTCAAGGGCACGGCTGACGCCCGCCTGGCCGATTTCCGCTGGCAGCTGGAGGAGCTGCGCGTCAGCCTCTTTGCCCAGGAGCTGCGCACGCCGCAGCCGGTCAGCGTCAAGCGGCTGGACAAAGTCTGGGCACAGCTACAAGGCTGAGGCCAGACTTTGCGGCGAGACTGACATCTGCCCGCAGGGCATGTCAGGTCGGAGCCACAAGGTCTGGGCCCAGCTGCAGGCTTGAGAACTCGGGAGCAGGTGAGGAGGGCAGGAGGGCAGGGGGCAGTAGGGGGGGGCTGAGCGGAAATAAACCGCCTTTCCCGCTCAGCTTGTGGCCTGCAGTTGTTGCAGTTTGTGTCCAATAGGGCGATAACGATCTCGGTCCTGTTGGGTCCCGCTTTGTCCGTGTCAGACGCCTCCGCCTCTTCATCCACCCCCGCCGACAAGACGGTCGCCGCGGCGCCCATGCGCCGCTTCGGCCGCTTCGAGCTGCGCGCCCTGCTCAACAAGAGCGCGCGCAGCATGCTGTGGGTGGTCTACGACGCGCGTCTGGGCCAGGAGCTGTACCTGTGCATGCCGCGCGTGGCGCCAAACAGCGCTGCAGCCATGGAGCATTGGCAGAAGATGGCCCAGGCCGCCTCGCGCGTGCAGCACCCGAATCTGGCCCATGTGATCGAGATCGGCCAGGTCGAGCAATGGCCGTTTGTGGCCTACGACCGTGCCCTCGGCGAAACCCTGGATGAACGCCTGGCCCGCCAGAGCGCCCCGCTGCCGGTCGAAGCGGCCGAGTGGGTGTGCCAGTACCTGGAGGGCCTGGCCTTCGCCCACGAAGCTGGCCATGCCCACCGCGATGTGCAGTGCTGCACTCTCATCATCGGCGCCAACAACCAGGTCCGTGTGCTGGGCCTGGAGGTGGCGCAAGAGGTGTTTCCGGCCACCGTGGATTTCAATACCGTCACCCGCCGCGCGGTGCGCGAGTCGGCGGCGGAGGATGTGCTCTGCGTCGGCCTCTTGCTGCACCGCATCCTCAGCGGCCGGCCGGTGCTGGAGCAGAACGATCTGCAAGCCGTGGTGCAGCAGATGCAGCCCCTGGGCCGCGAGCTGGTGCGCCTGGGCTGGGAGACGCCGCACCCCATTCCCGACCCGCTGCGCGCCATCTGCAACCGCGCCAGCGACCGCCAGGCCCGCCAGCGCTACCACATCGCCCGAAGCCTGCTGCGCGCCCTCGATGGCTGGCGCACCACCGCCGCCAGCGATCAGGGCGGCCCGATCGCCCTGCTGATGGACAAGCTGCAGCGCATCGGCCATCTGCCCAGCACCAGCCCCAATCTCAGCCGCATCGGTGCCGGCCTGGAGCGCCAGCACAGCAGCACCTTGTCGGCCCTGGTGCTGCAGGACATGGCCCTGAGCCTGGAGCTGCTGCGCCGCGTCAACCTCTCGCTCAAGCAGAACGGCGCGCCAGTGGACGGCACCGTGCTCAATATGCAGCGCGCCATCGCCATGCTGGGCCTGGACGGGGTGCAGCAGGCCGCCCGTGCGCTCAAGCCCTGGCCCGGGCCGCTCAGCGAGCTGCAGGCCACCATGCTGCGCAGCCTGATGAAGCGGGTGCACCGCGCCGGGCAGATCGCCCAGGTGCTGCGCCCGGCCGGCTACGACGGCGAGGTGGTCTACCTGATCACGGTCATGCAGAACCTCGGCCGCTTGCTGCTGCAGTACCACTTCCCGGACGATGCTCAGCAGATCCGCCAGCTGATGCAGCCGCCCGAGCCCACCGAAGACCAGCCCCATCCTCAGGGCATGACCGAGCAAGCCGCCGCCTACGCGGTGCTGGGCTGCGATCTGGAGGCGCTGGGCGCGGCCGTGGCCAAGCACTGGAGCCTGGGCGAGGAGCTGGTCCACATGATCCGCCGCCAGCCGCCCGAGGCGGCCGTGCGCCACCCCAGCAACGACGCCGATCTGCTGCGCCTGACCTGCAGCCTGGCCAATGAGCTGGTCGACGCCCTGACCCAGGTCGAGGCGCGCCGCCAGCCTGCCGTCGAGGCGGCCACGCGCCGCTACGCCCGCGCCTTGGGCCTGGGCCTGCAGGACATCAAGCAGGCGCTCAACCCCGAGACGCCGCCGCCACCCACTTTCGACGCCCAGCAGCCGCCGGCCCTGGTCGATGCGCCCCGCGCCTCGGCCCTGCGCAAGCGCCTGACCGGCGGCGCCACCGGCTAGCGGCCATGCGCGCCGGCCTGTGTCCGTCCTTCGCTTTCACGCCGGTGCTCCGGTGCTGAGACCTCCCCGAGCTTTGCGCCCCCACCATGCTGCCCACGCTGCCCGCCGACGAACCGAGTGATCTGATCCAGGAGTCTGCGGAGGAGGCGGCGACGTCCGAATTCGGCGGCTACACCATGCCGGCGCCGCTGGCCGATCTGCACGTGCCGCAGCTGGGGCGCTTTCACTTGCTCAAGCGCCTGGGCGAGGGCGCGCAGGCGACCGTCTGGCTGGCCCATGACCCGCGCCTGGACCGCGAGGTGGCGCTCAAGGTGCTGCGCCCGCCCAGCGATGGCCGCAGCGTGGACGAGTGGCTGCACGAGGCGCGCGCCGTCAGCCGCCTCCACCACCCCAATATCGTGCCGGTCTTCGAGGCCGACATCCAGGATGGCCAGGCCTATCTGGTCTTCGAGTACGTGGCCGGCGGCTCGCTGGCCGACCGCATGCGCCGTCAGGTGGACAGCGGCGGCGCCCTGCCGGCCCGGGTGGCGGTGGAGCTGAGCCTGGGCCTGCTCGATGGCTTGCAGGCCGCCCACCAGGCCGGCGTGGTGCACCGCGACCTCAAGCCCAGCAACATCCTGATCGATGCCAAGGGCCGGCCGCGGGTGATGGACTTCGGCATCGCCGGACGACTGAGTGTGCCCTCGGCGAACAGCGGGCCGGGGCAAATCGGCCCGCGCATCGTCGGCACCCCGGCCTATCTCTCGCCCGAGGCGGCGCGCGGCGAGCTGCCGACACCGTCCATGGATGTCTTCGCTGCGGCCGTGCTGCTGGCCGAAATGCTCAGTGGCCAGCGCCTCAACCATGACCCCGATCCCTGGAAATCGGTGCGCCGGGTCAAGGACGAAGAGCTGCAGCTGCCGCCCGGCCTCGGGCCCGAGGTGGACGACGCCTTGCGCGCCATCGTTCAGCGCGGCCTGGCCCGCGACCCGGCCCAGCGCTGGCCCAGTGCCCTGGCCATGCACGACGCCCTGGCCCGCTGGCTGCGCCCCGAGGCCGCGCCGGAAGGGGCGGCAGCCCAGGGCGAGGGCGCAGCGCTGGAGTTTCTGCTGCGCCGCATGCGCATCAAGAGCGACTTCCCGGCCATGAGCCAGGCCATCAGCCGCATCCAGCGCCTGACCCAGTCCGAGCATGAGAGCCTGTCCAGCCTGTCCAACGAGATCCTCAAGGATGTGGCGCTGACGCAAAAGCTGCTGCGCCTGGTCAACACCGTGCAGTTCCGCCACACCGGCGGTGGGGTGCAGGCTGGTGGCATCAGCACGGTGTCGCGCGCCGTGGCCCTGATCGGCTTTGGCGGCATCCGCAACCTGGCCCTGTCCCTGATCCTGCTCGAGCGCATGGAAAACAAGGCCCATGCCCAGGCCTTGCGTGAGGAGTTTCTGCGCTCGCTGATGGCGGCCTCGCTGGCGCGCGAGCTCTGCCTCAACGGACCGAGCAGCCAGGAGAGCGAAGAGGCTTTTCTGGCTGCCTTGTTCTACCACCTGGGCCGCTCGCTGACCGAGTTCTACTTCCCCGAAGAGGCGCGCCAGATCCGCCGCATGCGCCGCCCCGAGCAGGGTCCGGCCGGCGAGGAGATCGCACCGGGCCTGAGCGAGGCCAGTGCTTCCATCCAGGTGCTGGGCATGAGCTATGAGCAGCTGGGCCTGGGCGTGGCCCGGCAATGGGGCCTGCCCGAGGGCCTACAGGAGAGCATGCGCCGGCCCAGCGGCGAGCCGCCCCAGCGCTGGATCGACAAGCCCTCCGAGCGCCAGCGCTGGCTGGCCCATGCCGCCAATGCCGTGGCCGATGTCATCCTGCACACCGAGCCGGACCAGGCCCATGCCAAGGTGCATGCCATGGCCCAGCGTCATGCCCGTGCCCTGGGCCTGAGCGCCAGTGATTTCGACCAGGCCGCCGACCGGGCCCGCGCCCGCCTGAGCCAGATGGCCGAGGCCATGGGCATCGCCCTGCCGAAGAGCTCACCGGCACGCCGCCTGCTGGCGCCGCTGCAGCCCGCGCCGGACGATTCGCTGAGCCCGCACCAGCTGCAGGCCACGGTGCTGGAGGAGCCCACGCTCAGCCTCACCGGTCAGGCGCTGACGCGCGAGCAGGCGGTGGAGACCCTGGCCTCGGGCATCCAGGACATCACCAACGCCATGGTCGAGAGCTTCAAGCTCAACGAAGTGCTGCGCATGATTCTGGAAACCATCTTCCGTGCCATCGGTTTCCGGCGTGTGGTGTTCTGCCTGCGTGACCCGAAGAGCGAGCAACTGACCGGCCGCTTCGGCCTGGGCGAGGGCGTGGAGGCGGTGGTGCCGGCCTTCCGCGTGCCGCTGCGCCTGCCCAGCCACGGGGCGCCGGACTTGTTCACGGCGGTGTGCCACAAGGGTGCCGACACCTTGATCGCCGATGCCTCGGCCCCCAATATCGCCGAGCGCCTGCCGCCCTGGTACCAGGGTGCGGTGCGGGCCCCCAGCTTCTTGCTGCTGCCCATGATGCTCAAGGGTCAGCCCTTTGCCATGATTTATGCCGACAAGGCTCGGCCCGGCGCCATCGATCTGGGCGAGAAAGAACTGGCCTTGCTGCGCACCCTGCGCAACCAAGCGGTGATGGCGTTCAAACAGGTGGCATGAGCGGCCCATCGGGCCCCGGCGGCCTGGGGTTTTCCCGGCTCGGCTAGACTGCGGGCCCCGTCGCAGCAGCCCGAGCCATCGCCATGTCCAGCCCCATCTCTGAAGCCACCATCTTGCAAGCCCTGCAGGCCGTGATCGATCCCAACACGGGCAGCGATCTGGTGTCGGGCAAGCAGATCAAGAATCTGCGTCTGAATGGCGCTGATGTGGCCTTTGATGTGGAGCTGGGCTACCCGGCCGCCAGCCAGCATGCCGCCCTGCGCGCCGCCCTGGAAGCCGCCGTGCGCACGCTGCCCGGTGTCGGCCAGGTGAACATTGCCATCGCCAGCAAGATCGTGGCCCATGCGGTGCAGCGCGGTGTGCAGCTGCTGCCGGGCGTGAAGAACATCATCGCCGTGGCCTCGGGCAAGGGCGGGGTGGGCAAGAGCACCACCGCGGCCAATCTGGCGCTGGCGCTGGCCGCCGAGGGCGCACGCGTGGGCGTACTCGATGCCGACATCTACGGACCCAGCCAGCCGCTGATGCTGGGCGCCTCGGGCCGGCCGGACAGCCTGGACGGCAAGCTGATGGAGCCCAAGCTGGCCCATGGCCTGCAGCTGATGTCGATTGGCTTCCTGGTCGAGGACGACCAGGCCATGATCTGGCGCGGCCCCATGGCCACCCAGGCGCTGGAGCAGCTGCTGCGCCAGACCCGCTGGCAGGATCTGGACTACCTGGTGGTGGACATGCCGCCCGGCACCGGCGATATCCAGCTGACCCTGAGCCAGCGGGTGCCGGTGACCGGCGCCATCATCGTCACCACGCCCCAGGACATCGCCCTGATCGATGCCAAGAAGGGGCTGAAGATGTTCGAGAAGGTGGGCGTGCCCATCCTCGGCCTGGTCGAGAACATGGCGGTGCACATCTGCACGAACTGCGGTCATGCCGAGCACATCTTTGGCGCCGACGGCGGCAAGAAGATGGCTGCGCAGTACGGCCTGGATTACCTCGGCGGCCTGCCCCTGGCCCTGTCCATCCGTGAGCAGGCCGATGCCGGCCGGCCCTCGGTGGTGGCCGAGCCCGAGGGCGAGATCGCCGCGCTGTACAAGACCCTGGCCCGCCAGGTGGCGATCAAGATTGCGTCCCAGGCCAAGGACTATTCGGCCAAGTTCCCGACCATCTCGATCTCCAGCGGCACCTGAGTTTGCAAGGTTCGGCAGGCCCTCTAGCCAGGCCATAGGCCAGGCAGGGACTCAGAGTGGGCGTGGCCCAAGAACTCAGGCCACCGGGTGGGCCAGATCGCGCAGATGGGTGGGGCCGACGCGGCGCTCGATCTCGGCCAGCATGGCCCGGCCCCAGCCCAGGGCAAAAAGTGCTTCGGCCACGACAAACATCGGGCCCACCAGCAGGCCGACCAGGTCGTCGACAAAGGCGGGCTTCTTGCCCTCGTAGTAATGGCCCAGGAACTGGATGATCCAGCCCAGCACAAAGCTGCCCAGGCCCCAGCTCAGCCATTGCGCCGTCGAGCCAGCTGCAAGCGGCTCGGCCAGGGCCATCAGCAGGCCGTTGACCGCGCTGACGGCCAGGCCCAGCACCAGATTGCCGCGGGTCAGGTACCAGGCCGTGCTCAGGCCCCAGACGGCCCAGGCGCCGTTGAAAGACAGGCCGAGGGCCTCGAACTGCAGGCGTGCCAGCAGCACGCCGGCCGCGAACACGATCAGCGGGATGCCGACGAAATGGGTGGCGATGTTGCGGCGGTCGCGGTGGTAGCTGGCGTACTGGGCCATCAGCTCGATGGCAGGTCGGAAGGGGCTGGCGGCCATGGTGGCTCCTCGTGAAAGCGCGTGAAATCGCGTGAAATCGTGTTTATGCCGATGCTATCGCACTCGCCCTTGGGGGCGCTGCGGGCCGCTGTCAGAATGCCTCGAAGTTTTCGGGGCTCTCCCCGGGCCAGAGAAAGAAGTCGCATGTCTGAGTCTCGTCACCGCGCGCCTGCCCGGCTTTGGGCTGTTGGTTTGCTGAGCCTCGTGCTGCTGGGCTGTGCGAGCGCGCCATCGCCCCAGGCTGTGTCGAGTCCGGATGCGGTGCTGGCGCCGTTTGCCGAGGCCGAGCGCGATCTGCGAGCCCAGGTGGGCGGGCGCCTGTACCGCCTCGATGCCGAGGCCAGCCAGCTGCGCATCCATGTGTTTCGCGCCGGGCGCGCGGCGGCCTTGGGCCACAACCATGTCTTGAGCGCACCGCAGCTGCGGGGCCTGCTCTGGTGGCCGCTGAACGAGCAGGCGCTGCCGCAGCCACGCGGCGGTAGCGAGGCCCGCTTCGAGCTGCAGCTGCGCCTGGACGAGCTGCTGCTGGATCCACCCGAGCTGCGTGCGGCGCTCGGCCCTGGCTGGGCTTCGGTGCTGAGCCCCGAAGCCGTGGCCGCCACGCGGCGCAATATGCTGGGTGAGCAGGGCTTGCAGGCCGAGCGTTTCCCCGAGCTGCGCATCCAGGGCCTGAGCCTGATCGGTGAGCCGCCCAAGCTGATCGGCCGCTGGCGCCTGAGCCTGCACGGCGTGACCCGCACGGTCGAGGTGCCCTTGCACGTCGATCTGTCGGCCGATCAGGTTCGGGTGACCGGTGCCTGGGTGCTGCGCCAGAGTGACTTCGGCCTCCAGCCTTTTTCGGTGGCTGGCGGTTTGCTGGCGGTGCAGGATGAGCTGCTGGTGGAGTTTGATCTGCGCGGGCGCTGAAGCCTCGGCCTCAGCGCATGTTTCAGCGCAAACTTCAGCGCAAACGCCGGCTCATCAAATCCTTGTCGACCAGGCGGCCGTCGGGCATCTTGATGGCGCCCATCAGGCGGCCGTAGCGGATGAAGCCGCAGCTCTCGTAGAGGCGCACGGCCGCATGGTTGCTGGCCGTGACGCTGAGTGTCACCAGCTCCAGCACCGGCTCGCCTTCCAGCAGCATCAGCGCGCGTTGCAGCAGCTGGCGGCCGATGCCGCGGCCATGGACCTCGTCGCGCACCATCATGCCCACGATGTGGGCGACGTGGCGCACCTTGACGCGAGCCTCATGCTCGCAGCTGATGGCGCCCACCAGCTGTCCGTCCAGCCAGGCCGTCAGGGTGAAGAGGTTGGCGCCACCGTCGCCGCCGCTGAGACGGCCGCGGTAGCTCTCGGCATCGCGCAGCAGCTCGGTGCGGGCGTCCGAGGTGAAAGCTTCGGGGTGGCCGGCCAGCATGCCGTCGCGCAGGGTTTTGTAGTCCTGCAGATCGGCCTCGCGCATCAGGCGGATCTGGCAGTCGATGCGCGGGGCGATGCTGGGTGCAGAAGGTTCAGCCATGGTTGGGATTCTCTGGGCTCTCGGGATTCAGACCGTGCAGCTCACTCAGGCTGTTGAGGTTGATGAAGGCTGCAGCATCGCCGGGCTGATCGAAGTGCAGGGCGCAGTGGGCCTGCATCTGCTGCCAGCGTTCCAGCTTGCGGCCTCCCTCGGCGAGAAACTGCGCCGCGCTGTCGGCCAGGTGAGGGCGCAGCAGGCAGAACACCGGTTGGGCCTGGCCCTCGCAGACGGCGTAGGCGAGATCGGCCTGGGCTTCGGTGCAGGCCCGGGCCAGACGCGCGGCCAGATCGCGCGGCAGGCGCGGGCTGTCACAGGGCACGCAGAGCAGCCAGTCGCTCTCGCAGGCACGTAGGCCGGCCAGGATGCCGGCCAGGGGGCCGAGGTAGTCGTCGTTGTTGTCGGCAATGACGGGCCAGCCGAACTGGGCATGCCGCTCCAGCTCCTGGTTGGCGTTGATCAGCAGCGGGCCGACTTGCGGCTGCAGCCGCTCCAGCACATGGGCCAGCAGCGGCCGGCCATGCAGCACTTGCAAGCCCTTGGCCACGCCGCCCATGCGGCTGCCGCGGCCGCCGGCCAGCACCAGGCCGGTGATCTGCTCGCGGGCGGGGGCCGACATCGGTGCGCCGCCCTCAGCCGCCGATGTAGTGCATCTCGACCCGGCGCTCGCCTGCGGCAGCGTTGCCCTGGCCATCCGGGCCCATACCGGCACCGCGCAGCTGCGAGTAACGGTCGCTGCGCTGCGACCACAGGCCGGCCAGGCTGGCCGCGATCTGCGCATCGCTGGCAGGGCTGCGCAGCAGGGCGCGCAGATCGGTGCCGCGGTGGGCGAACAAGCAGGTGTAGAGCTTGCCTTCGGTCGAGAGGCGGGCGCGGTTGCAGTCGCCGCAGAAGGCCTGGCTGACGCTGGAGATCAGGCCGATCTCGCTGCTCAGCCCGCCCTGGCTGATGCGCCAGCGCTCGGCGGTTTCGCCGGCCACGCTGCGGCTCAGCGGCTCCACGGTGAAGGCTTCACGCAAGCGCTGCAGCAGCTGAGCCGAGGGCAGCACTTCGTCCATGCGCCAGCCATTGCTGCTGCCCACATCCATGTACTCGATGAAACGCAGGCGCACACCGCTGCCCAGGAAATGGCGTGCCATGGGCAGGATCTCGGCGTCGTTGACACCTTTCTTGACCACCATATTGACCTTGATCGGGCCCAGGCCTGCGGCTTGCGCGGCGGCGATGCCGTCCAGCACCTCGGCCACCGGGAAACCAACATCGTTCATGCGCTGGAACACGGCGTCGTCCAACCCGTCCAGGCTGACCGTGACGCGGCCCAGGCCCGCGTCCTTGAGGCGCTGGGCCATGCGGGTCAGCAGGGAGCCGTTGGTCGTCAGCGTCAGGTCCAAGGGCTGGCCCGCGGGCGTGCGCAGCTCGGCCAGCATGGCGATCAGGCGTTCGAGGTTCTTGCGCAGCAGGGGCTCGCCGCCGGTCAGCCGGATCTTCTCGACCCCCAGGGCCACGAACTGGCGCGCCAGGCGGGTGATCTCCTCGAAGCTGAGCAGGTCGGCATGGGGCAGGAACTCGTAGTGCTTGTCGAAGACCTGCTTGGGCATGCAGTAGCTGCAGCGGAAATTGCAACGGTCGGTGACCGAAATGCGCAGATCGCGCAGCGGCCGGCCGAGCTGGTCGCGCGGCGGCAGCGCGGGCTCGGCGGGGTCCAGTGGCAGCGGCAAGGCGCTCAGCTGGCGCTGGTCGGCGATCGGGATCACGGGCTTCTTGAGCGGGGGCATGCGTCCGATTGTGCCTCCAGCGACAAAACCTCTTGCGCCGTGGCCCGGCCCGGCCCGGCCCGGGGCGGCGCTCGCACGGCCGTGACTATCACCACAAGAGGGGGCTTGCCCTGGGCGCCTGCAGCAGTTGGAATGCGCAACATGACCGGCGTGCTCCATCCTGACCTCCCTCGCTTCATCGCCTTCGGTGCGGCCTACACCGAGCTGCAACGCAGCGGCCCCGACCTCTGGCGCAGCGTCAACCGCGGCGCGCCCTGGCAGGTGGCGGTGGCCCTTTCGACCCTGGGCGAACTCAGCGCCTTTGCCGGCGCCATCAGCCAGGATGCCTTCGGCCAGGAAATCTGGATCGACAGCAGCGATGCCAATCTCGACCTGCGCTTCATCCAGCAACTGCCCAAGCCGCCGCTGATGGCCTTGAGCCGGCCCGACGAGGCGCCGCAGTTCTTTGTCGGCCAGGACAGCGCCGACCTGCACTTCCGCCCCGAGGGCCTGCCCAGCGGCTGGCTCAAGCGATTGCGCTGGGCTCATTTCGGGGGCTTGAGCCTGGTGCGTCAGCCTCTGGGCTTGCGCCTGCTGGCGCTGGCCGAAGGACTCAAGGCCGAAGGCAAAACGCTCAGCTATGCGCCCGAGTTCAGCCTGCAGATGGATTCGCGCTACGACGAGACCCTCGAGCGCATGTGCCGCCTGGCCGATGTGATCCAGATTTCGGAGGCCGAGCTGCGCGGTCTGTTCCGCGCTCAGGACTACCGCGTCGGTCTGGCCCAGATCAGCGCCTGGAACCCGGACGCCATGCTCCTGCTCCAGCACGGCGTGGCCGGCCATGCCACGCTGTTCCGCGGCCGCGAGGAGTGGCATGCGCAGATTGCCGATTACGACGTGGTCGACCCCGTGGGCGCGCGCGAGTCGGGCCTGGCCGGGCTGATCTTCAGCTGCCTGCGCCAACGCGAAGCGCCGGTGCAACAGCAC
Source organism: Paucibacter aquatile (assembly GCF_002885975.1). NCBI lineage: Bacteria > Pseudomonadati > Pseudomonadota > Betaproteobacteria > Burkholderiales > Sphaerotilaceae > Roseateles > Kinneretia aquatilis. The sequence continues at coordinate 1,072,259 of NZ_POSP01000003.1, read as the reverse complement.
CTGCGCTGGGCCGTGGCGGCAGAAGCCGCTGCCTGCAGCGCAGCCGGTTTCTGCCCGCCTTCGGAAGCCCTGGTCGCCACCCTGGCGGCCCGGGCCTTGCTCAAAACGGGGGGGTGAGCGGGGGGGGCTGGTCACGGCAGCGCCATGAGTCACCCGGTTTGACTCAATCCGGAATGCGGTAGTCGGCCGGCCCCATCAGGTCAATGCCGCAGGCCAGGTTCTCGGCCCAGGCGATGAACTGTTGCACGGCCGGGCCGCTCATCGGGCTGCCGTGTTGCGGCACGATCATGGCGATGTCCAGCTCGCGCACCATGGCTGCCCAGAGGCGCATGACCTTGTTGCTGACCATGTAGCGGCGGTGGAAGCCTTCCATGTAGCGGATGTGGCCGGCCAGTTCGGTCACCGGTTTGGCGGGGTCGAGCTGGGCACCCAGCGAGGCGCCGAGGTCGCCCGAGAACAGGATGCGGCTGACTGGGTCGTAAAACTGGAAATTGCCCTCGGCGTGCAGGAAATGCGCGGGCAGGGCCCAGAGCTCGAAGCTGTCGGCGCTGCCCTGGCCCAAGCGCAGGCGTTGGCCGGCATCGGGCAGGCCGATGATGCGGCCGGCCGTCTTGCCGGGCTTGCAGAAATGCGGCGCGAAGCGTTCCCAGATGCGCGAGATGTAGACCGGTGCGCTGCTGGCCGTCATCCAGCGGTCCAGTGAGGCGATGATGTCAGGGTCGGCATGCGAGGCCAGGATGGCGGCCAGCTTGTGCGGCGCCATGTACTGGGTCAGGCCCAGGTAGAGCTCGTTGTAGGCGATATTGCCGCCCGGGTCGAGGATGGCGCCGGTGTTGCCATGTACCAGCAGGAACTGATTGGATTGCACGGCCTCGCCTTCCTCCACGCTGAGCTTGGAGAACATCAGGCAGCGGTGCGAATCCTGGTGGAACAGTTCGATGGGCATGGCGCGCGTGCGGACGAAGCCGTCATTGGAATGCAGCGACTCTAGCCAGCCCGGGGTGGCCAGCCCTTGAGCCAGATCAAGCCGGATTGAGTCAAGCGCTGCCCGCAGCGTTTGGCGCCAGGCTTTCACGCAAGCTGAGTAGATCGGCCTCGGGCAGGGCGCGGCTGTAGAGCCAACCCTGGGCATCGCTGACCCCGAGTTTGAGCAGCACCTCGCGCTGCGCCTGGGTCTCGACGCCCTCGGCCGTGAGTTCCAGGCCCAGGGTGCTGGCCAGGGCCACAATGGCCCGCACAATGGCCAGATCATGGCCCTCGCGCTCCAGGTCGCGAACAAAGCTCTTGTCGATCTTGAGCCGGTCGAGCGGGAAATGCTTGAGCAGGGACAGCGAGGAGAAGCCGGTGCCAAAGTCATCGATGGCCAGTTTGACGCCCAAGCGGCGCAGCTCGCCCAGGATCACGCGGCCGCTGTCCACCGACTGCAGGGTCGATTCGGTGATCTCCAGCTCCAGGCAGGCCGGCGGCAGGCCGTGGCGTTTCAGCGCCTCGGCCACCAGATCGACAAAGCCTGGGCGTTGCAGCTGGCGCGCCGAGATGTTGACGGCCAGACGCTCCAGCGGCCGGCCGCTGGCCAGCCAGCGCACGCCCAGGCGACAGGCCTGATCCAGGGCCCAGCGGCCGAAGTCCTCGATCAGACCGATGTCCTCGGCCACCGGGATGAAGCGATCGGGGCTGATGGCGCCCAGCTCCGGGTGCTGCCAGCGCATCAGCGCCTCGGCGCCGATGACGCGCTGCCGGGCCATGTCGACGATGGGCTGCCAGTGCAACATCAACTCCTGGCCCAGGCGCGCGCGGCGCAGGCCTTGTTCAATCTGCAGCCGGGCCACAGCCTTGTCGGACAGCCGCGCGCTGAACACTTCATAACGGTTGCGGCCCGCGGACTTGGCCTCGTACATGGCGGCGTCCGCGGCTTGAATCAGCGCGTCTGCCGAACGGCCGTGCTCCGGAAACTGCGCGATGCCCACGCTGGCGGAGACGGACACCGGGTCACGCCCTGCGAGCTCCACCGGCAGGCGGATCTGGGCCAGCAGCTTCTCGGCCAGAGTGGTGGCGTCGTCCGTGCGGTGAATGTCGCTGAGCAGGATGATGAACTCGTCACCGCCGAGGCGCACCGAGACATCCGAGCGGCGCAGGCACAGCTCCAGCCGGCGCGCGATCTGGATCAGCAGCTCGTCGCCGACGCCGTGACCCAGGGTGTCGTTGATGGTTTTGAAACCATCCAGATCCATGAAGAGCAGGGCGAAGCGCGCAGGCTCGCGATCACGTTGCCCCTCGTTGCCGATGAAGTGGCGCAGGCAGACCTCGAGGTGGTGCCGGTTGCCCAGGCCCGTCAAGGCATCGTGGTAGGCAAGATGCTGGATCTGCGTCTCGGCCCGGCGCAGGGCCGAGATGTCGGTGAAAGTCAGCACCTGGTGGCTGAGCCGGCCCTGGGCATCGAGCACCGGGGCCAGGTGTTGCCAGGCCGGAAACAGGCGGCCATCGCGGTGCCGGCACATGGTCTCGCCATGCCAGACGGCGGCGCGCGCGGAGCTGCCCTCTTCATCAGTGCTGGTGTAGTTGGCGCCCGCATGGAAGGGGGCTTGATCGTTCTGCCGCTGGGCGGGCAGAAAGCTGCGCACGTCCTGGCCCAGTACCTGCTCCAGGGTCCAGCCGGTCATCTGCGTGAACGAGGGATTGATCGCGCGCACGCGGTGCTGGGTATCGAGGATGACGATGGCGTCGGCCGCGGATTCGAACACCACGGCAGCGCGGCGCAGCTGGGCCTCGGTCTCGAGCTGCACGCTGATGTCGCGGAACACGCCGATGATCTTGCCGTCGCCGGGCACGCCTTCGCTGAAGTGACAGGCGCGGATCTCCAGCCAGGTCGGTGGTTCCTGGGCGGGCTTCCAGCGCGTCACGCAATGGGCCGAGCCACCCGGTTGCAGCAGGGCGGCCAGCTGCTCGCGTGCTGACAGTTCGATGCAGGCCATGAAGGCCTGGCGCGAGAGTGCAAAGCCGCGTGCCGTGGAGAGCTGCAAGGGGTCGACATGGCCGTTCAGCTCGATCTGGTCCGATTCTGGATGGAACTCCATCACCCCGAGCTGGGCAGCGTCCAGGGCCAGACGGTAGCGCTGCTCGGCCCGTTCGGCCTGGCGTTCGACCTCGCGCCGCGCCAGGGCCATGCGGATGGTGGCATTGAGCTCACGCAGCTCGAAGGGCTTGAGCAAGTAGCCATAGGGCGCGGTCAGACCGGCCCGTTCCAGCGTGGCCGGCTCTGCATAGGCGGTCAGGTAGACCACGGGGATGCGCAGCTGGCTGATCAAGGTCTGTGCGGCGCGCGTGCCGTCGCCGCCCTTGCCGAGATTGATGTCCATCAGCACCAGGTCGGGGCGATCGCTGCGGGCCAACTCCAGGGCGCGCTGCTCGGAGGCCGCCACGCCGTTGACGATGTAGCCCAGGGATTCCAGGTCCTGCTTGAGATCCAGCGCGACGATGCGCTCGTCTTCGACGATCTGAATGCGGGCCAGACGTGGTGTGGGCGTCGGCGGGCTGGGTGGCGGCGGGTTCAGGAGTTCGTTCATTCCGGGCTGACCTGGGTGAGCGGTGAGGGTGCGCTGGGCGGCATGGCCGAGGCGCGGTCGGGCTGGCTGGCGAAGCGGACGCGGATGCGGGTGCCGGGCCCATCGAGCAGGCTGAGCTGTCCGTCGAGCTGCTCGGCCAGCAGGGGGATCAGCTGGAAGCCCAGTGTGCGGCTGTCTTTCCAATCGGGGCGCTGCGCCAGACCGATGCCGTCGTCGCAGACATCGAGATGCAGCAGACCTTCGGCTTCGTGTTCGGCACGGATTTCGATGCTGCCGGCACGGCCTTCGGGAAAGGCATGCTTGAAGGCATTGGTGACCAACTCATTGACGATCAGTCCGCAGGGAATGGCCTCCTGCAAATGGATGGACAGGCCGCATTCGGGCGCCAGCACTCGCACCTGGATGTTCTGTTGGGGATCGCTGTAACTTTCGCGCAGCAGGGCCGCCAGGCGCTTGAGGTAGGGGCCCAGCTCCAGCTCGGTGAAGTCATTGCGTTCGTAGAGCAGCTGGTGGGTCAGGGCCATGGCGCGGATGCGGTTCTTGCTCTCGCGCAGCACCAACTTGACCGATTCGTCGACATGGCGCGATTGCAGGCGCAGCAGGCTGGAGATGATCTGCAGATTGTTCTTGACCCGGTGGTGCACCTCGCTGAGCAGGGCGGTTTTCTCTTGCAGCGCGCGTTCGACCTGGGCTTGCGCCGCCAGGCGTTCGTCGATGTCGGTCACGGTGGCCAGCACCTCGGGCGGATCGCTGTCGGCAATCGGGTTGAGTCCCACCTCGACATTGAAATGGCTGCCGTCGCGTCGCAGTGCCTGCAGCGAACGGCGTTTGGCCATGGGCCGGGTCTGGAGGTGGCCGAAGAAATGGCTGATCAGAGCCGGGTGGCCGCTGCGCGACGCCAGCGGCACGAGGGAGTTGATGTCACTGTCCTGCAAGCCGCTGCTGGGGCAGGCGAACAGCCGGTCCATGGCCGTGTTGGCCAGCAAGATGCGGCCGTTGGCATTGACCAGGGCCATGCCATCGGGCGCCGCGTTGAAGGCGCTGCGAAAGCGCGCTTCGCTGGCGCGCAGCGCTCGCTCGCTGTGCACGCGGTCCGAGATGTCGATGCCGCAGGCAATCAGATGGCTGATGCGCTCCTGCCCGTCGCGCAGCGGGGCGAGCATGAAATCGATGGTCATGCGCGTGTCTCCGCGCATGCGCACGACGATGTCGCGCCGGATCACCTGGCCACGCCCGGCGTCGGCGATGGCGGATTGCAGCCAGGCTTGCAGCTCGTTGTCGTGACCCCACCAATATGTTTGGTAGAAGGGGCGGCCCAAGACCTCGTCCTTCTCGATGCCGCCTGCCTCCAGGGGGGCGCGGTTGGCCTCCAGCAGCAGGCCGTCCAGGCTGAGCAGGCCGACAAACGCGAACAGCCCGTCCAGCACGCGGCGCAACTGGGCCTCGCTCTCGCGCAAGGCCTCTTCGGCGCGGCGCTGGCTGCTGAGGTTGACTGCCTGCACCAGGATGCCCACGATGGCCTGCTCTGCATCGCGCAGCGGCAGGTAGCTGGCCTCCCACTCCGAGAGCTCGCCCGGATGGCTGGGCACGCGCACCTGGATGCGGAACTTTTCCAGCGCCTGGCCCTGGTGCAGCACCGCGTGCAGCAAGGGTTGGAGATGGGGATAGGCCTCGGGCAGGACCTCGGCCACGCTGCGGCCCAGCAAGTGCTCGGCCGGCACGCCGTTGAAATCTGCCAGGGCGCGGTTGACCCGTTGATAGCGCAGCTCGCGGTCGAGTACGGCCAGGCCGACCGGCATATCGCTGGCGAACAAGGTGTCCAGCACGGCGCTGTCGGTGGGCCCGCTCACGCTGAAGACCCCGAGCGGCCGGGCAGGTCGCCGGCCGGATGCGGCGAAAACGAGGCCCGCAGGCGCCAAGTTGGCATTGGGTTCGAACACGAAACGATTTGCATGCCTGCTCCTCCCTGGGAACCAACGACAGCCACAAGCGCCAGTCTCGACCCCGCCTATCTTGACGTTTGTCAAATTCGAGTCTACCCGCATGCATGGCGCGGCGGCGGAATCTTTACGTCCTGTTCCAAGCGCTCGAATCTAAGCGCGGAGCTGAGGCTGGGCTACCGGTGCAGGCTCGCATGGCGGCCAGGATCTCGGCGCTTCGCGCCACGGGCGTTTCCCTCAGGCCTTGTCTGGCGCAGGCCCCGCGGTGGCTTGCTTGGGCCGGTGCGAGCCCACTTGCAGGCGTGGCCGCTGGCTTTCCGCCTCGGGCAGTGGCTGAACCTCGCGCAGGCTGGCTTGGCAGCGCAGGGTCAGGTCTTGATAGGTCTCGGTGCCGGTGCGCTTCCAGCGGATTTCATCCTCGCTGAGTTCGCGCATGACCTTGGCCGGCAGGCCGGCGATCAGCGAGCGCTCGGGCAGCTTGAGCCCGGCGCGCACAAAGGCGCAGGCGGCCACGATGCTGCTGGCGCCGACCTCGGCCGCGTCCATGACCACGGCATTCATGCCGACCAGGGCGTCGTGGCGCACGATGCAGCCATGCAGAACGGCGCCGTGGCCGATGTGGCCGTTGCGCTCGACCACAGTCAGCGAGTCCGGGAAGCCGTGCACCACGCAGCTGTCCTGGACATTGGCACCCTCGTGGATCTCGATGCGGCCGAAATCGCCGCGCAAGCTGGCCAGGGGGCCGATATAGCAGCCCGGGCCGATGTGGACATCGCCGATCAGCACGGCCGTGGGGTGGACATGGGCGCTGGGGTGGACGACCGGGATGACGCCGTCGATGGAGTAGGAGGGCATGGGCGGGGGTGGGATGGTGAACGGGTGAACGGGTGAACGGGTGAACGGGTGAACGGGTGAACGGGTGGGGCATGCAGACGAGTGTGGCTGATTCACCTGTTCACCCATTCACTTGTTCACTGCATTCCAAGGGTTTACGCTGATCGGCGCCGTCTTGCGCCAAGTCAAGGCGGACCTTACGATCTACCGACCGGTCGGTCAATAGTGTTTTGCTGCACCCACCGACCGTGTCACAAGCCTGTTTGTTGCTCCATCGCCCCGAGGCCCGCATGCAAGAACCGCAACTTTTGAGCCAGCAGGACGGTGCCGTCCGCACCCTGACCCTGAACCGCCCGGCGGCGCTCAATGCCTTCACCTCGGGCCTGCTGGCCGAGCTGCGCGAGGCGCTGGATGCGGCCGCGGGCGATGCCAGCGTGCGCTGCGTGGTGATCACCGGCGCTGGCCGCGCCTTTTGCGCCGGCCAGGACCTCAGCGACCCCATGGTCAACCCCGATTTGAAACCTGGCGAATCGCCCAAGGACATCGGTGCCTTGCTCGACGGCTTCTACATCCCCCTGGCCCAGCGCGTTCGCAGCATGCCGGTGCCCGTGATCGCCGCCGTCAACGGCGTGGCGGCCGGCGCTGGCGCCAATCTGGCCTTGGGCTGCGACCTGGTGCTCGCCGGCAACTCCGCCAGCTTCATCCAGGCCTTTGCCAAGATCGGCCTGGTGCCCGATTGCGGTGGCAGCTGGTTGCTGCCGCGCCTGGTGGGGCGCGCCAAGGCCTTGCAACTGGCCCTCCTGGGCGAGAAGCTGCCGGCCGCCGAGGCGCAGGCCATTGGCCTGATCTACAAGGCCGTGCCCGATGAAGAGCTCGCCGCCAGCGCCCAGGCCCTGGCGCAAAAGATCAGCCAGATGCCGGTGCGCGCCATGGCCCAGACCCGCATGGCGTTTGATGAAGCCGGCCTGCTGGACTTTGACGACGCTCTGCGCCTGGAGGCGGTGACGCAAAGCCAGCTCGGCTTCTCGGCCGACTATCTGGAGGGTGCCGCGGCCTTTTTGCAAAAGCGTGCGCCCAAGTTCAGCGACCGCTGAAGAACCCCAGCGCCAGCATCAAGACGGAGCCGCCCATGAGCATGGATGCACAAGAGATTGCTGAAGCCGTGAAGCGCAGCATGTGGGCCCAGGACCGCGCCAGCCAGAGCTTGGGCATGGAGGTGCTGGCCATTGCGCCCGGCGGCGCCACCCTGGCCATGACCGTGCGCGAGGACATGCTCAACGGCTTTGAGATCTGCCACGGCGGCTTGATCACCACCCTGGCCGACTCGACCTTTGCCTTCGCCTGCAACTCCTACAACGAGCTGACCGTGGCCTCCGGCTTCAGCATCGACATCGTGGCACCGGCCCGGCTCGGCGACCGCCTGACCGCGGTGGCGCGCGAGGTCTCGCTGGCAGGCCGCACCGGCGTCTACGACATCACGGTCAAGAACCAGGCCGATCAGCTGGTGGCCGTGTTCCGCGGCAAGAGCTATCGCATCAAGGGCAAGCCGGTGGTGCTCTCGCCCCTGGCTCCGGATTTGGAACCCTCGGAAGGTGAGGCATGAACGTGACGACGAACAGCATGCCATCGCGTCCCGGCCTGGACGCGATCGAGAGTGCCAGCCAGGACGAGCTGCAAGCCCTGCAGCTGAGCCGCCTGCGCTGGAGCCTGCAGCATGCCTACGACCAGGTGCCGCATTACAAGGCCGCCTACGATGCGGCCGGTGTGCACCCGTCCGATCTGAAGAGCCTGGCTGACCTGGCCAAGTTCCCCTTCACCACCAAGAAAGACCTGCGCGACAACTACCCCTTCGGCATGTTTGCCGTGCCGCGCCAGCAGGTGGCGCGGGTCCATGCCTCTTCGGGTACCACGGGCAAGCCGACGGTCGTGGGCTACACCCAGCAGGACATCGACACCTGGGCAGGCTTGGTGGCCCGCTCCATCTACGCCGCTGGCGGCCGCGCGGGCGATCTGGTCCATGTGGCTTATGGTTATGGTCTCTTCACTGGCGGGCTGGGCGCGCATTACGGCGCTGAGAAGCTGGGCTGCACGGTCATCCCCATGTCCGGTGGCCAGACCGAGAAGCAGGTGCAGCTGATCCAGGATTTCCGGCCCGACATCATCATGGTCACGCCCAGCTATATGCAGGTGATCATCGAGGAGTTTGCGCGCCAGGGCCTCGATGCGCGCGAGATGTCGCTGCGCATCGGCATCTTCGGGGCCGAGCCCTGGACCGAGGCCATGCGCCGCGAGATCGAGGGCAAGGCTGGCATCGACGCGGTGGACATCTACGGCTTGTCCGAGGTCATGGGCCCGGGCGTGGCCAGCGAGTGCATCGAGAGCAAGGACGGCCCCGTGATCTGGGAAGACCATTTCTACCCCGAGATCATCGACCCCGAGACCGGTGCCGTGCTGCCCGATGGTGCTGAGGGCGAGCTGGTCTTCACCTCGCTGAGCAAGCAGGCCCTGCCCATCATCCGCTACCGCACCCGCGATCTGACCCGGCTGCTGCCGCCCACCTCGCGCAGCATGCGGCGCATGGGCAAGATCGTCGGCCGCAGCGACGACATGCTCATCATCCGCGGCGTCAATATGTTCCCGACCCAGATCGAAGAACTGGTGCTGCAGGAGCCGCAGCTCTCGGGCCAGTACCAGATCGTGGTCTCGCGCGAGGGCGCACTCGACGAGGTGGAGGTGCGCTGCGAGCTGCAGCCGGCCGCCGCAGCCGCCGATGGCAGCCAGGTCGCCCAGGTGGCCAAGTCCTTGCAGCACCGCATCAAGACCCTGGTGGGTGTGTCCACCAAGGTCCATGTCGGTGCTCCCGATTCGATTGAACGCACCCTGGTGGGCAAGGCTCGCCGGGTGATTGACAAGCGCCCGCGTTGATTCAGCCCCGCGGCGGCCTCTTTCAGGAGCAAAGCAGATGTACACCCAAGCCATGAGCGTCGGCCCACAGGATGTGGCCACCAAGGCCAAGAGCGCCGAGGACGCGGCCCGAGAAGCCGCATTCGAGGCCCGCATCGATGCAGGCGATTTCATCGAAGCCAAGGACTGGATGCCCGAGCATTACCGCAAGACCTTGGTGCGCCAGATCAGCCAGCATGCGCATTCCGAGATCGTCGGCATGCTGCCCGAGGGCAACTGGATCAGCCGCGCGCCCACGCTCAAGCGCAAGGCCATCCTGCTGGCCAAGGTGCAGGACGAAGGCGGCCATGGCCTCTACCTCTACTCGGCCGCCGAGACCCTGGGCACTAGCCGTGATCAGATGCTCGATGCGCTGCACAGTGGCCGCGCCAAGTACAGCTCCATCTTCAACTACCCGACCCTGACCTGGGCCGATATCGGCGTGGTCGGCTGGCTGGTCGACGGTGCGGCCATCATGAACCAGGTGCCGCTGTGCCGCTGCTCGTATGCGCCGTACGCCCGCGCCATGATCCGCGTCTGTCGCGAGGAGAGCTTCCACCAGCGCCAGGGCTATGAGTCCCTGCTGGTGATGATGCAGGAAGGCACGGCCGCGCAAAAAGCCATGGTGCAGGACGCGGTCAACCGCTGGTGGTGGCCGTCTCTGATGATGTTCGGCCCGGCCGACAAGGATTCGCCCAACTCCGAGCAGTCCATGCGCTGGGGCATCAAGCGCATCAGCAACGACCAACTGCGCCAGAAGTTTGTCGACGCCACCGTGCCCCAGGCGCAGATTCTGGGCATCACGCTGCCGGACCCCGATCTCAAATGGAATGAAGAACGCGGTGAGCATGACTTCGGCGCCATCGACTGGGCCGAGTTCTGGCGCGTGGTCGGCGGCGACGGCCCCTGCAACCGCGAACGCCTGGCCACCCGCGTCAAGGCCTGGGACGAAGGCGCCTGGGTGCGCGAGGCGGCACTGGCCCACGCCCGCAAACAGATGAACAAGGAGCAAGCCGCATGAGTTCGATCGACAAGGAATGGCCTCTGTGGGAGGTCTTCGTGCGCAGCAAGGCTGGCCTGGACCACAAGCACTGCGGCAGCCTGCACGCACCCGACGCCAAGATGGCCGTGCAGATGGCCCGCGAGGTCTACACCCGGCGCCAGGAAGGCTGCAGCATCTGGGTGGTGCTGTCCAACCAAATCGTCGCCTCGGACCCGGGCGAGAAGGGCATGTACTTCGACCCGGCAGAAGACAAGGTGTACCGCCACCCGACCTTCTATCAGCTGCCCGATGCCATCAACCACATGTAAACCAGCCGGTATGAGCCAAGCATCGATTCAAGTGGGCGCCAGCCCGCAAGTGCAGTACCTGCTGCGCATCGCCGACAGCTGCCTGATCCTGGGTCAGCGCCTGGGCGAGTGGTGCGGCCATGGCCCCATCCTCGAGGAAGACCTGGCCCTGGCCAATATGGCCCTGGACCTGATCGGCCAGGCGCGCGCGCTGCTGACCCATGCCGCGCACCTGGACGGGCAGGGCCATGACGAAGACCAGCTCGCCTTTTTGCGTGACGAGCGCCAGTACCTGAATCCGGTGCTGATGGAGCTGCCGCGCGGCGATTTCGCCTTCACCCAGGTGCGCAACTTCGCCGTCGCCACCTGGCTGCAGCTGCTCTGGGGCCGCCTGGCTTCTAGCAGCGATGCCGAGGTGGCGGCGATTGCCGCCAAGGCCGTCAAGGAATCGCGTTACCACCAGCAGCATGCCGCCGACTGGGTTGTGCGCCTGGGTGATGGCACGGACGAATCCGCCGCCCGCATGCGCGAGGCCCTGGCCCAGCTCTGGCCTTTGTTCAACGAGCTCTTCGACGCCGATGCGGTGGACGCCGCGGCGGTGGCCCAGGGCCTGGGCCCGGCCTGGTCGGAGCTGCGCGCCGACTGGCAGGCGCAGATGGACGAGGTGCTGGCCGACGCCACCCTGGCCCATCCCAAGCCCAGCGCCTACGTGTCCGCCGGCCGCCGTGGCGTGCACAGTGAGCACATGGGCCATCTGCTGGCCGAGATGCAGTACCTGCAGCGCGCCTACCCCGGGGGCAAGTGGTAATGAGTCTGCCATCCAGCAGCGCCTGCGGTCGGCTGGAAGCCGCCTGGGAGGTGCTGCGCCAGATTCCCGACCCCGAGGTGCCGGTGATCTCGCTCTGCGAGCTCGGCATCGTGCGCGATCTGCGCCTGCGTGAGGACGGGGTCGAGGGCCTGGAGGTGGTGCTGACGCCCACCTACAGCGGCTGCCCGGCGACCGAGCTGATCCAGGACGATGTGCGCACGGCCTTGTCTGCTTTTGGCTCGGTGCAGGTGACCCTGCAGCGCGCGCCGGCCTGGACCACCGACTGGATCACGGCCGAGGGCCGCGAGAAGCTGCGCGCCTACGGTATTGCACCGCCCGGGCCGGTGGCGTCGGGCGCCGAGCAGCCGATCCGCCTGGTGCACCGCGCCTCGCTGAGCCAGCTGGCCTGCCCGCGCTGCGGCAGCCTGCAGACCGAGAAGCTGTCTGCATTTGGCTCCACCGCCTGCAAGGCCCTGTACCGCTGCTTGAGCTGCCGCGAGCCGTTTGAGCATTTCAAACCCATCTGAATTCAAAGAAGACGGATCCCAGCGATGAGTCTGCATTTCCATCCCCTCAAGGTCAGTTCGGTCACACCCGACACTGACGACGCCGTGATCCTCAGCTTCGAGGTGCCCGCCAGCCTGCAAGCTGATTTCCAGTTCGTGCCCGGTCAATACCTGACCCTCCGCCATGAGGTGAAGGGCCAGGACCTGCGCCGCTCCTATTCCATCTGCGCCGGCGCCGATGACGGCGAGCTGCGCGTGGGTGTGCGCCGAGTGGAAGGCGGCGCCTTCTCGACCTGGGTGCACGGCGAACTCAAGGCCGGCGCGGTGATTGAGAGCTATCCGCCTCAGGGCCGTTTCGGCGCCCAGGCTCTGGCCGGGCGCGGCGAGCATCATGTCGGTATCGCGGCTGGCTCGGGCATCACGCCCATCCTGTCCATCATGAAGACGGTGCTGGCGCGCGACCCAGAGGCCCGCTTCACCCTGATCTACGGCAACCGGGCCCAGGCCTCCACCATGTTCAAGGAGGAGATCGAGGACCTGAAGAACCGCTATATGACGCGGCTGTCTCTGCACCCGGTGTTCTCGCGCGAGCAGGTCGATGCGCCGCTGCAAGCGGGGCGCATCGATGCGGGCAAGCTGGCGGTGTTCCTGGCCACGGTGCTGCCACCGTCCAGCATCGACCAAGCCTACATCTGCGGGCCGTTCGAGATGAACGAGGCGGCCGAGGCCACCTTGCGCGCCTCCGGCGTGGACGAGTCGCGCATCCATGTCGAGCGCTTCGGCACGCCCGAGATGCAGGCCGGCCAGCCGGCGCCCCACCAAAGCCTGGCCGGCGATGCCGACAACGCTCGCGTGACGGTGATTCGCGACGGCCTCAGCCGCGAGATTGAGTTTTCCAAGAGCGATGCCAGCCTGCTGGACGCCGCCGCGCGTGCAGGCATGGATGTGCCCTTTTCCTGCAAGAGCGGTGTCTGCTCGACCTGCCGCTGCAAGCTGCTGGAGGGTGAGGTGCGCATGGACAAGAACTTCGCGCTCGACAAGCATGAGATCGCTGCCGGTTTCATCTTGAGCTGCCAGGCCCATGCATTGACGCCCCGCGTGGTGATTTCTTTTGATGAACGCTGAACCGATGTCGCGCTCCCGTTCACCGATGGACGCAAGCTGATGGCCCGCGGACGCGCTCCGGGTTTCGAGAACCAGCGCGAGCAGATCCTTCGCGAGGCCGCGCGATTGTTCGCGCATCAAGGCTACCCGGGCACTTCGATGAATGCCGTGGCCGAAGCCTGCGCCGTGAGCAAGCCCACGCTGTACCACTATGTGCGCGACAAGCACGAACTGCTGGTGCAGATCTGCGAGAGCCATGTCCAGGATCTGGAGGCCTTGGTGCAAGAGGTGCTGGCGCAAGACCAGGCCCCCGAGGCGCGCCTGCGTGCCCTGATCGCCCGCTTTGTGCAGGCCTATGGCCAGGCGCAGAACGAGCACCGGGTGCTGACCGAGGATGTGAAGTTCCTGGACGAAGCCGATCGCCTGCGCCTGACGGCGATCGAGCGTCGTGTGGTCGCGGCCTTTGCCGACAGTGTGGCGGCCGTGCGGCCCGAGCTGCAGGGAGCCAGGCTGCACAAACCGCTGACCATGCTGCTCTTTGGCATGATCAACTGGACCTTCACCTGGCTCAAGCCCGATGGCGAGCTGACCTATGACGCGGTGGCCCCCATGGTGGCCGATCTGTTCTTTGGCGGACTGGGCGCGGTGCAAGCCGAGCCTGGGGCGCAGGCCTTGCAAGTTTGATGAAGGCTTGGCGGCGGACCATGGCTGGCTTGCCTAGGCACGCCTTTTTTCACGGACAACACACAGGAGACAGAACGAGCATGAATGCCACTTCGCTGAAGCACCCATCGTCGTCACACCGCAAGACCTGGCTGAGCCTGGCCGCTGGACTCTTGCTGTGCGCCCAAGCCCTGGCCGACATCCATGTCGGCGTCACCGTCTCGGCCACCGGGCCGGCAGCTTCCCTGGGCATCCCGGAGAAGAACACCTTGAGCCTGATGCCGACCAGCATCGCCGGCCAGAAGGTCAATTACATCGTGCTCGACGATGCCTCTGACACCACCTCGGCCGTGGCCAACACGCGCAAGCTGATCACCGAGCACAAGGTCGATGTGGTGATCGGCTCGACCACCAGCCCCAATTCCCTGGCCATGATCGATGCCGTGGTTGAGGGCGCCACGCCCATGATTTCCATGGCGGCTTCCAACCGCATCGTCGACCCGGTGGACACCAAGAAGCGCTGGGTTTTCAAGACCCCGCAGAACGACATCATGATGGCCCTGGCCATCGCCCAGCACATGGCCTCGGCGGGTGTGAAGACCGTGGGCTTCATCGGCTTTGCCGATGCTTATGGCGAGGGCTGGTTCCAGGAGTTCAGCAAGATCGCCGAGCTCAAGGGCCTGAAGCTGGTGGCGTCTGAGCGCTACAACCGCACGGACACCTCGGTCACGGGCCAGGTGCTCAAGCTGGTGGCGGCCAAGCCCGATGCGGTGCTGATCGCGGGCTCGGGCACGCCGGCCGTGCTGCCGCAGAAGTCACTGCGTGAGCGCGGCTACGCCGGCAAGTACTACCAAACCCACGGTGTGGCCAACAACGACTTTTTGCGCGTCGGCGGCAAGGATGTGGAAGGCACCTTCCTGCCCAGCGGCGGCGTGCTGGTGGCCAGCCAGCTGCCGGCCGATCATCCGGTCAAGAAGAGCGCGCTCGACTACGTCGCTAAGTACGAAGCGGCCTTTGGTAAGGGCACGGTCTCGACCTTCGGCGGCCATGCCTGGGATGCCGGCCTGCTGCTGCAGGCGGCCCTGCCGGTGGCGCTGAAGAAGGCGCAGCCCGGTACGCCGGCCTTCCGCGCCGCGCTGCGCGATGCGCTGGAGGGCGTGAAAGAACTGCCCGGCGCCCACGGCGTGTTCAATATGTCGCCGACCGATCACCTGGGCCTGGATCAGCGTGCCCGCGTGATGGTGAAGATCGAAAAGGGCGCCTGGCTCTACCAGCCCTGACACCAGCCCTGACGCCGGGTTCACACGGAACCCTTAGCAAGCAGGGGCCCGATCGGGCCCCTTTTGTAATCCACTCAGAGACAGACCACCGCCATGAGCGCCACCCCTCCCATTCTTCAAAGCCTGATTGCCAACCGCTGGATCGGCAGCCAGGCGGCCCGAGCCCTGCACAGCGCCGTCAACGGCCGGCCGGTGGCCTTGACTCATGCGGATGAGATCGACTTTGCCGAGAGCCTGAGCTATGCCCGGGGTCAGGCCCTGCCTGCCTTGCTGGCCCTGGATTTCCAGCAGCGCGCCGCCAGGCTCAAGGCCTTGGCGACCTATCTGCTGGAGCGCAAGGAGGGGCTGTACGCCATTTCCGCCCACACTGGCGGCACGCGCAGCGACAACTGGATCGATATCGAGGGCGGCATCGGCACCTTGTTTGCCTACGCCAGCATCGGCCGACGTGAGCTGCCCTCCAGCAATGTGATGCACGAGGGCCCGGCCATTCCGCTGAGCAAGGAGGGGCAGTTCATCGGCTCCCACATCCTGGTGCCCAAACGTGGCGTGGCGGTGCACATCAATGCCTTCAACTTCCCCATGTGGGGCATGCTGGAGAAGTTCGCGCCCAGCTTCCTGGCGGGCATGCCTTGCATCGTCAAGCCGGCCACCGCCACCTCCTTCGTGGCCGAGGCCTGTGTGCGCCTGATCCATGAAAGCGGCCTGCTGCCGGCCGGCAGCTTGCAGCTGATCGTGGGCGGCTCGGGCGACTTGCTGGACCGCCTGGAGGAGACCGATGTGGTCACCTTCACCGGCTCGGCCGACACCGCCGCCATGCTGCGCGTCAACAAGAACCTGATTGCGCGCTCCATCCCCTTCAACGGCGAAGCGGACAGTCTGAACTGCGCCATCCTGGCGCCCGATGTGGAGGTGGGCGACCCCGAGTTCGAGCTCTTCGTGAAAGAGGTGGCGCGCGAGATGACGGCCAAGACCGGCCAGAAATGCACCGCCATCCGCCGCGCCATCGTGCCCGCCCGCCACATCGATGCGGTGGCCGAGGCCTTGCGTGCGCGCCTGGCCAAGATCAAGGTCGGTGACCCGGCCGTCGACGGCGTGCGCATGGGCGCCCTGGCCTCCAAAGCCCAGCAGGCCGATGTGGCCGAGCGCGTGGCCTTGCTGAGCGCCGGCAATGAAATCGTCTTCGGCGCCAAGGACGGCTTTGCGCCGGTGGGCGAAGGTGTGGGCGAGGGCGCTTTCTTTGCGCCGACCTTGCTGCTCTGCCGCGATGCCTTCGCCAACGAGCAAGTTCACAACCTGGAAGCTTTCGGCCCGGTGTCCACCTTGATGCCGTACCAGGAACTGGACGAGGCCCTGAGCCTGGCCGCCAAGGGCCGCGGCAGCCTGGTCGGCTCGGTGGTCACCAAGACGCCGGCGATTGCCGCGCAAGCGGTCTATCACGCCGCGGCCTTCCACGGCCGTCTGCTGGTGCTGGACCGAGACGCCGCCAAGGAGTCCACGGGCCACGGCTCGCCCCTGCCGCAGCTCAAGCATGGCGGCCCCGGCCGCGCTGGGGGTGGCGAAGAGCTGGGCGGCATCCGCTCGGTCAAGCACTACCTGCAGCGCTGCGCGGTGCAGGGCAGCCCGACCATGCTGAGCGCCATCACCGGCGAGTACCAGCGCGGCGGCCGGGTGCAGGAGGATGCCGTCCATCCCTTCCGCAAGTATTTCGAAGAGATCCAGGTCGGCGATTCCCTGCTGACCCACCGCCGCACCGTCAGCGAGGCCGACATCGTCAATTTCGGCGGCGTCTCGGGTGACTACTTCTACATGCACTTCGACGAAGTGGCGGCCAAGGACACGCAGTTCGGTCAGCGCATCGCCCACGGCTACTTTGTGTTGTCGGCCGCGGCCGGCCTCTTTGTGTCGCCGGCGCCCGGCCCGGTGCTGGCCAATTACGGCCTGGACACGCTGCGCTTTGTGAACCCGGTGGCGATCGGTGACACCATCCAGGCGCGCCTCACATGCAAACGCCGCATCGACCGCGGCAATCGCCCCGACCAGCCGCCGCAGGGCGTCGTGGCCTGGGATGTGCAGGTGATGAACCAGCGTGGCGAGCTGGTGGCCAGTTATGACATCCTGACCCTGGTGGCCAAGAAGCCGGCTTGAGCATCCTCTGCTGACAGGCCCGGGCCGGCGCCGTGATACCGTGCCGGCCATGAACACGCATTTGCAAGCCGCACAGAACGCGGTGCTGAACGAGGAAGACACCTGGGTGCAGAGCGATCTGCTCTGGCGCGATGAGCGCTGGACGGCCGAGGTCATCAAGAACGAAGACGACGAGGGCTGGGCTGTGGCCATGACCCTGGCGGGCGAGGCCGAACCCGCCTTGGTCGGCCCCTGGACCATGGGTCGCGACAAGAAGAACCCCAAGCCCTTGTCGGCGCCGGCCTTTCACACCTTGGTGAAAACCGCCTCCGAGGTGCTGCGTCGGCATGAGCAGCAGCTCCACGCCCGCCTGCACAAAAGCTTGAAGATCGACACCGAGCAGGGCCGCATCCAGGTCTTGCTGGACATCGTTCCCGATGAAGACAACCCTTATGCCACGCTGACTGCGCGCAACGACGATGGAGAAACGATCGCGCAGATCAAGGTCGACGCCGGTTTCAAGCTGAGCGAAGCCTCGGCCCAGGCCTGGGCAGCGAAAGAGTTCTTGCGGCCTTGAGTTCGGCCTGAAGACCGTCCAACGTCCGGCGGCTTACTTGGCCGGCGCGTTGTTGTTGGCTGCCGCCGCGTTCAGGTCGGCGCGGCGTGCCCCGGTGAAGCGCTTGGCCCAGTAGGCCTCGCGCATGTCCTCCACCCGCACGGCACCGCCGACGCGGGGCGAGTGGATGAACTTGCCCTCGCCGACGTAGATGCCCACATGCGAGAAGGTGCGGCGCATGGTGTTGAAGAACACCAGATCGCCGGGCTTGAGTTCGGTCTTGTTGATGGGCAGCAGGCTGGCCAGGCGTGCCTGTTCGTCGGCGCGGTGCGGCAGCACCATGCCCACGCTGAGCTCGAAGATGTGGCGGGTGAAGCCGCTGCAGTCAAAGCCGCTTTCGACCGACTTGCCGCCGCGCGTGTAGCGCACACCCAGGAAGTTCATGGCCGAGAGCACCAGGCCGGAGGCGGTGTCGCGCACCTGGTTCAGCAGGCTGCTGGACTCAGCTTGCGCCAGCAGGCCGCGTTCTTGCAGAAATCGGCTGACGGGGTCGCTGGAGGTGGATGTGGTGACTCCGGCCGGGCCATGGGCGGCGCCGCCGTTTCCGGAGGCTGCCAGCGCCGCAGGTAGGGGCGCGAGGTTGGCATTGCCGGTGACTGCCGACAGGTTCTGTGAGTTCGTGGGGCCAGCCGTCAGTTGGCTGGAGCTCGAGTTCTGCAGCAGGCTCTGGCCGTAGGCGCCGGTGACCATGCCTGGTGGCGGCGTGGTCTGGGCTTGTGCCAAGGAGGCGCCCATCAAACCCAGGCTCGCCATCAAACTCAGCGCGCGGACAGCACGTCCGAGCGAAGTGGCAGTGGGGGAGGGGGTCTGGCGGCTGGCGTCGAGCATGGTGTTCGGCGCGCAGCTTATGGGGGGGCTGTTGCGGGTGTCAAGCAAAGTGGCAGGCGACCGAGGGAAATCCCGGCGCAATCAGAAGGCAGCGGAAGCAATCATCAACCCCAGTCGCTGCTCGATCTAGGGCTAACCCTTAATTTGAACACAGATGATGTCAGGCTTTGAGGTGACAGGTCTTGCGTTCCGGCAAGGTTTCACGGATTGCGCTGGCGCAGCCCATGCCGTGGGGAACTTGTCGGCTGTGCGGCTTGCGCGCGGTGCATGGCTTGCAAAGGTCTGGCCTGTCGCAAACCCCGCTGTGGCCGGGATTCGCGGAGGCGCACAATCCCAGCCCACAAGGCGGCTGCGAGCAAAGCGTTTACGCCTGCAGCCCTCGGGCGGCCAGGGGCCTCCTGGTTCGCCCCATGACTTCATTTCATTTCTTCCCGATTGCCACCATGAAGCACAAGCATCTGTTCCTCGGCGCTGCCGCTCTTTTGCTGGGCGCACAGGCGCTGGCCCAGAGCGGCGGCGCCGCCGCCGTTCTGCCCGGCCCAGCGTTTCCCCAATTCAAATCGGTCGCGCAGGTCAAGTCGGCTTGCGATGCCGGGTTGGCCGGCGCCAAGAAGCGCTTGGCTGCGCTGGAACGGCGCAAGCTGGATACCGGCTGGCTGGCGGCCTATGACGATTACTACACCTACCAGGAGGACGTGCAGTACCCGATCGAGTTCGTGCTCAATGTCCACCCCGACAAAGCTGTGCGTGAGGCCGCCCAGGCCTGCGCCATGGCCTGGTCCGAGTACAACACGGGGGTGGGCCAAAACGAAAAGCTCTACCGCGCCCTGAAGAGCGTGCCCACGCCCACCGCTTTGGAGCGCGAGCTGCAGCGTGTGGCTCTGGGCAGCTTCGAGGATGCGGGCGTGGCCCTGCCGCCGGCCAAGCGCAAGCAAGCCAAAACCTTGCTGGTGCGCCTGGCCGAGCTGGACCAGAAGTTCGGTCAGAACCTGCGCGATGCCGGCGTCAAGGTCAGCTTCAGCGAGGCGGAGCTCAAGGGCGTGCCCGAGGGTGTCTGGGCCAAGGCGCCGCGCGATGCGCAGGGCCGCATCGTGCTGGGTGTGGACTACCCCAGCTCCGGCCCGGTGATCCAGATGGCCGAAGACCCTGCCGCGCGTGAGCGCATGTGGCGGGCCAAGAACAGCGAAGGCGGGGACGCCAACCTCAAGATCCTCGACGAGATCACGCAGGCGCGCCAGGATTTCGCCAAGCTCTTTGGCTACAACAACTTCGTGGACTTCAATCTGCGCCGCCGCATGGCCAAGGACTCGGCCAGTGCCTGGAAGTTCCTCAACGAGGTGAAGAGCCAGGTGAGCGAGCGCGAAGTCGCCGATATGGCCCAGTTGCGCGCCGCCAAGGCGCAGCATCTGGGTACCCCGCTGGAGGCCACCCAGGTCTTCGCCTGGGACAGCGCTTTCTATGCCGAACGCCTGCGGCAGGCGCAGTTCTCGGTCGACCAGGAAGCCTTCCGCGAGTACTTCCCGGCCCAGGAAAGCCTGCAGTTCGCCATGCGCGTGATCGAGCGGCTGATGGGCGTGAAGTACACCCGCGTGCCGGCCGAGCTGTGGCATCCGGAGGCTCAGGCCTATGCCGTCAGCGACGCTGCCAGCGGCAAGCCCCTGGCCACGCTTTACGTGGATCTGTTCCCGCGCGAGGCCAAGTACAACCACGCGGCCGTCTGGCCGCTGCGCTCCAGCGCCACCCGCATCGGCCGCACGCCCACGGCCGCCCTGGTGGTCAACTTCGACCGCAAGGGCCTGACCCTGGGTGAGATGGAGACGCTGCTGCACGAGCTGGGTCATGCCGTGCATAACAACCTGTCCAACACCCACTACGCCTCGCAAGGCGGTACCAATGTGATGCTGGACTTTGTGGAAGCCCCTTCGCAGATGTTGGAAGACTGGGTTTACGACAAAAAGGTGCTCAAGCTCATGGCCGAGGTCTGCCCCAGCTGCAAGCCAGTGCCGGATGCCCTGGTGGACAAGGCGGTGGCGGCCAAGGAGTTCGGCAAGGGCTCTCAGTACGGCCGCCAGCACCTGTTCGCCAGTTATGACCTGGCCTTGCATGGCCCGGTGCACCAGGAGCCGCTGGCCCTGTGGGCCAAGATGCAGGGCGCCACGCCTCAGGGTTATGTCGAGGGCAGCAAGTTCCCGGCCGGCTTTGCCCATGTGGCGGGCGGTTACGGTGCCGGCTATTACGGCTACCTCTGGAGCCTGGTCGTGGCCATGGATCTGCGCACGGCCTTTGCCGCTGACAAGCTGAACCCGGAGACGGGCATGCGCTACCGCAATCTGGTGCTGGGCCAGGGTGGCCAGAAGCCGGCGCCTGAGCTGGTGCGCGATTTCTTGCAGCGTGACAGCAATACCAAGGCCTTCTTCGACTACCTGAAACGCTGATCCTCGCCAATCTTGACCGTCGCCGCCGCCGCTCCTGGCGTTGGCTTCTGTTTCGAGCCCGCAACTCCTGCACGGAGTTACGGGCTTTTTCATTTGCTTGCAGCTCAGGATAATTGTTACGCCGAACGGTCTGGCCGGCACGCACAATGCCGGCGATCCATGTCAGTGGGACCCGCGTCAGTTGGCGAGCTCCGGTCAGAGGCCATCCCCGGCCATTCCCGGCCATGTTGCAACCGAGCTCGCAGCAGAAGCTCTGCTGCATGCCCCACAGTTCCTTCACCAGTCCACGGGAGTTCTTGCCTTGAAGTACCCCAAGCTTCGCGCCATCCTTTTGACCTCCATGCTGTGCGCGCCCGCCTTGGCCGCTCAGGCCTTGAGCTTTGCGGTCAATGAAGGGGTCAGCTATCGCGTGCCCTTGAGTGAGATCCGCACGCGTTACGAGGGCATTGCCGCCGACCTCAGCAAGCTGCTGCGCCAACCGGTCACCATCGAGCCCATCGGCGACTACCCGACCTTGCGCCAGGGCCTGGCTGACAAGCGCTGGGAGCTGGCCCTGGTGCACCCGGCGCATATCTCCATTGCCGCCATCCGCGATCAGGGCTACAGCTTGCTGGCCGTGACCAAGGGCTTCACCGGCTACAAGGCCAGTTTTCTGGTGCGCGCGGACAGCACGCTCAAATCGCTGGCCGAACTCAGGGGGCAGCGCCTGGGTGCGCCTGATGAAGATTCCATCACCTCCATGATGGTGCGCGCCACCTTGCGCGACAACGGCGTGGTGCCCAAGCAGATGGAGATCACTTACACCCGTTACCAGGACGCCGTGCCCTTCTTCGTGGAGAACCGCCTGACCCATGCGGGCGCCACCGCCTCCAACGCCCTGGTCAAGGACTGGCAGGACAAGGGCGGCAAGGTATTGGCGGCGTCCAAGGCGGTGCCCATCAAGCACATCATCGCCAGCCCGCAGCTCAGCTCGGAACAGGTCGAGAAGGTTCGCGCCTACTTTCTTGCCCTGGACAGCAGCGAGGACGGGCGCAAGAAGCTGGAGCCCACCAAGTGGAAGGGCTTCGAGGCCTACGACCAGGCGGCGCTGCTGAAACTTGGTGTTTGGCTGGATGTGAAATGACATCTTTCGCTGCGACACTGCGCCCCGAATCGGCCTGCTCCTGAATCTGAACGAGATGCAACGATGAGCCAAGACTCCCTGTTTGAGATGTTGTCGCAGCAATCGCAGCCCGACACCCCGGCCCTGCGAGCCCCGGGGCGGCCGACCTTGAGTCATGGCGCATTGCGCCAGCTGGCGGCCGATACGGTGTCCCGTCTCAATCACTTGGGCATCGGCCGCAATGACCGGGTTGCGCTGGTTCTGAACAACGGCCCCGAAATGGCCGCTTGTTTTCTGGCCTGCGCCTGCGGCGTGGCCAGTGCGCCGCTGAACCCGGCCTACCGCGCCGAGGAGTTCGAGTTCTACTTGGGCGATCTGCAGGCCAAGGCCCTGATCGTGGAGCGCGGCAGCGCCTCACCCGCCGTGGCGGTGGCGCTGAAATTGGGCGTTCGCATTCTGGAGCTGGTGGTTGAGGACGGCGCGCCGGCCGGCAGCTTCACGCTTCACGAGACCGAGGGCGGCGCCCGCACCGAGGGCCCGGCAGCGCAGGCTGGCTATGCCCAGCCCGACGATGTCTCCATGGTTCTGCACACCTCGGGCACGACCTCGCGGCCCAAGATCGTGCCGCTGTCGCAGCGCAATCTCTGTGCCTCGGCCCGCAACATCCGCCAGAGCCTGCAGTTCCAGCCCAGTGACTGCGGCCTGAATATCATGCCGCTGTTCCACATCCACGGCCTGATTGCCGGGGTGCTGGCGCCGCTGTCGGCGGGGTCCCAGGTGTTCTGCACGCCGGGTTTCAATGCGCTGAAGTTCTTCGGCTGGATGGACGAGGCCGCACCGAGCTGGTACACGGCAGTGCCCACCATGCATCAGGCCATTCTGAGCCGCGCGAGCAAGAACCAGGAGGTGATTGCCCGTCACCCGCTGCGCTTCATGCGCTCGTCTTCGTCGTCCATGCCGCCGCAGGTGATTGCCGAGCTGGAGCAGGTGTTTGGCGCACCGCTGATTGAGGCCTACGGCATGACCGAGGCCACCCATCAGATGTGCAGCAACCCGCTGCCGCCGGCCGTGCGCAAGCCCGGAACGGTGGGCCTGGCAGCAGGACCCGAGGTGGCCATCATGGGCGCCGGAGGCGCGCTGCTGGCGGCTGGCGAGACCGGCGAAATCGTCATCCGCGGTGCCAATGTGACGGCGGGTTATGAGAGCAACCCGAGCGCCAATGCCGAGGCTTTCAGCCAGGGCTGGTTCCGCACCGGCGACCAGGGCGTGATGGATGCAGAGGGCTATGTGTCCATCACCGGCCGGCTCAAGGAAATCATCAACCGTGGCGGCGAGAAGATCAGCCCACGCGAAGTGGACGAGGTGCTGATGGACCACGCGGCCGTGGCCCAGGTGGTGTGCTTCGGCATGCCGCATGCCAAGCTCGGTGAAGAGGTCGCGGCTGTGGTGGTGTTGCGCGAGGGGCAGGCCGCCAGCGAGCGCGAGCTGCAGGACTTTGTGGCCCTGCGCCTGGCGGACTTCAAGGTGCCGCGCAAGATCTTGTTCATGGACGAGATCCCCAAGGGGGCGACGGGCAAGCTGCAGCGCATCGGTCTGGCGCAGAAGTTGGGCCTGGGCTGAGTTTTTGCCGTTTCATCGATTGACTGCCAACAGTGCAATAAAGGGAGAGCGTTTCATGGGAGTGCGTGCGATCCACAAGAAGAACAGCAAGACCTGGTGGGCTGCGGCCCTGCTGGGCCTGGCGGCCGTGCAGGCCCAGGCCGCCGGCTGGGTGCCGACCAAGCCGATCGAGTTCATCGTGCCTGCGGGCACAGGCGGCGGTGCCGATCAGATGGCTCGTTTCGTCCAGGGCATGGTGTCCAAGCACCAGCTCAGCCCGCAGCCGATGGTGGTGGTGAACAAGGCGGGTGGTGCCGGCGCCGAAGGCTTCCTCGATGTCAAGGGCGACAAGGGCAATCCGCACAAATTGGTCATTACCTTGTCCAACCTCTTCACCACGCCCATGGCCACCGGTGTGCCTTTCAACTGGCGAGACCTGACGCCGGTCAGCATGCTGGCATTGGATCAATTTGTGCTCTGGGTCAACGAAGAGGCGCCTTTCAAGACGGCCAAGGACTACTTCAATGTGCTGAAGGGTCAGAACCCCAACAGCTTCAAAATGGGCGGCACGGGCTCCAAGCAGGAGGACCAGATCATCACCGTGATGCTGGAGAAGGCCACCGGCAAGAAGATGATCTACATCCCCTACAAGGGTGGCGGTGATGTGGCGGTGCAGCTGGTGGGCAAGCATGTGGACTCCACCGTCAACAACCCGATCGAGGCCGAGTCGCACTGGCGCGCCGGCAAGCTGCGGCCGCTGTGTGTGTTCGATGAGCAGCGCATGCCTTACCCGGCCAAGGTCACTGCAAGCCAGGCCTGGGCCGATTTGCCCACCTGTGCATCGCAAGGCATCCCGGTCAGCTATCTGATGCTGCGCGGCATCTTCATGCCGCCGGGTGTCAGTGCCGAGCAAACGGCGTTCTACCAAGAGCTGTTCAACAAATTGCGCGCCTTGCCCGAGTGGAAGGACTTCATGGCCAAGGGTGCGTTCCGGCAAACCGCGCTGCAGGGCGCCGAGTTCATCGATTGGCTGGGCAAGAACGAGCAGCAACACCGTGTGCTGATGAAGGAAGCGGGCTTCATGGCGCAGTAAGCCAGGGGCTCATCTCGGCTGGGAGGCGGGGTGATGAGCGAAGAACAAAACATGCAGACTGAATCGGCGGAGCGTGGAGACAACCTGTCTGCAAGCGCTGGGCCGGGTGCTTGGCAGCTGCGCTGGGTGGAACTGGGCGTGGCCCTGTTCCTGCTCGTCGTGGCTGGCCTGGTGATCAAGGACAGCCTGCGCCTGGGCATTGGCTGGGCCGATGACGGGCCGCGCTCCGGCTATTTCCCGTTTCGCATCGGCCTGGCGCTGGCGGCCTGTTCGGCCTGGCTCTTGCTCCAGCAACTCCTGCGTTGGCCGCGCTTGCGCAGCCGCGTGTTTGCGGAAGGTGCGCAGTTGCGCGATGTGGCGGCGGTGCTGCTGCCAACCACCGTGTTTGTTGCCGCCATCCCCTGGCTGGGCATCTATCTGGCGGCCTGCTTGCTGGTAGCTTGGTTCATGTGGCGCAACGGCGGCTATCGCTGGCCCTGGCTCGTGGGGTTGCCGCTGGCGGTGAGCGTCAGCTTGTTCCTTCTGTTTGAACGCGCCTTCACACAGCCTTTGCCCAAGGGCCCGATCGAACACTGGCTGGGCTTCTGAGATGGATGATTTTTCCAATCTGCTGCACGGCTTTTCGGTCGCCGCCACCCTGCCCAATCTGGGCTATATGTTGGTGGGCATCCTGCTGGGGGTCTTGATTGGCGTGCTGCCGGGTTTGGGCGGCGCCAATGGTGTGGCCATCCTGCTGCCGCTGACCTTCGCCATGGACCCCACCACCGGCATCATCATGCTGTCCTGCATCTACTGGGGCGCTTTGTTCGGCGGGGCCATCACGTCCATCCTCTTCAACATCCCCGGTGAACCCTGGTCGGTGGCCACCACCTTTGATGGCTACCCCATGGCCCAGCGCGGCCAGGCGGCGCAGGCGCTGACGGCGGCCTTCACCTCGTCCTTTGTGGGTGCTGTGTTCGCCACACTTTTGATCACCTTTCTTGCGCCGCTGCTGGCCCGTTTTGCCCTGCGCTTCGGCCCGGCCGAGTTGTTTGCGGTGCAGCTGTTGACCTTCTGCAGCTTTGTCGGCATGAGCCAGGAAGCGCCGGTCAAGACCCTGATCGCCATGCTGCTGGGCTTTGCCCTGGCCGCCGTGGGCATGGACGACATGACCGGTCAGCTGCGCATGACCTATGGCTTCACCGATCTGCTCAAGGGCTTTGATTTCCTGATCGCGGTGATCGGCCTCTTTGGCATCGGCGAGATCCTGTTGACCATGGAAGAGGGCCTGGCCTTCAAGGGCCAGAGCGCCCGCATCAGCCCGCGCGTGGTCTGGCAGACCTGGGTGCAGCTGTTGCGCCACTGGAAGACCTTTCTGCGTTCCATGGCCATTGGTTGCTGGATGGGCATCACGCCCGGCGGCGCCACACCTGCTTCATTCATGAGTTATGGCGTGGCGCGTCGCATGGCCAAGAACCCCGAGGACTTTGGCAAGGGCGAGTTGGCCGGTGTGGTGGCGCCCGAGACGGCCGCCCATGCGGCCGGCACCTCGGCCCTGCTGCCCATGTTGACGCTTGGCATTCCGGGCTCGCCCACGGCCGCCGTGCTGCTCGGCGGTCTGGTGATCTGGGGCCTGCAGCCCGGGCCCATGCTGTTCACCGAACACAAGGATTTCGTCTGGGGCTTGATTGCCAGCATGTACCTGGCCAACATCGTCGGTCTGATCGTGGTGTTGACGACGGTGCCATTCTGGGCCGCCATCCTGCGCGTGCCCTTCGCCATCATTGCGCCCATCATCATCGTCACCTGCGCGGTGGGTGCCTACACGGTGCACAGCTCCATGTTCGATGTCTACCTGATGTTGGGCTTCGGCGTGCTCGGTTATTTGTTCAAGAAGATCAAGATTCCCATGGCGCCTCTGGTGCTGGCCTTGGTGCTGGGCGACAAGGCTGAGGCCAACTTCCGCCAGTCTATGCTGCTCTCGCAGGGCGAGCTCAGCATTTTTTGGTCCAATGGCTTGGTCGGTGGCATCACGGGCCTGGCCTTGCTGATGCTGCTCTGGCCGCTGCTGGATGTGGCCAAGCGCTGGGCCCGCGGTCCGGCGGCAGATGCACAACAAGAGGTGAAGGCCGTATGAGTGGAATGAGGACGGGCGCATGAAGTTCGCCATCGTGGGTGCAGGCGCCATCGGCGGCCTGCTCGGGGTGCGCCTGGCCGCGGCCGGTGAGCAGGTCTGCTTCATCGCCCGCAACAAGAACCTGGCTGCGATCCAGACCCAGGGCTTCACCCTGATCGAGGAAGACGGTCGCGAGCTGGCGCAGCCGGCCGGCCCGAACCTGCGCGCGGTGCAGCGCATGGCCGAAGCCGGTGTGCAGGATGTCGTGCTGCTGACCGTCAAGGCGCATCAGCTGGTCGATCTGCTGCCCGAGCTGCCGGCCCTGATCGGCCCGAAGACCTTGATCGTCAGCATGATCAACGGCCTGCCCTGGTGGTATTTCCAGGGCCTGGCCGGCCCGCATGAGGGCCGCGTGCTGGAGTCGGTGGACCCGGGCGGCGCCATCGCCGCCACGCTGCCCTCGACCCAGGTGATCGGCAGCATCGTCTACCCGGCGGCGCAGCTGGAAGCGCCCGGGCGCGTGCGCCTGATGGAGGGCAATCGCTTCAGCCTGGGTGAGCTCGACGGCCAGCGCAGCGAACGCATCGAGGCTTTGTCACACGCGCTGATGCGCGCCGGCTTCAAGGCGCCGGTGGCCAAGGACATCCGTTCCGAGCTCTGGGTCAAGCTCTGGGGCAATCTGAGCTTCAACCCGATCTCGGCCCTGAGCCATGCCACGCTGGAAGACATCTGCCGCTTCCCGCTCAGCCGCGAACTGGCCGCGCGCATGATGGGCGAGGCCCAGCAGGTGGGCGAGAAGCTGGGCGTGCAGTTCAAGATCTCGCTGGACAAGCGCATCGCCGGCGCCGAGGCCGTGGGTGCCCACAAGACCTCGATGCTGCAGGATGTGGAGGCCGGCCGGGCGCTGGAGCTGGAAGCCTTGCTCGGCGCCGTGGTCGAGCTGGCCCGCATCACCGAGACCGTGACGCCCAATCTCGACGCCATCTATGCCGTCACCCGCCTGCTGGCCTTGAGCCTGAGCCGGCAGGGTGGCCGCTTGCAGATCAGCCCGGTCTGACGCCACTCGCGCAGGCGGGCTTCAGCGCCGCCAGTCGGCTTCGATGAAGCGCAGCACCGCATCCTCGTGGTGCGGGCCGATCACCTGGTGGGCTTCTTGCTTGACCGCCTCGATGGCATTGGCCACGGCAATGCCGCGGTGGGCGGCGCGCAGCATCTTGATGTCATTGACATGGTCGCCAAAGACCACCACCTCTCGTTCCTGCAGGCCGTAGCGCTGGGCCAGCAGCTGGATGCCCTGGTCCTTGGTGGCGCGTCGGTCGTGCACGGTCAGCCAGGGCCAGCCGGGTTTGTAGAGGTCTTCGGCCAGATGGGTTTCCACCGCATCGCCGCACAGTGCGTCGATGTCCGCCTGCAGCGCCGCCAGCGGCGCCTCGCGCTCCACCACCACAAAGGTCACGGCCGGGTCGCGCAGCTCGTCTTGCAGGCGCGGGCTGTGGCGCAGGCGCGGGTCGGCATTGCGCTGGCGCTCGGTGACAAAGGCCTGCTGCGCCTCGTTGTGCACCGATTGGTAAAACAGCTGGTCGCCCAGCGGGCCGTGGGTGGAGACGAAGGGCATCAGGCCATGCTGGCGGATCAGGGCGAACACGGCCTGAGCCAGGGCTGGCTCCATGGCATTGACCACCTCATGCTCAGCGCTGGCCAGATCGCTGAGGTAGGCGCCGTTGCTGCCGATCACGGGCAGGCGCAGGGGCAGATCGCCGAGGATGTGGCGGATCGAGGTGACATGGCGGGCGCTGGCCACGGTGAAGAGCAGGCCTTGGTCCAGCAGGCGGGTCAGTCCGGCGCGGGTGCTGTCAGCCAGGCGGCCTTGGGGGTCGAGCAAGGTACCGTCGAGGTCGGAGACGTAAAGCGTCATGTCGGGATCAGGCTGCAAAAAGAAAAAGGGCGGCTGAAGCCGCCCCGGAAAATTTGCGATCGGTGCCAGGTGCTCAGAGCACCTCGGAGGCAAAGTCTGCCAGACGCGAGCGTTCGCCGCGCGCCAGCGTGACATGGCCGCTGTGGGCCCAGCCCTTGAAGCGGTCCACGGCATAGGTCAGGCCCGAGCTGCCTTCGGTCAGGTAGGGCGTGTCGATCTGCGCGAGGTTGCCCAGGCAGACGATCTTGGTGCCGGGGCCGGCGCGGGTGATCAAGGTCTTCATCTGCTTGGGCGTCAGGTTTTGCGCCTCGTCGATGATGACGAACTTATTCAGGAACGTGCGGCCGCGCATGAAGTTCAAGCTCTTGATCTTGATCTTGCTGCGCACCAGGTCGTTGGTGGCGGCACGGCCCCATTCGCCGGCGGCGCTGTCGCCGCGGGCCAGCACTTCGAGGTTGTCGTCCAGGGCGCCCATCCAGGGGCTCATCTTTTCCTCTTCGGTGCCGGGCAGGAAGCCGATGTCCTCGCCCACAGGCACGGTCACGCGCGTGACGATGATCTCGCTGTAGCGGCGCTCGTCCAGTACCTGCGAGAGGCCGGCGGCCAGGGTCATCAGCGTCTTGCCGGTGCCGGCTGTGCCGGTCAGGG
Source organism: Paucibacter aquatile (assembly GCF_002885975.1). Taxonomy (NCBI): domain Bacteria; kingdom Pseudomonadati; phylum Pseudomonadota; class Betaproteobacteria; order Burkholderiales; family Sphaerotilaceae; genus Roseateles; species Kinneretia aquatilis. The sequence goes on along the minus strand of NZ_POSP01000003.1, from coordinate 1,042,870 downwards.
TGACGAAGTCGCAGTCGGGGTCGAGCAGCAGGTTGAGGGCGAAGTTCTGCTCGCGGTTGCGGGCGGTCACGCCCCAGACCGAATGCTTCTGATTGCCGTAGTCTTTGAGCGTGCGCAGCACGGCGGTCTTGCCGGTGATCTCCAGCACCTTGGCATAGAGCGGCACGGCGCCGGGCGCTTCCAGGTAGACCAGCTCGTTGACCAGCAGCGAAGGCACCAGGGGGCCGCTGATGCGGTAGTAAGTCAGGCCGCCTTGCTGCCAGCTTTCCATGGTCTTGCCATGGCGCTCCCAGAAGTCGGCCGGCAGGGCTTGCACGCCGGTGTAGAGCAGATCGGAGTCTTCCAGCGTTTTGTCATTGCGGTAGTCCTCGGCCGGCAGGCCCAGGGCACGCGCCTTGATGCGCATATTGATGTCCTTGGACACCAGGACCACTTCGCGCTCGGGCTGCTGGATCTTCAGCGCCTGCACCACGGCCAGGATCTGGTTGTCGGCCTTGCCCTGGGGCAGGCCGGCTGGCAGGGGTGTGTCGATCAGCTGGGTCTGGAAGAACAGCTTGCCGCCGGCTTCGCGGTGGCCGGTGTGATCCAGGGGCAGGCCCTTGGCCATTTCCTCGATGCCGCTGCTCTTCAGGCCCCCGGCCAGATTGTCCAGTTCGCGGCTGACCTGGCGCACATTGCGCGCCACTTCGGTCATGCCCTTTTTGTGCCCGTCCAGCTCTTCGAGCGTGATCATGGGCAGGTAGATGTCGTGTTCCTCGAAGCGGAACAAGCTCATCGGGTCGTGCATCAGCACATTGGTGTCGAGCACAAAGAGCTTGGGTGCTGTGCTGCCGGCCTTCTTGCTGGCCTTGGCCGGCTTGGCAGTGCCGCTGGTCTTGCCGGCGCTTTCGGGCGTGGGCTTGCTGGCCTTGGGCTTGTCAGCGGGGTAGATGGTGGGCGCCAGGGCGTCCACCGGCAAGGTCGGTGTGGCAGCTGGTTTTGCAGCGTTGCGGGTCTTGGCGGCAGGACTGCGGCCACTCACTGTGGCAGTGGCGGGTGCGGGTGCAGCTGTGGGCGCGGCGCTCAGCTTGGGGGCGGCCAGGCTGCGGCTGCTGGTTTTGGCGATCGGGGTCTCGGCTTTGGTGCTGGGGCTCACCGCCAAGGTGTTTGCAAAGGCGGTGGGCTCGAGGCGGGCGGCGCGTTTGGTCGGGGGCTTGGGCAGTGGCATGGTGCTCAGTGTTCGGGTGAGGTGAAGCTCACCACGCAGTCGGGAAGAAAAGCCGTGACGGCAGGCCGGGAGGCTGATGACGAAGCAGGCGGCCGAAAAAAGCAAAAAGCCGCACAGGCTGCTGTGCGGCTTGATGGTGTTTGTTCTTGGGCTTCGCGGCTCTCGGGCATGAATCCATTATGCACAAAGCCGGTGACGCCGCCGCCCAAATGCGCGGGCATGAAAAAAGCCGATGCGGGCAGGGCCCGAATCGGCTTTTGCTAGTCGCAAGGCTCGCTGAATCAGGCTGCAGCCTTTTTCAGAGCGCTGACTTCCTTGAGGACTTCGTCCACATGGCCAGCCACCTTGATGCCACGCCATTCGGCGCGCAGCACGCCCGACGCGTCGATCAGGAAAGTCGAGCGCTCGATGCCCTTGACCTTCTTGCCGTACATGATCTTGTTCTTGACCACGCCGAACATGTGGCAGAGCTTTTCTTCGGTGTCCGCGATCAGCTCGAAAGGCAGTTCCAGCGTCTGCTTGAACTTGTCGTGCGAGGCCATGTTGTCGCGTGAAACACCCAGCACAACTGCGCCAGCTTTCACGAAGTCCTTGTGGCGGTCGCGAAATTGCATCGCTTCCGTAGTACAACCGGGAGTGTTGTCCTTCGGGTAGAAGTACAGCACCACGGCTTGACCCAGGAAGGTTTGTGGTGTGAACTTCACGCCTCCGGTGGCAAGGGCTTCAATTTCCGGGAGAGGTTTGTTGAGCGCTGGCGTCATGTGGCGTTCTATGTATGATGTGCCCGGCTGGGCATAGCCGTTGATTATACGGCCTTTGGCGAGCCCCCTCCGGGAGGCCCGCCTTCGTCATTTAGGGGGATTGCCCTCGGTCCAGCGCTTGTGATGTGTGCCAGATTGAGCCCGGGATGGGTTTCAAGTGCATGGATTGCGCAGTGTCATCACCCTTGCAAAGCCGCTCGGCGCAGCCTCCAGCGCCCCATAAAGCTTCTGTATTTCAGGCTTCGATCAGCAAGGCTGCAAGCACGGCGCGATGCTCGCTGCTGAGCACGTTGTAGGTGCGGCAGGCCGCCGCCAGGTCCATGGTTTCGATGCCGATGCGGGCCTCGATCAAGCTGCGGTAGAGCTTGGGGTTGGCGAAGCGGATGCGGCTGCCGCTGCCAAAGATCACCAGCTCGGGCTTCAGGCTCAAGATCTGTTCAAAGTGCGCTTCTGTCAGATCCTCAAAGCGCGTCAGCGCCCAGGACTGCACCTCGCCGCGCCAAGGCACCAGCACGCTGCTGCGGTGTTCGTCGGCATTGACCCGAACGCTTTGCCCGTCGTGGCGCGAAATGATGTTGCCGCCTTGCGGCTCGTCGAGTTGGAATTTCATCGTGGCGGGGAGGGCGGGGTGGGGGTGACGGCCATGCCGGGGGCTGCGAAGGCTCACTTGCTTGTACTCTCAGGCGGCGGGTACCTGAGCAGCCGCAGCCCTGTGATTAAATTGTATGGTTTTGCACTGCAGCATGAGGGCCGCTGGGCCTTCTCGTCCCTCAGTGTCAAAGTTTTCCCAGCCCCACTTGCCCCCACAGATCGCCCGAGGAGTCCCCGTCTTGAAGCCCATCGCCAAGTCCAGCAAGCTCGCCAGCGTCAGCTATGACATCCGTGGCCCCGTGCTGGACAAGGCGCGCCAGATGGAGGATGAGGGTCAGAAGATCATCAAGCTGAATATCGGCAATGTGGCCGCCTTCGGCCTGATGCCGCCGGACGAGATCGTGCAGGACATGATCCGCAACCTGCCCGATGCTGCCGGCTACACCGACAGCAAGGGCCTGTTTGCCCCGCGCAAGGCCGTGGTGCACTACACGCAGGAGAAAGGCGTCAAGGGCGTGACGGTGGACGATGTCTACCTGGGCAATGGCGCGTCGGAGCTGATCCAGATGGCGATGAACGCCCTGGTCAACGATGGTGACGAGGTGCTGATCCCCGCACCTGACTTCCCGCTCTACACCGCGGTGGTGGGCCTGTCCGGCGGCAAGCCGGTCCATTACCTCTGCGACGAGGGCGCGGGCTGGCTGCCCGACCTGGACGACATCGAGTCCAAGATCACGCCGCGCACCCGCGCCATCATGGTCTGCAACCCCAACAACCCGACCGGGGCGCTGTACCCGGACGACCTCTTGCTGGGCATCATCGAGATCGCCCGCCGCCACCAGCTCTTGATCTTCGCGGACGAGATCTACGACAAGACCTTGTACGACGGCAACACGCACACCAGCATGGCCAGCCTGGCCGATGATGTGCTGTTTGTGACCTTCAACGGCCTGTCCAAGAACTATCGCTCCTGCGGCTACCGCGCCGGCTGGATGGTGGTCAGCGGCGAAAAGCGCCATGCCCGCGACTACATCGAGGGCCTGAACATGCTGGCCTCGCTGCGTCTGTGTTCCAACACGCCGGGCCAGCTGGCCATCCAGACCGCCCTGGGCGGTTACCAGAGCATCAAGGACCTGGTCGCCCCGACCGGCCGCCTGTGCCGCCAGCGCGATCTGGCCTACGAGCTGCTGAGTCAGATCCCGGGCGTCAGCGTGGTCAAGCCCAAGGCAGCGCTCTACATGTTCCCGCGCCTGGACCCCCAGGTCTACCCGATCGCGGACGACCAGCAGTTTGCCTACGAGTTGCTGGCCGAGGAGAAGGTGCTGATCGTCCAGGGTACGGGTTTCAACTGGGTGGCGCCCGATCACTTCCGCCTGGTCTTCTTGCCCAATTCCGACGACTTGAAGGAAGCGATCGGCCGCATCGAACGCTTCCTGGCCCAATACCGCAAGCGCCACGGCACCTGAGCCGCCCTCCCGGGTTTGTTTTCTTCGAAACGTGAACAGCAAAGTGACAGACAGCATGAAAGCGATCAAAGTCGGCCTCCTCGGCATTGGCACCGTGGGCAGTGGCACCTTCCATGTGCTGCGTCGCAATCAGGCGGAGATCAAGGGCCGCGCGGGCCGCGGCATCGAGGTCACCATGGTGTGCCGTCGTGACCTGGCCCAGGCGCGCCAGATCGTGGGCGATGCCGATGTGGTGGTCACCGCCGACCCCTTCGAGATCATCCGCAACCCCGAGATCGACATCGTGGTCGAAACCATCGGCGGCTGCGATCTGGCCCGCAGCCTGGTGCTGGAAGCCATCGCCCAGGGCAAGCATGTGGTCACCGCCAACAAGGCGCTGCTGGCCGTGCATGGCACCGAGATCTTTGCCGCTGCGCGCGCCAAGGGTGTGATGGTCGCGTTTGAAGCGGCTGTGGCCGGCGGCATCCCCATCATCAAGGCCTTGCGCGAAGGCCTGACCGCCAACCGCATCGAGTGGATCGCCGGCATCATCAACGGCACCACCAATTTCATCCTGTCCGAGATGCGCAGCAAGGGCCTGGACTTCGCCACCGTGCTGAAAGAAGCCCAGCGCCTGGGCTATGCCGAGGCCGACCCGACCTTTGACGTCGAAGGCGTGGACGCCGCCCACAAGCTGACGCTGATGAGCGCCATCGCCTTTGGCGTGCCGGTGCAGTTCGACAAAGCCCATGTGGAAGGCATCAGCCAGCTGCAGGCCGCCGACATCAAGTACGCCGAGCAGCTGGGCTACCGCATCAAGCTCCTGGGCCTGACCCGCCGCCGGGACACGGGCATCGAGCTGCGCGTGCACCCGACTCTGGTGCCCATGAGCCGCCTGATTGCCAATGTTGAAGGCGCGATGAACGCCGTGGTGGTGCAGGGCGATGCCGTCGGCACCACGCTTTACTACGGCAAGGGCGCCGGCGCCGAGCCGACCGCTTCGGCCGTGATCGCCGATCTGGTGGATATCACTCGCTTGCACACCGCCGACCCCGACCACCGGGTGCCGCATCTGGCCTTCCAGCCCGACGCGATGAGCGACACCGCCATCTTGCCCATGGCCGAGGTGCTGACCAGCTATTACCTGCGTCTGCGCGTGGCCGACGAGGCCGGTGTGCTCTCGCGCATCACCACCATCCTGGCCGAGCACGACATCTCGATCGACGCCGTGCTGCAGCGCGAATCCAACGAGGGCGAGCGCCAGACCGACCTGATCATCCTGACCCACGAGACCCAGGAAGGCCGCATGAACCGAGCCCTGGCTCAGATGCAAGGTCTGAACACCGTGCTCGCGCCCATCGTGCGCCTGCGCAAGGAAGAATTGGCTTGACGAGCATGCGATACATCAGCACCCGCGGCGACCAAACTGAGCGCCGCTTCTGCGACATCCTGCTGGAGGGCCTGGCGCCCGATGGCGGCCTGTACCTGCCCACGCATTACCCGCAGGTGGACGATGCCACGCTGACGCGCTGGCGCGGTCTGGCTTATGCCGATCTGGCCTTTGAGATCCTGTCGCTCTACATCGACGACATCCCGGCCGAAGACCTGCGCGCCATCACCCGCCGCACCTACACCGAGGCCGTGTTCGGCACGCCCGAGATCACGCCGCTCAAGACCCTGGAGCCGGGCTTGGCCCTGCAAGCCCTGTCCAACGGCCCGACCCTGGCCTTCAAGGACATGGCCATGCAGCTGCTGGGCCAGCTCTTCGAGTACGAGTTGGGCCGGCGCGGCCAGACGCTCAACATTCTGGGCGCCACTTCGGGCGACACCGGCAGCGCGGCCGAGTACGCCATGCGCGGCAAGGCGGGTGTGAACGTCTTCATGCTCAGCCCTCATGGTCGCATGAGCCCCTTCCAGCAGGCGCAGATGTTCAGCCTGCAGGATGCCAACATCCACAACATCGCCATCGAGGGCGTGTTCGACGACTGCCAGGACATCGTCAAGGCGGTCAGCAATGACCTCGAATTCAAGCGCAAGTACCAGATCGGCACCGTCAATTCGATCAACTGGGCGCGTCTGCTGGCCCAGGTGGTGTACTACTTCGCCGGCTACTTCCAGGCCACGACGAGCAACACCGAGCGGGTCAGCTTCACCGTGCCCTCGGGCAATTTCGGCAATGTCTGCGCCGGCCATGTGGCGCGCATGATGGGCCTGCCGATTGCGCAGCTGGTGGTGGCCACCAACGAGAACGATGTGCTGGACGAGTTCTTCCGCACCGGCGTTTACCGTGTGCGAGGCAGCGCCGAGACACACGAGACCTCGAGCCCGTCCATGGATATTTCCAAGGCCAGCAATTTCGAGCGTTTTGTGTTCGATCTGCTGGGTCGCGATGGAGCGCGCACCAAGGCCTTGTTCGGCGAGGCCATCGCCCGCGAAGGGCGCTTCCAGATCAGCGCCGGCGAGCATGCCGAGATCGCGCGTTATGGCTTCCAGTCCGGCCGCAGCAGCCATGCCGACCGCCTGGCCACCATCCGCAGCACCCATGCACGCTATGGCGTGGTGGTGGACACCCACACGGCCGATGGCCTCAAGGTGGCACAAGAGCGCCGCGAGCCGGGTGTGACCATGCTGGTGCTGGAGACGGCTTTGCCGGTCAAGTTCGCCGCCACCATCGAAGAGGCGCTGGGCACAGCGCCGCCGCGGCCGGCCGGCCTGGAGCACATCGAGTCCCTGCCCAAACGGGTGGTGGTGATGCCGGTCGATGTGGCTGGCGTTCAGCGTTTCATCGAAGCCCATGTCTGAACGTCTTGCTTCCAAGGCCAAGCCGGCCATGTTGCCGCTGGATGAAGCCCTGGCTCGTTTGCTGGCCGCCGTTCAGCCACTGGGTCGGAGTGAAATGCTGCTCACGGCCGAGGCCCTGGGCCGCGTGCTCAGTCAGGACGTGGTGTCCTTGCTTGATGTGCCGCCCGCCGACAACTCGGCCATGGACGGCTATGCTTTTTGCGCGGCCGATGTGCGCGAGCCGGGTACGGTTTTGCCGGTGGCGCAGCGTGTGCCCGCCGGCGTGGTTGGTGCCGCACACCTGCCGGGCACGGCTGCGCGCATCTTCACCGGTGCGCAAGTGCCGGTGGGTGCCGACACCGTGCTGATGCAGGAGCAGTGCGAGGCTGTGCCGGGCGAGGGCCTGGGCGCTGTGCGTTTCTTGAGCGTGCCCGAGTTGGGCAATGCCATCCGCCGCCGCGGCGAGGATGTGGAGCGTGGCGCCACTGTGCTCTCGGTCGGCAGCCGCCTGGATCCGGCGGGCCTGGGCCTGGCCGCTTCGGTCGGCGCAGCACAGCTGAAAGTGGCGCGGCGCCCGCGCGTGGCGCTGTTTTCCACCGGCGATGAGCTGGTGATGCCCGGCGAGCCGCTGCGCCCCGGCGCCATCTACAACTCCAACCGTTTCACTCTGCGTGGCCTGCTGCAAGGCCTGGGTTGTGAGGTGCTGGACCTGGGCATCGTGCCCGACCGTCTGGATGCCACCCGTGCCGCTTTGCGCGATGCTGCAGCGCAGGCCGACCTCATCATTACTTCGGGCGGCGTCTCGGTTGGTGAGGAGGACCATCTGCGGCCGGCCGTGCAAGCGGAAGGCCAGCTGGAGCTCTGGCAGATCGCCATCAAGCCCGGCAAGCCCTTGGCCTTCGGTTCGGTGCGCCGAAATCACGATGGCGGTTCGGCGTGGTTCATCGGTCTGCCCGGTAATCCGGTCGCCAGCCTGGTCACCTTCTGCCTGCTGGTGCGGCCGGTGATCCTGCGCTTGCAGGGTGCCACCCGCTTGCATCCTCGTGCCTACGCCTTGCGCGCCGATTTCAACTGGCCCCGGGCTGACCGGCGCCAGGAGTTTCTGCGTGCCCGCCTCAATGAGGCGGGCGGCCTGGATCTGTTTGCCAACCAAAGCTCGGGCGTCCTCAGCTCGGCGGTTTGGGGCGACGGCTTGGTGGACAACCCCTCGGGTCGCAGCATCGCGCCCGGCGACACGGTGCGCTTTCTGCCGTTCAGCGAGTTGCTGTCATGAGCGAGGGCGTGGCCATGATTCAGGTGCAGCTGAAATTCTTCGCCTCGCTGCGTGAGCAACTGGGTTCGGGTGAGCGGCTGGAGATACCTGCGGGAACCAGCGTGGCGGCGCTCCGGGCCCAGCTCTGCGCCCGCTCTGCCGTGCATGCCGAAGCCTTGGCGCCCGGGCGTGCCGTGCGCTGCGCGCTGAACCAGCAGATGGTGGCCAGCGATTCGGCCGTCATCCCTGCCGATGCCGAGCTGGCTTTTTTCCCGCCAGTCACCGGCGGTTGAGTCGCTGAGGCTGCCGTGCAGGGCTTGCACCTGACTGCCGATCTGCGTGGCTGCGACCCGCAATCGCCTCTGATGCTGGACCCAGAGGCTCTCGGCCGCCTGTGCCGCGATGCCGTGCAAGCGGCAGGTCTGGGCGCCGTGGCTGAGTTGTTCCATCGTTTCGAGGTCGCGCCTGGCTGTGAGCAGAGCGGCATCACGGGCGTGGTGCTCCTGGCCGAATCTCATCTGGCCATCCACACCTGGCCCGAGTTGGGGGGCGTGACGCTCGATGTCTACGTCTGCAACCTCATGGGCGACAACAGCGCCTCAGCGGAGCGCCTGATGAAGCTGCTGTGCGACGCCTTTGCGCCCCGCGAGCGGCGAGAGCAGCGTCTGTTGCGAGGTTGAATAGGCTGGCTGGTATCGGTACGGGCTGTAGGGCGCTTGCATCGCGGTCGACGTGCCCCTTCCACTGTGGAGCATGCCACCTCCGGAGGTGGCTCGGCCCGCCGATGGGCGATTTGTGCGCGGCCTAGGGCGCAGCGGAGCGGCTCAGGCGCGCGCCGAAGTTTGCTTCAAGCGCGCTTCAAGAACTGACTCGGCGCCACTGTTTGACCACAGTGAGCGCAGCGAACGGAGGGAGTTTGGCGCCGCTGAGCCGCGGAGTGAGCAGCGAGGGGAGTCGGCTCAAAGAGCCGACCCGCGAACCATGAGCCCGGCGGCGGGCCGAGACACCGCAGCGAGAAAGATCCAGACAGCCGAGGTCCGCAATGTGCCGCTTCCCGCCCTTCAAACCCCGGGTATCCCCGCGCTTCCGTCTTGCATCAGCCCCTGCTTTGTAAGACCGATGCAATGAAGTCCTGCAAAACGCAACGTGCTGATCCAGTGGGCGAGTGGGCCGCTAAATTGCCGAGGTCGAAGCATGGGCCTGCCCGGCTTGCTGCGCTTTCATCGCAGCGGACTGATTCAACTTCATCAAGCAAGACGCAAAAGAAACTCTCGGAGACCTGTTCCATGAACCAGCCCTTGTCGTTCCAGAAGAAACTGCTGCCCCAACTGATCAGCGCTGTGATTGGCACGCTGGCCTTGCAAGCTGCCCATGCGGCAGATGAGCCGGCCAAGACCAATGAGCTGGAGAAGGTGGAGATCCGCGGTATCCGCGCCACGCTGAACAAGAACCTCGTGGAGAAGCGCGAGAACTCCAGCATCGTCGATTCGATTTCGGCCGAGGATGTGGGCAAGTTCCCTGACAAGAACGTGGCCGATTCGCTGCAGCGCGTGCCGGGCATCTCGGTGGACCGCAGCTGGGGCGAGGGCAAGGCCATCTTCGTGCGCGGCACGGACAAGAACCTCAACATGACCCAGCTCAACGGCCAGGCCGTGTCGAGCTCGGAGTGGTGGCTGAATGAAGCCCAGACCCGCAGCTTCAACTACGACGTGTTGCCGTCTGAAATCGTCGGCAGCCTCGATGTCTACAAGAGCCCCTCGGCCGATCTGGATGAAGGCAGCATCGGCGGTCTGGTCATCGTCAAGACCCGCAAGCCCTTGGCCTTCAAGGATGCGCTGACCCTGCAAGCCTCGGCCGAGGCCATCTACAGCCAGCTGCCGGGCAAGACCGATCCGCAGGCCTCCGGTTTGTTGAACTGGAAGAGCGCCGACAAGACCTTCGGTGTGATGCTGGCTCTCAGCAAGCAAACCCGAACCATGCGCCGCGATGGCCTGGAGATGTTCGATGACGGCAAGTACGAGGTCCAGCCGGTCGACAAGAACAATGTGCCCACCGGCGCGGCCTCGACCAAGGCCTATGCCGCATGGGGTGGCGGCTCGGCCATCTTCCGCCAGGATCGCGATCGAACCACCGGCAACCTGGCCCTGCAGTTCCAGCCCAACCAGCAGACCGACATTGTCCTGAATTACATGAATTCGGACATGAAGATGGACAACAGCAACCAGAACTACCTCTGGCAGGCCAGCGGTCAGGCGGTGGATGGTGTCATCAAGGTTCAGAACCCCAGCTTCATCACCACCTCGGACGGCACCAAGGCCCTGGTCGGCGGCTCGATCGGCCCCACCAATGTGTCCTTTGAGCCCATCTACCGCGAGTCCTATGTGAAGGCCAAGGTGCTCGATCTGGACGGTACCTTCCGCACGGATCGCTGGACCTTCCACGGCCAGGCAGGTACCACCTCGTCCGAAGGCGGTAGCCGCCATGACCGGCATTTCTGGATGGAAGGCAATGCCACGGCCACCATCGACATGGGCCTGGACAAGTACGGCGTCAAGTACGACATGGACCCGCTGAGCTACAAGGGCCTGGTGCTCAAGCCCGGCGGCGGCACCAGCGATCGCGTTCGCCGCATGGAGAGCAAGGAGAACTATCTGCAGGGTGATGTGACCCTGGATGTGGACAATGGGTTCATCACCACCGTCAAGTTCGGTGGCAAGCACCGCGACAGCACGCAGCAGAATTTCCGCAGCCAGGGCACGGCCAACGGCGCCGCCGCCAGTTGGCAAAACCTGACCCTTGGCGATCTCTCCACCGGCCCATCGCCCCAGCTGAGCCAGGCCGCTGCTTCGCCCGGTGCGCTGACCCAGTATCTGTGGTTTGATGATGCGCTGGTGGCCAGCAAGGCCATTCCCATGTTCGACAAGAACATGACGTACGCCGATGTGCTGAACGAGCATTACAAGATCAAGGAAAAGATCTCGGCCGCCTATGTCAAGGCAGACTTCTCCAGCGGCAAGTGGCGCGGTGATTTTGGCGTCCGCTTCGTCAAGACCCAGCAGACCTCGAACGGTTTTGCCCAGGCGGCCGACAAGACCTTCAAGCCGATCAGCCAGGACAACAATTACACCGACACCTTGCCCAGCCTGAACGTCGCGTACTCGCTGCAGAAGGACCTGATCCTGCGTGGCGCCATCTCCAAAGCCATGGCACGCCAGACTTTCGACGTGCTCAACCCGGGCCTGACCCGCGACGGCACCGTGCTGACCAAGGCCAAGGCCGGCAACCCGCTGCTCAAGCCCATCCACTCCAACCAGGCCGAGCTGGGCGCCGAGTGGTACTTCGAAGAAGGCTCGCTGCTCTCGGGCACGGTCTTCATCAAGAAGCTGGACACCTTCAACTACACCGACACCAAGCAGGAAACCATCAACGGCGAGGTGCTCAATGTCTCGCGCCCCTTGAATGCCGACAACGGTGCCGACATCAAGGGCTTCGAGCTGCAGTGGCAACAGGCCTTCGGCCGCAGCGGCTTCGGCGCCACGGCCAACTACACCTTCACCGATGCGAAGGCGGGTGCTGTGGCCGGCCAGCCGCGCCTGCAGGTCGTGGGCAATTCGCGTGACCAGTACAACGCCAGCGTGTACTACGAGCGCGATGGCATCAGCGCCCGTGTGTCCTACAACTACCGTTCCAAGTCTTACGGTGGTACGAAGATGGGCGGTCAGGAAGTCAACAGCGCCTACGGCCAGTGGGATGCCTCGGCCAGCTGGGACATCACGCCCAAGGTCTCGCTGTTTGCCTCGGCGGTCAACCTGGGCAACGAGCTGGTGCGCAGCAATACCAGTGATGGCCTGCCCTTGGGCGTGTACGAGAACGGCCGCCGCTTCGGCATCGGTCTGCGCGCCAAGTTCTGACGGGCGTCGAACGTGCCTGAGCGTGCCCGCTCTGCCGGGCGGGCATGCTGGGGCCGTCGCAACGGGCCTCCCACCTTCAGCGGAGGGAGGCCTATTGCCTTGTGGGCGGCCCTCGACGGGCGGCTTGATGCGGGGCGAAAGCGCCCGCAGCCTCTTGTGATCACCTGGATACCTTCATGAACCAGCAGCAGACCTCATCCGCCTCCCGCGCCGGCTCCACTGCCAGCAGCGTGGTTCTGGCCATGCTTTTCATCGGCCTGATGTTCTTCATCCTCGGCTTCGTCACCTGGCTCAATGGCTCGTTGATCCCTTTCCTCAAGATTGTTTGCGAGCTCAATAACTTCCAGGCGCTCTGGGTCACCTTTGCCTTCTACATCGCCTACACCGTGATGGCGCTGCCCTCGGCCGCCATCCTGGCGCGCACCGGCTACAAGCGCGGCATGACGCTGAGCTTGGCGGTCATGGCTGTGGGCGCTTTGCTCTTCATCCCGGCCGCCAAGGTCGGCCATTACGGGCTCTTCCTGTTGGCGCTGTTCACGCTGGCCTCGGGCATGACGCTGATGCAGACGGCCATCAACCCCTACATCGTCTGCATCGGCGCGCGCGAGAGCGCGGCCATGCGCATCAGCATCATGGGCTTGTTCAACAAGGGTGCCGGCATCGTCGTGCCCCTGGTGTTCTCGGCCCTGATTCTGTCCGGCTTCGATCAGAAGGCGGCTATCGACCTGGCCGCTTTGGAGCCTGCGGCGCGCGCCCTGGCCCGCGCTGAGCTGGCCTCGCGCCTGATCACGCCCTATCTGGTGATGGCAGCTGCGCTGCTGGTGTTCACCGCTGTCATCCATTTCTCCTCACTGGCCGAACCCGATCTGGACGACGCAGGCGACAGTGCGCCGGTGCGCCTGGGCGAGGTGTTTCGCTTCCCGCAGGTGGTGCTGGGTGCCTTGAGCCTGTTCGTCTACGTGGGTGTCGAGGTGATCGCTGGCGACACCATCGGCCTGTACGGCCAGCAGCTGGGGGTGGCGAACTATGCCGTGTTGACCAGCTACACCATGGCCGCCATGGTGATGGGTTACCTGGCTGGTGTGCTCTTGATCCCGCGTTTCATCTCGCAGAAGACGGCCTTGCAGGCCTCGGCTGCGCTGGGGGTGCTGCTGTCTGCTGCAGTTGCTCTGAGTTCCAGCCAGGACAGCGGGCTTTCACAGTTGTTGCTGGGCTGGGCTGGCGTGCCGGCCGTGCCCAACACCGTGTTCTGTCTGGCGGCTTTGGGCCTGGCCAATGCCTTGGTCTGGCCGGCCGTCTGGCCTCTGGCCTTGCAAGACCTGGGCCGTCACACCGCCAGCGGCTCGGCCTTGCTGATCATGGGCATCGCCGGCGGCGCCCTGTTGCCCATGGCCTACGGCCATTTTGCGGACGCCAGTGGCCCGCAAAGTGCCTATTGGGTGATGCTGCCGTGCTATGTGTTCATCTTGTTCTACGCCACCCTCGGCCACAAGCTGCGGCACTGGGGGGATGGGTCAGAGCGCGCGCTCAAGCGCGCCTGATCGAGCGCGGCGGAGTGCTTTTCAGCCGGAACGAGGGGCGGGTCGTATCGACACCGCCCCTTTTCATTGGCCCGGGCGCGTCCCTCTGCGGACTCCAGCGGGTTCCATGGTCTGGAGCCGAGTTGCACTTAAGTACTAAAGAATTAGTTGCAAGGATGACGTCTTTGAGTCAGAATGAAACTAATTAATTAGTAGGAGCGCTTCATGGCCCGCCCCAAGTCCACCGAACTGACCCCCGCAGAGCAGCGCATCATGCAGGTCCTCTGGCGCGGGCGTGCCATGACGGTGCGCGAGATTGCGGCGGAGCTGTCGACTGAGCATGAGCTTGCCTACACCACGGTTCAGACCCTGTGCCGCATCCTGCTGGACAAGGGGCATGTCAGCTGCGAGAAGCAGGGCAAGGCCTTTGTCTACCAGGCGCTCACGGTGCAGCAAGAAGCCCGAAGCCAGGCCTTGCTGGGCTTGTTGAAGAAATTCTTTGGCGGCTCGCCGACCTTGCTGGCCCAGCATCTGCTGAACCAGGAGGCCTTGTCACCTGAGGTGGCCGGTCAGTTGCAGGCCCAGATCGATCGGGCTGCAGCGCAAGCCGCGGCGCAGGATCCCTCTGCAGCCACCGCGGCCCAGCCTCAGCTCCACGTCAAACGCCCCCGCGGCTGAGGTCGCAACACAAGGCGGCGAGGAGGCACGCGATGGATGCCACGGGCTGGGGTCTGTATGTCTTGTTGCACGGCTTGTTGAGCCTGGCGCTGCTGCCCATCTTGGGGTGGAGCCGCCGGCGCCAGGGTTGCGTGTCGCCGGGCGGCATGCTCGGCCTGTGGTGGCTTTGGGCCGGGGCCCTGTTCCTGCTGCCCTTGCTGATGTTGCAGCCTTGGGCCATGGATCGGCAATTGCTGCCCTGGTTTCATGCCAGTGTGCAGCCCTTGGGCGCTACGTCTTCAGCGCTTCCAGGGCCAGAGGCGGTTCTGGACCCCTTGGCCCCGCTCGCGATCAGCTGGCCTTTGAGTTCCGAGCTCCTGGCGAGGCTGGCTCCGCCGACCTGGTTGTGGTGGTTGCTGCCGATGGTGAGTGCCTTCAAGGCCGTGCGGCTGGGGCAAAGCTATCGTCGGACTCGCGCACTGCGCCAGCAGGCCCTGATTTGGAAGGAGGCGCCGGCAGGCTGCCCTGTGCCTGTGGGGGTTCACCCCGGCGTGGACAGCGCCATGCTGGTGGGGCTGCGTCAGCCGGAAATCCTGCTGCCAAGCGCCTACCTCCAGCATCTGAATGCCGCGCAGCTGGCCCTGATCGTGCAGCATGAGCTCTGCCATCAGCAGCAGGGTGATCTGCGCCAGCATGCGCTCCAGCAAGCCTTGAGCTGCTTGTTCTGGTGGAGCCCGGCCTGGCGGATCGCGGCGCAAGAGCTGAGTCGCTGGCGCGAGCTTCGTTGTGATGCCCTGGTCAGCCGCCAGCAGGCGCAGCCGCATCGCTACGCACAAACGCTTCTGGATTGCGCTCTGCTGCAGCAGAAGCAGCCGGGGGATCGGGGACCGGGGCGCGCGCTGGCCCAGCGCTGGTGGCATGCGCCACTGCTTGCCTTGCGCATTGACGCAGTGCTGCGGCAGGAACAGCGCCCGCAGTGGCTGTGGCAGGGCGGGCTGCTGGCGCTGCTGCTCTTGGGCAGCAGCCTGTTTTTGACCCAGCACTTGCAGCTGGCCGACCTGCCGGCTCGCCATGCGCAGGTGAGCGTCAGCGAGCTGGGCCGATTGAGCGTGCTGCTGGAGCGCGTGGCGAGCCAGGATGTGCCGGGAGTGCAATCACTGCTGGCCGAGGGCGCGCCCTTGAATCTGGCCCGGCCTGGCGACGGAACGCCGCTGATGATGGCGGTACGCCGCCAGTCCCTCGCGTTGGTGGAACTGTTGCTCAAGGCCGGTGCCGACGCCAATATCAGCAGCCGGGGCGACGGCAATGCGCTGATCCTGGCTGCTCAGGGTGGCCAGCTGTCCATCGCCCAGCGCCTGCTGGACGCCGGTGCCGATGTCAATGCCGCCGTGCTGGGCGATGAAACGCCTTTGATCCAGGCCGCACGTCGGGGCGACCTGGCCATGGCCCAGTTGCTCCTGGCGCATGGCGCCCTGATCAATCTGCAGGTGCAGACCCCGATGTCCGATGGTCGGGTCTGGCGTTCGGCTCTGAACCAAGCGTCGACGCCTGCCATGCGCGAGCTGCTCTTGCAGCGAGGAGCACGCTGATGCTGCTGCTACCCCGCGTCCGAGGCCCCTGACTCCGGGCTGTGTCGGGCCGTGTCGGGCCGCGCAGGCTTGCGTGGTGCCGCCGACCTTTGCCTTCCCGTCCTGTTCATCACCCTCGCGCTGCTTCGTGAAGGTGCCCATGGTGCCGCCGGCCGCCAGGGAGGTCTGCTGCCCAGTGTTCCGCCTTGGCGCCGCGCCCTTTGTTGTTCTGTCGACCCGGCCGCTTTTTCCTGAGTTCTCAACGTTCTCCTCAGTCTTCTCTTCTCTTCTCTTCAACCCTTAAGGAACCCATGATGCTGAAATTCAAACTCCGAAGCCTGGGCCTGCTGCTCTGTGTCGGCCTCTGTGGCTGCCAGCTGTTCCCTCGGGCGCTGCCTGTTCCTGCCGAGGCACCGCAGCAGTCCGAGGTCTATCAGCCGCAGTTCGCAAAGAGCGCGACCGAGGCCGCCCAAGCGCTCGCGCAAGCGCGCACACAGCAGCGCTGGCCCGCCTTCACGGCGGCGGTGTCCTGGCGAGGCGATCTGGTCTGGGCGGCGGCGAGCGGCTATGCCGATCTGGAGCGCCAGGCGCCGGCCACGATTGAAACCCAGTTTCGCGTCGGCAGCACCTCCAAGGCCGTGACCGCCACCGCCATGGCCCGGGCCGTGACTCGATCCGAGCTGACCATGGACACCCCGATTGGGCAGTACAAGGCCGATCTGCCCAACCCTGCCTGGCAAGCGATGACTCTGCGTCAGCTCATGTCTCATACCGCGGGGATGCCGGCTTATGCCGAGAACACCGACTGGTCAGGCAAGCTGCAGAGCTGGCTCAAGTGGCGGCGCTACACCGATGTGAATGAGGCCCTGGGTTTGTTTGACGACGCCAAACTGCTCTCCGCACCCGGTGAGCGCTTCCACTACAGCTCCTTTGGCACGGTCCTGGCCAGTGCCGTCTTGCAGAGCGCCACCGCTCAGCCCTTTCTGTCGTATCTTCATGCCCAGGTCAGCGAGCCCTTGGGCCTGAGCTCGCTCGCAGCGGCAGAGCAGCCGCATGAACAGCAAGCGCGTTTCTATGAGACCCGCGGCGGCGTGGCGCGCCTGCACCGGCCGGTCGATCTGAGCCAGAAATGGGCCGGAGGCGGCCTGGCGGCCAGTTCGGTGGATCTGGCGAAGCTGGGCGCCGCCTGGTTGCGCCCGTCCTTCATTGCAACGCCGGTTCGGCAGGATTTCTGGACGCCCCAGCGACTGGCCGATGGGCGCGAGAACGAGCAGTCCTACGCCTTGGGTTGGCGCCACTCCAACTTGCAGCACCTGTACTGCGACCGAGCCCATCCGCTCCAATCCGCCGTCAGCTATGTGCATCACGGCGGTGTGTCCGATGGCGCGCAAAGCTTGCTGATCATCTATCCGCAGTGGGACCTGGTCGTGGCCGCCAATATCAACACCCAAACGGCCGACTGGTGCGAGTTCGCCCGCGAGGTCAGTCAGCTGACCAAGCCCTTCCTGCGTCAGCTCGCACCTGATTTGCTGAACTGAAGGCCCGGGGCCGGTCCTGATCTGCTGCCCCGCACGGTGTTTGGCCAAGGCGCCGCTGTCGGGCGAGACGCGGCAAGCGGGCTCAGGACTCCGGGTCGAACATGAAGACCCGCAGCTCCTGCTCGCAGCGGCAGGCGGCGGCCAGGCGCGCCGCCCAGGTCAGTGCGGCCTCACGCGAGGGCAGCTCTAGCACCGCAAAGCCACCGTCCAGCGTCGGGCTCGTGGTGCCCGCGCCTTCTCGAACCGAGCCATCGCCCGCCACCCGCAGCGGCGCCACGGCCGCGTCAATCCCACCTGCGAACACATACACCCCCGCTGCCTTGGCCTCACGAATCACGGCATGGGCGGCCTCGGCCACCGCCGGCAACTCCTCGGCGGGCACGACCATGGCTGCGGCAGGGAAGGAGATCAGGTACTTGCTCATGGGGCGCTTTCCTTGCGTGGTCAGGCGCTGGTGGCCAGCCGCCGCAAAGCTTCGCGGTGCGGCAGGAAGTGTTTTCGGGCCTGATCCATCAGGGCGGCTCGCGCCTGCAGGCCGCTGAGTGCCATGGCCTGCGAGGGCGCCGCCCTGTGGCCAGGCGCGTTCGCCGGGAAGCGGCCCATGCCTGCCAGCAGGCAGTACCACGAGGGCCGCTGGTACATCAGCGCGGCTTCATGCCGGCCCAGGGCCGCGTCGAAGTCGGCGCCGGCGTCCCAGCTGGCCAGCAGCTCCGCCAGGCGATCCGAGCCCGGCTTCATCGCGCGGTTGGCGCGCCAGTACTCGGTGTCCTCGCGGGTGTTGAGCAGGTAGTGGGTTTGCACGTAGTCGCACACACCGTCGAACATGCGGTTGATCTCGGCGTTGTAGCGCTCACGCAAGGTCGCCGGGTCGTCGCCACCGGTTTGCAGCGCTTCGATCAAGTGCTGCACCGAGAACTGGATCAGCATCAGCGCGGTCGCTTCCAGCGGCTCGATGAAACCCTGGGACAGGCCGATGGCCACGCAGTTGTGTCGCCAGTGACGCGCCACGCGACCCACGCGCATCTTCAGGCGCCGGGCACTGGCGCCCTCGGCCGCCGGGCCGAGGTGGGCGCGCAGCGCGGCTTCTGCCGCGTCATCGCTGATGAACTGAGAGCTGTAGACATAGCCGTTGCCGTGGCGATGCGTCAGCGGAATCTGCCAGGCCCAGCCGTGGCCCAGGGCGGTGGAGGTGGTTTCTGACGCAATGTCCCGATCCGGCTCCAGCGGGGTGGGGATGGCGATGGCGCGGTCGTTGAAGAGCCGGTCGCCCCAGGGGATGAAGGGCTCGCCCAGGGTTTCGTTGATCAGCAGCCCGCGAAAGCCGCTGCAGTCGATGAAGAAATCGCCCTCCAGGCGCTGGCCGCTGCTCTGCAGGCGCAGGGCGGTGATGTCGCCGCTCTCGGCGTGGCGTTCCACCGCCGCCACAGTGTCCACGCAGTGCTGCAGGCCCAGCTG
The DNA here is from genome assembly GCF_002885975.1 of Paucibacter aquatile. Classification (NCBI taxonomy): domain Bacteria; kingdom Pseudomonadati; phylum Pseudomonadota; class Betaproteobacteria; order Burkholderiales; family Sphaerotilaceae; genus Roseateles; species Kinneretia aquatilis. The sequence goes on along the minus strand of NZ_POSP01000003.1, from coordinate 1,024,184 downwards.
CTCCTGCGCATGGCGCTTCAGGAAGCTGCCCAGCAGGCCCGAGTCGAAGTGGTAGGCGTAGTCGGTGGCCGGGTGCTGCGCCGGATGGACGTAGTGGGGCGCGCGGCGCTGACGCGCCAGTTCAGCGGCAAGAAAGAAATCTGCCGGGTTGGCATCCACATCCTCGCCGCACCGGCGCTGATTCGCTTGCTGGATGAAGGCCTGGCCCAGCGGACGGTCGGCCTCGTTGAAGAAGGGGTGGACGTAGCTTTCGTAGCCCGGATGCGTGGACCAGCCGGGAAAGCGGATGCCGGCCTTGTAAGTGGCGTGGCAGGCCGGCATCCAGTCGCGCTCCTCCAGGCCGAGCTGGCGGAAGAAATCGCGCAAATAGGGCGTGGAGCCTTCGCCCACGCCGATGATGCCGATGTCGCTGGACTCGACCAAGGTGTAGCGGCAGGCCGGCCCCAGCTGGCGCGCCAGGAGGCAGGCGCTCATCCAGCCGGCCGTGCCGCCGCCGACGATGACGAAGTGGGGGGAGGCGGGGGGCGCGGAAGTCATGAAGCAGAGGATGCGGAAGAAGTAGCTGCCGCCGAATCGGCGCTGTCAGGCGGAGTCGCCAGCTCCGGCGGCGCCGCAGCGGCATGGCCGGGCAGGGCCAGCCTCACCTCAAAGCCGCCCTGCGGATGGTTGCGAAAGCGCAGGCTGCCGCCGTGGTCGGCCACGATGTCGCGCACGATGGACAGGCCCAGGCCCAGGCCTTCGCCGCGCAGCTTGGAGCCATGGTCCAGCCGGGTGTAGGGCTGGCCCAGCTTGGCCAGGGCGCTCTCGGGCACACCGGGGCCGTGGTCGCGCACGGTCAGCAAGACCTGACCCTCTTCTGCGCTGCCGGGCTCGCCCGAGGCCATCTCCAGCTCGGTGCGGTGCTGCTGGGCGCCGGCGCCGTAGAACATGGCGTTGTCCAGCAGATTGCCGAGTGCGCGCTTGAGGGCCAGCGGCTTGCCGAACACCGTCAGGGGCAGCTCTTTCAGCTCGATCTGCTGGCCGGTCATGCGGGCGTCGCGCACCATTTTCTGCAGCACCAGGTCGATGCGCACGGGCGCGCGGTTTTCGTGGATGTCGGTGTCCTTGACGATCTGCAGGGCGGTCTTGACCATCATGTCCAGCTCGTCCAGATCCTCGTGGAACTCGTCCTGCACGGCGGGGTCGTCCAGGAGCTCGCTGCGCAGGCGCAAGCGGGTGATGGGTGTGCGCAGATCGTGCGAGATGGAGGCGAACAGACGCTCGCGGTCGCTGAGGTAGCGGCGGATGCGTTCCTGCATGTCGTTGAAGGCCTGGATGGCGCGCCGCACCTCCGAGGTGCCGCTCAGGCGCAGCGGCTGCGGCGTGGTGCGGTGGCCCACCAGGGCGGCGGCCCGGCTCAGGCCGCGCAGCGGGCGGGTCAGCGCGCGTGCGGCGATCACGGTCAGGATCAGGGCTAGGCACAGGGTCAGCAGCTGCGGGGCCAGGCGTTGCCAGGTGAAAAAGTCCAGCTGCTCCAGAAAGTAGGGGTCGGGCATGGCGCTGGTCAGGTAGAGCCACTGGCCCGGTTCCGTCTCCACCTGGATCACCAAGAACGGCGCCGGTCGTTCACTGGCCAGCAGCGAGGGGTCGACCCAGCTGTCGGGCAGGTCGGCCAGCAAGGCGCCGCTGGGCGCCACCTTGAGCCCTTGCGGTGAAGCCAGGGCGACCCGGATGGGCGTGCCGGGTGCCAGCTGGGCGCCGATTTCCTGGCGCACGATGGCTTCCACCGAGCGCGCCAATGGCAGATCGGGCAGGGCCCGGGTCGGCACCTCGCCCTTGTTGAGAAAGACCAGAAAGCGCGTGCCGCCCATGGTGCGCAGCTGCTCGATCACCAGCGGCCGGTAGGGCGCCGGCAGCTCGCGCAGGGCGCGCAGCGCGCCCAGCACGCCGCTGGCCACATGGTGGGCGGCCAGCTCGGCCTGGCGGCGCGTGCGCAGCTCGACCTGGCGGTACCAGAGCAGATTGACCAGCAGCTGCACGATCACCAGGCCGGCCAGCATGGCCAGGGTGAAGCGGCCCTGCAGGCTGTCGAACCAGAAGCCCTGGCTGCGCCGCGGCCAGCTCTGGGTTTCTCCGCTCAGGCCCTGGGCCTCAAAGCGCATGCGAGGCGCTGACGGTGGTGGCAAAGACATAACCGGAACCCCGCACGGTCTTGATCAGGGCCGGCTGTTTGCCGTCGTCATGCAGGCGCTGGCGCAGGCGGCTGACCTGCACATCGAGCGAGCGGTCCAGGGGGCCGAGGTCGCGGCCGCGCGTCACCTCGGCCAGGCGGCTGCGGTCCAGCACCTCGCCGGGGTGCTCCACCAGCAGCTTGAGCAGCTGGAAGTCCATGCCCGAGAGGGCCGAGGCCGCGCCTTCGGGGTCGATCAGGCTGCGCTCCAGCACATCGAGGGTGAAGCCGTTGAAGCGGAAGTAACGCGGCGTCTGGCTGCGCTCCTGGCCGCTGCGGCGGTGGATGGCCTTGATGCGGGCCAGCAGCTCGCGCGGGTTGAAGGGCTTGCCGATGTAGTCGTCGGCGCCCAGCTCCAGGCCGACGATGCGGTCGGTTTCCTCGGCGCTGGCGGTCAGCATGATGACGGGCACATCGGAGCGGCGGCGCACCGCCTGGCACAGGGCAAAGCCCTCGGTGTCGGGCAGCATGACGTCGAGAATGCACAGGCTGATTTCGTCACGGAAGCGCTCGAATTCGGCCATGAAGCTGGCGCCGTCGTGGGCCAGGCGCACCTCGTACTGGTTCTTCTCGAGGTAGGTCTTGAGCAGGGTGCGGATCTTCTGGTCGTCGTCGACGAGCAGGATGGTGCGGGTCATGGCAAAGCTTTCGGGGGGCGCGGGCCGAGCGCGCGCAGCAGGGCCTGCAGGCGGCGCTGCGCAGCGGCGGGGGTCTGGTTGGGGTCGAGGGCAAAGCGGTGCACGGTCTCGATGAAGGCGTTCTTGCCGACCTCATCAAACGCCATGCGGTGCACCAGGCTGGGCACGCGCGGCGTGCCAGGGTTGGCGAACAGACGGTAGGAGCGCTGGGCGCAGACATCGAGCTCGTCCACCGGCACATCGCGGCGCACCGGCACCGAGCCCTTGATGCGGTTGTAGCTGATCTGCAGCGTGGCATTGCCCAGCAGCTCGGCCATGCGCTCCTGCGCCGCCTGCTTGGCGTTGTCGCCGGCCAGCATGGCCAGGGTGTCGATGCTGAAGAGATGGGCTTGCGCCGTGCCGGGCACGGCCTTGCATTCGAAATCGCGCCCGCCTTCCTGGCCGAGCGCGCCCAGCTCGCCGCGCACCCAGTCGCCACTGATCAGCATGGCCGTGCGGCCGGCGGCAAAGTCGGCGACCAGCTCGGTCCAGCGGCGCTCGCCGGGGTTGGCGTTGCCGGGCTGGCTGCCGCTGCCCCCGGTGGCGTTCACCGGTGCGGCCAGATTGCGCCATTCACGCAGGCGTTTGAAGCTGCGCTCCAGGGCCGGGTCGTCAAAGGCCTGGAGGTCGCGCTGCACCACCATGCGTTGGTAGAGCGCCGGGCCCGCCTCGCCCAGCAGCATGGCTTCGAACACCGTGGCCACCTGCCAGGGCTCGTCGCTGAAACCCACGGGCGTGATGCCGGCGGCGCGCAGGGCGCTGGCCGCCCGCATCACGCCGGCCCAGTCGCTGGGCGGCTCGATCTTGAGCTGGCGGAACAGGGCCAGGTTGAGGTAGAGGTTGTTGATGCGATGGATGCCCAGGGGCGCGGCCACCACATGGTCGCGCACATTGAGCTGGCTCATCACCTGGGGGAAAAGGGTGCCGCGCCAGTCGCGCCGCTGCGCCACACCGTCCAGGCGCAGCAGCAGGCCCAGCTCGGCCCATTCGCGCAAGGCCTGGCCGTTGAGTTGGGCCACCTGCGGCGCCTGGCCGCGCAGGGTGCGCTCGTTCAGCACCTTGATGGCACCGCCGCCGCCGCCGCCTGCCACGGCGCCGTCGATCCAGCGCAGGCCTTGCTCGGCCATGCGAGCGGCCACATGGTCGGCTGCGGCGCGCTCGCCGGCTGAGGTCCACCAGTGCAGCACATTGAGCTCCTGGTTGAGCGCTGCATTGCTGCTGTTGCCGGCGCTGCCGCTGCTCGTGCCTGTGCTGCTGGATGCCGCGGGCGGCGCCGCCGGCACCGACACCGGCTGCAGCAGGGCGAGTGAGGTGACCAGTGCAAGCATGGCCGGCATCTTGCCTCGCAGGGGCAGGCGCGGGGCCAAGGATTTGTTGGACTTCGGTGAGCTTGTGTAAGGCACGGGCGGACAGCGCGGAGAGGCTTGTGACAATTGTTCAGACCCGCGGCGCACTTGGCGATTGGGGCTTTCGCGGCATCGGCCGCAGAGCGCCCGTGTTCCGGGGCTTGTGGCCACGTTAAATAACGTAACACGCGAAATCGGCGCCACGATGTCGGCCCGCACGCTGCTGCTCGATGACACCGGGGCGAGCGCATGTTTCTGCCCTGTTGCAGACGGTTCAGGGCCGATGCCGGCGGGGAATTGCGTTACATGGCCTGCGGCCCTATCGTCGGGCCTGTGCCCTGGGGCAGGGTGGCTGCTGACGCAGCGCCGCCGCGCCCCATGCGGCGACAAGGCGTGCAGCGCGCATGCCAGGACCCGGGCCAGGGTGTGTTGGATGAGTTGTGCCGAGCCCGTGCTTCACAGGACTGCTCCTTGCCTGCGAGCGCCTCCCCCGCCAATGCGGAGGTGCTCGCAGGATCTTCTTTTCCTGGCCGCGCAGTGCTGGATTGGGCGGGGTTGCCCTCGGTGCTCGCCCAGCGAGGCAGCCGGGCCATCACGGCCCGGGCCGCGGTCCGCGCAGAGCTTACTGGGCGTGGTCTTGTCCTTCTTCGCCCTCGTCTTCGGGCTCCAGGTACTCGTCTTCGAGCTCGTCGTTGTCCAGCGTGGCGACCTCGGCGTATTGCACGCCGTGCAGCTGGTGGCGGTAGGCCAGGTGGGCGTGGCGGGCGGTGGCTTCATGCTCGCCGTCTTCGGCGGCTGCCGCAGCAGCCAGGTGGTGGTCGGCCGCGGCGGAGAAGTGGCGGGCGGCCAGGCGGTGGTAATCGGCCACGGTTTCGAAATCGTCCTCGTCCAGCAGTTCCTGGGTGACGCCTTCGGGCAGGTCTTGGAGGTCTTGGGCTTGGCTCATGGAAATCGTCTCTTCCTTCGTTCGTGCGCCCGAGTCGGGGCGCGGTGGATGGAGCGTGAATGGCCGCTGGGCTCATGGGCGCTGCCGCCCGGGCCTGGGCTCAGACGGCAACGCAGACCCAGCATCACCGCGGGCCGTGAAGCCTTGGTGACAGTGCGCGCGGTCTGTTTGGGGCGAACGAGGAGCGCGGAGCCGTGGTGGAGGTAAAAAAAGGCGCTGAGGGCGGGCCGCGTCAGGCCGTGTCGGCGAGATAGTCCAGGGCGGCCTGACGGGCAGCGTCGAAGGTCAGACGAAAGTGTTGCAAGGCCTGCGCATAGGGCTGCTCGCCCTCGCTGCACAGCTGTTCCAGGGCCAGCGCGGCTTGGCTCAAGTCCTGCATGCCGAGGTAACCGGCGGGTGCCCCTGTGGCGTGGCCGAGTTGGGCCCAGCCCGCGCGGTCGCCGTCATCCAGGGCGTGCATGCGCACCTGGGTGTCGCTGAGGAAGCGCTGCAGCAGGCCTTGGAACTGGCCTGGCTGGCGGAATGCGGCCCGGCCTCGCTCGGCGTCGAAGGACGGCTTGGCCTCGGTGCCCGGCGGCGAGCTTGCGGGAGTTTCGGCCGGCGTGGCTGCCTCGCTGCTCCGGAGGCCCCCGGGTTCCGCGGCGTCGCCGTCGGCGCTGCGCCCCAGCAGGCGGTTGATGGTGCCGACCAGCTCATCCACATTGAAAGGCTTGGCGACGAAAGCATCCATACCAGCCGCCAGCGCGGCCTGGCGTTGCTGCTGGAAGGCGCCCGCGGTGAGGGCCACCACCTTGAGCCGCTGCAGCTGCGGCGTGGCGCGAATCTTCTCGGTGGCGGCATAACCGTCCATCACCGGCATCTGCACATCCATCAACACCAGGTCGATGGCCTCGCCTTCGCCGAGCAGGCGATTCAATGCATCCAGGCCATCGACGGCCTGCAGCACTTCGGCGCCTTCGCCGCGCAGGATGTCCTGGGCCACATCGCGGTTGATCTCGCTGTCATCGGCCACCAGCAGACGCAGGCCGCGCAGGCGTTGCTCTTGCTGCGCGGGCAACGCCGGGGTACCGAGCAAGGCGCCCCGGCGACTCTTGGCCTCCAGCACCACGTTGTAGAGCGCCGAGGCGGTGACGGGTTTGGTCAGCACCGCATCCACCGCCTGGGCGCCGGGTTCGTCGCGCAGGTGGTCGCGGTCGTAGGCGGTGACCATGACGATGATGGGCGCGTCGGGGCGATCGCTGCCATCGGCGTCCTGATGCTGCTGCTCCCGGATCAGCACGGCTGCCGCCAGGCCATCCACCACTGGCATGCGCCAGTCGAGCAGGATCACGTCGTAGGGCAGCTGGGTGGCACGTTCGTGCACCAGCTTCAGGGCCTGGCCGGCCGAGTCGGCGGCATCGGCATGCCAGCCCAGGCTGGCGGCCGTGCTGCACAGCACCTGGCGAGCGATGGCATGGTCGTCGGCGATCAGAACGCGTTGGTGGACCATGGCGGGCAGTGAATTCTCTGCCGGCTCGCTGAGCTGGAAGGGCAGGCGCACGGTGAAGGTGCTGCCCTGGCCCAGCCGGCTTTGCACGGCGATGCTGCCGCCCATCAGCTCGGCCAACTGGCGGCTGATGGTCAGGCCCAGGCCGGTGCCGCCGAAGCGGCGGGTGGTCGAGCTGTCGGCCTGGCTGAAGGCATGGAAGATGTCGGCCAGCTTGTCTTCGGGGATGCCGATGCCGCTGTCCTGCACGCTGAATTCCAGGGTGATGAAGTCCGGGCCGCGCGGGTCGGGCAGGTCGAGCTTGCGCGCCGCCACCACCACCTCGCCCTTGGGCGTGAACTTGATGGCGTTGCTCGCCAGATTGGTCAGCACCTGGCCCAGGCGCAGCGGGTCGCCCTTGAGGAAGAGTGCGCCGGCCGGCGCCGCACCGACCAGCACCTCGACCGGCTTGTTGCCCACGGCCGTGGCCATCAGCGAGGCCAGCTGGTCCAGCACATCCTCGAGCCGGAAGGGCATGTTCTCGATGTCCAGGCGGTGTGCCTCGATCTTGGAGAAGTCCAGGATGTCGTTGATGATGGTCAGCAGGCTGCTGCCCGACTGCTCGATCTTGCGCACCATCTGAAGCGTGCCGGCTTCCAGGGGCTGGCGTTGCAGCAGGTAGCACATGCCCAGGATGGCGTTCATGGGCGTGCGGATCTCATGGCTCATATTTGCCAGGAATTCGCTCTTGGCCTGGTTGGCCGATTGCGCCTGCTCGCTGCGTTCCAGCAATACCAGGTTGAGTTCCTGCAGGCGCAGCTGGGCCTGCTTGAGGGCGCTGACATCGGTGATGAGCACAAAGAAGCCACGCACCTTGGCGGGCGGGCTGACGCCCTCGGCGTCGGTCTCCGGCTTGGCTGCGAGCTCCAGGTCGGGGATGAAATGGATCCAGGCCTCGCTGTGCCGGCCGTCGGCATGTTCGATACGACGCTCTGTCTGCTGGCTTTCGCCGCGCAGGGCGCCATCGACAAAGGGCTGGAACCAGGCCGAGCGTTCGGGCCCCAGCAGCTCGGCCATGGGCCGACCCTTGAGCTCCGCTTCGCCCAGGCCCAACCAGTTCTTGAAGGCGGCGTTGGCAAAGGCGCAGAGTCGATCAGGCGTGCAGTACAGCATCATCCCTGGAACGATGTCGAGCAGCGAATGCAAAAAGCGCTCGTTCTGCTGCAACTGCTGGCGCTGCTGGGTCAGCTCGGTAATGTCGTTGACGACGACGTAGAAGCCCTGCACCTCACCGTCGACCCAGTCGGGTAGGTACTGGGTCAGCGAGTGGCGCGAGCGACCGTCGAGGCTCCTGATGGTGCGCTCGAAGGTCTGTGCTTGTCCTTGCAGCGCCGCTTCGATATGGCGGCGGTTGGCTTCGAAGAGCTCGGGCCCGAGCAGGGCCTGCAGGCTGCGGCCAGGCAGCTGCAGTGGGTCGATGCCGAACCAGTCGGAATAGGCGTGGTTGGCCACCTGGTTGATCAGCTGCTTGTCCCAGTAGCCAATCATGGAGGGCACGCCGTCCAGCACATTGCGCAGGCGGCGGCGTGCGGTTTCCAGTTCCTGGGTGCGCTCTTGCACCTGGCCCTCCAGGCTGGCGTTGAGCTGCAGGATGCGGGCCTCGGCCTGCTTTTGTTCGGTGATGTCGCGCGCGATCTTGGCCGCACCGATCACCTGGCCTTGAGCATCGTGGATGGGTGACACCGTGACCGAAACATCAACCCGGCTGCCGTCGGCTCGTTGGCGCACGGTGATGAAGTGGGGCACCCGCTCCCCTCTGGCGATGCGGCTCAGGATGTTGTGTTCTTCATCCTGCAACTCTGGCGGAATAATCAGTTCACCCAAGGGGCGGCCCATGGCTTGTTCGGCGCGGTAGCCGAAGATGGCCTCGGCCGCCGGATTCCAGCTGGTCACGCGTCCTTGCAGGTCCTTGCTGACGATGGCATCGCTGGAACCCGCCACGATGGTGGCCATATGCGCGGCATCGGCCGCGGCCTGGCGGCGGCGCTGGCGGTTGCTGGCCAGCGAATGCAGCAACAAGGCCAGCAGGGCCGAGACCCCGGCCATGCTGATGCCCACCCAGGTGGGATTGAGCTGCGGCTGAAGCGCCAGAAAACCGGGCTGGGCACGCACTTCGACCAGCCATTGGCGGCCATAGAGCTGCAAGGGCAGGCGCAAGCTGAGCCCGGCCAGCGCTGGGGCACCGGGCCTGGAATCGAAGAAGGGCAGGGGTTCGGCCTGGTTGTCGGCATCCAGCAATCGCAGGGCGGCGCTGTCCTGACGCAGGTCCAGGCCGTTCAGCATTTCTTCCACCAGCAAGGGCGCGTAGGCCAGGCCCTGCACCTCGGCCTGACGCAGGGCCAGGCTTGCGGGTGTGCTGCCGCTGCGATAGATGGGCAGCATGAAGAGCAGGCCCTGGCCTGGTTTGCCGCTGGCTTGCAGCAAGGTGATGGGGCGAGTCAGGGTCGGCTGACCACTGTTGAGCGCGGCCAGCATGGCTTCGCGTCGCGAGGACTCGGAGGCGATGTCCAGGCCCAGGGCTGCGGCGTTGGGTGCCTCCGGTTCGATGAACTGGATCACCCAGCGCTCATCGCGGTGAGGGCTCAGCGATTGGATGTGGAAGTCGGGTCGGATTTCCTGCTTCAGTCTGCGCAGAAATGCCGCTTCCTGCTGTGGCTGGATGCGGCGGATCAGGCCGAAGCCGCGTGCGCCGGGGAACTCGCGTTCCAGGTCGCGCGAGCGCATGTACTCCCGAAAGCCTTCGCGGCTGAGCTGATCCAGCCCCGCCGCCAGGGCTGCACCGCGGGCGCCGCGCAGGCCGTATTCGTAGCTGCGCATGCGGGCTTGCACCTGCCCCAGGGTTTGCTGGGCCAAATCGGCGAAACGCCTTTCGGTTTGAGCCTCTTGCTGCCGCTGCAAGGCCAGGGTGGTGGCAAAGGCCAGCACGCAGCCTCCCAGCAGCACCGCCAGAGCCCAAGCTCCGGACTTGCTGCCTTGCTTCATGTGCGCTCCCTGCGGTCGGCCCGGGGAGGCGACCGCTTTGGAGCGAGACTAACCCATTTCCCGCGTAGCGGGCGCGCGCTGTGGGCGCCAGAGTACGCGGGCCGCGCGCTGCAGCGCAAAGGCCAGCAGCAGGCCCAGGGCCAGGCCTGCGCTGTCGGCCAGCAGGTCGGCCCACTCGCCGCTGCGCCCGGGCACCTGGCTTTGCAGGATCTCGATCGCGCCGCCGTAGGCCAGCAAGCCGATCCACAGCGCCACCCGGCGCCGCGGCCAGGCCAGCAGGCCGACCGTGCACAGGCCCGCAAACGCGCTGGCATGGTTGAGCTTGTCCCAGCCCAGGGTCGCTTGCTTGGGCGGAGCCGGGCTCAGCGCCAGAAAGGAAATCACCGCGAGCATCAGCAGGAACAGTCCCAGCAAGGCGCGATGGAGCCAGGGCTGTTGCCAAAAATCCGGCTCGCCGAGGGGCGATGCGTGAGAAGCTGAGGCGGTGGCCAGAGGATCAGGTCGTGTCACGATGCGGCGCGAATTCGGTGAAGCCGGGAGTGTCGCCCGACCGCCATTGCATCGTGGCAGCTTTGTGTGACGCGCTGACAGGGCCGGACTGGCTTGCCACGTCGGCGCAGCCGCCTGCGTGTCCTGGCCGGCTGTGCGTGCAATCCCGTTCCAGCCCAGAAACAACAAAGCCCAGCTCTTGCGAACTGGGCTTTGCAGATTTTTTTGATGGTGCCGGAGAGATGAATCGAACACCCGACCTTCTCATTACGAATGAGCTGCTCTACCGACTGAGCTACACCGGCATCAAGCCTTAAATTCTAGCAGGAATTATTGGGCCGAATCAAGATGGTAGGCGGTGACGCGCTCCACCTCGTTCTTGGAGCCCAGCACCACGGCCACGCGTTCGTGCAATTGCGTGGGGGTCAGGTCCATGATGCGCTGGCGGGCGTTGGTGGCGGCGCCGCCGGCCTGCTCGACCAGGAAGGCCATGGGGTTGGCCTCGTACATCAGGCGCAGCTTGCCGGCCTTGTTGGGCTCACGCCGGTCCCAGGGGTACATGAAGACGCCACCGCGGGTCAGGATGCGGTGCACATCGGCCACCATGGAGGCGATCCAGCGCATATTGAAGTTCTTGCCGCGCGGGCCTTCTTCGCCCGCCAGGCATTCGTCGATGTAGCGCTTCACCGGCGCATCCCAGTGGCGCATGTTCGACATATTGATGGCGAACTCCTTGGTGTCCTCGGGGATCTTCACGCCTTCTTGCGTCAGCACAAAGCTGCCTTGCTCGCGGTCCAGGGTGAACATGGCCACGCCGGCGCCGAAGGTCAGCACCAAGGTGGTTTGCGGGCCGTAGACGCAGTAGCCGGCGGCCACTTGCTGCTTGCCCGGCTGCAGGAAGTCGTCTTCCGACACGCCCTTGCTGCCCTCGGCCTTTTTGAGCACCGAGAAGATGGTGCCGATGGAGACGTTGACGTCGATGTTGGATGAGCCATCCAGCGGGTCGAACATCAGCAGGTATTCGCCCTTGGGGAAGCGGTTGGGCACCAGGTAGATGCCTTCCATTTCCTCGGAGGCCATGGCCGCCAGATGGCCGCCCCATTCATTGGCCTCGATCAGCACCTCATTGGCGATGATGTCGAGCTTCTTCTGGATCTCGCCCTGCACGTTCTCGCTGCCGGCCGTGCCCAGCACCTCGCCGAGCGCACCCTTGGTGACGCTGATGGCGATGCGCTTGCAGGCGCGCGCAACCACCTCGATCAGGAGGCGCAGCTCCTGCGGGATGTGGCCGTGCTGGCGCTGTTGTTCGATCAGGTATTGAGTCAGGCTGATGCGACGTGTCATGGTGACGGTCTTTCTCGGGGAAGTAAAAAAACGGGTCAGAACGCGGCAGACGAAGAAAAGGGGCCTCGCGGCCCCTTGTCATCTGCCCGTTCAGGCGGCGGCGTCGGCCGACTTGTCGGACTCCAGCGCGCGGTCGATGACCTCGCGCACATCGCTGGACAGGTCGGGCTTGGCGGCCACGCGGCGGATCGCTTCCAGGGCGGCGCTGCGGTAGGGCTGGGCCAGGGTGGTCCAGCGGTCCATGGCCCGCGCCAGGCGGCTGGCGATCTGCGGGTTGATGGCGTCCAGGGCCAGCACCTGCTCGGCCCAGAACACATAACCCGCTGCATCAGCGCGGTGGAAGGCGGCCGGGTTGAACATGCACAGCGAGGAGATCAGGCTGCGCGCGCGGTTCGGGTTCTTGAGCGTGAAATCCGGGTGCTGGGTCAGCTGCTTGACGCGGGCGAAGCTCTTGCCATCCAGCTCCGGCGTGCGGCCTTGCAGGGCGAACCACTTGTCGATGACCAGGGCGTCGTCCTTGAACAGCTCATGGAAGCGGGCCAGGGCCGGCTCGGCTAGCTCGGCATGGGCGTTGACCAGGGCGCTCAGGGCGCCGAGGCGCTCAGTCATATTGCCGGCGTCCTTGAAGCGCTGGTAGGCGCGGCCGGGCCAGACCGTGTCGCCGCTGCGGGCAGCGTCCAGCACCAGCATGCTCAGGGCCAGATTGGCCAGGGCGCGCTTGCCAGAGGACACCGGATCGGGCGTGTAGCCGCCCTGGATCTGGTTGGCCTCGAAGGCTTCGATCCAGTCCTCACGCAGGGCTTGTGCCAGCTGGCTGCGCGCGGCCTCCACGGCGGCGTGGATGGCTTGCGGGTCCACCACCTCCAGCTGCTCGGCGATATAGCCTTCGCCGGGCAGGGTCAGGGCCAGGTCCTTGAAGGCGGCGTCCAGCTCGGGATGGCGCAGCACGGCGCGCATGGCTTCGATGAAGGCGCTGTCCAGCTGCAGGGCGCTGCCGCTGCGCACGGCCGCCAGGATGCGGTTCAGCGCCAGGCGCTGGCTGGCTTCCCAGCGGTTGAAAGCATCGGCATCGTGCTGCAGCAGCACCAGCAGGTCCGCATCGCTGAGGCCGTCATCCAGCACCACCGGGGCCGAGAAACCGCGCAGCAGCGAGGGCACGGGCTGGCTGGCCAGGTTGGTGAAGACAAAGCTTTGTTCGGCTTCGTCCAGCACGATCACGCGCTCCAGGCCGGCGGCCTGGTCTTCGCCCTGCAACTGCAGAGGCAAGGCCTGACCCTCAGCACTCAGCAAGCCTAGGGCCACCGGGATCACCTGGGGCAGCTTGTGCTCCTGGCCCGGGGTGGCGGGGTTGTGCTGCTTGAGCGTCAGGGTGTAGGTCTGGGCGGCCGCGTCGTACACGCCGCGGGCCTGCACGCGCGGCGTGCCGGCTTGCGAGTACCAGCGCTTGAAGTTGTCCAGGCGTGTGCTCAGGGCCGAGCCGGGGTTGGCGGCGGCGATGGCGGCGGCGAAGTCGTCGCAGGTCACGGCCTGGCCGTCATGGCGCTCGAAGTAGAGCTTCAGGCCCTTCTCGAAACCAGCGCGGCCGACCAGGGTCTGGTACATGCGTACCACTTCCGAACCCTTTTCGTAGACGGTGGGGGTGTAGAAGTTGTTGATCTCGACGAAGGTGTCGGGGCGCACCGGGTGGGCCATGGCGCCCGAGTCCTCGGGGAACTGGCTCGCGCGCAGGGCGCGCACGTCCTGGATGCGGCAGACCGCGCGGGCGCTGGCGCCGCCGGCCATGTCCATGCTGAACTCCTGGTCGCGGAAGACGGTCAAGCCCTCTTTCAGCGAGAGCTGGAACCAGTCGCGGCAGGTGACGCGGTTGCCGGTCCAGTTGTGGAAGTACTCGTGCGCGACGATGGACTCGATGCGGGCGAAGTCAGCGTCCGTTGCGGTGGCCGGCGAGGCCAGCAGGGCGCTGGTGTTGAAGATGTTCAGGCCCTTGTTCTCCATCGCGCCCATATTGAAGTCGGACACGCCGACGACCATGAAGCGCTCCAGATCCAGGGGCAGGCCGAAGCGCGCTTCGTCCCAGACGATGGAGGCGATCAGCGAGTTCATCGCGTGCTCGGTCTTCTCCAGGTCACCGCGGCGCACGAAGACTTGCAGCAGATGGTCCTTGCCTGCACGGGTGCGCACGCGCTGTTCGCGCGCCACCAGATCGCCTGCCACCAGGGCGAAGAGATAGCTGGGCTTGGGGAAGGGGTCGTGCCATTTGGCGAAGTGGCGACCGTTGTCCAGGTCGCCCGAGTCCAGCAGATTTCCGTTGGACAGCAGCACCGGGAACTTGGCCTTGTCGGCGCGCAGCAGCACGGTGTAGATCGCCATCACATCGGGGCGATCCAGGAAGTAGGTGATGCGGCGGAAGCCCTCGGCCTCGCACTGCGTGAAGAAGCTGCCACCCGAGGTGTAGAGGCCGCTGAGTGCGGTGTTCTTGTCGGGCGCGCAGGTGTTGCGGATCTCGAGCGCGAAATCGGCATCGGGCACGTTGTCGATGATCAGCTCGTGGCCTTCCTGGCGGAAGGACACGCTCTCGCCATTGATCAGCACGCGCAGCACATTGAGCTCTTCGCCGTGCAGGCGCAGGGCGCCGTGGGCGACGGCGGCATTGCGCTCCAGCTGCATCTTGGAGGTGACCAGGGTCTTGGCCGGGTCCAGATCGAAAGTCAGGTCGACGGTACGGATCCAGAACGCGGGCGCGCAGTAGTCTTCGCGGCGAATCAGGGTGGCAGTGCCTTCACGCATGGCGGGCATCCTTGGGTGGCAAGAGGTTTGAAGCCCCGCGCGGGTGGCGCGGGGTCAGAGGCAAGGCAGGGAACGGTCAGGGAAAGAGCCGGGCGGGCGTCTGGGTCTCAGACGCCTTGCTTCAGGCTCTCGGTGATGAAGGGATCGAGGTCGCCGTCCAGCACCTTCTGGGTGGCCGAGGTTTCGTAGTTGGTGCGCAGGTCCTTGATGCGGCTTTGGTCCAGCACATAACTGCGAATCTGGTGGCCCCAGCCCACATCGGTCTTGGTGTCTTCCAGCTTCTGCTGTTCTTCCATGCGCTTGCGCATTTCATGGTCGTACAGGCGCGAGCGCAGGCGTTTCCAGGCCACGTCGCGGTTGCTGTGCTGGCTGCGGCCGTCCTGGCACTGGACCACGATGCCGGTGGGGATGTGGGTCAGGCGCACGGCCGAGTCGGTCTTGTTGATGTGCTGGCCGCCGGCGCCGGAGGCGCGGAAGGTGTCGGTGCGCACATCGGCCGGGTTGATGTCGATCTCGATCGAGTCATCGACTTCCGGGTAGACGAACAGCGAGGCAAAGCTGGTGTGGCGGCCACCCGAGCTGTCGAAGGGGCTCTTGCGCACCAGGCGGTGCACACCGGTCTCGGTGCGCAGCAGGCCGAAGGCGTATTCGCCCTCCACCTTGATGGTGGCGCTCTTGATGCCGGCCACATCGCCGTCGGTCTGGTCTTCCAGCGTCGCCTTGAAGCCCTTGCGCTCGGCGTACTTCAGGTACTGGCGCAGCAGCATGCTGGCCCAGTCGCAGGCTTCGGTGCCGCCAGCGCCGGCCTGGATGTCGACAAAGCAGTTCAGCGGATCGGCCGGGTTGTTGAACATGCGGCGGAATTCCATCTGCTCGACGATCTCCGTCAGCTTGGCCGCATCGGCCTCGATGGCTTCCAGGCCCGCGAAATCATCCTCGGCCTTGCTCATCTCGTAGAGCTCGGCGTTGTCGGCCAGATTGCTCTCGAGGTGGTCGACGGTGTTGACCACGTTTTCCAGCGTGCGCTTTTCCTTGCCCAGTTCCTGGGCGCGCTTGGGCTCGTTCCAGACGCTGGGGTTCTCCAGCGCGGCATTGACTTCGTTCAGTCGCAGTGCTTTGCGATCGTAGTCAAAGATACCCCCTTAGCGCGGCAGTCCGCGCTGTCAGGTCGGCCAGGGTGCTACCGATGGTGTTGATGCGTTCGATGTCCATGTTCTTGGTTCCCAAGGAGTGCTTGCGGTGGGATGCGGGCGGTCTGTGGCGCGCCGTGCGGGGCGCCTGTCGGGCCCCACCGCTTGCAGGATGCGGCCAAGCCCGGCTTGCTCGCGCATCCGAACCCGCTATTTTCACATGCCGGCGCGCGCTGGCAGCAAAGCGCTTGCCCCAGGCCGCCCGTCGGGGGAAATGCTGCACACTGCCCAGCCATGAATCTGCATGATTTCGACCGCCCTGCGCCCCTGCCGGGATCGCTGCCGACCGCGCCGCCCAGCGCGCAGCAACTGCGCTACTGGCAGCGCACCCGCCGCCTCACCGGTGTCTTGCTGCTGATCTGGCTGGGCGTGGCTTTCGGGTTGAGCTACTTTGCCCGCGAACTGAGCTTCGATTTCTTTGGCTGGCCCTTCAGCTTCTGGGTGGCCGCCCAAGGGGCGCTGCTGGTGTTCTGCCTGATCGTGGCCGTGTATGCCTGGGCCATGCACCGGCTGGACCAGCTCCATGCCGGGCCGGGCTGATCGGCCCTTGAGCTCGCTTCAGGCGAGCAGAAAGTCTTCCAGGCAGCGCGCCAGCGCCTCGGGTTGGTCGTGGTGCAGCATGTGGCCGGCATCGGCAATGCGGTGTTTTTCCAGCCGGGGCACGGCGCTGAGCCGGGCTTCGAAATCGGCACGCGGGTAGCGGTCGCCCCAGAACTGGCTCAAATCGCTGGCTTCGCCCTCGACCCAGAGTGTGGGCGCGGTGATCAGCTTCCAGCCGGCCACGATTTCATCCTTGCGGTAGAGGATGGGGTTGGCGCGCTTGTGCGCCGGGTCAGCCAGCAAATGCCAGCTGCCGTCGGCCTGCTGGCGCGACCAGTGCGGTGCCAGCCAGGCGGCCTTGTCCGGGCTCAGGCGCGGGTTGGTCTTCATCAAGCGTTGAGCCACGGCCTCGACGCTGGCGTAGGGTCGCAGCTGCGGTGCTTCCTTCAGTTCTTTCAGCCAGGTGGCCAGACGGCCCGGGGCCTGCTCGGGCTTGGCTTCCGGCAGGCCGAAACCTTCCAGATTGATCAGCCGCCGCACCCGCTCGGGCCGCACGCCGGCATAGCTCATGACGATATTGCCGCCCATGCTGTGGCCCAGCAGATCGACCGGAGCCTCGGGGCTGAGTCGGTCCAGCAGGGCGTCGAGATCGGCCAGGTAGTCGGGGAACCAGTAATTGCTGCCCGGGGCGTTGTCGCTGAGGCCGAAACCGCGCCAGTCCAGGGTCACGATGGGGCGGCGGTCGTTCAGCGCACTCAGCGCGTCGACCACGAACTGGAAGGACGCGCCCACGTCCATCCAGCCATGGACCATCACCAGCAGTGGCTGCGCGCTGGCGGTCGAATGCTCGCTTGCCGCCTCGCTGCGCCAGTGCATCAGGTGGTGGCGCAGGCCGCGCAGCTCCAGGAATTCGCTGCGGTGTGCGCGCTGCACCTGGTAACAAGGCTTGCGATCGGCGGCTTCGGTGCTTGGAGGGGGCGTGGTGGCGTTCATGGCCTGCACTGTAGGCCGAATGGCGCTGCGCCGATGTAGCTGGCGCGACAGCGGGCGCTCAAGTGCGCGATCAAACGGCCGGGCCGCAAGACCTTACCCCATTCCCCGGGCAGAATGGGGCGCATGATTTCATACACCTTGCGTTCCGCCGAGCCCCGAGATGTGCCGGCCATTGTGGGCCTGGTCAAGGAGCTGGCCGAGTTCGAGAACCTCAGCCATCTGCTGGAGCTGACCGCGGACAAGCTGCGACTGCATCTCTTCGGCCCCAAGCCTGTGGTCGAGGCCCTGGTCGGTGAGATCGGCGGTGAGGTGGTGGGCTATGCCCTGTTCTTCACCAACTTCAGCACCTTCCTCGGCAAGCCGGGCCTCTATCTGGAGGACCTGTACGTGCGCTCGGCGCACCGCCGCAGCGGCCTGGGCCAGGGCATCCTGACCCGCTTGGCGCAGATCGCCGTCGAGCGCGACTACGGCCGCTTCGAGTGGACCGTGCTGGACTGGAACGAAGACGCGATCCGCTTCTACGAGCGCATGGGCGCCCATGTGCTGCCTGAGTGGCGCATCTGCCGCCTGGCCGGCCCCGATCTGCAGCGCTACAAAAAGTAGGCCGCAGCCTTCTTCTTCAGCCGAGCAGGGCCTTCAGGCGCTCGGGCGGCCGGGCGATCACGGCGCGCTGGCCATCGCTGACGATGGGGCGTTGCAGCAGCTTGGGATGAGCGGCCAGCGCCGCCAGCAGTTCGGCCTCGCTGAGTTCAGGCCGGGCCAGGTTCAGGCTCTGGTACTCCTCTTCACCGCTGCGCAGCAGTTCCCGGGTATTGAAGCCGGGTTCGGCGGCGCGCAGCTGGCTCAGCAAGGCCTGCAGTGCGGGCAGGTCCAGCGGCGTTTTTTGATAGTCGGTCACCTCGACCTGGCGGCCGCTGTGTTCCAGCAGGGCCAGAGCTTCGCGCGATTTGGAGCAGCGCGGGTTGTGGAGCAGATGCAATGGGGTCATGGTTTCAGTGTAGGGGTGCGGCGCGCGCTCATTTGATGGAGAGGCCCTTGACGCTCAGTCGCGTATCGGCCGGAGCGATCAACCGCGCCTCATCTGGCCAGCTTTCCTGGCCATTCAAACTGGTGCAGCTGCGCGGTGGCTCGCCAGCCACGGCATCGGGGTCTTTGTCCTTGGGGTCAGCGCTCAGTGGCAGGCCCACGAGCTGACCTCTCTCGCGCCACTCGAGTTCCCAGGCCGGTTTGCTGCTGCAGATGCGAACGCCTTCGAACTGGGGGAACATAGGCTTCAAATACCAGGGCAACAGATCGCTGCGCAGCTTGTGGGCCAGGCGTGTGATGCGTCGCACCTGGCCCATGGTCAACTGCTCGGCGCGGGTGGAAATACGCAGGGAACCCTGGATGCTGGCGCTGCCGCGCTTCCAGTTGCGCGCCAGATCGGCATCCTTGCCGAGTTCCAGCGGCAGCACTGGCAGGGTGAAGGTGCCGTCGGTGGCGATCGTGATGGGTACCGAGCCTTCGTTGTGGTACAGCGCCAGCTTGGGCGCGAAGCCAGCCGGTTTGGCTTCCTTGAAGCTGAGCTTGAACTCCATGTAGAACTGAGCTTCGCCATACTTTTGCATCAGGCTCAGGATCTCATTCATCTTGCCGTAGGGAATCAGCGATCCGTCGCGCTGCAGCGTCATGGAAACGGTCTCCAGCTGCACCGGGGTGCTGGCCGCATCGGCGGGCGGCGTTGTTTGGGCTTGGGCCTGGACCTGCAGGGCAAGTGCGCTCAGCGTGATCAACAGGGCCGCGGAGCGGCGAGAGAGCGGGATTGCAGAGGTGTGGTTCATGGGCTTGTGGGCGGCGGGTGTCTGTGAATGGAGCGTGGCGCAAGTGTGGGTCTGGTCCGGTGCGGCGTGACTCACTTCTTACTTACTTCTTGCACGAGGACACCAACTTGGGTGCGCCTCGGGTCATCGGGTCGAATGCAAACAGCTGGCTGACGCGAGCGTCTTGCACGTCGTAGCAAGAGCTGCCTTGGCGGATGCGGGTGTGGCCGGGCGCAATCTGTTCCTCGGTCTGTTCGGGTGAGCCCAGCGCGCTGGCGATGCGCTCGCCCACATCGGGCCGGCGGGTGTTGCTGCGCGGGTCGAGGCGTGCCATCTCGGCGGGGCTGATCGCTGCGCCGATCGCCTGGCGCAGCGGGAGCTTGAGCTTCAAAGGCTCAGGGCTGCTGGCCGCGGGTTCGGGCGGCGGCGCCTGCGCCGCGAGGCGTGTGGTGATGGGCTCCTTGGGCGCTGTGATCGGAAGGGCTTGAGGCGTGGCGCTCTGGGCTTGGCGCGGCAAGCGGCCCGGCATTCGGATCTCGGGCGTCATGCGTTCTGGCTTTTTCTTCTTCTCCAGTTCTTGCGGACGCAGCGAGGGCCGATTGAACAAGCGCATGGTGACCCATCGCGCCTGCGGTTCGGCCTTCGCCGCGGTGTTCAGGCTGCTCTGGCGAGCCTGCAGAAACAAGGCGAGCAGCAACAGGTGCAGCAGGGCCACACCGAACCAGGCCCAGCGCCGGGTCGGGCTGCGCGGGTGGAGAAAGTCGGGGTGAGCGCGCTTCACGATTCGGCCTCGGCACCGTCGGGATCAGTGCCGGTCTCGGTGCCGGGCTCATAACGCAGCAGATCACCGGGCTGGCAGTCCAGGATGTTGCAGATGCGGCTCAGGGTGTCGAAGCGCACGCCGCGCACCTTGCCTGATTTCAGCAGCGAGAGATTGGCCTCGGTGATGCCCACCCGCTCGGCCAGCTCGCGCGAGCGCATCTTGCGCCGTGCCAGCATCACGTCCAGGGTCAGAACGATGGGCATCAGATGAACTCCGCGTTCTCTTCGGCCACCGCCTGCGCCTGCTGCATGACCTGGGCGATGCCCCAGATCACCAGGCCGATGAACAAGCTGATGAAGTGCTCGAAGCCCAGGCCCAGCACCAGCTGGCGCTGACCGGCCGGGTTGCCCAGGGTCAGCGCCAGGACGGAGAGGGTGTGGGCGACCGGCTGCGCCAGGGCGTGCACCATCAAGGCCAGGGCCAGGCGGCGCAGCCGCCGTACCGGCTCTGCCGTGAAGACCTGGCCCAGGCGGTAGGCGCCGAACAGGCACCAGACCTGCCAGAGTGCGAACAGCAACACGGCGCAGGGCAGACAGCTGGCGGCCCAGCCCCAGGCGCGCGAGGCAGCGTCGAGTTGCAGCGGGATGCTGCTGTCGCTGACCCAATAGTTGCGCGCCACTTTTTCCACCCAATCGGCGCGGCTCCACAGCTGCGCTGGCACCAGCACCAGCATGGCTGCGCCGGCCGCGCATAGCAGCTGCACCCACAGCGCCAGGCGGCGCACGCGTTCCAGCGGCTGCATTCGGGCCGATTGAGGTCGGGCAGGGCTTGGGTGCTTGGAGGTGGTGTCGGGGCGCATGGCCGGCATTCTCTCTTGATAAATTTCTGTAAAACAATAATTTATCAAAGTCGGCCAGAAAATTCACCGGCACCGCGGCGTGATGCCGGCCGGAGCGTGAGGCGCACCCAGCTGGGCTGGGTGGCTGGTTGATCAGGGCGCTTGGTCATCCGGCCAGGCCGGGTTCACCAGGTCAAAGAGCTCATGGTCGCGCCAGGCGCCAGCGATGAAGAGGTAGCGACGGCTCAGGCCAATCGGGCTGAAGCCCAGGCGCTGCAGCACCGCGCGGCTGCGCCGGTTTTCTGGCCTCACGGCCGCCTGCAGCCGGTGCAGGCGCACGCGCGGGCCAAACAGCTCGGCGATGACGGCCTGCAAGGCCTCGTGCATCAGGCCCTGACCCTGGGCATGGGCATCCAGGCTGTAGCCCAGGCTGGCATTCTGGAAGGGCCCGCGGCTCAGTTGCGAGATGCCGATCTGGCCGATCAGCACGGCCGGTGCCACGCGGCGCGCGAACCAGTAGCGCAGGGCGGCGCCGGCGGCAAACTCATCGGCGCCTTGCTGCAAGCGGGCCAGCACCACCTCGGGCGTCAGAAAGTCAGGCGGCTGGGGCGGGTCCCAGGGGGCGAGGTGTTCGCGGTTGCGCAGCTGGAAATCACGCACCGCCTCGCACAAGGCGGGGGAGGGCGCCCGCAAGAGCAGGCGGGGGCTGTGCAGCTCAGGGCTGGCGCCTGCGTTTGTCATCGTCATCGTTGTCGTCATTTCAGCTGTTCGCGTAAAAAGCCCAGCATGGCCTCGCGCGAAGCGGCCCAGGCTTCGGCATTGCCGCCGACATGCACGCCGGCGCCCGGGTTCACCCCGTTGGGCACCTCGCGGCGCAGGCGCACGGGCGCGGCTGCATCGAAGCCGTGGTACGCGCCGGTGTAGGTCTGGAATTGAACGGCGGCGCCACCGGCCTGACCGCGGCTGTGGGCGCCCAGGGCTTCGCAAGGCGCTGCGGCCGTCCAGTCGTCAGCGGCGCCCAGCAGCATCAGCAAGGGCGCCTGGGCGCGGTAGCCGCGCTTGAGTTCGGCTTCGCAGCCCGGGTAGAAGGCGACGGCGGCGCGCGGCTTGAGGGGCGCGGCTTTCGCTTCCTCATGGTCGGCGGCCGTGCTGGCCAGCACCGTGCTGCCGCCGTTGGACCAACCCAGCAAGGCGATGCGTGCCGGGTCCACCTCAGGCCGGGCCGCCAGCCATTGCAGGGCGCCCAGGGTGTCGCGGCGGCGTTCGCGCATGGTGACTTGGCGGCTGCCGATGCGCTGGGTGCAGAGCTCGCGCTCGCCGCGCGGGCTCAGGGAGTCGAGCACCAGCACATGCCAGCCTTCCTGATTCAGCAGCGTGCGGTAGCTCTGCATGCGTTCGGACAACCGATCCGCCTGGCGGCCCAGGGCGCCGCCGCAGCCATGCAGCAGCAGCACGGCCGGCCGCGCCTGGGCTTCGGCGCTGCTGGCGGCCGGAAACCAATAGCCGCTCAAGGCCAGGGGCTGACCGTCCTGCTGCGGCAGGCTGGCGATTTCCACACGGTGCGCGGCGTCGCTGGCGACAGCGGCTGTCGCGGCGCACAGGGCCAGCAGCCCCTGGAGCAGCAGGGCAAGAAGAAGTCCGGGGCGGCTCGGCATGGGGATCAGGTGGGTGGAGGCGGTCAAGGAGCGGGGAGGGGCGATGAGCCTGCCCAGCTTTCCTCGCATTATTGGCGCCCCTCATGACGCAGCAACCTCGCTGCTCGCACGGTCAAGGACTTGTGGACTTGCTGAATTTTCAGGAATTCTTGAAAATTCAGCAAAATCTTGAAGCAGATCAAATTCCTCCACCCTCAAAAGACGCCGGCTTTGCGCTGGCGCAAGGACACGCCGCCATGCAAGCCATGAGTCCCCTGGTTCGTAGTTTTGTGGCCCATTTCGGGGAAATGGGCAGCCGTTGGGGCATCAACCGCACCGTCGGGCAGATCTACGCCCTGATCTTTGTCTCGCCCCAGGCCATCAATGCCGATGAGATCGCCGAGAACCTGGAGTTCAGCCGCTCCAATGTCTCCATGGGCCTGAAAGAGTTGCAGGCCTGGCGCCTGGTGCGCCTGCGCCACCTGCCGGGCGACCGGCGCGAGTATTTCGAGGCGCCGTCAGATGCGTGGGAGATCTTTCGCACCCTGGCCGAAGAACGCCGCCGGCGCGAGATCGAACCGACCTTGTCCATGCTGCGCAATGCCTTGCTGGAGGCGCCAACCTGCGAAGAGGACCGTGTGGCGCAGGAACGCATGCGCGGCATGCACGACCTGATCGAACTGATGACGACCTGGTTCGACGATGTGCAGAAGATGGATTCGCAGACCCTGGGCCAGCTGATGAAGATGGGCTCCAAGGTGCAGAAGATGCTGGAGCTGCCGGGCCGCATCGGCCGCGCCGTCAGCGGTGTCGCGGGCAAGCCGGCTTCGGAGGTGTGAAGCCATGGACGCCCTTCATGCTCTCGACCCCGTGGTGCTGGCCCGCATGCAGTTCGCCGCCAACATCACCTTCCACATCCTGTTTCCCACCATCAATATCGCCCTGGCCTGGGTGCTGCTGTTCTTCCGCTGGCGCTGGTTGAGCACGCATCAGGAGGCCTGGCTCCATGCCTACCGTTTCTGGACCAAGGTGTTTGCGCTGAGCTTTGCGCTGGGCGTGGTCAGCGGCATCACCATGAGCTTCCAGTTCGGCACCAACTGGCCGGGCTTCATGGAGCGGGCCGGCAATATCGCCGGGCCGCTGCTGGGCTATGAGGTGCTGACAGCCTTTTTCCTGGAGGCGAGTTTCCTCGGCGTGATGCTGTTCGGCCATGGCCGGGTCAGCGAGCGGGTGCATCTGGCCGCCACCTTTCTGGTGGCCTTTGGCACCAGCCTGAGCGCCTTCTGGATCCTGAGCCTGAACTCCTGGATGCAAACGCCCCAGGGCTTCGAGATCGTCAACGGTGAGTTCCATGTGCTGAGCTGGACCGAGGTGATCTTCAATCCCAGCTTCCCCTACCGCCTGGCTCACAAGCTGCTGGCCTCGGGCCTGACCGTGGCCTTTCTGCTGGCCGGCCTGAGTGCCTGGCAGCTGCTCAAGCGCAAGAGCCAGCCCAGCACCGCCCGCGTGCTGCGGGTGGGGCTGACGCTGGGTGCGGTGCTGATCCCGCTGCAGATCCTGGTGGGCGATATGCACGGGCTCAACACGCTCAAGCACCAGCCGGCCAAGGTGGCGGCGATGGAAGGCGTCTGGCAGACCGAACGCGGCGCGCCCTTGCTGCTGTTCGCCTGGCCGAATGAGAAGTCGCGCAGCAATGAGTTTGCAATCGGCATCCCGAAGCTGGCCAGCTTGATCCTGACCCATGAAGCCGAGGGCGAGATCCGCGGGCTGGACGAGTTCAAGGGCGCGCATCCGCCGGTGGCCCCGCTGTTCTTCGGCTTCCGCATCATGGTCGGCACGGGCGTTCTGATGCTGGCCTTCAGCTGGGCGGGCCTGTGGCTGTACCGTCGCCGCGCCTGGGTGGCTGAGCAACTGCCGCGGCCGCTGCTCTGGGGTCTGAGCGGCATGGCCTTCTCGGGTTGGCTGGCCACCGTGTCCGGCTGGTATGTCACCGAGATCGGCCGCCAGCCCTTCATCGTCTACGGCCTCTTGCGCACCAGCGAGGTGGCCTCGACCACACCGGCGCCGCACATCGCCCTGACTCTGGCGGGCTATGTGACGTTGTACTTGTTCCTGATCCTGGCTTACGTCGGCGTGCTCAAGTACATGGCCGAGAAGCCGCTGGAGCATGGGCCGAGTACGCCCTCGCGCCTGACCCAGAGCCGCACCTTTGCCTGATGGAGGGCCTGATGAACTTTGCGAACCCGGATCTGAGCACGCCTGCCGGCTGGATGCCCTTGGTCTTTCTCGGCCTGATGGGCCTGTCCCTCTTGATTTACGTGGTGCTGGATGGCTACGACCTGGGCGTCGGCCTGCTGATGCTGGGCGCCAGCGATGCCCACAAGGACCAGATGGTGGCCTCGATCGGCCCTTTCTGGGACGCCAACGAAACCTGGCTGGTGCTGGGCGTGGGCATCTTGCTGGTGGCCTTTCCCAAAGCCCATGGCCTGATCCTCCAGGCGCTCTACCTGCCGGTGGCGCTGATGCTGCTCGGCTTGATGCTGCGCGGCGTGGCCTTTGACTTCCGCGTCAAGGCGCCGGCTGAGTGGAAGCCCTTCTGGAACGGCAGCTTCATCTTCGGCTCGGCCCTGGCGGCCCTGTCCCAGGGCTGGATGCTGGCGCGCTACATCACCGGCTTTGCCGAGGGCCCGGGCTACACCGCTTTTGCCTTGTTGATTGCCCTGGCCTTGGCGGCCGCCTACGCCATGCTGGGCGCCGGCTGGTTGATCATGAAGATGGATGGCGCTGTGCAAGCCCTGGCCGTGCAGCGGGCCAAGCTGGCCTGGCCGGCCGTGGTCTTGGGTCTGGCGGGCGTGTCGCTGATGACGCCCTGGGTCAGTGCCACGGTCAGCGAGCGCTGGTTCCGCATGCCTGAGCTGATCGCCTTGCTGCCCATCCCGCTGATGACGGCGCTGAGCCTGCTGGCTTTGCGCGCCATGCTGAACTCGCACCGGGTGCGTGGCAAGCTGTGCTGGCTGCCGTTTGCCCTGATGGTGGCCGTGATGTTGTTGGGCGCGCTGGGCCTGGCTTACAGCCTCTATCCCTATGTGCTGATCGACCGCCTGACGGTTTGGCAAGCCGCCGCCGCACCCAAGTCCTTGACCGTCATCCTCTGGGGGGTCTTGGTCACTTTGCCGGCGATTCTGGTCTACACATGGTTTGCTTACCGGGTATTCTGGGGAAAGTCGAGTGAGCTTCGGTATGCTTGACGCCGATCAACCCGGGTTTCACCGGGTGTGGAGCGAAATTCAGGTGGCTGCACCGCTGCCTCATCGCCCAAAACTGCAGTTCGTCGCTTTTTACTGGAGCTGACCCTGCGCCTTGGTGATACTTCGCTCCATTGATGACAGATCGCCCAAAGCAGGCGGGGGAGTATTGGAAATGCAGCAACGTCAAAAGACACGGGCAAGGCAGAGCGTCAGGCCCTTCTCTCGTGCCTGGGCCGCGCCCCTGGCGCTCAGCGCCGCTTTCCTGGGATTGGCTTTTCCGCCGGCACCGGTGCAGGCCAGCGAAGTGGTCAAGCTGGCGCGCCTGGTGGTGACGGGCAAGCGCCTGAGTTCCGCCCCGGTCGTTCGTGCCCCGGCCAAGCAACTGCCCAAGGTGGTGGTGGAAGGCCAGGCCACGCCGGAAGAGATGCGCATGGCCGATCTGCGCCGCGCACAGTTCCGCCCGATTTGAGTGAAGCCGGCGCCTCTGGCGCGGTAATCATTCCCCAAGAAGCAAAAGGCCGCGTTCGCGGCCTTTTGCTTTTTCGGTCGCTTGAACCGTCTTCAGTTCCAGCGCGGCGGATTGGGGTGCAGGCGCGCCATGGCCAGGGTGTCGACATAAACCCCGTTGCGCAGGGCGTAGGCGCGCATCAGGCCCTCACGCTGGAAGCCGAAGCTCTCGTAGAGCCGAATTGCCCGGGCGTTGTCGGCGTAGACCGTCAGCTCGGTGCGCAAAACCTGGCCCCAGTTGTCGGCATAGTCCATCAAGGCGGCCATCAGGGCCCGGCCGATGCCTTGGCCCTGCGCTTCGGCGGCGACCGAGATGCCCAGGCCCATGGCGTGGCGCCGGCGCAGAGAGGCGCCTGCCGGATGCAGGCCGGCGCTGCCAAGCACCTGGCCCTGAACCTCGGCCACCAAGGACAGATCGGTCTTGCCGGGCACGGCGTTGTCCTGCAGGCGGGCTCGCCAGAGCTCCTCGCTGGGGTAGGGCAGTTGCAGCAGGCCGGAGAAGACTTCAGGGTGGGACATCAGCTGGGCCATGGCGGCGGCGTCTGAAACCTGGCTGCGTCGGATCGTGATCTTCTCCATCGGGGGCTCCTTCGGTTGGAAAGCAAGCGCTTGTTGAAATGCGCGGGGCGAGAAAAGAAAAAGCCCGCTGGGTGGCAGCGGGCTTTTCGGGGGAATCAGGCTTGTGTGGTGAGGCCGGGCCTTCAGCTGTGAGGGGCTGCCCGCTGTTGCAGCCCCACCAGGTGTCCATGTGCATGGGCCAATAGCATGGCGCCCACGCAGGACGGCATCCGGTCCACCACCATGGCACGCTGCTGCATGTGGTGATGCTTGACGCGGCTGCGTTCAGCGTTGCGGCGAGCGGAAATGGCGGCGGAGTTCATGCGGCGCAGTATGTCGGCCCGCCCGGCCCTGGGTCAAGCGCGAGGCGATGGGCGCCGATGCAAAGCGGGTGAACTGCGGCGCGGCAGCGACAGGGGCTGCGACAATCGCGCCACCATGCCGCGCCTCTCTGCTTTGCCCACCGAGCCCCGATCTGTGACCCAGGAGGCGGCGCCTGCCGACGCAGCACCGGCGGGCAAGCGCCCGCCCTTGCCGGCCGAGCGTTTCGCCTTGCGCGTGGGCGAGAGCCCCATCGATGGCTTGGGTGTGTTCGCGGCCGAGCCGATTCCGCATCGGCGCAAGATCGGCGAGCTGCGCGGTGAGGCCATCTCGGTGCGCGAGGCGCGCCGCCGGGCCAAGGGCCGCGAGCGCATCCACATCGTCGAGGTTTCCGAAACCCGGGCGGTGGATGCCACTTTGTCCACTGACGCGCTCCGCTGCATCAACCACAGCTGTGCCGCGAACGCGGTGCTGCGCATCAGCCAGGGGCGGGTGGAGTTCTACGCCTTGCGCGATATCGAGGCCGGCGAAGAGCTGACCTGCGATTACGGCGAAAGCCACCACGAGGGGCGGCTGCGCTGCCGCTGTGGCGCGCCCAACTGCGCCGGGCGTTTGTGAGCTGAACCCGGCAGCGCTGTCGCCGGCGAGTCTGAGCTCGCCGGGTTCAGGTGCAGGGTGTCAGGTGTCAGGACTTCGACGTCAGGACTCAGGCGTCCGGGCCTTCGGCGTCGTTGGCAGCTTCGTCCCGGTCGGCTTGCTGTACCCAGAACAGGCGCAGGTCCTGGGCCGAGAACAGGGCGTCGTCCAGCAGCACGTCCTGGTCGACTTCTTCGCCTTCGTCGTAGGCTTCGGCGATATAGGCTTCGCGCTGCTCGCCCGGGGCCATGGCCACGGCGGCCACGGACATCAGCATGGCGTCCAGCATCTGGCCTTCTTCGCTTTCGCTGTCGAAGATGTACCAGGCTTCTTCGAAGTCATCGACGGCCTGCATAAAGCCTTCGACCCACATCAGGCCATTGGGCGGCAGCTGTTCCAGCTGTTCGGCGGTCAGAACGCCCTGGCTCAGCAGGTCGGCCTTGGTGGCGTCGTCGAACTCGGTGATCAGCGGCGTTAGCTGCATGGCTTCCGGGTGGGCGGCCAGAGCTTCGGGGTTGAGGCTGTCGGCGATCTCGTTCCAGCGCTCGTGCAGCACGCTCATGAACTCCTCGGTCGCGTCCTGCTCGTCCAGGGCATCGGCCCAGTCTTCGCCGAACAGCGCGTCCATGGCCTGGATGGGCGTGACCACCACCGGGCCGCAGATCAGCGCGGTCAGGTAGCCGTCGAGCATGTCGATGGGCACGGCGGTTTCGTCTTCGGGGGTGGCGGCTACGAGGATCTGCAGGAGAGCGGCCAGGCGCTCGGCGTTTTGGTGGTCAATGGTGTCGCTCATGCGGACTCCTGGTGGGGTGCAGCTGAAAAGAACAAGGGCCCATTCGCTTGGGCCCTTGCGTGTGGGGAGGATGGTAGGGGGTTTACAGGCGTTCTGCCACCCAGGCCTGGACCGATGCCAGCGCGGCCGGCACGGCCGCCGCCTGCGTGCCGCCGGCCATGGCCAGATCGGGCTTGCCGCCGCCCTTGCCGCCGCATTGCTGGGCCACGAAGCTGACCAGCTCGCCGGCCTTCAGGCCACGGGCGATGTAGTCGGCGGTGACGCCCGCCGACAGGTGCACCTTCTCGCCTTCGACGGCGGCCAGCACGATCACGGCCGAGTGCATCTTGTCGCGCAGCTTGTCGATGGTTTCGCGCAGGGTCTTGGCATCGGCGCCATCGAGGGTGACGGCCAGGACCTTGGCACCCTTCACATCGATAGCCTGAGTCAACAACTCATTGCTCTGCGCGGCAGCCAAGCGGCTCTTGGCCGTGGCCAGGTCTTTCTCCAGGGCCTTGACCTGGTCCAGCACGGCTTGCAGGCGCGGCTCCAGCTCGGCCGGCGCGGTCTTCAGGGTTTGGGCGGCGCGGCTGACCGTGCCTTCCAGCTGCTGCAGATAGGCCAGAGCGTTGTCGCCGGTGACGGCTTCGATGCGGCGCACGCCAGCGGCCACGCCGCCTTCGGACACGATCTTGAACAGGCCGATATCGCCGGTGGCTTTGACGTGGGTGCCGCCGCAGAGTTCCTTGGACGAGCCGATGCTCAGCACGCGCACGGTTTCGCCGTACTTCTCGCCGAACAGCATCATGGCGCCGCTCTTCTGCGCATCATCGAGCGCCATGACCTCGGCCTTGGCACCGGCATTGGCCAGGATCTCGGCGTTGACGATAGCCTCGACCTTGGCGATCTGCTCGGCGGTGACCGGGGCGTTGTGGGCAAAGTCGAAGCGGGTGCGTTCGGCGTTGACCAGCGAACCCTTTTGCTGCACATGGGCGCCCAGCACTTCGCGCAAGGCCTTGTGCATCAGGTGGGTGGCGCTGTGGTTGCGCACGGTCTTGGCGCGGGCTTCGGCGTTGACGCGGGCGACAAAGCTGTCGCCGGCTTTGATGGTGCCTTCCAGCACCCGGCCGTGGTGGCCGAAGACATCGGCCTGGATCTTCAGCGTGTCTTCCACGGCGAAGCGGCTGCTGTTGTTGCGCAGCTCGCCGGCATCACCGGCCTGGCCGCCGCTCTCGGCGTAGAAGGGCGTGTGGTCCAGCACGACGACGGCGTCATCGCCGGCATTCGCCTGCTCGACCAGGGCGCCGTCCACGTAGACGGCCGTAACTTTGCTGCTCTCGCAGACCAGGTGCTCGTAGCCGTGGAAGGCGGTGGGCTGGCCCTTGTACTCGAGGCCGGCGGCCATCTTGAACTTGCCGGCGGCACGGGCTTGCTCGCGCTGACGCGTCATGGCGGCTTCAAAGCCGGCCTGGTCGACGGTCACGCCGCGCTCGCGGCAGACGTCGGCGGTCAGGTCAGCGGGGAAGCCGTAGGTGTCATGCAACTTGAAGGCCGTGTCGCCGTCGAACACGGTGCTGCCGCTCTTGCCCATTTCGACCAGGGCGGCTTCCAGGATTTCCATGCCGTTGGCGATGGTCTGGAAGAAGCGCTCTTCCTCTTGCTTGAGCACTTCGGTCACGCGGGCTTGCGCTTGGCGCAGCTCGGGATAGGCCTCGCCCATCTGGTTCACCAGCTCGGCCACGATCTTGTGGAAGAAGGGGGTGCGGGCGCCCAGCTTGTAGCCGTGACGGATGGCGCGGCGGGCGATGCGGCGCAGCACATAACCGCGACCTTCATTGCCCGGGATCACGCCGTCGACGATGGTGAAGCTGCAAGCGCGGATGTGGTCGGCGATGACCTTGAGCGAGGCGCTGTCCTTGTCGCAATCCTGAGCGCCGGAGCTGTCGACCGCTGCCTTGGCTGCGGCCAGCAGGGCCACGAAGGTGTCGATCTCGTAGTTCGAGTGCACATGCTGCAGCACGGCGGCCAGGCGCTCCAGGCCCATGCCGGTGTCGACGCTGGGCTTGGGCAGGCGGTGCATCACGCCGTCTTCGGTCCGGTTGAACTGCATGAAGACGTTGTTCCAGATTTCGATGTAGCGGTCGCCGTCTTCGTTCGGGCTGCCCGGAGGGCCGCCGGCCACATCGGGGCCGTGGTCGTAGAAGATTTCCGTGCAGGGGCCGCAGGGGCCGGTGTCGCCCATCATCCAGAAGTTGTCGGACATGTAGCGGCCGCCCTTGTTGTCGCCGATGCGCACGATGCGCTCGGCGGGCACGCCCACCACCTTGTTCCAGATCTCGTAAGCCTCGTCGTCTTCGGCGTAGACCGTGACCCAGAGCTTCTCGGCCGGCAGCATGAACTTGGTGGTCAGCAACTCCCAGGCGTAGGAGATGGCGTCATGCTTGAAGTAGTCCCCGAAGCTGAAGTTGCCCAGCATTTCGAAGAAGGTGTGGTGGCGCGCGGTGTAGCCAACGTTGTCCAGGTCGTTGTGCTTGCCGCCGGCGCGGATGCATTTCTGGCTGGTGGTGGCGCGGCTGTAGGCGCGCTTGTCGAAGCCCAGGAACACGTCCTTGAACTGGTTCATGCCCGCGTTGGTGAACAGCAGCGTCGGGTCATCGCCAGGCACCACGGGGCTGGACGCCACGATCTGGTGACCTTTGGATTCAAAAAACTTCAGAAACGTCTGGCGAATTTCAGCTGCTTTCATTCCGTGGCTTTCTGCGGGCAGCCCTGTCTTTCGAACAGGGTAAATGCTTGATTTTTGTGGACTTTTGATTATAGGTCGCGGGCCGCACCGTCCGGGCGAGCGGTGGCGGCGAAGCAGGTAGAGTGTGGCCCCAAGAAGCCACGAACCTAGGAGACCTCTGCAATGGACCACAGCAAGAATTCACCCCTGGCCGCACTCGATGACGCCAGCCTTCTGCGCACCCAGGCCTTGATCAACGGCGAGTGGGTGGCCGGCAGCGAACGCTTTGCCGTCGTCGACCCGGCCACTGGCGCGCAACTGGCCGAGGTGGCCAATCTGGGCGCCGGCGATGCGGAAGCGGCGATTGCCGCGGCGCAGAACGCCTTCGGCCCCTGGCGCAGCAAGACGGCCAAGGAGCGCGCCGCCATCCTGATGCGCTGGTCGCAGCTGCTCCACAAGCATGCCGACGACCTGGCCCGCATCATGACGGCCGAACAGGGCAAGCCGCTGGCGGAAGCGCGCGGCGAAGTGGTCTACGGTGCCAGCTTCATCGACTGGTTTGCCGAAGAGGGCAAGCGGGTCTACGGCGAGACCATCCCGACCACCGACAACAACAAGCGCTATCTGGTCATCAAGCAGGCCATGGGTGTGTGCGCGGCCATCACGCCCTGGAATTTTCCGATCGCCATGATCACCCGCAAGGTGGCACCGGCGCTGGCTGCCGGCTGCACGGTGGTGATCAAGCCGGCCGAAGCGACGCCGCTGTCGGCCCTGGCCGTGGCCGAGCTGGCGCAGCGCGCCGGCATGCCGGCCGGTGTGCTCAATGTGCTGACGGCGGACGCCAGCAACTCCATCGCCATCGGCCATGTGCTGTGCGAGAGCGATGTGGTGCGCCATCTGTCGTTCACCGGTTCGACCGAGGTCGGCCGCATCCTGATGCGCCAGTGCGCGCAGACGGTCAAGAAGCTGTCCCTGGAGTTGGGCGGTAACGCGCCTTTCATCGTCTTCGATGACGCCGATCTCGACAGCGCTGTGGAAGGCGCCATCGCCAGCAAGTACCGCAATGCCGGCCAGACCTGCGTTTGTGCCAACCGCCTGTATGTGCAGGCCGGCGTGTACGAGGCCTTCCTTGACAAGCTCAGCGCCAAGGTTGCCGCGCTCAAGGTGGGCAACGGCTTTGAGCCGGGCGTGAACGTCGGCCCGCTGATCGACGAGCAGGCCATGGCCAAGGTGGAGTCGCATGTCAACGACGCGCTGGCCCTGGGCGCGCGACTGCTGAGCGGCGGCAAGCGTGCCAGCGAGCTGGGTGCGCAGTTCTTCGAGCCCACCTTGCTGGCGGATGTGACGCCGCAGATGCTTTGCTCGCGCGAAGAGACCTTTGGCCCGGTGGCGCCGGTGTTCAAGTTTCAGACCGAGGCCGAGGCCATCGCCCTGGCCAACAACACCGAGTTCGGCCTGGCCAGCTACTTCTACAGCCGCGATATCGGCCGGATCTTCCGGGTCGGCGAGGCGCTCGAGTACGGCATGGTGGGTGTCAACACCGGCCTGATCGCCACCGCCGAGGTGCCCTTCGGCGGCGTCAAGCAGTCGGGCCTGGGCCGCGAGGGCGCGCACCACGGCATGGACGATTACGTCGAGATCAAGTACCTGTGTTTGGGTGACATTCTTCGCTAGGCGCTCTTCATCCAGAAAAGAAAAAACCGCGATACAGCTGCAGGCTGTATCGCGGTTGCCGACTTGATGGATCGGGCATTGAAGCCCGGTCCGTCGTCTCGAAACCTGAGGTTTACTCGACGTCCACGCTGAAAGTCAGCGCGGTCAGGCGGGGGGCGCCCAGGTAGTAGAACGAGGTGGATGGGTTGTAGTTGGCGCCGGAGCCATTCAGCGTTGTCGCAGCTGCATTTGTAATGACCGACGAAGGGCTGCGGTACTTGGTGTTGCCGATGTTGCTGATGTTCAAACGCAGTTGCGGGTTCTTCAGCATGCCCCAGTTCGAGAACTTGTAGCCGGCGTCAAAGTCAGCCGAGGTGTAGCTGGGAGCCTCTTGCTGGTTCATCAAGTCGACGAACTGCGCGCCGGTGTACTTGCCCTTCAGGCGCAGGTAGATCGGACCTTGCTCGTACTGCAGCGACAGCGAGGCCATCTTCTCCGGCGTCTTGCCGAATTGCTTGCCCTTCGTTGGCAGGTAGCCCGTGGTGGTGACTCGCAGGTCTTCCTTCATCTTGCTCTTCTGGAGCGTCAGCGATCCATAGGCAGAGAAGCCGTTGAAGACTCCGCTGCCCAGTTCCAACTCCAGGCCGCTGTTCTTCGTGCCACCGGCATTCAAGTAGGTGCTGACCAGTGTTTCTGGATCTGTCGCTTGAACCTGACGATTCTTGAAGTCGGAATTGAACAGTGTGACGGACAGCGACAGATCGCGAGACTGGAAGCGATAGCCTGCGTCGATCATCGTCGAGGTTTCCGACTTGACTTCCAGAATAGGCTGCACCGGGCCGCCGTTGATGGACGCCACATAGACACCGCTGGAACTGACCTGGTATGCGTAGTTCGGCGGCGCACGGAAGTTCTTCGACACGTTTGCGAAGAGGTGTTGCTTCTTGTCGATGTTGAAGCGAGCGCCCAACTGCGGCAGCACTTCGCGGAAGGTGCGTTCGATGTTGAAGGTCTTGCTGGTCGCGGTCCCGGCGGTGTAAATGCCATTGACCACCGTGTAATTCGGGACCTTGGTTTCGTTGGCGTAATTGGTGACATCACGCGTCACGCTGGGAAGCTTCAGGCCCAGGTTGATGAACGCGCGGTCGTTCAGCAGGCTGATCTGGTCGTTCAGATAGAGCTGGTAGACCGTGCTGATCGTCTTGCTGTCGCGGCCTTCATAGCAAGTGCCGTCGACGCGTTGAACGCAGTTGTCCCGCAGCCATTTGTCGGTCGCCGTGCCGTCATCATTCAGTCGCACCGCGGGCTGAGTTTGACGGTGAGCGGCTCGCTCGTACCACAGGCCGGCCTTCAGGTAATGGTTGCCCATCGTGGTGCTCACTTCGGCAGTAACGCCGGGGCGGTTGGTCTTGGTCACGCTGGCGCGACCGAGAGCCACGGTGTCTAGCGTGTCACCGTCACCGTTGATGTCTTTCGCACCACCCATCAGGCCGGTGCTTTCCGAAAGCAGCAGGCGCGACCAGCCGCCATTGCCGAAGCCGTACCACATGTAGGGCTGCACCTTCAGGTAGGTGTCCTCGGCGAGTTTGAACGAGCCCGACACCGACGCGATCACGTTCTCGAACGGGTTGAGCGCCAAGCCGTAATAGATGCCCGACCCGGCTGCGGTGGTCGGCTGGGCAATGTCTACTTGGGCGCCTGGGCCTGGCGTCTTCTGCCCGATGTTGGTGGGCGAGTAGTCATAGTAGTACCCGTACTGGTTCAATTGGGTCAGGCTGAGCGTTTGGATGTTTTGGTTGACCATCCGGTTGTACAGAATCGAACCCAGAATCTTGTTGTCTGCGTTCAGATCGAGCGAGAAGCCTGCGTCAATGTGGTCCTTCTTGCCGGATCCAATGCCCTTCCACTTATCGACTTCGGCGTGCGAATAGCTCAGGAACACCTTGGCCTTGTCGTTGGCGAAGCGACCCGAGTCAAAACGCACGAAGGTACGCTTCAGGTTCAGGCCTCCGAGGGTCTGGCTGAATCGGACGCGGCGAGTGTCGGTGGGATCGCAGGTGATCATGCTCACCGAACCGCCAGTGGCACCGCTGTTGGGCGACTCCAGTTCAGGAGAGCCTTGGGCCACCGAAGCGGTGCAGACGTTCTCCTTGTCGATCATTTCTTGAGCATAAAAGGCGTAGCCGCCCGAGTCGTTAACCGGCACGCCATTCACCGTGAAGCCGATCTGGTCGGACGCGAAGCCGCGGATGCTGACGTCGCCGCCGAACATGCCAGTGGCGTCGTAGTTGTAGGTGTTCACGCCGGGCAGCAGGGCAATGCTCTGCAACACGTTGCCGGTGCCGAGTTCCTTCTCCATCGCAGCTTTGGTGATGGTGCTACGGCCCTTGACCGAGTCATCCTGGACCATCTGGCCGCCGGCGAGCTTGCCTTGGCCCACCACAGAAATCGTGCCTAGACGGACCGTGTCCTCCTTGGCGCGGGGCGAGGCCGTCTCGCTCTCTGATGCGGGGGCAGTTTGTGCCATGGCAGGCGCGCCCGCCACGAGTGCGGCGGCGATGCTCAGCGCCGTCCTAGAAAAAACCGACTTGTACCTGCTGCTCATCGTGATTACTCCAATAAAAGCGCTGAAATACGCGTAAAAAATTTGTCACAAAAATGTACATCGAAGGCAGTCGCAAACGTTTACTTGCGACTGATTTCCGCATCGAAGCCACAATGGATTCGGTTTGCAGAGAGTCCTTCTTGTCAAACGTCGGGCCTTGTGTCTGACACTTTCTTCCCGGCCTGAGCTCGCGGAGCTTTCATTCGAAAACGTTTGCGCGCGGGTTCAAAAAAAAGCGGTAGACGGGGCAGAATGTTCAATTGTCGTTCCAGCTTGGGCTTAGGGCCGCATGGGAACTAGATCGCATGACCCAATTTTCCAGCTCCCGAGCGCCTTGGCGATATCCGGGTGCACCCGGAAGTCGGGGGTGTTCGAAGCTCAAAACCGGCCAAATCTGTCTCCAGGACGGACTGTGCCGAGGGGATGTTGAAGTTCCGTGACACCTTCTGTGGCCTGCGTTCTGCGTTGTGAATTCGCGACGAAAGCTCATTGGCCGGGTCTTGGAACACGTGGGCGCGCTGTCACGACGCTTTTTTACGATGACGGTGCTGGTGAAATTCTTGTCGGCCGAGACCGTTCGCGGTCGGATCGGTCTGTTTGCTGCTTTAGGGAGTCTGCCTTGTCTTCATTCATGCACCTTGCCGCTCACGCGCCGGGCCGCGCACGCGCTCAGGGTTCGGCGTCGCGCTGGACAGGCTTGTCCTCTTTGAGCCTGTTGGCGCTTGCCCTGGCGGGCTGTGCCGCGCCCGTGGCGCCGGTCGCGACGACACCTCGCGAGTTGAGCATTTTTTCGATCAACGATTTCCACGGGCATATTCAGCCCAAGTCACCCACGCCCCTGATGCCACGGCTGCCGGATCCGCAGACGGGTGAGATCAAGCCTCAGCCCGCTGGTGGCGTGGCCTATCTGGCCGATGCCCTGCAAAAGCTCCGCGCGCCCCGCCAGCACTCGGTGTTTGTGGCTGCAGGCGATTTGATCGGCGCTTCGCCGCAGCTCTCGTCCCTGCTCAAGGATGAGCCGACCCTGAGTGCGCTGGGTGAACTTGGCCTGGTCGCTACATCGTTGGGCAACCATGAGTTGGATGCAGGCCTGCCTGAGCTGATGCGCAAGGCGCGCGGTGAATGCCCCGCGAATGGCTGCGTCTGGCCCGAATTCAAGGGCCCGGGCTTTCCGTACCTGGCGGCCAATCTCCTGGATGCCAACAGCGGCCGGGCCCTGCTGCCCAGCCATGTGATCAAGGAGGTGGGCGGGTACAAGGTCGCTTTCGTGGGTGCTGTGACCCGCGACACACCCCTGGTCGTGGTGCCGCGCGCCATCACTGGTCTGCGCTTCGCTGACGAAGCGGACACCCTGAACGCCTTGGTGCCACAACTGCGTGCCGAGGGCGCGCAATTGCTGGTGGCGGTGATGCACGAAGGCGCCACCCAGGCCGGGGGCGCCAATGATCCGAGCTATGCCTGCCCGGGCATTCAAGGGCGTGGCGTGGACATCGCCAACCGGCTCGATCCGGCCTATGCCCTGATCATCAGTGGCCACACCCACCAAGCCTACACCTGCAAGATCAAGGGCCGCCTGCTGGTGCAAGCCGGCAGCTACGGCGGATGGATCACCGAAAGCCGCCTGACCTTGGACGCCGAAGGCAAGGTGCTGGATGCGCAGGCGGTCAACCATCCGGTGCTGCAATCGGCTTACCAGCCGAATCCGGCGTTTGTGGCCCTGGTGCAGCGCGCGGCGGCCCTCACGGCTGCGGTGCGCACCAAGCCGGTGGCGACGCTGAGCCAAGGCGCTCAGCGCAGCACTCGCGCGCCGTTTGGCGATGGCACGCTGGGCAATCTGGTGGCCGACTCTCAGCTGGCCTACGCCAAAAAGCGTGGTGCAGCGGACATCGCCCTGATGAACCCGGGTGGCATTCGCGCCGACCTCACAGTGGAACCGGGGCGACCCGTGACCATGAGCGATCTGTTTGCCATCCAACCCTTCGCCAACGAGCTGGTGGTGATGAGCCTCAGCGGCGCACAGTTGCATGAGCTCTTGCTGCGCCAATTGCCCAAGGGTGATGCCCCGCCGCGAATGCTGCAGATTTCCCACAGCTTGCGCTACCAGTGGACGCAGGATGCCGATGGCAGCTCGCGCCTGACCGAGGTCAAAGTCGACGGCCAACCCTTGGACCTGCAGCGCAACTACCGCGTCGTGGTCAACAACTTCATGGCCGATGGCGGCGATGGCCTGAGCGTGTTGCGCCAGGGCAAGGACCGCGTGCCTCTGGGCGTGGACATCGACGCCATGGTCGAGTGGCTGTCCGAGAACCCTGCGGGCGCGATGGCACAGATCGAGCCGGGTCGGATTCGCAAGCAGTAATCAAGCCACCGGCGGACTGGGCCGGTATCGAGGAGCCCTGGCGTAAGCCCGGCTCGCTCGCGCTTTGCCGGCCTCAGCGCTTGGGGCCGCCCAAGGTCAGCTGCGCAAACGCGGCGGCCCAGACGTCGAAACTGGATTCGCTCACTTCCAGGCCATCCAGCCCGCAATGGCTGAGCTCGGCGCTGATGCCGGGGTCAGGTCTTGCTGGCTGAGCCGCTGTGGCCTGAGACGGTTGAACACGGTGGGCGGTGGCGAAGTGCTGCATGTCGGGCTTGGGGAGTTCCATGCCGACAGCATCGCTCGCCTCGTGGCGTTCAACCATCCTCCTGGAGGGGGTGAGCTCACGGGCTCCTACAAGCCTTGTCCTTCTGATGGGGGAGGGCGCTGGAACTGCGCTAGGCAGATAACACGGGGGGATTGAAGCGGGTGCCGATGGGGCAAGACCTGACCCTTGCGTGGATCAGCGCCTAGTGAGGAGATGGAGCGGGCGAAGGGAACCCGCTCCATGTCTCAATCCTCCAGGGCGTCACCCTTGGTTGAGCTGCCTTTGTAGCATGACTTTGTAGCAAGTTATGTAGCAAGTTTTGTAGCAAGTTTGGCTCGCGGCAGGACTGCATGAAGCGGCTCGCACGGACCGGTGGTTCAGCAGCGCTAGTGCCCGGAATCCGTGGCAATGTCATCCCACGCAGTAAAGCAACTGGCCAGACCATATAGACTCGACCCCCCCTCGCGCCTGAAGCCCTGTCCATTCAGTGCCGGGTCTGTGCAGGTCTTGCCGCGCGAAGTCTTGCAGGATTGGCCCCGGGCTGCGAGTTTTTGCCGCATTCGCCCGCAGCCCACCTGGTGGAATGCTCTCCAGCCTCGCTCGGGCGCCATTTCATCTTCAACCCCATCGATGTGGCTTTGTCGGCGGTGCTCAGATTCCCCTGTCCATCTGTGAGCAGGTCTCCAGCGTCGGCGGGTTGGTCGCAGCGTGGGGATCTTGCTTGGTAGTCAGGAACTTGTCGTGGTAGTAGAGAGAAGTGCGTGGGTTCCTGCGGATTTCGTCGAGCATCTTCGGGGCGCAATTCCGGGCTTCGATCAGGAGTCCCAGAAGGACCAGTTGTGGCTGGCGAGATTTGCTTGGGTCGGTCATTCCAAAGCGCGCCAGCACAAAGGGTTCAAGGAGTTCATGAGCGTCAGCCATCGAGAGTTGGAGTCTGTGTTTGGTCGGGGAAAGTTCGAGCCCCTGAACAAGCGTTTGAACTTCCTCCATGTGGCGCCGTACTGGTCTAAGGCCAATGCATCGACCAAAGGATATGCCTTCGCCCGACGAGTCAGTGAAGCACGGGTGGCGTACTTTGCCGCTCTTCCCAGTTCCCCGACGAATCTGGTGCTTTCAGACGGTTCAACTCTAAGGAAGCTTCCACCGGCTGTCGCATCAAAGGACATGGACGGTTTGACCACCACCGCGTGGAAGAGTGCCAAGGCCATGAACCGGATTCCCGTCAATGTGGCGGCATTGCACGAGTTTCGGGGGTTTCTGGAGGTTTGCCTTGATGAGTGCATTGCTGGCACTGCCCCTCCTGAGTGGAGTGGTCAGTATGCGGCGGGGCGGTTTCGAGAGCTGCTGGCAGCGTCAGGCCAGGTACTGCGTATGGCCAACACAGCTGCTGCCGGCCCAGGTTTCGTGCCGCAGCATTACGTGCAGGCCCGCAGTGGGCGGCTCTATGGGCAGGGATTCACTCTTCAGTCCGTGCCCACACCCGTGCGTCATGCCGCAATGGCAGGATGGTATGAGTACGACATTTCGAATTGTCACTACAGCATCGTTTCGCAGATGGCCCGAAAGCACGGCTTTTGCTGTCCTGCCATTGACGCTTATCTGCTCGATAAAGACGGGTTTCGCCGTAGGGTCGCGGCGCAAGTCGGGATAACTGTCGACCAAGCAAAACAGTGCCTGTTGGCCATCTTGTATGGCGCCCGCAGGAACCCGTCAGAGCACAACTCAATTCCGCAAGAAATTGGGTCAGAGCGCGCCCGTAGCTTTTATGACATGGCGGAAGTTGCAACACTGTTCACGGAGCTTCAGGGCGCCCGCCGAGCAATTTTGCGTAACTGGACCAGGTCTGGGAACGCCCGTTTGGTCAACGATTTTGGACGTGCGGTGGACCCCAAGCAGACGCCGGAACAGCAACTGGCCCACCTTACCCAGGGCGTTGAGGCGAGGGCACTGCTGACGTGTGTCAACCTTGCCCCGTCACAAATCGTGCTGCTTCAGCACGATGGCTTTGTGTCTACGTCGCCCTTGAACATGGACGAACTGACCAATCGGATTTGCGACGCTACCGGCTATCGTTTTTCGATGGAAGAGGTACATATCGCCGCACCGATGGGCAGGACGAAATCCAATTTGATTTCGCTTCTACGCCAAGATCCATGGGGGCTGTAGTGAGTTTGTTGTTACTTAGTGCCCGTGCTGCCTCCCTGTACCTCCTGTAGCCCAAAAACTGACCTCTACTTCCCTTAGGGCCCTTGGCCCTGTAAAGCTGAATTGGACTGACTGAGCTGCTGAACGGTGATGCCGGGTGGTCGTGCTCGGACTGGTGCACCGCTGACTGTCTGCTCATCACTCTCATTGCATGCCTCTGGGCTCGCCACGGGCGCGCACCAAAAATTCAATCCTTGAAACAGCAGCCCGGAGGGGCAGGGGATTGATATGAGCAAGAAGAGCATCGACAGCGAACGCGCCCGTGTTGACCGCATCATCCGCAACCGCGCGAGGTCGGCCGCCCATGAGCACTTTTTGAAGCGTATAGGGTTCGACAAAGGCTCTCTGCGACACCAGTCCGTACGAGCGATCCTTCAAGAGGGCTGAAAGGGCCCGAGAAGGCGCGATCTCCTGGGCGGCATACCGTGGGGTGCCTCGGTCGCCCAGCGCGCCCGGGCGGGGCCTGGTACCCCTAGAAACGAGGGGAGGGAGGTGAGGGCCTTGCTTGTGTCGTAGGAGCTGAGAATTGCTCAGTTCTTATAGGTGGATCGATGCTCTTGCCGTTCATGGATCCAGGCGCAAGCCGGGTGCCCTTGGCGAGCGGCGCAATGGCAACTTGGTCAGGATACTCAGCCAGTTGGGCAGAGGCTTCCCGGGCACTTTTAACTCCCAACGTCATGAACTCAGAGGATGCCAACAATGCTGGAGCTTCGATGGCCACGACCGAAGCGAAGCGAGCGAGAGTGGCCGGTCGACATAGCCCACGTCCGGGCGACTGGCTCATCTTGCCTGCGGCGGCATCCACTCCAGCAGCGCCTGCTCCCATGCACCCCAGGTGGACTC
This sequence comes from Paucibacter aquatile, assembly GCF_002885975.1. Classification (NCBI taxonomy): domain Bacteria; kingdom Pseudomonadati; phylum Pseudomonadota; class Betaproteobacteria; order Burkholderiales; family Sphaerotilaceae; genus Roseateles; species Kinneretia aquatilis. The sequence goes on along the minus strand of NZ_POSP01000003.1, from coordinate 983,425 downwards.
TGTTACCTCAAGACTATGAAGTGCATCCGCACGCTCAGTCGCCTCAACGCGCCGCTCAAGCAGCACTTCGGTTTGGCGCAAGATTTTCAGCAACGTAGCGGTGAACGTATGGCCGGCAGGCTGGTGGGCGGTATGCATGGGGCTCTCCTACAGTGATGGCGCCAGCATCCATCAGCGCCCGCTGCGCAACCATCCCACCGGGGTGGGCCCTCTTTTGGAGGAATGGCCGAAAACGGACTAGCATTCCTGTGCTCTACTGGCGGCGGGATTTGCCCGCGAGGGCTAAGCTCTACTCGCCCAGGGCGTCTGGGTGGGGCTCCCCTTTCTCAAGAGTGCCCCAGTACAAGTAGCATTGGCCGGTCACTACCAGCACAGACAATCCCATGACCAGCTCTGGCGCAGCGGACCTTCAAAGATGGCGCGAAACGCCCGTCCTGCGTTTGCTTTGCACTGGAAGCCTCCTGCAAGGTAACCATCTCAACAAAGTCTGGCGAGGGATGGCGCAGCGTTCAAGCAGCCTTGAGCCTGCCGTACCGATGATGGTGAAGTGGGTTGCCAAGAAGGAAGTGCTGGCGGCAGAGTTGGCTTGCGCAGCTGCTGCGCGCGCTTTGAAGCTGCCGGTCCCCGGCGGTGCACTCGTTCTCGCTGAAAAGCATGATCTTCCCGGGATTCCCGCGAAGGTTCGCGGCGCAAACACCGACCTGGTCATCTGCTTCGGCAGCGAACTGCAATGGCCGGATGACACGTTGGCCCGCCCCCGTGGCACGGACGCCGCTGAGGAATGGGTGTGGGGGCAGGTTTGTCAGAGCCAGCAGGGCGCAAGTGGCGGGGCGTGGGATGAGCTGGTTGCCAATGACGACCGGCACTGCGAGAACTTGGTCTACGACGGCTTGCGCTGGTGGCTCATCGACCATGAGCGAGCTCTGCCGAGCGTGGCGAAGGTGATGCAGAAGTTTGCCGAGGCTATCGCTCGGCAGACGGTGATCGACGAGCGGGCGAGCCGAAACACCCTTGCGACGGAAATGCTCATGCGACGACCGACGGATCACAAAATGGAGATGCTGCCGTCAAGTTGGACCAGCCAGCGACAACGCCTCATCTGGATGGCCGACCAAGCTCAATCCTGGTCCACGGGTATTCCGGACGTTGATACCGTTTTGATGATGGCTCATGTCTATCTCCGGAGCATCAATCTTCGGCTCCCAGCGCTCGCTCTACACTTACAAGATCGCCTCGCCCGTCCAAGTGCCGCATCCCTGTGGAACTCTTCCAGCCCGCCGTCCGCCTAGACACGCCGTCGCAGCATCTTGCCGCGCCGCCGTTTGTCGCCCGGTTTTCGCCCGTTTTCTGGGAACCAGTTCCCGGAACGGGTGAGCGGGTTGTCGTCCTGATTGCGGTGGAGCCGGACGCAGGGAGCAAATCTTCGGTCAGCCCGGGTACCTATTGCGTCCTGCCGCTCCTCCGACTACGGGCGCTCTTAGGTGTCCAGCGCGGAACGGCGGCACACGGTGTACTGCGCCAAGCTGCCGAGTTCATGACCCTTCGGCAACAGGCGGGAGTACCGCTTGAGGATTTGGAAGCTCCGTTCCATGGCTTCATCTTGGGACCGCAGTTGATGGGAAGGGGTTATGGCATCGAGCAATTGTTGGATGCAGCCGTTCGAAGCGTGAGCGCGTTCGGCTCTGCTGATGCTCTCGTCGATGATGAAACCGTCTCGGAGCGACCGCGTCACACGATCAAGACTCAAGAGTTCCTACAGGCAATACGGCGTCAGGTCGCTGGAGACGATCCCGAGCGCCGTGCCAGATTCGAGAAAAGTCTTCAACCCAGCCTTGATCTTCCCGAACTGACGGTCGACTACGCCTGGCGACAATGGCTCTTGCAGGTGACAAGTCTCCCCGGGACCAAGCGTCAGAGCATGAACACGTTGCGCGAATCTCAGAGCAAGCTCTATGAAATTGACGTGATCCGCCGGCACATGCAGGGAAACGCCGTGAAGCCCGTGCTGTTAATCAATACAGATACGCTGAATGGAGCGGCTAGCGAGGAAGTCGTGAAGGAGGCGACTTCGATGCTCGACCGCCTCCTGCGCTTGGCCAAGGCAGAACAATTGGATGTCATTGAAGCTTCATCTCCGATGGAGGCTGCCGAGCACGTCAACGCGCTGCAGTAAGCAGCCGATTTAGCGCCGATAGCGCGATACGTCGCATTCCGCCTTCAGGTCACCCCACGGACCCGTCCTCGCACGCCGGAACCGTCGCACGAGTCGGCCTTATGGTATCAGCGAGTTGCGGCGAGGTAACCTGCTACTCGGCGGCCAACTCAACCAATCTATAAACCCGTCCTGGTTTGGAGTAATTTTTGAAATCCGGGTAGGTCTCGACATAGCCAGCAGCGGCCGAGGCTCGTGGTAATCAGAGGTCACTCGTTCGCCGCCGCGTCGGCTCGCAGGCCGCTGTTGTGTGCGACGTGTGTGACGGCTGCTAGGTGCCCGGCCGGCCGAGGTCTTCTACCACGTCAGATGAAAAAAGGGGCCCCGACGAGGCCCCTTGCGCGAGAAACGTCCGGGCGGTTATGCCGCGGCGTCCCACGGGCAGAAGTTCAACGACAACAAGTTGTCGTTCCAAACGCCATTGGCGTAGGTGCGCAAATACGGCGCATGATTACCGGGGCGCACGACACCGACATCTGCGCGCTTGCCCGAGACCGGGTCCAGCACGAAGAATGTGTTGGTCTTGTTGTCAATGCTTTCGACGACCTGTGCCACGGGCCACATCCAATTGCCGGCTGGGTTACCGACATTCGTGATGTGGTCGTGGCCGCCCTGGGGATACGACTTCAAAATACAGGTGATGCGAACATCAGCCATGGTTGCTTCTCCAGTTACAAACCAGACCACCATGAAATCTCAAACCGTGTAGCATCAAGCTTCCACACATGATCTTCGGATCGAGCCCCGGGTGGTCACCTTGGGGGCAACGGCCAAGTGCGCAAGCCCTTGGCCGTTTGCATTTCTGTAAGCAGGATAGCAGCAAAACTAGATGTGTGTCTAAAAATGCGACGACACACTACATATAGTGTGTTATACATTTTTTCGCACATGTTGCGAACAGCTTGTCCACAACGTTATCAACACATCGCGCTGGCAAATCCGCAGAAATTGCTGCCGGCAGGTGCCGTAGCTGAGACGGGCGGTAACGGCCGCAACTCCGAACGGTACTCGTCGCCGTGCGCAATGGCTGCTTGACGGTGCAGAGCGTGAGTAGGCGTGACGCCGGTCAATGGCAGCAATCGCTGCGCTGCCGTCCTTCGCCCTTGACTTCGAACTTCGGCTTTGGGCACATTGCCGCCATACGAGCTCCGGCCGCGACCGTCAGCAACCGCTGCAGAGCTGTCCTCCACAAAGAAACCGGGACGTCGGTTGAGGGCGTCTTGCTCACACTCGGTCCCGCGAGACTAGATGGCTGTTGGTTAAGGTCTTGTGGCCCCCGGCGGCAACCATTGGACGCCCGTACGTCGTACCAATTCTTGGTAGCTGATCGGTTTTCCGGCGACTTCGTCGTCACGGTTGGCTTGCCAGTGAACCCAGGCTTGCCGAGTTTGACCGTCGTACACCAGTTTGAACAGGTGGCTTGGTACATGAACGCCGTTGTCACCGATCCGCGTATTGCTTCCAGCAAAAACCGCCCCGGTGATTACATAGACGTCGCCCTGGGCGCGCAGTACGTACTTTCGCGTGTCCTGTTCGATCTTGGACCAAGCCCCGGAATTGTGCCGAATCGACTGCGGCACCATATTGGCCAGCGAGAAGGACTGCGCGAGCGCCACTTCAGTGGCCATATCGCCCGAGGGTGCCAGATGTCCTCGGGAGTAGCCTGACCGCTTGTAGTCTTCAAGCTCGGCTCGCTCTGTGCGAGGGAGTCGTGCATCTGCAAAGAACCGGTCTGACTTTTGACGCTTGATCCCGCCCAGGGCCTGCCTGTTGAGTCGCTGCGCCGCAAAGACGGGCGTTTTTGTAGCCCCGCTATGCAGCACCGCAAAGCTGTCGTAGCAGAGCTCGCGCAGCTGCGGATTGCGAGCTATGACCGGTGCTTGCTGTTGTACGAAAAACTTCGGGCAGCTTGCGAAAGAGCTCGGCAGGCTAGCCACTTCCGTGCTGATGGCCCCGGCACTTCCAGGCACATGCCAAAGAGATCCGCAGACGAGTGCCGCTGGTGATAGGTATCGGTAGATCGGCGAACGCATGGGAGTATTTCAAGGGCGACCGTAAAGATGATGGCTGAACCCAAGTGGTGCACCGGCAACTATCGCTGCTCTTGATGATCTCACCCTTGCTGGTCCTGAGCTGAGGTAGCCGTACCTCGTCCGAGCTGCCCTGGAGCAGCATGAGCTAACCCGAGCTAAGCCAGCCTGAAACGGCATGTCGCGTTCGCATTCTGAATCGGTCCTGGGTTCCTGGTCTCCTCAATCTTCATGTTTTGAAGCATGACTTGATGAAGGAGCTGGGCTGTGCTCGGCAGGTGGATGGCACCGCTGGTCCCCGGAGCCAAGTAGTCAACACCTTCGTCGCGTTCCGCGTTGTTTGCCACGGGCACGTGCCAAGCATGCAATCCTCGAAATTGCAGCCCGGAGGGGTGGGGGATTGATATGAGCAGAAGAGCATCGCCATCGACCGGGCCCGTGTGGATCGTGTCATCCATAACAGGGTGAGATCAGCCGCCCACGAACGCGTTCTGAAGCGACAGGGTTCGACAAAGACTCCCTCCGACACCGGCCCGTGAGAGCTATCCTTCAGTAGGGCTGAAAGGGTCCTAGAAGGCGAGATCTCCTGGGCGGCATACCCTGAGGGTGCCTCGGTCGCCCAGCGCGCCCGGGCGGGGCCTGGTACCCCTAGAAACGAGGGGGGGGATGTGAGGGCCATCCTTTTGTTGTGGGACCTGAAAATCGACGAGACCTTATAGAGTGGTTCGAGGACCCTGCGGGGGGGGGGCACTTGATGTCTCGGTGTTATCAGCACAACGCTGCGTGTAGGGCGGGTATAGATCAGGGCAAGCAGATCATTGAGCACCAACGGCGTCTCGGCCAACATCCATGGGCCGCGCTCCGGATCCGCAATCCGGTCCAGGTGCGCGAACGCTAGCAGAAACCGCTGGATGCGCGTCTTGGCGCCCCTTTTTTGGTCTATCGCATCGAGCTACTGGCAGAGGTTGCCGGCCGGTCCGGTGAGGGGCCTCGCGCCCAGGTCGTTCGTCCTGTAGCTCCACCAAAGCCAGCCGCGTCAGAGCTGCGAAGCCAGTCGCGTTCGCCGGGGCCCCCAAGGGCGGATGCCTCGTCGATTCCGCCTTTCGCACGTTCACTAGCTAGCGTAGCGCACAAGCGCGAAAGTACGGGCGCATGACTCTTTGTCATTAACTTGGAGTCATCTTGAGAATCAATATGGGGGATTGGGTGTGGCTCGCGGAAATATTTTTGCCTCATAGAGGTATGAGTATTAACTTACTTACTTCTTGCGTAAGTCTGATTATAGTCGTAGGTGTCGAATTCTGTTTTCCGGATTTGCCTTGATGTCGTTGGTTGAGCTGGAGGCTATATTGCCTCTTTCGAAACTAATTTGATGTCGCTTATGAAGTATCTAACAGCGCACTTGCCCGAAAGCCCAGGTATCTATGTAGTCTTGAACGTGCGGGATGGCCGTCGCATGGTGGGGGTGACCAAGAATGTGAGAAAACGTGCTACCGTTCATTTTGGACAAATCAAAGCAGGTAAATGCCAAAATCGTTTGCTTCGCCGGGCGGCCGAGCTTGCTCATTTCGATGACTTCCAAGTAATCTGTGTTCAAGAAATTGATGGCAATCTTCGTCATGCTCAGAGAGCGATGTTGGAATATGCCTGGGCGGTGAGGCTTCGGTCATGTCGCGAGGATACCGGCTATAACTTGGCTGCCGGAGCGCACTGGACGCCGGGCGCAAGATTTCGTGTGACTGAGGAGAGAATGGAGAAATTTGGAAGGTATATGCAACTTAGCCATGTGGATCACTGGGCGCCCATTAATGAGGAGCTGTTGGCAAGCTGGTGTCCTGGAGTTCTACCAAACCCACATGTGCCCATCGGGCATATGTGATTTCTAATTGAAGTTATAAAACGGCCTGCGTGTCGAGTTGATTGGGAGGACTCCAATGATTAATCCATCGAAGCCGCGAACGACCAAGGTCAGAGTCAGCAGCAAGCTACTCGCGCGCGCAGCCCAGCTTGGCGTCAATATCTCCGAAGCGGCCGAGCAGGGCATTGCCGATGCAGTAGCAAAGAGCGTGGCCGCTAAATGGCTCCAAGAGAATCAGGATGCACTGCTGAGCTCAAATGCGTTCGTCGAGGAGCACGGTGTGCCGCTCGCGAGGTTTCGACAGTTTTGAGGTGCGCTTTTCCGCGTGGGTCAATGGTTTCGTCCGTCATTGCTGGGCAGCTGACCGCTGAGGGATGCGTGCTACCGCTCAGCCGGATCGGGTTGCTGTCGCGCTCCTGGGCGTGCGGCGACCTACAGGAGCTCCCTTGGAGATGATCAGCTGCGGTCCTGAAAAGTTGAAAAATTGTCCCTCGCAGCGCGCGTGTCTATACTGATTTTTCCAGCGCTTTACGGGTAGCCAACGGTCGGGCGCAATTGGAGAAGTCAGTCGCCCAAGCTGATGAAGGACGTAGATGGAAGCAGACATACGTCCCCGGGAGGAGCGCCTGAAAAGGGTGCGGCAAGCCGGGTCTGCGTCCTGAAGTGAGTCGCCGAACTCTCAGAGCTCACTTCAGGACTACTGCCGCAACTGAGGGAAGGTTCCATATACGGAAGTGTCCGGTATGGGCAAGGTAGCCTGAACCCGACGTCGTCGTCGGGTAAGGGGCGCTATGCCTTTCCATACCGGAAGCCCACAACGTCAATGCACTTCTAGGTTCCTTGCTGCTCAAAACTCTCGCCGCCCGATCGCCTTCTTCATTTGCGTCGCAAGAGCCCGCGGGCGCCCTGATGCTCCTAGAGCTCCTTCTTTCAAATCTGCAGCCTGGGTTTTGACGCCATCCAGATCCCCGGTTGGCGCCTAGTTCCAAGTTGTTCCTGCTCTGTTCATTCGGGCGAGATTGTTGGTGGCTCACGTAGCGAGCTACCGATGCGCGACGATTGCTCACATGAAAGCAGTTGAATTTTGGTTCTGGATGATGAAAGACTGTCATGGCGCGGTTCGCCAGTCACCCTGTCGCTTCACCGTGACAGACGCCCTGCAGCGCGACCCAGACGCTGTGCGAATTCCAGGTAGCTGCATCGTGCGGCACCTCCCGGTCACCCCGGAGGAGTTTGATGCTCAATGCACGAGCGCCTTTCTGCGGAAGAGTAGTGGTGTTCACAGGTCCGTGTAGACCGGCATGCTGACCACCTACCTCGGATCATCTGAGCTAGCCTAACCCGGGTTGGCTTAGGCTATCCCGGTACAGCTTAAGCTAACTTAGGCTAACCTGAGCTAGCCCGAGTTAGCCCGAGCTAATCCGTGTTAGTTCGTGTTATGCCGTGATATTCCGAGCTACCGTGTGCTGTGTTAACTCGTTTCGGGATAGCACGGCCAGGTGTAGCCGAGTCAACATGGCTTGGATCCTGGGCGCCATGCGGCGTGCGAATCCTCGCGCCCTTGATGCGAGTGCTTGAAACTGTTCAAAAGGCATCAAAGAACTGATGCTTTGATCAAGAGGTGCCCCCTGTCGAAACTCCCCATGTTTCCGGGGATCTGAGGTCTTTGGATGGCCCCGGGTGTTTAAAACTGTTGGTAAACCCAGGGGGTAAAACGCTAATTGAGTGACGCTGGGCCGGTGCCGCGGGACGACAGCCTGCCGGTGGCCAGACTAGGGCAGGCTGATCGGTGAATGAGAGTTCATGACGATTCGCTCCGGGCTACTTTTGCATTGGGGCGTGCGATGGCCACTGGGAACGGTGCGCGAACTTACAGCCGGGCAGGCCATGTCACTGGGGCGGCTCTATGCATTTGAATGGTGGGTGGAGCGGGGGAATAAAGGGCAGGGTATGAGTGGCTGGTGAGCTGAAACATGCAAGTTGGCGCTATGAGGCGCGGAGGGGCATTTGGTTCATGACAGAAAAGGCTGTCGCCGAACTGCCAGTTCTTACTGGGCGGCCTGTGGCGGGCGTTTGTGCCCGGGCGTTTTTTCCTTTTTTCCGCATGTGCTGAGGTGCGGTGTGTGTCAGTCGCCGAGGGGGTAAGAGTTCCCAGCTTGCATGCAGTTGATCAAAAACCTGCGTGATGAGGGTGATCCACGCCCGGGCGGGTGCTTTCGCCTTGGTATGCTCAGCCCACAAAAGTAACGGGGTGCAACCGCGCGCCACCGTTAAAAGAATCAAACCCAGGGTAGGACATGGGAAGCCCCTCGAACTTCAGCTTTCTTGCAGAGCATGCGCCGCTGCTTGCCGATCTCGGCTTGACCGCGGAAAAGTTGTATCCCTTCGACCCCGCGAGCTGCGTGCTCAAGCTGCGACTGATGGGCGAGGCGCTGGCACAGGAAATCGCCGCCCGGCTCGGGCTGCAGCTGCAGCAGCCTACCCAGGCGGAACTCTTGCGCGCGGTGGATCATCGTTTGGGCCTGGACCCACAGGTCAAACAGATGTTCCATCTGCTCCGCCAGCGCGGCAACACTGCGGCGCACGAGCTCCAGCACGACATCGGTTACCGCGAGGGTATTGAAACACTGAAGGTCGCTCGCGAGCTTGCGGTTTGGTTCCACCGCAGCTTCGGCAAGAACGCCGCCTTCAAGCCCGGCCCTTTTGTCCTGCCAGATGATCCCAGCAGCCAGCTGGTGCGCTTGCAGGCTCAGATTGATGCCCTCCGCACCGCGCTGCAGACCGCAGAGCACTCGCAATCCAGCCAGGCAGAACTCGCCCAACTCCTCGAAGCTCAGGCCGCCCAGGAGCGCGCCATGGCGCTGCGCGCCCAGGAGGATCGCCAGATCTACGAAGCGCTGGCGGTCGAGGCCAGCGAGCGATATGCCGCGCTCAAGGTCGAGTTCGACGCCCGGGTCCGCTCGGCAGACCGAGCAGCGAGCGCGGATGAAGTGAGCGATTTCGCCGAGCGCGCCAGCCAAGCCGCCAAGAAGGTGCAAATGGATGAGGCTGCCACCCGCCTCATCATCGATCGCCAGCTCATTGAAGCGGGCTGGGAGGCGGACACCGTCAACCTGACCCACGCCAAGGGCGCCCGCCCGGAGCGGGGCCGGAATCGTGCCATCGCGGAGTGGCCCACCCAGGGCAAGCAGAGCGCGGATTACATGCTCTTTGCTGGGATGACGCCGGTCGCCGCCGTCGAAGCCAAACGGTTGAACACCAACGTCGCGGGCAAGATTGAGCAAGCTGAGCGCTATGCGCGCGGCTTGAGCCTGGAGCCCGAGCATCAGCCCGCCTGGCAGCTGGCTGGCCTCCAAGGACCCTGGCCGGATGGCCAGGGCGGTCAATTCTTCGTGCCATTCGCCTACTCCTGCAATGGCCGCCCCTTGGTCAAGCAGAGCCCGGAGCACAGCGGTACCTGGCACCGCGACCTTCGCCATCCTTCCCATTTGAAGCGGGCGCTGGAGAACTTCCACTCGCCCGATGGCTTGCTGGATTGCCTGAAGCGCGACCGGGCGGCCGCCCAGGCCCTGCTGGAGAAAGAAAGCTTCGCCTACCTGCGCCTGCGTGCCTACCAGGAGCGAGCCATTCAAGAGGTCGAGTCGGCGCTCGCGAAGGGTCAAAGAAACTGCCTGCTCGCCATGGCGACTGGCACCGGCAAGACCCGCACCATCATCGGCCTGATGTACCGCTTCCTGAAGGCTGAGCGCTTCAAGCGCATCCTGTTCCTGGTGGACCGCACCGCTCTGGGCGACCAGGCCATGGATGCCTTCAACGAGGCACCCCTGGAACAGAATCAAACGCTCTCAAGCAACTACACCATCGCTGACCTGGGCGATATGGCGCCAGAGGCCGCAACACGCGTGCATGTCGCGACAGTGCAGGCCATGGTCAAGCGTGTGTTCAGCAGCGATCAGCCGCCCAGCGTGGATGCGTATGACTGCATCATCGTTGACGAAGCCCACCGCGGCTACACCCTCGACCAGGAGATGACCGAGGGCGAATTGGCGGTGCGTGATCAGGCGCAATACCTCTCCAGCTACCGCCGTGTGCTCGACTACTTTGACGCGGTAAAGATCGGCCTCACCGCCACCCCCGCCCGCCACACGACCGACATTTTCGGCAAGCCTGTCTACACCTACTCCTACCGCGAAGCCGTGGCGGACGACTGGTTGATCGACCATGAGCCCCCCGTCCGCTACCAGACTGTGCTGAGCCAGAACGGCATCCACTTTACCAAGGGCGAGTCGGTCGAGGCCATCAATATGGGCACCGGCGAGATCGAAGCCGCCGAGCTTGAAGACGAGCTCCACTTCGATCTGGGCAGCTTCAACAAGCGGGTGATCAACGAGGATTTCAACCGCGTCATCTGCGACGCACTGGCCCAGGAGCTTGATCCCAATGGCGAAGAAAAGGCCATGATCTTCTGTGCCACCGATGCCCATGCCGACATGGTCAAGCGTCTGCTCGATGACGCCTTCAAGGCGGTGCATGGCGAGCAGTACAACGAAGCCGCAGTCCGCAAGATCACGGGTGCATCGGATAAGGTGGACCAGCTGATCCGCCTCTACAAGAACGAACGCTTTCCCAGCATCGCCATAACGGTGGACTTGCTGACCACGGGCATCGACGTGCCCAAGATCTGCCACCTGGTCTTTCTGCGTCGCGTGCGCTCCCGCATCTTGTATGAGCAGATGATCGGCCGCGCCACGCGCCGTTGCGACGAGATCGGTAAAACCGTCTTCACCATCCACGACCCGGTGGACCTGTACGCCTCGCTGCAGCAGGTCAACACCATGCAGCCCTTGGTCAAGGACCCCAAGGTCAGCATCGAGCAGCTGATCGATGAACTGAACAATCCAGCCAGCTACGAAGCCCCGGGCAGTGGAGAGGGCCGATCGCACGCCCACGACGTGCTCGACCAGCTCAACCAGAAGCTGATGCGCGTGCTGCGCAAGGCCGCTCACGCCGGCGAGAAGCGCCCCAAGCTGCAGGCGCACCTGGCCGCGCTGGAGCAGCATTGGGGCGTGCCACCCGATCAGCTGCATCGCCATCTTCATGAGTTGGGCGAGAAGCAGGGCCCGCGAGCTGCCGCTGAGTTCCTCCGCAACAGCACCCGCCTGCTGACCCAGCTCGCCGAGGTGCAAGAGTTGCTGGGAACCGCTTACATGCCCATCCTGTCCAACCACACCGACGAGCTGATCTCCCGAGAGCAGAGCTGGGGCCGCCACAGCAAGCCCGAGGATTACCTCGACAGCTTCGCTGACTTCGTGTTGCGCCAAGTCAACCAGTCCGCTGCCCTGGCGGCCGTAGTGCAGCGACCGAAGGACCTAACGCGCGAGCAGCTCAAGCAGGTGCGCCTGCTGCTTGATGAGCACGGCTACTCCGAAGCCAACCTCAAGGCCGCCTGGCGCAACAAGAGCAACCAGGACATCGCCGCCAGCATCCTCGGCTTCATCCGTCAGGCCGCCCTGGGCGAGGCACTCGTGCCCTTCACCGATCGGGTGGCCACAGCCATGCAGCGCATCTACGCCAAACGCCCCTGGACGCCGGTGCAGCGAAAATGGCTGGATCGTCTCGCCAAGCAGCTCACACATGAGGTGGTGATGGACACCAGCTTCGTCAACGACGCTTTCGCCCAGGACGGGGGCGTCAAGCAGCTTGACAAGCTTTTGGGCGGTGAACTTGATCAAGTGCTTACTGATCTTGCTGCCTCGCTCTGGAAAGACGCCGCTTGACCCGGAAGCTACTGACCTGAACCCTGACCCCGAACCTTTGACCGCCTGATCCCTCCTGCCTGCCACGCCGGGCGCGCCCTGTGCTCAGTTGCGCCGCCGGGCAGGCCGCTTCCCCTTTGACCGACCCCATGACCACCTCCGACATCGTCCAGAAACTCTGGAACCTTTGCGACGTCCTTCGCGACGACGGCATCAACTACAGCGACTACGTCACCGAGCTGGTGCTGTTGCTCTTCATCAAGATGGAGTTCGAGAACACCGAGAGCGGCATCCTGCAGGCGCACAAGCTGCCCGACTACGCCCGCTGGCCTGAGTTCACCCGCCGCTCGGGCCTGAACCTGCTGACGCACTACAAAACCAGCCTGCTGCAGCTTTCGCAAAGTCCCGACCCGCTGATCGCCGCCATCTACGCCGACGCGCAGACCAGCCTCAAGGAGCCCCGCCACCTGGAGCAGCTGATCAAGAGCCTGGACAGCATCGACTGGTTCAGCGCCAAGCAGGACGGTCTGGGCGACCTCTACGAAGGCTTGCTGGAGAAAAACGCCAACGAGACCAAGAGCGGTGCCGGCCAGTACTTCACCCCGCGCCCCCTGATCGACAGCATCATCCACCTGATCAAGCCCCAGGCCGGCGAGACCATCCAGGACCCCGCCGCGGGCACTGCGGGCTTCCTCATCGCCGCCGACAGCTACATCCGCAGCCAGACCGACGACCTCTACAACCTGAGCGAAAAGCAGCGCCAGTTCCAGCGCAACAGGGCGTACCTGGGCATGGAACTGGTCTCCAGCACCCGTCGCCTGGCGCTGATGAACTGCCTATTGCACGGCATGGAGGGTGACGACGAAGGCGTGGTCCACATCGGCAACACCCTGGGGTCCTCGGGCAGCAGCTTGCCCAAGAGCGACATCATGCTCAGCAACCCGCCTTTTGGCACCGCCAAGGGCGGCGGAGGCCCCACCCGGGACGACCTCACCTACGCCACCAGCAACAAGCAGCTCGCATTCCTGCAGCACATCGTGCGCCACATGAAGGACGGTGGCCGGGCGGCCGTGGTGCTGCCCGACAACGTGCTCTTCGAGAGCGGCGTGGGCGCCGACATCCGCCGCGACCTGATGAACAAGTGCCGCCTGCACACCATCCTGCGCCTGCCCACCGGCATCTTCTACGCCCAGGGCGTGAAGACCAATGTGCTGTTCTTCCAAAAGGTCAGCCAGGCTGCTACCGGCAGCACGCAGGAGGTCTGGGTCTACGACATGCGCGCCAACGCACCCAAGTTTGGCAAGCGAACGCCACTCACGCGCACCCATTTCGCCGAGTTTGAAGCTACCTTTGGCGAGGATGCGAACGGAAAATCTGAGCGGCATGACCAGGGCGAAGCCGGGCGCTTCCGTCGCTTCAGCCGGGAGTGGATTGCCAAAGAGAAGGGCGACAGCCTGGACATCGCCTGGCTCAAGGATGAGAACGCTGAGGATGCGGCTGACTTGCCGGAGCCCGCAGTGCTAGCGCGGGAAGCGGTTGATGAATTGACTGCTGCCGTTGAGGAGCTGGAGGCGATCTTGGCGGAGTTGGGCGAGGCGGAATCGATATGAGTCACCTTGGACTTCCGGCTGGGTGGGCAGTGAAGAACCTCGGCGACTTGGTAGAGTTTAAGTACGGTAAGGCGCTTCCGGATAAGGTCCGGTCGGGCGCAGGGTTCCCGGTTTTCGGTTCAAACGGTGAGGTTGGTAAGCACGAAGTGCCCTTGACAAACGGGCCGACCATCGTAGTCGGACGCAAAGGAAGCGTAGGCCAAGTCCACTATTGCCCCGGAGCTTGCAGCCCGATCGATACCACCTACTACGTCGACGAAGTCCCGGGTCGTCAGTTCGGATTTTGGCGATACCAACTCCGCTCACTTGGTCTGGAAAGCCTGAATAGGTCTACCGCCATACCTGGATTGAATCGGACCGATGCTTACTCAATCAGAGTAAATCTGCCGCCCCTAGCCGAACAAGTCCGCATCGCCGACAAACTCGACACCGTGCTGGCCCGCGTGGACGCGGTGACCGACCGCCTCGCCCGCGTCGCCCCCTTGCTCAAGCGCTTCCGGCAATCGGTTTTGGCGGCGGCGACGTCGGGGCGGCTGACGGAGGAGTGGCGTGACATTAACAAGCCAACGAAACTGCTGGCTGAGGTTCAACTGGGCACCATCACACAGGAGCGTCTTTGTCGAATGAAGAAGGCGAAGAATGCAGCAGAGCGTACGAGAACCGAGGAGTTCGATGTCCCTCAAAGCTGGCTCTGGACCTCCTTGGATGCGCTGACAGCAAAGATAGTTGATGGAACTCACCACACGCCCACTTACGTTAGTGAGGGCGTTCCATTTGTGTCGGTCAAGGACATCCGCGACGGAGTCATTGATTTTTCAAATACGAAGTTCATCACAGAAGAAGAGCATTGCGAACTGAGCAAACGATGCCCTGTTGAACAAGGCGACTTGCTCATCACGAAGAGCGGGACGATTGGCCGCACTGCGATTGTCAAAACTAACTCCCCGTTTTCGCTATTCGTTAGCGTCGCATTGTTGAAACCAGCATCGCGTGAAGTGAACATGCGGTTCATAGACCTTGCCCTCCAAGACTGGATAGGACGCATTGACGTTTCAAGTCGGATCGTAGGGTCCACGATCAAGAACCTGCACTTGGTTGATATGAAAGTGCTGGGAATTCCGTTCCCTAGCCTCGATGAGCAAGCCGAAATCGTTCGCCGAGTCGAACTCCTCGTCGCCTTCGCCGACCGCCTGGAAGCCCGACTGCAAACCGCCCAGACCGCCGCGCAGCGCCTGACCCCCGCCCTCCTGGCCAAGGCGTTCCGGGGTGAGTTGGTGCCCCAGGACCCCAACGACGAGCCCGCTGCGGAGCTGCTCAAGCGCCTGGCCGCTGCACGCGACTCACAAGCCGCCAAACCTGCGAAGCGAGGGAGGTCTGCTGTAAAGACCTGAGCTTCTTTTTCGCTTCACCGATTTCATCGATCCGTTCGAGACCAACAGCATGTACGAATACAAAGAAGTCCTGGGCACCATCGTGCACTGGAGCGTGGGGGGCCTGCTGGCGTTTGCCGCAGTGATGTTCATCATTCAGTTCTGCTTGCCCGCCTGGCGCGTGAAGAAGGAACTGAACCAGGCCATGAAGCAGCTGGCGGAGCTCAAGGCTGCCGGGCCGGTGCTGGACCTGGACCGTGTGGAGCGCGAGGTCATGCAGGCTCCCGCGCTGCTGCATTGCTGGAGCGAGTTTCGCGACACCTTGCACGCGCAGAAGCAGGCCAACAGCCTGGGCATGTTGGAGGTGGTGCGTTGGCGCCAGACCTCCTTGGCCAACGTCTATTTCACCGAGCAGAGCTTGGTGGATGCGCCGCTTCGAACCGAGTTCTACAAGCACTTGCCCGGCATCTTGACCGGGCTGGGCATCATCGGCACGTTCACGGGCTTGATCCTGGGCTTGAATGGGTTTGAGGTCTCGGACGATGCGGGCCAGGTGCGCGCGGGCTTGAAGAGCTTGCTGGACAGCGTGGGCGGGGCCTTCGTCGTGTCGGGTGCGGCGATTGCGCTGGCCATGCTGGTCACCACCTTCGAGAAGCTGATGATCAACGGCCGCTACACCCAGGTGGAGCAGCTGTGCGGCTTGATCGACAGCCTGTTCGATGCCGGCGCGGGCGAGGAGTATTTGCAGCGCCTGGTGGAGGCCAGCGAGACCTCGGCCACCCAGGCCATGCAGATGAAGGAGTCCCTGGTCACGGATCTGAAGCAGGTGCTGACCGAGATCAGCCAGCAGCAAATCGCCACCATGAACGCCAATAGCTTGCAGCTGGGCTCGGCGATCACCAGCAGCATCAGCGAGGGGCTGAAAGAGCCGCTGGCGCGCATCTCGGACGCAGTGCAGAACGTCAGCGGCAACCAGGGCGAGGCGGTCAACAAGCTGCTGACCGATGTGCTCTCGGGCTTCATGGCGCAGATGGAGGGCATGTTCGGCAGCCAGATGACCAGCGTGAATGAGATGCTGGGCCAGACCGCGGCCACCATCCAGCAGGCGTCGATGCGCTTTGAAGCGCTGGCAAATCAGATCCAGCAGGCCGGCACGGGGGCGGTGGAAGGCATGGCCCAGCGCATGGACGAAGCCCTGCAACAGATGCAGGCGCGGCAATCTGAGGCCAATGAGCATATGCGTGCCTTCATCGATGAGCTGAAGAGCAGTGTGGCCAAGGGGCAGTCGGAGTCCGCCGAGCTGACGCTGGGCATGATGCGGGAGCTGGGCGACAGCACCAATGCTTTGCTCAAGGGCTTGCAGCAGCAAGCGCACAGCGCGCAGACCGAACAGGCCCAGCAGCAGGCTTCGATGGCCAAGCACACAGGAGAGTTGCTGGAAGCCCAGGCCGATGCGGTGGATGATTTGACAGACGCCGTGGAGGCGGCCGCAGGCGCCATGCGCGATGCGATTGCCAGCTTGAAGACCAGCACGCAGCAGAACATCGAGCGCATGGGCACTGGCGCAGAGCGCTTGTTCCAGGCCAGCAACACGCTGGGCGATCGCCTGACGGATATGAGGGTGGCCTCGGGTTCGGTGACCGAGTCGCTGAGTGGCTTGAATGCAGCCAGCAGCACTTTGACTCAGGCCCTGGCCACCACCCAGTCAGTGCTGGGAGATCACAAGGCCGTGCGTGACACGCTGGCCACTATGGTGCGCGACTTGCGCGAGACCATTGAAACCGCCAAGCGTGAGGGGGCGATGACGGCGCAGTTGGTCGGTCAGCTTCAGAAAGCGAGCGAGACCCTGGGCGACGCTGCCATGGAAGCAGATGAATACTTGGGCTCTGTTTCGGAAGTGCTGGGGCAGGCCCATGCGGAGTTTGCCAAGCACATGGAAACCACCTTGCGTGAGGGCAACCGCAGCTTCCATCAGGAGCTGGCGCAAGCCACCGGCTACCTCAAGGACGCCATCCGCGACCTGGGCGATGTGGTGGACAGCATCCCGCAGACCGCTTGAACTGCCGGAGACTGAAACATGTTAGGCATGCAAGCTGTTGCGCGCCGGCGCGCGCGCGACGAGGGTGAGAAGCCGTTCTGGATATCGTTCTCGGATCTGATGTCCGCGCTGATGGTGCTTTTCCTGGTGACCATGAGCGTGGCCCTGCTGGCGGTGACCAAGAAGGTGTCAGATGCCGAGCGGGAAGAGCGTGAGCGCACGGAGGCCATCGAGAAGCTGATGGGTGAGGTGCAAGCAGTGGTGAATCGCAAGGAGTTTGAGGGCGTCCGCATCGTTGGCAACACCATCGACTTCGGGCCACGGGGCAAGTTCGAACGCGAGGGGCAGAACACCCTGTCTCCTCCGCAGCGCGAGGTGATCCGCAACTTCACCCCCACGCTGTTGGCCAAGCTCCGGAGCACGGACGCAGGCCGCCTGTGGTTCAAACGCGCGGTGGTGGAGGGGTATGCCAGCCAGACGGGCTCGTACTTGTTCAATCTCAATTTGAGCCTGGAGCGCAGCCAGCGTGTGCTGTGCGAGTTGCTTCGGGAATCGCCGACGATGACGGATTCGCTTTCGGAGCAGGACCGCAAGCTCATCGCCACCAAGTTCTTCGTCGGTGGCGCTTCTTTCAATTCGCTGCGTGCAGACGACGAAGCGAGCCGGCGTATCGAGTTCAAGCTGGAATTCAAGACCCGGCAAGAGCGCAAGGACGAAGAGAAGAACCCACCGCCCACGGTGGATGACGCTCGATTGACCCGTGCCCTGAGTGTGAACAACCAATGTCAAATTCAAGATCGCTTGGGGCGCTGAAGCGCGCGCTGGGTACGGCGATGGATCCGCGCCTGGTGTTCCACGCGCCGGTGTGGGGCGACCCGCAGGTCATGAGCCGCGCATTGCGAGACATTCGCAAGGACCTGGTGGGGGCGGCCGATGCCAAACCCAGTGCTGACGTCATGCAGGCTGCGCTCGCGCGGTTTTATGAGTCGCAGACTTTGAATAACTTCACCGAACTGAAGTACGTCTGCTACGGCGTGACGGTTCCGATCGGCAAGCATCAGGTGCGCCTGATTGACCGGCGACCCTTGTTCAGTCAGGTCCTGTCGGCGGTTGAAGAGCTTGAGGCGCAGCCCAAGCAGTTCCGGCGCTGCTACCAGGGCTTGCTGAGCGCGTACTTTGGTTTCTCGGACAGCAGCAGCGGTGAGGAAGAGGATGCCGGCCCAGGCAACTGGCGCCGTTTGCGCGGATTCCTGGGTACCAAGTTCGACGGCGTGCGCAAGGGCGCCCGCCAGCGCGGAGAACCGCCCGCGTGGCTGGAGCTGCTGGGGCAGCATCGCAACCTCCTGGGCGAGGACCCCTGCGCCCCGTATGCGGGTGCGCTGGCCAACGGCGACACCAGCGGCCTGCGCGCTGTCTGCGAGGGTTTGGGCATCCCAAGCAGTTCCTGGGTCTGGGACGATGCACTGATGGCTTATGTGCGCCTGGTGTGCTCGGGCTCAGATACGGCTTACAAGCGAGGCTTGCCGGGCGTTCTGGATCTTGTGAACGACCGCATTGAGTTGCGCCTGCCCCAACGTTTGGCGACCCGGGCAACCGCGCTGACGGTGGCCCGCTACTCCAAATGTGAGGACAAGCCCGAGCATGGCGGACTGCGCGATACGGCGCTGGAAAAGGTGGGGAACCCCTGGTTGGCGCGGTCGGCGTGGGATGCCGAAGTACGGGATGAAGCAGCTCGCCATATGGTTGAGGGCTGGCTCAAGCGCCGGCTGATCACTGACTTCTTCGAATTGCTTGCGCAGGACGGTGGCGCCGACCTGCGTCGTTTGAAGTACTGGCTCAAATGGGAGCCCAAGATCACCGACATGTGGTTCATCTTGGGCGCAGATGCCCGACGCAATCCCAGTCCGGAGTTCAAGGCTTTGCGCAGCCGGATGGCTGGGCGCGACCGGGTCTTGACGGACTCCAACGTTTTGAACAACGCGTTCGTGATGTGCATCGGACCGTTGCTGGTGATCGAGTTCGGTGTGACCGGCAACGCCTGCTACGTGTTTGCCACCAATGACTTCAGAACAGACCTGGATCAGCGGCAGTTCAGTTTGAACATGCTGAAACAGCGCGTTGGAGCGACTCGACTGTCACATATTGGTCCCTGGGAATCGAAGTTTGATGCGGAACTTGGCAATATTCTGAAATCCATGCCAGCGTCAAAAAGCCGGCTCTATGTCGGACCAGCCCCGGCAGAGCAAGCGCCTAGCTCGACATGGCCGGCCGCACAGCAACTGCGGTCGTCGAATCAGTCTGTTGCTCAATCAGCGGGGTCAAAAGTCCCCGACCATGAGTTGGTTCCCGATAGCTCGGGCAAGAAGCTCAGCACTTTCGACGCCATGCAGATCACCTCGTACTGCCGAACCGTGGGCATCGCGCACCAGGACTTGCGCGACAAGGGCGGTAGTTTTTGGGTGCTGATGCGAGACCCAAGTTTGTTCAAGAGCTTTGCCGCCAAGCTGGAAGCCCAAGGGTTTCGCTACGCTGAAGGCAAGGGTTACTGGTTGAAAGGCTGAAGCCAAACATGTTCGGGCGAATTTTCGGTCGCGCTCCCGCCGACCCTCAAGACAAAAGAATTCCACCTGCTGTTCAA
Organism: Paucibacter aquatile; assembly: GCF_002885975.1. Classification (NCBI taxonomy): domain Bacteria; kingdom Pseudomonadati; phylum Pseudomonadota; class Betaproteobacteria; order Burkholderiales; family Sphaerotilaceae; genus Roseateles; species Kinneretia aquatilis. Next base: position 963,913 of record NZ_POSP01000003.1, on the reverse strand, counting down.
TTTGATGCCATCGGCATTCGCTACCGTTCGCCCGCCGCGACGACCGCGCATTGGTTGGCCATGCCCTACGAGTTCCCGTCGGCTGCTGACCTGGGCGCCCGGCTGCAACAGGTGTTTCTCGAAGGTTTGGGTGAGCGTGCAGAGACTGAATTCGTTCTTCCCTGGGCGGATGTTTATGCGCTGCTGAAGCACCCGGAGCTCGCTGGGTTCAGGGGCGGACTGTCAATCCCGCCGGAATCTCAAGCGCGCCCGAAGCTGACCAGCCGTGGCGCACTCATGGACGCCAACTTTGCTGTGCTGCTGGACGCTTGGGTCGATGCTCAAGGGCGCCCTCTGCAGCCTGCGCCTCGTCTGGAAGGCAAGGTGCTTGTGAGTGGAACCTCTGTTCAGCTGGTGTCTGAGCAGACTGGGCAGTTGCTGGATGAGCTGACCCGATTTCACGCGGTGCCGGAAGCTGACCGCAGTCTGGTGTTCAAGGAGCAAGCTTTCGGCCGCATGCGCAAGCTGGCCAAGGACTTGGGCGCGCCGGTCTCGGATTACGTGGAGCGCACCATCGTCCTGACGCCCGAGCGGCTGCGCTTGGAGATGGAGACCCGAAGTGAGGGCGACGCAGGCGTGGTGGAGGTGGTTCCAAGTTTCGAGACGGCCCCTGCCCAATGGCTGCATCAGTTCGACCGCTTGCCGCTGCAGGACAGCTATGACGTGCCCGACGGCCCGGCGATGGTGCGTGTGATTTTGACGCCCGAGGTCAAGGAGGTGCTTGCTGAAATCAAGCGCATGCCGGGCCGGCGTGTCGCTGGCCCGCGCGCGCAGGCTTTTGTGCGAAACCCGTTTGCAGTGCTGGGCGAGCATGCGGAGCAGGTGATTGATCAGCGGCAGTTCGAGCTGGCGCGTGATGATGCGGGCATTCAGTTCAATCGCTTCACGCCATTCGCGGAGCGAGGAGATCGTGGACAGGTTCTACGTGTTGGGCTGCAGGTCGAAACGTTAGGGGAGTTGGGCATTCCCTCGGAGCCCATTTGGCTCATGACGCCGGACTCACTGGCGGCCTTTATGACGCGTTTGGAGCGCGCGCTGCAAGACGATGCGCCTTGTTTCTCGTTCCAGCGGCATGAATTCGAGGTGCTGGGCGATACGCCCGACCACTTGGTCCAGCTACAGGGCTGGTGGAGGGAGTGGGCCCGGCCCGCCCTTTGGACCGCCGACGAAGTACTGGACCTGAGCAACTACTCAACGCGAATTGAGGACATCGGCGTCGAGAAGCCCTTCGTGACGCCCGTGATCGCTCGTGACGATGGGGGGCAGGGCTGGTTTGACGGCAATGTGGCCGCGGGCGTTCGGATTGACAACGGACCCGACACAGCGCCCACGATCTTGCCCATTCCGTTTGAGGACATTCCGGCGCTGAAGGATGTGGTGAGTGTTGCTGAGGCCAGTGGGCAGGCTCAGGTCCGTCTGCCAGGCTTGCAGGTCCCGGTGTCCACCGTGGATGCCCGCAGGGCGGTAGAGGCACTGGCGAAAGCGGCCCAGGACATTCAGCGCAAGGAGTTCACCCCAGAGCGCGCTGGGCGTGTGGAAACGCCCAAGAAGCGCTTGATCCTGAAGCGAAACCTGGACGAGCTGGATTACGACGAAACGCGCGCTGCGTCCCTGTTCGCCCCAGAAGGGCTTGAGCCTGATTTGCCCAGCGGCTTGCGCCCCGAGTTCCCCTTGAAGCAGCATCAGCGGGCAGGGGTGGCGTGGCTGCAGCACTTGTGGCGTGCGTCTCCCAGCCGTTGCCGCGGGACAGTTCTGGCCGACGATATGGGCCTGGGCAAGACCTTGCAACTGCTGACGTTCCTGGCCTCGTGTTTTGAGGCGGATCCGAACCTGCCTCCCGCCTTGATCGTCGCGCCTGTGGCACTTTTGGACAACTGGCGCAATGAGCTCGATCGCTTCTTCGTGCCGGGCACGATGCCCTTGCTGACCCTGTACGGCGATGTGCTTCGACAGCTGCGGGTGGGCCGGCATGAAGTGGATGCCGAGCTGAAGCAACACGGTGTGACGCGCTTGCTCAAGAAAAACTGGGTGGGCGGTGCGAAGCTGGTGTTGACCACCTACGAAACCATGCGTGACTTGGAGTTCGCGTTGGCGAGCCAACAGTGGTCGGTCATGATTTGCGACGAAGCGCAGAAGATCAAGAACCCTGCGGCCATGGTCACACGCTCAGCCAAGAAGCAGAAGGTGCGGTTTCGCATTGCATGCACCGGCACGCCGGTTGAGAACACCCTGGCGGACTTGTGGTGCTTGTTCGACTTTGTGCAGCCAGGGTTGCTGGGGGCGCTCAACCACTTTTCGAAAAACTATCGTCAGCCGATCGAGGCAAAGACGGAAGAACAGCTGGCCAAGGTGGAGGAGCTGCGTGCCGTGATCCAGCCACAGATCTTGCACCGCAAGAAGACCGACGTGGCGAAGGACTTGCCTGTGCCGGTGGAAGACGTCAGTTGCAAGGAGCTGCCCATGTCGCCCTATCAGTTGGGCCTGTATGGCGCGGCGTTGGCGATCTTGAGGGAGCAGCGAAGCACCAATCCATCGGCGCAGTTACAAGCGCTTCAAGCGATTCGAAAGATCTGCTCCGACCCGCATGGGCACGCAGAACCCGATACCCGCTCGATTCCAGTTGGGCGCCTGGTGAGCGAGTCGCCCAAGATGGGGTGGCTCATCAACCGGCTCAAGCAGCTCGCTGCTGACCCGGCGGGTAACCACAAAGTCATTGTGTTCTGTGAGTTCCGGGAATTGCAGTTGTTGCTGCAGCGGGTCATTGCTGCGTACTTCGGATTCGCACCCAGCATCGTGAACGGAGACACGTCAGCCGATCCGCGGGCGACTGAAAACCGGCAGCAGCTGATCGATTCGTTCCAGAGCAAGCCCGGCTTCAATGTAATCGTGCTTTCGCCACTCGCCGTGGGCTTCGGAGTGAACATCCAGGCTGCGAACCACGTCATCCACTTCACCCGTACTTGGAACCCGGCCAAGGAGGATCAGGCCACGGCGCGCGCTTACCGCATCGGTCAGAAGCGTGTGGTCTCGGTCTGTTACCCGGGCGTTGTTGGGAAGGACTTCCCTAGCTTCGATGTCAGGCTGGACGCATTGTTAGCCAAAAAGCGCGAGCTGGCTTCAGACATGCTGAACGGGTGCGGAGACTTGACCGCGGCGGATTTCGCTGACTTCGGCTGATTTTTCTTTGATGGCTCACCCTGTGAGCTATCTCGCCAGCAACATGGTTGCTAGCTGGCTGAACACAAACAGTTTCCGGCTGACATTCAAACCTAGAAATTTCGACACGCCAAGGGAGAAGCAGTGGCATTGATTGATCGTGGGCTGGTAATCGATACCCCCTACATTGACCGGATTCTTTCAGGCATCAAGACGTGGGAGATGCGCAGTACAGCAACGAAGATTCGCGGCCGCATCGCACTAATCCGCAAGGGTTCCGGAACGGTGATTGGTACGGCGGAGTTGGTGGACTGCCTTGGCCCCTTCACTGATGCACAGATGATGGCGAACCAGGAAAAGCATCGGATTGAGTTGGAACGCATCCGTTCTGGGCAAGTTGCAAAGTGGCGCTATGCATGGGTCGTGAGAGACGCCCACCTCCTTCCTGCGCCAGTGCTGTACGTGCATCGACCGGGCGCAGTGATTTGGGTCACGCTTGATGACAAGGTTCAACAGACACTTGGGGAGAGGTAACCCCCTTGAGATGAAGAATGAAATGGGGCCGAATACGCTCTCCTCCTCCTCCTCCTCCTCCTCCTCTTCCTCTTCCTCTTCCTCTTCCTCTTCCTCTTCCTCTTCCTCTTCCTATCCCAAAGCCGAAATCAGATGAGCGATGACCGAAAGGCGTAAACCTCAAGACGAGCCGCTGCCAGCGTGTAAACGTTCGCTGCCGTTGGCCAGGACTACCAGATCCCCTGCGTGTGCAATGCGGAGGTCGGGCGAAGCGGAAGCCAGGGCTTCTGGTGCGGAGTTCGACGATAGACCGGTAGAGTCGCCGCCCTGGATCAAAGCTGAATGATGGTGCCATGGCTCATGGCCGAAGGGCTGCGCGACGTGGCGCTCATGCATGACCGAGATCCTCGTCACGGTGCGATGAGCTCAGTGGACGCGCATCATCAGCTGATGGCGGACTTGCGCCTGCACTCCACCGTGCCGGAGCATCTGCGCATTTCCTTCGATACCGCCCGCAACCTGTACCTGTATGCCTGGCATGTCTACCGCTTCTATCCAGTAGCCGAAGCGCAAGCACTTGTGACCTTGGAGGCCGGCCTGCGAGAGGTGATGCCTTACCGCTTGCCGCCCGCGTACCAAAGGCCGAAACAGGAGAGGGCGATGCTGTTCGGTTTGGTCAACCACGCCATCGACATCGGCCTGATTCGCAACGAAGGCTTCAGCCGCTGGCATCGCGCGGCAGCCCAGTCCGCCCGGGAGCGAGCTACCTGGGCGCGCTTGGAGGTGATGGAGCGTCTGGGTCTTCAGGAGCTGGAAATCGACCCGCATGAGCCTGTGGACGTTATTCCGGAGGACCAGGGCTGGGACTTGCTTGATGTGCTCAGACGCAGTCTCTCGACCCGCCGAAACGCCCACGCCCATGGAGAAGGGGGCTTGACTCCTTCGGTGTATGGCACGCTTGAGCTCGTCTGCGAGATCTTGAATCAAGTGTTCCCGGTGTCCGATGCAAAGAATGGGCCGCAAAACTCCAGTGGCGAGAGCGAGTCTGGTTGAGCAGGTTCCCGCGATGCGGCCCCGATGCTCGGTCACCGTTGGGGTTGGTGCATTTGCCGTCGCCGGAGTAAAGCAAGCTAAGTCGGTCCAGAGGGTGCTTGCTGGCAGCGAAATGTCGCAGCGCCCCCTGGCCCCAGCCCGATCGACTCAAGCCCAGGATGGGCGAGCCATCAGGATTTTCGGTTCGGATTCAATTGTGTACCGCGATGGCCCTGGCTTTGGTCGTACTGCCGGTTTGTGCCGGGCGAGCCTTTGTTGGGGTTGCTGATGTTGGCTGCATTGTTTTGAGGAGTGATGCCCTTGGCGGCAGGAGCCGGTTTCGGTGCGTTGCTTGTTTTGCTCATGGAGTTTCCCTTTGTGTGTCTTGGTTTAGCTAACGCCAAAATCAGGCGCATATGAAGTGTGCTTAAACCGACAGCTGCAATCTACGGGAACCGAGCATCAAATTTCACGGGTCAGCAGAGCCTGACGGGTCAGCAGAGCCTGATTGGTCTCAGTAAAGTAACAGGGAGAAGAATGAAGTGATTGAATCAGCAATCGAGGCCGCAGCTCGCGCCCAGGTGCTCCGCGCTGCTTTTCACACGGTTGAAGAGCACTCCAGAGGCGCCAAAGCGCTTGCGGCCGCCATGGGCGTGCAGCACAAGACTTTGTTGAACAAGGTCAATCCCAATCAGACTTCGCACCATTTGAGCCTGCAAGAAACGTTGCGGCTCATGCAGGTGACCAAGGACACCCGGGTGATGGACGCCCTGGCTGAAGTGCTGGGCGGTCAGTTCATCTGCTCACCTGATGTCGGGCAGGGCGACCCAAAGCTGATGCAGGATCTTGCCGAAATGACTATGCGGTTCGGCGAATTGATGCGTGAGGTTGCCAACGATATTGCAGACACGGAGATCAGCAATAGCGAATTGGCTCGCATCGAGAAAGAGGCAGACCAACTCAGGTCCGCCCTGCATCGCCTGTTGGTCGACCTGCGGAGCATGAATCTCCGACAGCGTAAATGCGAGGGGCTTGAGGTGCTTTAGTCGCCAGTGGCAGGGGCGGTGGTCGTCGTATGGCACGCCCAGGGAGGAGGTAGAGAGATGGGTGTGGAATGGCGTATAGCCGCGTCCGTCGGTCGGCGCCGCAGCTCACTGACGGTCAGTCTTCAATTGCCCCAAGTCCGCGGTTTTTCCTGCCCAGAGCATCCCTCACCGCCTTCAGTCCCGCTTCACTGTCGAAAGCAGCGATCTGCGGAAGTGGGAAGTCAATGCGAGCAATGGCCGTGATCAGATCGTCGGGCAATTGGTCCTTGAGGTAGTGCTTGCTCAGAACGCTGGTGTCACGAGCATGCCCGCTGATGACTGATATTTCCTGGGGTGTCAGCTTGAGCTTAGTCGCGCAGTGGGTGACCAAAGTGCCCCGGAACGAGTGGAAAACTTTGGTGTTGTCACGCGGAAATCCCAGTCGATTGAGGTAGCTGCTGAACCATTTGGTCGCAGCCTTTCCGTACCCCTTGACGGGGTCGAATCGGAGCTCTGGGAACAGTCTGTCGAACCCGCTACGCATGAGGGCGTCTTTCCATTCCAAGAAGCCCAGTGCGATCAATTTGGGATGAATGGGCACCCGTCGCTTCGAGTTGGCGTTCTTCCGTCGCTTCTTCCCATCGTCATCGTCGAGCACGGCCAGGTCCAAAAACCAGACTCCGCCGGGCGTGCTGCGAACATCGCTTAGGTGCAGTTGGGCCAACTCATTGATCCGTGCGCCTGTGAAGAGGCCCAACAGCGGCAGCCAATAGTAGTGTGGGCAATACTCGCGGTAGGTGCCAGCTTTTGTCAGGACACCTCGCCCAGTTTGGAACCACTCGCCCGCGGAAAAGATGCGTTGCAGATCCTCCGCTGAAAAGTTCTCTCGGGCGTCCTGTGCGCGCTCCTTCATTCGCTGCAGCTTTGACCTGGCTTCACTTTCTCCGACGAGCGTCGCACATGGGTCAATGTCGATCCACTGCTTCAGCTTCAGCCACTCAAACATGCTGGCGATCCAGGTGAGGCGCTTGGTCTGTTCCGCGGGCGAGATGCGGGGCCACTCGGTGTTACGGACAGCCTGGATGGATTCGGTGATCGACGAGCTCTTGAACTGGAGGCGGACTTTGTTTTCGTTTGCAGGCACGCCGGGTAGCTTTTCGTCGCGAAAGCGGTCCACGCGCTCGGGCGTCACCTCGTGCAGCCAAGGGTCTCCTTCCAACTCCACAAAGAGATCCAAAGCGCCCCGGATTCGCCTTGCTTGATCTTCGCTGCACTTTAGTTGCCGCACGCGCATGAAGGCATTCACCGCATCGGATGCTCTGCGCTGGGGCAGGGTGTTTGACTTCTGCGTTGATTCAACCGCGCGCCCAGCTCTTGCGAGTTCAAGTTGCTGGGGGGTCACGGTGGCGGCAAACTTGCCGCGAAGGCGCTCGACTTCCAGGGCAAGGAGTTCGAAGTGCTCTTGTTGTAGGTCTACGGGGGACTCAGGAGCGAAGCACAAAGTTGGATTGCCGGGCACATCGAATAGCACCGAAGGCTCACGTGCACCAGCCATTGCCAGACGGGCGAACGTTGCCGCTCCCCGGACGCTCAGGGGCTCATAGGCGATCTTGTGCGCTGCGCTCGATGGCATCTGGGCTGCGGACGGCACGATGATTTCCGTTTCGCCGGGCCCGCGGAGTTCCTCCAATTCTGCTTTGGGCAGCATGAAGCCCGCGATGCCCTTGGGATGACGATAGAACAGGGCAAGCTGCCCGTCCTCGACGGCGCGGAGGAGTCTGGTGACGTCAATGCCGCTGACGCCTGCAGCGTCAGCCAGGGAGAGGTATCCCGCAGTGGTCAGGGCCGGATGGCCGGCGACCAGTCGTTCGAGTTCCATGGATTGGGTGAGTATTCCGTTCAGATCTGCGATACGTCGTCGCCAGCCAGCAAGTAGGTTGCTAGCGACCAGCTTGGCCATCACTTGCTCGTGGCAGCGCGTACTCGCGACAAATTCTGTTTTGCCCAGCTTCGATCGAAGATCGCGTGGGATGACGAGCCGGGCGTACCAGGTGCCGCCTCGTCGAAACAAACCATCCATGTATCACTCCGCTTTGTAGCAGGGCGACGTATCAGGAGGTTGATTCGGGACAATCCTGTTGCGGATCAATCACTTGTAGAGACGTGGAGCGGGCGAAGGGAATCGAACCCTCGTCTTAAGCTTGGGAAGCTTCAGCTCTGCCATTGAGCTACGCCCGCGGTGCGTATCTGGAAGTGCGGGGGAAGTATAGCGAGACCCTGGCTCGCGCCCTGGGGTCAGTCCTTGCCCTGGCTCTCTGCCGGTGAAGTTGCGGCCAGTGCCTCGGCCAGGCCCTGTGCCTCGGGCCCGAAGGCGTAGGCATCCATGCCCAGGCTGCCGTAGGTCAATGCGCTGTGGATGCGCTGCGGTGCATGCGTGCGCCCGGCGGCGCCGGCGGCGACAAACCAAGGCAGCAGGTGTTCGTCGGAGGGGTGCATGTCCACGGCGTGCGGGGCTTGCTGGCGGTAGTCCAGCAGGGCCGGCCAGTCGCGTGCCAGGCTGCGGGCTTCCCACCACTCTCGGAATGCAGCGGAGGCCGGCAGCTCGGGCGCATCGATAGGCGGCATCTGCCCGCCGGCAAACACCAGACCGAGGTTGTGGGTCAGGCTGCCGCTGCCAATCACCAGCACGCCCTGGGTTTCGCTCAAGGACTGAAGCGCCTCGCCCAATGCAAACTGCTGGCCGGGGCTTTGCGAAGGCACAAAGGCCAGGGGCAGCACGGGGATGTCGGCGCCCGGGTACATCGCGCGCAAGGGGACCCAGATGCCATGGTCGAGGCCACCCTGTGGCAGTGAATGCACGGTGATGCCAGCTTGAGCGGCCAGGGCTTGCACTTCAAGCGCCAGCGCGGGGGCGCCGGGTGCGTCGTAGCGCAGGCTGCGCAGCCGCGGGTCGAAGCCGCCAAAGTCGTAGATGGCCTCATGGCGCGGTCCGGCCAGTAAGACCGGCTGCCGCGCCGCCGTGTGGGCCGAGATGATGAGGATGGCTTTGGGGCGGCCGTGCCGCGCTTCCAGGCTGCGCCCCAGCTGTTGCCAGAAGGGGCCGGTCTCGTGGGCCTCCAGCGCGGTCATGGGTGAGCCATGCGAGAGGAAAAGGCTGGGGAAGCGGCGGATCAGGGCGGCGGTGTTCATGGCTTGATTGGACGCCCGCTCAGGTTTTTCTGGGGCGCATGGGGCTGAACACAGCATTCAGCCGGCTTGCATGTTCGTTCGCCCGGCCGATATGTCCTGACGAACAGCAGCGCTTGCGGGGACTCGCTACAGTCCGAGCCATGAATTCAAGCTCTGCCGTGTCCGCCGTGCCGCCCATGCCCTCGCTCCAGCCCGCCCGCCCTCCCCATGTGCTGCGCATGGCCTGGCGCCAGCTCTGGCGCGATTGGCGGGCCGGCGAGCTCCGTTTGCTGATGCTGGCGGTGGCGTTGGCGGTGGCGGCCTTGTGTGCGGTGAGCTTTCTGTCCGACCGTCTCGAGCAGGGCTTGCGCCGCGATGCCGCGCAGTTGATTGGCGGCGATGCCGTGTTGCTGGCCGACCAGCCGGTGCCGCAGGCCTTGCAAGACTTGGCCCAGGAACTGGGTTTGACCGCCACCCTGAGTGCCAATTTCCCCAGCATGGCGCGCGCCAGCGAGGCCCAGGGCGGGCGCAATCGCCTGGTGGCGGTGAAGTCGGTCGGGGCTGCGTATCCCCTGCGCGGTCAGCTGCTGTTGGCCGATGGCCGGCGGGTGGGGGCGCCCAAGCCTGGTGAGGTCTGGGTGGATGCGGCCGTGCTGGATTCGCTGCAAATCCGCCTCGGTGACAGCCTTTTGCTTGGCGATGCCTCGCTCAAGGTCGGCGGCGTCATCGTCACCGAGCCCGACCGTGGCGCCGGCTTCTTGAATTTTGCGCCTCGCCTGATGCTGGCGGAGGCCGATCTGGCCGCCACTGCCCTGATCCAACCCGGCAGCCGGGTGACCTACCGCCTGGCTGTGGCCGCACTGGCCCGCGGCGAGCAGCCCGCGCCGCGAGCCCAGGCGGTGAACCAGTTCGTGGAGCGGGCCAAGGCTTTGATTGCGTCGTCCGCCTGGCGCGGGGTGCGGCTGGACTCGCTGGACAGCGGCCGACCCGAGATGCGCCAGACCCTGGACCGGGCGACCAAGTTCCTCAAGCTGGTGGCCATGCTCTCGGCCCTGCTGGCCGCGGTGGCGGTGGCACTGGCTGCGCGTGACTTTGCGGGCCGCCATCTGGACGATTGCGCCATGCTGCGGGTGCTGGGCCAGGCCCAGCGCCGCATCGCCTGGGCCTACAGCATTGAGTTCGCCCTGGCGGGCCTGACGGCCAGCCTGATCGGTGTGCTGCTGGGCCTGGGCTTGCATTTCGCCTTCGTGGGCTTGCTCTCGGGCCTGTTCGAAGTCAGCCTGCCGGCGCCGTCCTTCTGGCCCGCGACCTTGGGCCTGGGTCTGGGCCTGAGCCTGTTGATGGGCTTTGGCCTGCCGCCCGTGCTGCAGCTGGCGGCCGTGCCGGCGCTGCGCGTCATCCGGCGCGATCTGGGTGGGCTCAAGGCTGGTTCCACCCTGGTGCTGGTGGCCGGTGTGTTGGGTTTTGCCGGCATCTTGATGGTGCTGGCCGGTGAGCTCAGCCTGGGATTGATTGCGGCCGGTGGCTTTGCGCTGGCGCTGGGTTTGTTCGCCGGCATGGCCTGGTTGGCGGTGCGTGTGCTCAAGCGCTGGGTGCCCTTGAGCGGGCAGGGCGCCGCCAGCGCTGCCGTGCCGCGCTGGTTGCTGTTGGCCACGCGCCAGGTCGCGGCGCGCCCGGGCTTTGCCGTCGTGCAGGTTTCGTCCTTGGCGGTGGGCTTGTTGGCGCTGGCCCTGCTGGTGTTGCTGCGCACGGATTTGATCGACAGCTGGCTCAAGGCGACGCCGGCCAATGCCCCTGACCGCTTTGTGATCAACCTCCAGGGGGATCAGGTGCCGGCCTTCCGCACCCAGATCGAAGGCGCGGGGGTGAAAACCTACGACCTCTTCCCCATGATCCGTGGCCGCCTGCTCAGCATCAACGATCAGACCGTCAAGCCTGCCATGTACAAGGACGAGCGGGCGCAGCGCCTGGTGGAGCGCGAGTTCAACCTCAGCCACAGCGCCGAGCTGATGTCGCACAACAGCGTGGTTCAAGGTCAATGGGTGGTGGACGAGGCCGATGGTCTGAGCGTGGAGCAGGGCCTGGCCGAAACCCTGGGGCTCAAGCTCGGTGATCGCCTGCGTTTTGATGTTGCTGGCCTGCCGGTGGAGGGGCGCATCACCTCCATGCGCAAGGTCGATTGGTCCTCCATGCGGGTGAACTTTTTTGTGCTGTTTCCTCGCAAGACCATGGCCGATCTGCCCGCCAGCTGGGTGTCTGCCTTCCATGCGCCGGCCGAATCGAGCCTGGATCGCGAGCTCAGCCGTGCCATGCCCAATCTGACCGTGGTCGATGTGTCGGCCCAGCTCAAGCAGGTGCAGTCGGTGCTGAACCAAGTGATCCAGGCGGTGCAGCTCTTGTTCGGCTTCACGCTGGCCACCGGCCTGGTCGTGCTGCTGGCCTCGGTGGGCAGCACGCGCGAGGCCCGCACCCGCGAATTCGCCTTGATGCGGGCGCTGGGTGCCAGCTCCCAGTTGCTGGCCCGGGTGCAGCGCGCCGAATTGCTGGGGGTGGGCGCTCTGGCCGGCTTCTTGGCCGGCGCGGTGGCCGTTTTGCTGGGCGCCTTGCTGGCGCGTTTTGTCTTCGGTTTTGCCTGGAGTTTGAACTTCTGGGTGCCGTTGTTCAGCATGCTGGCCGGTGCCGTGCTGGCCCAGTTGGCGGGATGGTGGAGCCTGCGCGGCGTGCTGCGCCGGCCGGTGATGCAGACCTTGCGCGAGGCCGACACACAGTAGCTGCGAACGCAGGGCAGGGCGGGGCAACCGCTTCCAGGGGCTTCCTCGTTTATGCCGGGCCGGAAATGACTGCGGGCCGCTTGATGCGGCCCGCTTTGATGATTCTGATGTTGGTGCTGCCGCTGCGCTGGCTCAGCCAGCGGCAGGCACTCAGAAGGACTGCCAGTCGTCGTCGTTGTCCGCCGGCTTGGCTGCAGGAGCCGGCGCGGGCGTGCTGCTGCTTGCCGAAGGTGTTGGCCGCGCGGCAGGTTTGGCCGCAGGGGCTTTGGCAGCAGCAGGCTTGCTGGTGAAGTGTGCGCTGCCATTGTGGCTGCTGCCGCTGCTGCTGGCGCTACCGGCCGGCTTGCTGGCCGGGCGTGGGGCGCTGGCGGCGCTGCGCGCATGGCCCTCATCGCTGCCCAGACGGAACACCGAAACCACCTCGGTCAGGCGATGGGCTTGATCCTTCAGGCTTTCCGCGGCGGCTGCGGATTCTTCCACCAGGGCTGCGTTCTGCTGCGTCATCTGATCGAGCTGCACCACGGCGCCATTGACCTGGCCGATGCCATCGCTTTGCTCGCTCGCGGCCGCGGTGATCTCGCCGATGATGTCTGTCACGCGTTGCACGCTGGAGACGATGTCGTTCATCGAGGCGCCGGCCGCTTCCACCAGCTTGGAGCCCACTTCGACTCGGTCGACGCTGGCGCCGATCAGGCCCTTGATTTCCTTGGCGGCTTCGGCCGAGCGCTGAGCCAGGCTGCGCACTTCGCTGGCCACCACGGCGAAGCCGCGGCCTTGTTCGCCGGCTCGCGCTGCTTCCACGGCCGCGTTCAAGGCCAGGATATTGGTCTGGAAGGCGATGCCATCGATCACGCCGATGATGTCGCTGATCTTCTTGGAGCTGTTGTTGATCTCGTCCATGGTGGTGACCACCTGGCTGACGACCTCACCGCCCTTGGCCGCGGCCGAGGAGGCCGAGGAGGCCAGCTGATTGGCGGTCTGCGCGGCATCGGCCGTCTGGCGCACGGTGCCGGTCAGTTGCTCCATCGACGAGGCCGCCTGTTGCAGATTGGAGGCGGTTTGCTCGGTGCGCTGCGACAGGTCTTGGGCGCCCAGGGCGATCTCGCTGGAGGCCGTGGAGATGGAATTGCTGGCGGAGCGCACATCGAGCAGGATGCGCTGAATCTTCTCGGCAAACATATTGAAGGAGCCGGCAATGCGCGAGATCTCGTCGCGGCCGGCCTCGGGCAGGCGCTGCGTCAGATCGCCGCCACCGGCACTGATTTCGTCGAGCGCGGCGCGCACACGGTCCAGGCCACTGAGCATGGTGGAGATCACCGTGGTCATCAGCGCGCCTGCCAGCACCATCACCACGACCAACACGATGGCCGCGGTGCGCAGCAGCGAGCTCAGCGAGGCCAGCGCTTCGCTGCGATCGGCTGCCACCACCAGCACCCAGTCGGTGTTGGGAATGGCCACGCCGCGCAGCAGGAAGTCCTGGTTGCCGATGGTGGCATCGACCCAGGGTGCTCCAGCTTCCTGCACCTGTTTCAGGGCCTTGGCGTCCAACTGCGGGGAGAGCTCGCTGACCGGCTTCAGGGCCAGTTCGGCATTCGGGTGGGCGACCAAGGTTCCCTTGCTGGACATCAGAAACGCAAAACCATTCGGCGTCGGCTTGATGGCCTTGACCGTGGCCGAGACCTCGTTCAGGAACACATCGGTGGCCGCCACAGCCTTGGTGCTGCCGCCTTCTTTGACGGCCACGGCGAAGGTCACCACCAGCAGCTTGCGCGCGGCGTCCATATAGGGCTCGGTGATCACCGGCCCGCTGGCGTTGGAGGCCAGGGTGTACCAGGGTCGGCCGGTTGGGTCATAGCCGGGCGGCAGTTCCTGGGGGGTGTTGAACAGCATGCGCTTGTCGGCATGGCCGATATAGCTTGCCTCCAAGCGGCCTGACTTGGCCGCCTGCACCAAATAGGGCTTGGGGTCGGCCTCGGCCGCGGCCGGCACCATGGAGGTGACGATGTCGCGCTGCATGGTCACCCATTGGTTGATGGCCGCCGCGCGGCCCGCCGCCAAGGCATCCAGGCTGGCCAGCTCGGTGGTGTAGGTGTGACCGCGGACGATCACATAGTTGGCGATCGTGGCCAGGCTCAGGGTGAGCACCACCACCACAATGCTCAGCGCGGTCAAGCGTGTCTTGATGGAATCAAACATGAAGAAGAGTCCTTGCTGGAGATGCGGGGGAACGACGAAACGGATGCAGGCTCAGAAGCTTTCCCAGTCTCCTTCTTGAGCGGCTGGGGTCGAAGCACGTGGAGCGGGCGCGGGTGCCGAGCGGGCTGAGGGCGCAGGGGCCGGGGCAGGGGGGCTGGTGCTCTCGCCGCCGGTCGGCTTGCTTCTCGCTTTTGCCGTGGTGCTCGTCTTGTTCGCAGCACGATGCGAAGTTGAGGCTGCCGGTTTCGCCTTGGTAGTGCCCGTGGCATTGGCTGTGGAGCTTTGCGGTGCAGGTCGACGGCTCGGCGCTGTGCTCGCTACATGGTGGCCTTGTGCCAGGCGGAACACCGACACGGCTTCGATCAGGCGCTGGGCCTGATCGCGCAGGCTTTCGGCCGCGGCGGCGGACTCCTCCACCAGGGCGGCGTTCTGCTGTGTCATCTGGTCCAGTTGCACCACCGATTGGTTGACCTGGCCGATGCCCTCGCTTTGCTCGCTGGCGGCCGCGGTGATCTCACCAATGATGTCCTGCACGCGCTGCACGCTGGAGACGATGTCGGTCATCGAGCTGCCGGCCTCGTTGACCAGGCGAGATCCCACTTCAACCCGCTCGACGCTGGCGCCAATCAGGGTCTTGATCTCCTTGGCTGCTTCGGCGCTGCGCTGGGCCAAGCTGCGCACCTCGCTGGCCACCACAGCGAAGCCGCGACCTTGTTCGCCCGCGCGCGCCGCTTCCACGGCCGCGTTCAAGGCCAGGATATTGGTCTGGAAGGCAATGCCATCGATGACGCCGATGATGTCGTTGATCTTGCGCGAGCTGGTGTTGATCTCGTCCATGGTGGCCACCACCTGGCCCACCACCTGACCACCCTTGGCTGCGGCGCTGGCGGCCGAGGATACGAGCTGGTTGGCCGTCATGGCGGAGTCGGCGGTCTGCTTGACTGTGCCAGTCAGCTCGGCCATGGAGGAGGCGGCCAGTTGCAGGTTCGACGCCGTTTGTTCGGTGCGTTGGCTCAAATCCTGGTTGCCCGAGGCAATCTCGGCGCTGGCCGTGCCAATCGAGTCGGAGGACTGGCGCACGGTACCGATGGTCTCTGCCAAGCGCCCGCGCATGGCTTCGGTCTGCTGGATCAGCAGGCCGATTTCGTCATGGCGCTGGCTGCTCACCGAGGCCGACAAGTCTCCCTGGGCGATGGAGCTGATCGCCTCGGTCAAATCGCTCAGCGGCTTGCTGACCCAATTGCGCATCATCCAGAACAGGCCGAAGCCGAGGCCGGCCGTGGTCAGGGTCAGCATGATCCAGAAAGGCACCATGGTGGCCCAGTGCGAGGCCATGGACTCGCTCGGCGATACCTGGGCAATGATCCAGAAGCCGCCCTGCGGGTTGCGGCGCCCGACGGCGAAATAGCTTCCGCCCTTGCCATTGAGCACGTCAGGTGCGTCCTCAACGACGCCGTCCTTGGAGGCGATCAGGGCCGCCATGAACTTGTCGAACTCGGGGCTCACCTCGCTGGCCAGCTTGTTCTTGGCCGTGGGGTGGGAGACCAGGCGGGCATTCTTGCCGTCGGCATCGGCGGCCACGGCATAGGTACCCCCCGATTCGAAGAACTTGGCATCAGCCGCCATCTTGTCCATGGCCTTCTGGAAGCCCTCCATATCGAGGGCAATGGCCAGCAGACCGATGATCTTGCCTGCCTCGCTCTTGATCGGGTCGTAGTAGGCCATGTAAACCTTGCCCTCCAGCACCACCCGGCCGGCGAAGGGCTTACCCTGCATCAGCGTGGCATAGCCGGGGTGGCTTTTGCCCAGCGGCGCCGTGTTGCGCTCGCCGGCTGCGTTCTTCAACGAAGAGGTGATGCGGATGAAGTCATCACCCTTGAGGGCGAAGATCGACGCCGCACCGCCTGTGGTGCCGGCGAATTTGTCGACCTGGGTGGTGTTGCCGTTGAGCTTGGGGCCCCAGTCGCGCAGGTCGCCGGTGCTTTCGTCGAGCTGGAAGACCGGACCGAACTCCTGGCGGAAGGTGCCATAGCTTTGCTGCACCATGGTCTTGGCCACATCGTCCATGGCCGTCATCGAATCGACCAGGGATTGGGTCTTGTCGCCGACCCAGCTGGTCACCCGGTCATGGGCAACCTGGGTGAGGAGGATGCTGACAGCGCCGCTGACCGTCAGAAGTGATGCGGCCAGGGCGATCACGCCCACCAGAGAGACGCGCCGTGCGATCGAGGTCACACCTGATGCCATTTTGCTGCTCCAACGAAGTCTTCGAAGAGTGGTGCGCCGCTGCGTGATCCGGCAGCGGGTCATGGCATCCCGCTACCTGGGCCGGCGCGGGATAGGCTTACATGGCCAGGGAGTCCATCAAGCCCATGTCGGCGCTGCTCATCAGGCCTTCGATGTCCATCAAGATCAACATGCGCTCGCTGACGGTGCCGATGCCGGTGATGAAGCTGGTGTCGACCGAGGCCGAGCTCATTTCTGGCGCCGGGCGGATCGCATCTCGATTCAGTTCGAGCACATCGCTGACCGAGTCGACCACCGCGCCGACCACGCGGTTGCGCACATTGAGCACGATCACCACGGTGAAGCTGTTGTACTCGGCGCTGGGACAGCCCAGCTTCAAGCGCAGATCAACGATGGGCACGATGACGCCGCGCAGATTGACCACGCCCTTGATGAAGTCCGGCGCATTGGCAATGCGGGTGGGCGGTTCATAGGAGCGGATTTCCTGAACCTTCAGGATGTCGATGCCGTATTCCTCGGCACCCAAACGGAAGGTCAGGTATTCGCCACTGGCCGGGCCGTGCGCTTTCAGGGCCAGGTTGCCAGTGTCCTGGCGCAAGGCCGGCACGTTGTCTCGGGTGGTTTCCATGGCTTACCTCGTGTGGTGTGCGGGTTTGACAAATTGCTCGTGAATCGAGGAGGCGGTGATCAGAAAGATTCCCAATCGCCTTCGGCCTGTGCCGGCTGCGGGGCTGGTGCGCGGGCCGGGGCCGGCGCACGAACCGAGGCTGGAGCCGTGCTCGTGGCCGATGTTGCTGGGCGCGGGCTGGCTGCGGTCTTGCTCGATGCATGCGCTCCATGGTGGCTGGAGCTTGCCCCGCTCCTGGCCCCCAGGCTGCCGCCCGAACTGCTCGCAGCAGGTTTGTTTCCGGAAGATTTCACGCTGCCCAGCGATTTGCCGGCGCCGAAGCCGGTCGCCGAGCCGGGTTTGGCATCGGCATTGACCTTGAAGCGATCGACTGCTTCGGCCAGGCGTTCGGCCTGGTCCTTGAGGCTTTCCGCCGCCGCCGCCGACTCTTCGACCAGGGCCGCGTTCTGCTGGGTCATCTGGTCCAGCTGTACCACCGACTGATTGACTTGACCGATGCCGTCGCTCTGCTCGCTGGCCGCGGCCGAGATCTCGCCAATGATGTCGCTGACGCGCTGCACGCTGGTGACGATGTCGGTCATGGAACTGCCGGCTTCCTGCACCAGACGCGAGCCGGTTTCCACTCGCTCGACGCTGGCCCCGATCAGGGTCTTGATCTCGCGTGCAGCCTCGGCGCTGCGTTGTGCCAGGCTGCGCACTTCGCTGGCCACCACGGCAAAGCCGCGGCCCTGCTCACCGGCACGCGCTGCTTCCACGGCGGCGTTCAGGGCCAGGATGTTGGTCTGGAAGGCGATGCCATCGATCACGCCGATGATGTCGCTGATCTTCTTGGAGCTGGCGTTGATCTCGTCCATGGTGGCCACGACCTGGCCCACCACCTCGCCGCCCTTGGCCGCGGCGCCCGAGGCCGAGTTGGCCAACTGGTTGGCGGTGCGTGCTGAGTCGGCCGTCTGTTTGACCGTGCCGGTCAGCTGAACCATCGAAGACGCGGCCTGCTGCAGGTTGGAGGCGGTCTGCTCGGTGCGGCCGGACAGGTCCTGGTTGCCGGTGGCAATCTCGACCGAAGCGGTGCGAATGCTGTCCGCCGAGATGCGCAGATGGCCGACCAGGCTTTGCAGGGCCTGCTGCATGTTCTGCAGCGAGTTCATCAGGTGCGAGGCCTCATCCTGGCCCACGACCTCTTGCGCGCTCATGGTCAGGTCACCCTTGGCAATCGCATCGGCCAGTGCACCGGCTTCGGCCAGGGGCGTACAGATGCTCTGCATATTCAGCAGGGTCAGCGGTACCACGATCACCGAGCTGAGAATCAGCACGGCAATGAACACGGTGAACACCGTGCTCTGGGTGGACTCGCTGGCCTGCAGCGATTTCGCCGTGTCCTGCTCAAGAGACTGGCGCAGCTCGTTCAGCAGCTTCTCTGCTTCTTGGGCATGGTCCTTGGCTGCTTTCAGTGCGTTGTTCGCTTCAGCCGCGCTGGAGACGCTGCCGGTTTCAAGCTGGGCCAGAACCGGTTGAGCCTTGGCAACATAGTCCGTCATCAGAGGCATGATCTGACCCATGACGCGGTTGTTGGCGTCATCGTGGCCGACCATCAAGGCCTTGGTGTTTTCTTCCAGGGCCTTGCGAGCCTCGACCCACTTCTGGTGATAGCTTTTGACCTCATCGGGTTGGGCATGGGTGATGACCATGTCCTTCTCAAAGCGCCGCAGATTGCCCATGGCCTGGACCATCAGGGTCATGTGCTTGGCATCCACCACGGACTTGTCGGCCAGCTGCTTGCTTTGACCGCGCAACGAGTTCATACCGTACAGACCGACGCCGCCGACGATCACCAGCAGTGTCAAAACCATGGCGATGGCTCCGATCATGCGGGTGCGGATGCTGAACATGCGGAGCATGGCGCTCAGGTTCATCGATTACCTCTATCGTTCATTTCGAAAAAGCGCTCAGGCCCGGGCATTCAGTGCCGCGAGCGGCGTACCAGGCTGCCAACGTCCAGAATCAGCGCCACCCGTCCATCGCCCATGATGGTGGCGCCAGAGACGTCATTGACCTTGCGGTAATTGGCTTCCAGGTTCTTGACCACCACCTGCTGCTGGCCGAGCAACTCGTCCACCAGCAGGGCCACACGTCCGCCTTCAGCCTCAACCACCACCATGATGGAAGAGACATGTTCGAAGTCGAAGCGGGGCACGTTGAAGATGGTCTCCAGGCCGATCACCGGCATGTACTCGTCGCGCACTTCAACCACGCGGCCGGAGCCGGCCACCGTCTTGATGGTGTCGGCTTGCACCTGGAAGGACTCGACCACCGAGGACAGCGGCAGGATGTAGACCTCTTCGCCCACGCCCACGCTCATGCCGTCCATGATGGCCAGGGTCAGCGGCAGACGCACCGAGACCTTCATGCCGTAGCCTTCGGCGGAGTCGATCTCGACCGTGCCGCCCAGCGAGGTGATGTTCTTCTTCACCACGTCCATGCCCACACCGCGGCCGGAAACATCGGTGACCTGGTCGGCGGTGGAGAAGCCGGGTGCGAAGATCAGGCCCCAGACCTCGGCATCGGTCATGGTGTCAGGCGCGTCGATGCCTTTTTCGCGGGCCTTCTTGATCAGCTTCTCGCGGTTCAGGCCACGGCCGTCGTCGCGCACTTCGATGACGATGGAGCCGCCCTGATGCGAAGCGACCAGGGTGATGGTGCCTTGCTCGGGCTTGCCTTTGGCGATCCGGTCGGCCGGCTGTTCGATGCCGTGGTCGCAGCTGTTGCGCACCAGGTGGGTCAGCGGGTCGGTGATCTTTTCGACCAGGCTCTTGTCCAGCTCGGTGGCTTCACCCTGGGTGACCAGCTCGACCTTCTTGCCCAGCTTGGCGGCCAGATCGCGCAGCATGCGCGGGAAGCGGTTGAACACGACCGACATGGGAATCATGCGGATCGACATCACCGACTCTTGCAAGTCGCGGGTGTTGCGCTCCAGATCGGCCAGGCCCGAGGCCAGCTGCTGGTACAGGCCCGGCGCCAGGTCGCGGCTGTTCTGCGCCAGCATGGCTTGCGTGATCACCAGCTCGCCGACCAGGTTGATCAGCTGATCCACCTTTTCGATGGACACACGCAGGGTGGATTGCTCCATGCCTGCGGCAGCCGGGCGTGCCTCGGCCTTGACGGCAGGGGCCGCGGCCACCACCGGCTTGGCGACTTCGGCCTGCACTTTGAGTTCGGTGCTGGCTTCCGGTGCATCGGGCACGCCAGGGGCGTTGTCGAAGAAGCCGTAGCCGGGGTCGTTGTCCTTTTCCTCGGCCGCCGGAGCGCCAGGCGCGTCGGCGTGGAAGCCGAAGCCGGGGCCGAAGGGCGTCAGCTTGACCTGTTCACGGGCGACGTGGAAGGTGAAGAGATCCAGCAGGTCGTTGTCCGAGCTGCCGGTCAGGATCTTGAAGCGGCGGATGCCGTCCGCGGCCACCCCACCGTCCAGCGGCTCGATGGTGCCGAGGTCGGTGATTTCCTTGAACAGCTCGACCAGGTTGTCGGCCAGGCTCAAGTCGCTGAGCGGGCCGACTTGCAGCTCGAGCTCGCGCGCGGTCGGTTTGGCCGGCGCGGCGGCCTTGGGCGCGGGCGCTGGTGCGGCTTTGGGTGCTGGAGCGGGAGTGGCGGCCGGGGCGGGTGCGACCTGCTCACCTTCAACAAAGCTGCGGATGCTGGCCAGCAAATCGCTGGTGTCCACCGCGTCCGCGCCGGAGCCCTGGTGGCGACCGAGCTGAGCGCGCAAAGCGTCGCCCGACTGCAGCAGCACATCGACCATGGGCGAGGTGGCTTGCAGTTCGTGGCGACGCAGCTTGTCCAGCAGCGTTTCCATCTGGTGGGTCAGCTCCGCGACATCGCTGAAGCCGAAGGTGGCGGCGCCGCCCTTGATCGAGTGGGCGCAGCGGAAGATGGCGTTGAGCTCTTCGTCGTCGGCGGTTTCGACATTCAGGTTCAGCAGCAGCTGTTCCATGGTGTCGAGGTTCTCGGCCGCTTCCTCGAAGAAGACTTGATAAAACTGGCTCAGGTCAATGCCGGCGCTCAGGCTGGCGCCCTCGGAGGTCATATCTCCCATGCTTTACTCCAGTGTGGTGAGCGCATCAACGAATGACTTTGCCGATGACTTCGATCAGCTTGGCCGGATCAAAGGGCTTCACCAACCAGCCCGTGGCACCGGCGGCGCGGCCGGCTTGCTTCATCTGATCGCTGGACTCGGTGGTCAGGATCAGGATCGGCGTGGTCTTGAACTTCGGGTTGTCACGCAGCTTCTTGGTCAGGCTGATGCCATCCATGCGCGGCATGTTCTGGTCGGTCAGCACCAGGTCGAAGTCGCGCGTGCCGGACTTTTCCAGGGCGTCTTGTCCGTCCACAGCTTCCACCACATTGAAGCCTGCGTTCTTCAACGTGAAAGAGACCATCTGGCGCATCGAGGCCGAATCGTCCACAGCAAGAATTGAGTGCATTGTTGTTTCTCCGGGTATCAAGCTGGTTTCGGAAAATTTGTGAGCTTCTTTAGAACAATTCGATAGAACCGGCGTCCATCTCATCCTGTGTGACCGGATTCGGTCGCAGAGGTGCGATTTCGACCACCGTGGCCCCGTCTTCGTCATCGCCAAAGGTGTCGCGTGCCAGTTGGTCGGCGCAGTTGCGCAGACGTTGGCTGGTGTGGGCGATCAATTGGGTGGCCATGTCCTGGAACTGCAGGGCGGTGATGGCCCCGGCGATGTCCAGCATGACTTTCTGCAACACCGGTGCGTGGGCGTCGCCGCCCTCGCTGGCGCCGTTCAACAAACCATGCACATGGCTGGAGGCGCTGTAGAAGTGGGTGGACAAGGCCTCTCCGGCGTCGTCCAGCAGGCGTTGCAAACGCTCCAGGTCATTGGTGACCGTCATCAGGTGATCCTGGAGCTCGGCCGCAGCCAGCAGCGGCGTCATTCCCAGCTCGGGTGGGTCAGGCGTTTCATTCATCAGCATCTTTGCTCCACGCTTATGGACCTGTCGGAGCGCAAGACCTGACCCTGTGCGGGGATCAAGTCCGGGCTCGTCAGGGTGACCGGTTCTTGCAGGCATCTTCGGCATTTCCTGCGGAACTGTCGACAGGACAATGGACGCATAAGCGGCCTATTTGTGTGATTCGACCAGGTCTGGATGGGAAATATAAGGGTAAACCCTTGAGTGACGTGGCTTCTCTGCAGATTCGTTCGCATCACACAGGCCACACGGGCCGGGACGGTCATGCAATCCCGGCATACTCGCCCCCCATGACGATCTCTACCGCTGATCGCCGGCTGCGCGTGCTGCACATCGAGGACTCCGAGCTTGATCATCAATTGATCATGGCCCAGCTGCGCCGTGCCGGTCTGGATTTGGAATTGCACCGGGTGGACACCCTGGCCGAGGTGAGCCGCGCGCTCGAGGGCAACTGGGATGCCGTGATCTCCGACTACAACCTGCCGGGCTTTTCGGGCCTGCTGGTGCTGGACATGCTCAAGGAGAGCAAGCGCCTCCTGCCTTTCATCCTGGTCTCCGGCGAGATCGGTGAGGACACGGCCGTGGCGGCTATGCGCACGGGTGCTTCGGACTATCTGCTGAAGAAAGACCTGGCTCGCCTGGCGCCGGCGCTGCTCCACGCCATCGAGGCCTGCGAGTCCGAGCGCGCGCGCATCGAGGCCGATCGCGAGCTGCTCAAGTCCAAGCAGCGCCTGCACGAGTTGGCCGGCCATCTGCAAACCAGTGTGGAGATGGAGCGCGCGGCGATCGCGCGCGAGATCCATGATGATGTGGGCGGCTCGCTCACCGCCTTGAAGTTCGATCTGGCCTGGATCAACCGCCATGCGCAAGACCCGGCCGTGCAGCAGCGCGTGCAGTCGGCGCTGGAAACGGTGACCTCGGCCATCGAGGCCAGCCAGCGCATCATGCACAACCTGAGGCCGGCCATCCTGGAGCAGGGTCTGGTGGCCGCGGTGCAGTGGATGGCGGCGCGCTTCGAGCGCCGCACCGGCATCATCACGACCATGCGCACCAGCCATGAGCAGATGCAGCTGCCGGCGGGCGTGCCCCTGGTGGCCTATCGCACGGCACAGGAGGCGCTGACCAATGTCTCCAAGCATGCGCAGGCGACGCGGGTGCATATCGAGCTGAGCGTGGACTCGGGCGTGCTAACGCTGGAGCTCAGCGACAATGGCGTGGGCATTGCAGCCGGCGCCTTGGCCAAGGCGCGCAGCTTTGGAATTCGCGGCCTGCATGAGCGGGCTGCCACGGTAGGAGGATGGGTGGACTTGAGCAGCAACAGCAAGGGCACGAGCCTGATTCTTTCGGTGCCTCTGGAGGCCGACAGCCTGGACCGTTTCGGCGGTGAAGACCATCCCGCCGTCACCCACGACCCTTCGGCCTGGGGTGGCGCATGATCAAGGTCATTCTTTGTGACGACCACGCGCTGATCCGCCGCGGTATCCGCGACACCTTGTCCGATGTGCCCGACATCGAGGTCATCGGCGAGGCCGGCGACTACGGCGAGCTGCGCAGCCTGCTGCGCGATCTCGGCCCCAGCGCGGCGGTCGATGTGCTGGTGCTGGACATCAATATGCCGGGCCGCAGCGGCCTCGATGTGCTGCATGTGATGAAGGACGAGGGCACCTCGATCCGCACCTTGATCGTCTCCATGTACCCCGAGGACCAGTACGCCATCCGCGCCTTGCGCGCTGGGGCCTACGGCTACGTCAACAAGGGCGGTGACCCGCAGGTGCTGGTGCAGGCGGTGCGCACCGTGGCGCAGGGCCGCAAGTACGTGACGCCCGAGATCGCGCAAATGCTGGTCGAGAGCCTGACCGCGCCGGTCAATGAACAGGCGCACCAGAAGCTCTCCGACCGCGAGCTGCAAACCCTGGTGATGATCGCCTCCGGCAAGCGCCTCTCGGACATCGCCGAGGAGCTGATGCTCAGCCCCAAGACCGTCAGCGTCTACCGCGCCCGTGTGCTGGAGAAGCTGGGCCTGGCTAACAACTCCGAGCTGACGGTCTACGCCATCCGCAACGGCCTGGTCGCCAGCTGAAGAGGGCTCCGGCCGCTGCAGCAGCGGCCCAGGCCGTGGACGGCTCATTAACGACGCTCTCGCGCCCTTGTTTTTGCGATAGACCGGCTGCGGTCGATGGTAAAAAATGCCTTTGCGCTGGCTGCGCTGTGCGGCCGGCTGAGCATGGGCAGATCGATGAGCGTAGCGGCCAGTAGCAGCAGCGACCAGCAGAGCGCCACCGCCAAAGCGGTGGAGGCCGAGGCCCCGACCGGCAGCAGCAAGCCAGCGCCTGCCAGCCCCACCGAAGTGCGTTCTGGGGAGCTCCAGCATTCGCTGGTTCGCCGCCTGACCCGGCTGAATCTTCAGGTGCTGTCCAGCGCCATGGTGCTCAGTTTCGGGCTGATCGCCGCCATCCTCTGGTTGGGCGCGCGCGAGCGCCAGGCCCAGGCCGCTGAGCTCAGCGCGCAACTCTTGGCCAACAGTCTTGCGCCCATGCTGGTGTTCGAGGATCAGGCCGCAGCCAGTGCCGAACTGGCCGCCTTCGTGCGGCGGGGCGAGGTGCTGGAAGTGCGCGCCTTCAATGCCGCGCTCAAGGTGTTTGTGCAGTGGCAGGCGGCTTCTTCGGCGCCGCCGGTGCCTGGAGCCTCGATGGCGGCAGCGGCGGCGGCCTTGCCGGCGGGCATGGATCATGGCCAGGGCCTGCGTTTCATGCGCGCGGCCGAGGTGGAGGTCTGGGTGCCGATTCGGCTCAAGGGTGAGCTGGTGGGCAGCCTGGTGCTGCGTGAGAGTTTGCAGAATCTGCAGATGTTGCTGCTCAAGCTGATCAGTGCGGCGGCGCTCTTGATCGCCGTGGCCATCGCCATCGCCTGGCGTGTCCTGCGTCGGGTGCAGCAGCGCGCCCTGGCCCCCATTGTGGAGCTGTCGCGGCTGGCCGAGCAGGTCTCGGTGGATCAGGATTTCACACGCCGGGCCACCGTGCATTGGCCCGATGAAGTGGGGCGTTTGAGCGAGCGCTTCAACCAGATGCTGCAGCGTGTGGAGACCACGCAGGCCGAGCTCAATCTGCGCTTGCGCCAAGAGCAGGAAGCCGGGCAGCAGTTCGAGCAACTGGCTCATCGCGACGCCCTAACCCAGCTGCCCAACCGCTTGTATTTCCAGTCGGCGCTGGAGCGCCACATGGCCGCCAGCTGCCAGAACGTCGAGCTGATGGCCTTGATGTTCATTGATCTCGACAACTTCAAGTCCGTCAATGACAAGCATGGCCATGAGGCCGGTGACGAAGTGCTTCGCGAAGTGGCGCGGCGCATGAGTCGGGTCTTGCGCGGCAACGATGTGCTGTGCCGTTTGGGCGGCGATGAGTTCGGTCTGATCCTGCCGACCTTGCCCAATGACACAGCCGCCGAGCAACTCGCCGTGCGCCTGATTGCGGCGGTTCGTGAGCCCTTGTATGTGGGTGAGCACCTGATGCCGATTGGCGCCACGGTCGGCCTGGCTTTTTGTCCGACCGACGAAGTCGATGCAGCCCATCTGTTGGTGGCCGCCGATGTGGCCATGTATGCCGCCAAGCGTGCCGGCAAGAACACGTTCAGGCGGGCAAGTCATGCGGGCAGCTGAGGTACATGTTCGGCCGCGCCGTGCCAGGCCTCTAGTCTGGGGTTGGGGTTTGCTGATCGCGGCATTGTGTTCAGGCGGGGCGATGCCGCCTGCATGGGCCGGCGAACCTGGCCTGGCCGTGGCCGAAGCCAATGCCGGCCTGGATCTGGGTTTGGAGGACTTGCTGCGCCAGGGCCTCAAGGCCGTGCCGCAAGCGGTGCAGGTGTCCACGGCCTCGCGTTTCGCGCAAAGCGCCGAGCAGGCCCCGGCGCAGACCTATGTGCTCACCGACGCCGAGATCCGCGCCTATGGCCTGCGCAGCATGGCCGACATCCTCAACTGCCTGCCGGGCCTGTTCACCACCAGCAATGGCAATTTCGTTTACGTGGCTGCGCGCGGCCTGGGCCGGCCCGGTGATTTCAACGCCCGTCTGCTCTTGATGATCGACGGCGTGCGCGTCAACGAGAACATCTTCGACGCCGCCCTGATCGGGCCTGAGTTTTACGTCGATGTGGATTTGATCGACCGGGTTGAGTTCACGCCCGGGCCGGGCTCGGCCTTGTATGGCAATAACGCATTTTTTGGTGTGATCCAGGTGCAGACCAAGCGGGCCGACAAGCTTGCCGGCCTGCGCGCCCGCCTGGCGCTCGATTCACAGCGTGGTAGCAGCTGGCAGGCCAGTGCCGGTCAGCGCCTGGACAGTGGCGCCGAGGGCTGGATCTCGATCTCGGGCTTTCAGCAGGACCGCATTCCTTTGAACAGCCCGGCGCCTGCCGAAAGGGTCGATCGTCTGCGTGATCACAACTGGGACCATGGCACCCGCCTGCTTGCCCGCGCCAGCATGGCGGGCTGGAGCTTTCGTGCCGGCCACAGCGAGCGCGTGCGCGGCAATGCTTCGCCGCTGGACCCGACGCGGCCCGGCTCGGGCATCGGTCAAGGCCGCTCGATCTACTTCAACCAGTTCGCGGCTCTGGGTTACGAGGGCGCGTTGGGGGCCAATTGGGATTTGACGGTCGAGGCCTCCAGCAAGGTCTTGCAATCGCGTCGCCGTGACCCGCTGGAGCAGCCGGGGCGGCCGCCTCTGGAGCTGGAGACCTTGTCCGAGGGGCAGTGGGATGAATTTGCCCTGCGCCTGGGCAGCTCTGCCTGGCGCGGGCACTATGTTCTGGGCGGCTTGGAGTGGCAGCGTGACCGGTTGCAGCGCATCGCTCTGGGTGCGAGAGGCCTGCCGCCGGATCTGGATTTCACCTCCGCGTCCGAGCGCCTGGGCGTGTTTGTGCAAGACGAGTGGCAGCTCCACGCCCAGCACCGTCTGGTGCTGGGCCTGCGTTGGGACCATGACCGCCGCGCCGATGGCAGCCGCCTCAACCCCCGCCTGGCCTGGGTGTGGCAGCTGAGCCCGGAGGCCAATCTCAAGCTCATGCAGGGCAGTGCCTACCGGGCGCCGAACTTCTACGAGTTCCGCAGCAACCAGGCGCCGGGCTTGCCAGTGCTGGAGGCCGAGCGCACGCGCAGCCTGGAGCTGGCGCTGGAGCATCGCCTGACCCCACAGCTGCAGTACCGAGCCTCGCTCTACCGTGCACGCATGAGCGGCTTGATCAGCCAGGTGCTCAAGCCGGATACGGGGCTGAGTTTTGTCAACAGCGATGTCGTGCGCAGCCGCGGCCTGGAGCTGGGCCTGGAAAAGCGCTGGGACGGAGGCGCGCGCCTGCAGCTGGGCTTGTCGCTGCAGCGCAGCCGCGAGCTGGGCAGTGGCGCCGAGCTCGACAATTCGCCGCGCCGCCTGTTCAAGCTGGCTTACAGCCAGCCGCTCTGGCGTGATGACTTGCAACTGGGCTGGCAGACCCAGGCCATGAGCCGCCGCCAGGTTCCTGCCGGCAGCTTGCCCGGCCAGGCCTTGCATCACCTGCACCTGCTGTGGCGCCAGAGCGCGGACAGCGAATGGTCGTTGGGCCTGCGCAACCTCATGGGTGTGAGTTATGCCGACCAGCCCGATGTGGGCTTGCCGCCGCTGCGCCAGGAAGGGCGTGTGCTTCGCCTGCAGTTCAAGCACCGGGTGGGCTCATGAAGCGCGCGCGGAGTTCTTGGCTGGCTTGGCTTCGGCTCTTGCCTTTGCTCTGGGCTGCGGGTGCGGCCTGTGCGCATCCGGGCCAGGAGGAGGCGCAGCTCAAGGCCGCCTTCATCTACCGCTTTGCCCAGTTCACGCAGTGGCCGCCACCGCCGCCGGGTCGCGAGTTCAACTACTGCGTGGCGGGCGACCGCGAGCTGCAAGACGCCTTGCGTGTGGTGGCGCAAAAGCCCATGGGTCAGGCTGCCGGGCGGGTCCTGGTGCTGGGTTCACCGGCCGAGGCCGGGCCCTGCCATGTGCTGGTGCTGGGCTTTTCTGGACGCCAAGAACTGCAGCTCTGGCTGGACGCCCTGGCCGACAGCCCCTTGCTGGTGGTCGGCGCCAGCGCCGAGGCCTTCCGGGCCGGAGCCATCATCGCCCTGGTGCTGGAGCCCAATGGCATGGCCTTTCGCATCAACCACAGCGAGGCCAAACGGCGCGGCCTGATGCTCAGCTCGCAGATGCTGAAGCTGGCGCGCGAGGTGAAGTAGGCGCCCTGGCCCGGGTCCGCCCTGGCGTGCTGCAAGAGGCCCTCAGGCCTGCACGCGGGCGGCCTGAGCGTCCGGCCAGGCCAGGACCTGGCGCACAAAATCCTGCAGCCGGGCGGCCTCGCCGGTCGTTTCCAGCCGCAGGGCGGGGCGGGCTTCCGATTCCTCGTCCTGCCTGCCCCACAAGGCTGCCGCGCGCTGGGCCACGGCGGTTTCGATATTGAGCAGCTGTACCTGAGGGCCCAGGGCGCGCTGCAGGGCCGGCTGCACCAGCGGGTAGTGGGTGCAGCCCATCAGCACCGTGTCCACGCCGGCCTCGCGCAGTGGTTGGCAGAGCCGGTCCAGCAGGGCGTGAAGCTCGGGCGTGTCCAGCTGTCCCCGCTCGATCAGGTCGACCAGGCCGGGGCAGGGCTGGCTGAAGACATCAATGCCCTCGGCATGCCGGCTGATCAGATCCTGGTACCGCGCGCTGGCGATGGTGGCCACGGTGGCCAGCACGCCGATGCGTGAGCCTCGCTGGCCCTTGGTGCGCGCCAGGCTGGCCGCGACCGCCGGTTTGATGCCCGGCTCGGTGCCGACGATGGGCAGCGCGGGCCAGCGTTGGCGTAGTGTGGCGATGGCGTGGGCCGTGGCGGTGTTGCAGGCAACGACCAGCATGCCCGCGCCCTGGCTCACCAGGTAGTCGGCCAGGCGCAGGCTGCGTTCGCGGATGAAGTCGGGGCTGCGCGGGCCGTAGGGCGCGTGGGCGGCGTCGGCCACGTAGTGAAGGGCCGCCTGGGGCAGCGCTTGCTGCAGGGCGCGCAGCACGGTCAGGCCGCCGACGCCGGAATCGAAGACGCCGATGGTGGCCGCGTGCGAACGCGCCGCGGCGAGGGGAGGGCTGCTGCTCATGCTCATTGGGGGCTGCAGTCTAGCGGCAGCCTGACGCGACTCTGGCTTCATGCTTAGAATAGAACGATCGTGCTTTTTTGGCTGCATCCCCGATGTTGGCAAAGATGCCTCAACCGCCTTCGGGTGGCCCCTTAGAATCTGATTAACGTTAACGTCAATTAGCCTTGGAGTAATCGATGAAGGTCTTGGTCCCAGTCAAACGCGTGGTCGACTACAACGTTAAGGTGCGCGTCAAGAGCGACGGCAGCGGTGTCGACACCGCCAACGTCAAGATGTCGATGAACCCCTTCGACGAGATCGCCATCGAAGAAGCCGTGCGCCTGAAGGAAAAAGGTGTGGTCACCGAGGTGATCGCAGTGTCCTGCGGTGTCACCCAGTGCCAGGAAACCCTGCGCACCGCCATGGCCATCGGCGCCGACCGCGCCATCCTGGTCGAGACCGATGCCGAACTGCAGCCCCTGGCCGTGGCCAAGATCCTCAAGGCCCTGGTCGACAAGGAACAACCCCAGCTGGTCATCCTGGGCAAGCAGGCCATTGACGACGATTGCAACCAGACCGGCCAGATGCTGGCGGCCCTGACCGGCCTGCCGCAAGGCACCTTCGCCAGCAAGGTGGAAGTGGCCGATGGCGCCGTGTCCGTCACCCGGGAAGTCGATGGTGGCCTGGAAACCGTGAAGCTGAGCCTGCCGGCCGTCATCACCACCGACCTGCGCCTGAACGAGCCGCGCTACGTCACCCTGCCCAACATCATGAAGGCCAAGAAGAAGCAGCTGGACACCGTCAAGCCGGCCGATCTGGGTGTGGACGTGAGCCCGCGCATCAAGACCCTCAAGGTCGAAGAGCCGCCCAAGCGCAGCGCCGGCATCAAGGTGGCCGATGTGGCCGCCCTGGTCGACAAGCTGAAGAACGAAGCCAAGGTCATTGGCTGAACCCAGATCAGAAGAATTCGGAGAAAACACAATGACTGCTCTCGTGATTGCTGAACACGACAACGCCTCCATCAAGGGCGCGACGCTGAACACCGTGACCGCTGCGGCGGCCGTGGGCGGCGATGTCCATGTGCTGGTGGCTGGTTTCAACGCCGGCGCCGCGGCCGCTGCTGCGGCCCAGATCGCTGGTGTGAGCAAGGTGCTGCATGCCGATTCCGCCGCGCTGGAAAACGGCCTGGCCGAAAACCTGGCCGCCCAGGTGCTGGCGATTGCCGGCGGCTACAGCCACATCCTGTTCCCGGCCACTGCCTCGGGCAAGAACGTCGCGCCGCGCGTGGCCGCCTTGCTGGACGTGGCCCAGCTGAGCGACGTCACCAAGGTCATCAGCGCCGACACCTTCGAGCGCCCCATCTACGCCGGCAACGCGATTGCCACCGTGCAAAGCAGCGATGCCACCAAGGTGCTGACCGTGCGCACCACCGGTTTTGACGCCGCCGCCGCCCAAGGTGGCAACGCCACCGTGGTC
Organism: Paucibacter aquatile; assembly: GCF_002885975.1. Lineage (NCBI taxonomy): Bacteria > Pseudomonadati > Pseudomonadota > Betaproteobacteria > Burkholderiales > Sphaerotilaceae > Roseateles > Kinneretia aquatilis. The sequence continues at coordinate 933,580 of NZ_POSP01000003.1, read as the reverse complement.
ACCGTGGCTGCCGCCGCCGACAGCGGCAAGAGCAGCTTCGCCGGCCGTGAAGTGACCAAGAGCGACCGCCCCGAGCTGACCGCCGCCAAGATCATCGTTTCCGGTGGCCGTGCCCTGGGTTCCAACGACAAGTTCATGGAAGTGCTGACGCCTCTGGCCGATAAGCTGGGCGCTGCGCTGGGCGCCTCGCGTGCCGCAGTGGATGCCGGTTATGCCCCGAACGACTGGCAGGTCGGCCAGACCGGCAAGATCGTCGCGCCCCAGCTCTACATCGCCTGCGGTATCAGCGGCGCGATCCAGCATCTGGCTGGCATGAAGGATTCCAAGGTGATCGTCGCGATCAACAAGGACGCCGAAGCGCCGATCTTCTCGGTGGCCGACTACGGCCTGGAAGCCGATCTGTTCACCGCCGTGCCGGAGCTGGTGGGCAGCCTCTGAGCCCGCGCGCAGCCCCCACTATCGAGTGAGCCCCAGGGCGCCCGACTCACGGTCGCGGCGCCCTTGTTGTATCTGAATCTGAGATCGCTGGAGACAAAGCCATGACTTACCGCGCCCCCGTCAAGGACATGCTGTTCAATATGCAGGAGCTCGCCGGCCTGCAAGCCCTGACCGAGCAAATCCCTGCATTCGCCGATTTCGGCATTGACACCGCCCAGGCCGTGCTGGAAGAGTGCGCCAAGTTCAACGAGGACGTGGTCGCACCGCTGAACTGGGAGGGCGACAAAGCCCCGTCCTACTGGAAGGACGGCGAAGTCTTCACCACCACCGGCTTCAAGCAGGCCTTCAAGCAGTTTGCCGAAGGCGGCTGGCAGGGCCTGCAACACCCCGCTGACTTCGGCGGCCAGGGCCTGCCCAAGACCATCGGCGCCGCCTGCGGCGAGATGATCAACAGCGCCAATCTGAGCTTTGCGCTCTGCCCGCTGCTGACCGATGGCGCCATCGAAGCCCTGCTGACGGCCGGCTCCGACGCACAAAAGAACACCTTCATCCCCAAGCTGATCGACGGCAGCTGGACCGGCACCATGAACCTGACCGAGCCGCAAGCCGGTTCGGACCTGGCCCAGGTGCGCACCCGCGCCGAGCCTCAAGGCGACGGTACCTACAAGATCTTCGGCACCAAGATTTTCATCACCTACGGTGAGCACGACATGGCCGAGAACATCGTCCATCTGGTGCTGGCCCGTGTGGTCGGTGCGCCGGAAGGCGTGAAGGGCATCAGCCTCTTCATCGTGCCCAAGTTCCTGGTCAATGCCGATGGCTCCCTGGGCGCGCGCAACGACGCCCACTGCGTGTCCATCGAGCACAAGATGGGCATCAAGGCCAGTCCGACCTGCGTGCTGCAGTTCGGCGACCACGGCGGCGCCATCGGCACCCTGGTCGGCGAAGAGAACCGCGGCCTCGAGTACATGTTCATCATGATGAACGCCGCCCGCTTCGGCGTCGGCGTGCAGGGCATCGCCGTGGCCGAGCGCGCCTACCAAAAAGCCGCCAGCTTCGCCCGCGAGCGCATCCAGTCGCGCCCGGTGGACGGCTCGCTGCCCAGCGCCGGCCCCATCCTGCACCACCCCGATGTGCGCCGCATGCTGATGACCATGCGCGCCCTGACCGAGGGTTGCCGCGCCATGTCCAGCGTGGCCGCCGCGGCCTACGATGCGGCCCACCACCATGCCGATGCCGAGATTTGCAAGCAGAGCCAGGCCTTCTACGAGTTCCTCGTGCCCCTGGTCAAGGGCTACAGCACCGAGATGAGCCTGGAGGTCACCGACCTGGGCGTGCAGGTGCACGGCGGCATGGGCTTCATCGAGGAAACCGGCGCTGCCCAGCATTACCGCGATGCCAAGATCCTGACCATTTACGAAGGCACGACCGCCATCCAGGCCAATGACCTGGTCGGCCGCAAGACCGCACGCGACGGCGGCGCCTTTGCCCGCTCCATCGCGGCCATGGTCGAGGCCACCGAAGCGCAGCTGCTGACACGCGACAGCGCCGCCGCCCGCGCGGTGCAAAAGCGCCTGACCGCGGCCCGTCTGGCTTTTGTCGATGTGGTGAACTTCATCGCCGCCAACGCCCGCAGCAACCCCAACGCGACCTACGCCGGCTCCGTGCCCTACCTGATGCTGGCTGGCAATCTGGTCGCCGGCTGGCAGCTGGCGCGCTCGCTGCTGGTGGCCGAGGACAAGCTGGCCGCCGGTGAAGACGCGGCCTTCATGTCGGCCAAGATCGCCACCGCTCGCTTCTACGCCGAGCACATCCTGAGCCGTGCCGGTGGCACGCGCGATGCCATTGTCGAGGGCGCCGACAGCGTCACCGCCCTGGCCCTGGATGCCTTCTGATCGGGCGCGGCACGATGGCACTCCCTGAGATCCTGAAGCAGCTGCCGCTGCCCATCATCGGCTCGCCCCTGTTCATCATCAGCAACCCCAAGCTGGTGATCGCGCAGTGCAAGGCCGGCATCGTCGGCTCCATGCCGGCGCTCAATGCCCGGCCGGCCGAGCTGCTCGATGAATGGCTGAACGAAATCACCACCGAACTGGCGGCTTACAACCGCGCCAACCCGGACAAGCCGGCGGCGCCTTTCGCCATCAACCAGATCGTGCACAAGAGCAATGAACGGCTCGAGCACGATATGGCGGTGTGCGCCAAGTACAAGGTGCCCATCATCATCACTTCGCTGGGCGCGCGTGAGGACGTCAACCAGGCCGTGCACTCCTGGGGCGGCATCGTGCTGCACGACGTCATCAACAACAAGTTCGCCAAGAAGGCGATCGAGAAGGGCGCCGACGGCCTGATCGCCGTCGCGGCCGGTGCCGGCGGCCATGCGGGGGTCAAGAGCCCCTTCGCGCTGATCCAGGAAATCCGGGAGTGGTTCCAGGGTCCGGTGGCGCTGTCCGGGTCTATCGCCAGCGGCGACGCGGTGCTGGCGGCCCAGGCGATGGGTGCGGATCTGGCCTATATCGGCTCGGCCTTCATCGCCACCGAGGAGGCCCGCGCCGCCGAGGATTACAAGCAGATGATTGTCGACAGCAACAGCGACGACATCGTCTACAGCAACCTCTTCACCGGCGTACACGGCAACTACCTGCGTGGCTCCATCGTCAAAGCCGGCATGGACCCGGATCACCTGCCCGAGAGCGACCCGAGTGCGATGAACTTCGGCGGCAGCTCCAGCAAGGCCTGGAAAGACATCTGGGGCTGCGGCCAAGGCATCGGCGCTATTCGCGCCGTGGTGCCGGCGGCCGAGCTGGTGGCGCGCCTGGGCCGTGAGTACCAGGCTGCGCGCGAGCGCTTGCGCCTGGGCTGAGGCTCCCACGCTCGGGCGGTGCAGGCCGCCCGAGCCGCTGGGTTTCCACACAAGAAAAAGCCCGCTGAGCAGTGCGCTCAGCGGGCTTTTTGGTGTTCGGGTTGACGAGCCCTGCCTCGGCACTGGTCACAACGGCTAGGGCTGCTTGGTTCCCCACCTGACCCGGTTGGCCGCGCTTCCATGCGAGGAGGCCCGTCAGCGTGCATTGTAAACGATGCGCGGCACGCTCTCCTTCAAGCCTTCGCCGGGTCAATCCTTGAAACCGGGCTCGATTCCCTTGGCGCTCAATGGTCGGCCGCATGCAAAACGCCGTGGTTCAGCGCATCCAGCACCCAGCTGTCGCCGACCTCGTTGTTGCCCTCGGTGTTGCTCAGACCGAAGCAGGCTCGCTTGCCGTCGAGCTGGAGAAGCACCATGCTCATGAAGCCGGCATAGGCGCCGGTGTGAACCAGGCTTCGCTTGCCTTTGATTTCCATGGCCACCCAGCCCAGGCTGTACTCGCCTGCGGGCAGCTGGCGCAGGGCTTGAATGTAGTCGGGTGCCAGCCCATGGCTATGACCCTGAAAGGCACGCTGATGCTCGGCCAGCCAACGGCCGTAGCCCGCCGCGCTCAGCCAGACATTGCCCGAGGGTTGCAGCGCTCCGTCGACCCAGACCGACCATTCCGGCGCCAGCGCCTGGTAGGGCTTCAGTGCCTGCGGCTTCGGGCCGACATGGCCTTGCGGGGCATGGGTGGGCGGGCTCAGCGCGAAGTCCAGACCCAGGCCACGGGCCCAGTGGAGCAGCAGGGTGTTGAAATCCTGGCCGCTCGCCGCCTCCAGCATGGCCCCAGCCAGGGTGTAGCCGGCGTTGGAGTACAGCAACTCGCCTCCCGGCGCAGTCGCGGGAGGGCGTGCCAGCACCCAGCGGGCCAACAGCCGCCGCCGCTCACGGTCAGTCTGGGGCAGGGGCTCCGTCTGAATGGCCAGGTAGTCTGCCAGCTCGGCAAGCTCGCTCGGCTCCTGAAATGTCGGCATGCCGCTGCGGTGGTCCAGCATCTGGCGCAGGGTGATGTTGGCATAGCCCGGGTGCAGGATGGGCGTGAGATCGGGGAGCAGCTCGGCGGGCCGGCTGTCCCAGCGCAGCTTGCCCTGGCGCACCAGCTCGGCCGCCAATGTTGCTGTCATTGATTTGCCGAGAGAGCCCAGCTGCATGGCATGGTGGCGGGACAGGGCTGTGTTTTGGCCTTGCTGGCTCAGACCGGCGCAGCCGAGGTAGAGCTTGTGCGCGCCTTCAAATTGACTGGCGAACATCGCACCCACCAGGCCAGTCGCGACTGCGGCCTGCGCCAGCTCGCTCAGACGGGCTTCCTCTTGCAACAGTTCGGGGCGCAGCAGCTCCTCGCGTTCGGCGCTGCCGCCACAGGCACTCAGAACGGCGGCGGGCAAGAGGCAGGCGGGCAGGAGCGGCAGGAAGGCGCGGCGGCGCAGATGGGGGGTAGACATGGCGAACGAGGACTCCAGAACTTGAAGTCGGCGATTCTTGGCAGCCCACGCTAAAGAACTGCTAAAGCTCTTGGGCCTTCCTCAGGCGCTCTCGGCAGGGGCCTGAGCCGCGCTGCTTGCGGGTGCATCAGGCAGTACCAGCTCGAAGCCGATGCCCCGCCCATGCAGGCCCGGGCCGACGCGCAGCTCCGCCTCCAGCTGAAATGCCGCCTGTGCGGCGATGGACAGGCCGAGGCCGCTGCCCGGCTCCTGCATGTGCTCCTGCGCTTGATCGCCGCGCCAGAAGCGCTCGAACATGCGCGCCTGCGCTTCGGGTGCGATGCCAGGGCCGTCATCACGCACGGCCAGCAGCAAGCGGCCTGCCGCCCGGGCCTGCAGCTCAAGTCGCAGCTCCCGTGCGCCGTAGCGCAGGCCGTTGTCCACCAGGTTTTGCAGCAGGGATTGCAGGGCATGACGAGAGCCTTGCCAGGGCCAGTGTTCCGGGGCTTCCAAGGCCAGGCTGACGGCGCGCTGCCGGGCGGCCGGATGGGCCTGCTGCAGCACCCAGGCGCAGAGCTCGACCAGGTCGAAGCGCTCGTGCGCTGCTGCGGAAGCTGCAGGGTCCAGCCGCGCCAGATCGAGCAACTGCTGGGACAGGTGCGCCGTGCGCTCCACGCCTTGCTGCAGGGCCTGGGCGGCGCGCTGACGGCCGGCTTCGTCGAGGCTGTGTAGCAGCACATGCGTCTGGGCGCCCAGAGCGGCCAAGGGGGTGCGCAGCTCGTGGGCGGCATCGTGAACAAAAGCGCGCTCCTGGGCGCGTTGCGCGCTCAGCTGGCTCAGCAAGCGGTCGAATGCCTGGGCCAGGGGTTGCAGCTCGGCATAGCGCAGGTCCAGCTGCAGCGGGGCCAGGTCTTGCCTCAGATCCAGGCCTGCGATGCGGGCGGTGAACTCGCGCAGCGGGCGCAGACCGGTGCGCACGGCCAACCACAGCGTCAGCAGCAGCACCGGCAAGGCCAGGGCCAGGGAGGGCCCCAGCTCACCCAGCAGCCAGCCGAGCAGGATCCGATCGCCGGGCAGGGGGTCGGCGATGCGCAGTTGCCAGCGGGCATCCTGGGCGCCAAAGGTGGACTGCATGCGGCCATTCCAGGGCCGCAGGGCAGGGCCCGAAGGCCATGCTTCCGCTTGCAGCCAGGCGTCGAGTGGCGGGCCGCTGCGGTAGACCAGCCGCCCTTCGGCCGTCCGCAACTCCACGCTCATGGCGCCGTTTTCCCAGGCCATCTCCTGGCGCAGCTGGTTGTACTCGGCAACAAAACCCTGCAGCACGGCCCGGGCGCTGTCCTCTTGCTCAAGTGATTCGATGCTGCGGGCCAGCAGGCGGCCCAATTGGTGGGCCTGCGATTGCTGCGCGAGGCTGTGCTTCACGCTCCAGTAGTTGAGCGCCAGCAGGGCCAGGGTGATGACGACAAAGGCCAGCAGCAGGGCGCCCACCGTGCGCCGCCCCAGGCTGCGGCTTCGCAGCTGCACCCACCGGGCCGGGGGCCTCACGACAGTGACTCCAGCCAGTAGCCGACGCCCCGCAAGGTGCCGATGCGCTGCGCGCCGATCTTGCGGCGCAGATTGCTCAGATGCACCTGCAGGGCCGTCATGTCCAGGGCCTCGCCCAGCGGTTCCATGGCCTGAGCCAGCTTGTGCTTGTTCACCACCTGACCGCCGGCTTCGGCCAGGGCCAGCAGCAGCTGGAATTCGCGCGGTGTCAAGTCCAGAGGGGCGCCGTTCAGACGAGCCATGGCCTGGCGTGGCAGCACGCTCAGTACGCCAAACGCCCACTCCTCGCCGCTGCTTTGCGCGGCCTGGCGCCGCCGCACCGAGCGCAGGCGGGCCAGCAATTCAGGAATGGCAAAGGGCTTGACCAGATAATCGTCGGCGCCGGCGTCCAGGCCGGCCAGACGCTGATCGAGCTCGCCCTGGGCGGTGATCAGCAAAATGGCGGTGGCGTCGTTTTGGCCGCGCCAGCGCTTGAGCAGTTCAAGCCCGCTGCCGTCGGGCAGGCCCAGATCCAGCAGCACCGCGGCGCAGCCAGCATCGTCGAGCCGATGCGGTGCATCGCCGGCGCGGCGCAGCCATTGCACGCTGAAGCCCTCCAGCTTCAAGGCCTCCAGCAGCGCCGAGCCCAGGGAGAGATCGTCTTCGATCAGCAGGATGTGCATGGCCGGAAGAACCTCAAGTAAGCCAAAAGCAAAGGCGGCCAGGGCCGCCTTGTGTCGATGGCCTCTGCGCTGCGATCAGCGCAGTTGCAGGTCGTCGTCGCTGAAGCGGATATTCAGAGGCTCGATCAGCAGCTGCTTCTCGCCCGCTTCCAGGCTGCCGGCGACCCAGGCCTCGATGCCGCAGGCCTTGGCCACTTCCACCGTGCGGGCGGCATCGGCCGCGGGCACGAAGATGGCGAAGCCAGCGCCCATATTCAGCGTGGAGTAGGCCTCGCGGTCGTCTTGCTTGGCATGCTGTTGCATGAACTTCAGCACCGGCGTGACCGGCGGCACGGTGTGGATGCGGTAGGTGAACTGGCCTGGGTGACGTAGCAGCTTGCGCCAGCCATGACCGGTGATGTTGGCGCAGTAGTGCGGCTGGATGCCGGCCTTGTAGAGCGCCTCGGTCACCGGCGAATACAGCACGGTGGGGGCGAGCAGGGCCTCGCCATAGCTCAGGCCCGGTGCGATTTCGGTCAGATAGCCTTGCGGCAGGCGCTCGACCAGCTTGCGAGCCAGGCTCAGGCCGTTGGCATGGATGCCGCTGGAGGCCAGCAGCACGATGGCGTCGCCAGCGCCCAGCTTGTCACCCACCGAGAGGCGTTCCTTGGGGTTGATCAGGCCGGTGCAGGAGGCGGCCAGGTCGATGCGGCCGCTCTCGACGATGCCGGCCAGGGCCGGCGTCTCGCCGCCGCCCCAGGCGACCTGGCAGGTGTCGCAGGCGCGTTTCCAGCCTTCGACCAGGCTTTGCGCCCGGCCCTTGTCGCCGAACCAGTCCGAGCCACCCGCGGCCCAGTAGGCCTGCACCACCAGGGGCGTGGCGCCGACGGTGATCAGGTCGTTCACCGCCATGGCGATGGTGTCCTGGGCGATGCCGTCGTAGTAGTTCTTGCCGGTCAGCTGGCGCATCTCGTCGGCCACCAGGGTCTTGGTGCCCAGGCATTCGACGATGGAGGCGATGTAGAAGGGGCCCACATCCACGACATAGGCCGACTCGCCGCGCGAGGCCAGCACCTCGGTGAAACCATGGGCGGCCAGGTGGGCGCCGGTGGCGGCCGCGGCACGCTGTGCGCTGATCTTCAGCGGGTCGATCAGGTCGTAATTGACACCGGCTTGTTCGTAGCTGAGGGTGTCGGGCGAGGAAGAGGTGTGGGATGCGGGCGTGCTCATGGGCCGGGATTATCGCCTGTCTGCGCGCTGGCCGGCCCTGGCATCCAGTGGGGCGGCTGGTGGCCCGTAGAATGCCGCGCATGAGCTACCAGGTCCTCGCGCGCAAGTACCGCCCCCACAGTTTTGAAGAGCTGGTGGGCCAAGAGCATGTGGTGCAGGCCTTGGCCAATGCACTGACCCAGCAACGCCTGCATCACGCCTACCTCTTCACCGGCACCCGCGGCGTGGGCAAGACCACGGTCTCGCGCATCCTGGCCAAGAGCCTCAACTGCACCGGGCCCGACGGCACGGGCACCATCACCGCCACGCCTTGTGGCGTCTGCGAGGCCTGCCAGGCCATCGATGCCGGTCGTTTTGTCGACTACATCGAGCTCGATGCCGCCTCCAACCGCGGCGTCGAGGAAATCAGTCAGCTGCTGGATCAATCGGTCTACAAGCCAGTCATGGGCCGCTTCAAGGTCTACATGATCGACGAAGTCCACATGCTCTCGAACACCGCCTTCAACGCCATGTTGAAGACGCTGGAGGAGCCGCCGGATTACCTGAAATTCGTGCTCGCCACCACCGACCCGCAGAAGGTGCCGGTCACCGTGCTCTCGCGCTGCCTGCAGTTCAATCTGCGGCCCATGGCGCCGCAGACGGTGCTCAGCCATCTGACGCAGGTGTTGAAGCAGGAAAGCGTGCCGGCCGATGCGGGTGCGCTGCGCCTGCTCTCGCGCGCGGCGCGTGGGTCCATGCGTGATGCGCTTTCGCTGACCGATCAGGCCATCGCCTTTGGCGCCGGTTCGCTGGTGGAAGAAGGCGTGCGCCAGATGCTGGGTACGGTCGATCGTGGCCATGTGGTGGCCATCATCGACGCCTTGGCCGCCGCCGACGGTGCGGCCGTGGTGGCCCAGGCCGATGGCCTGCGCGCCCTCGGCCTGTCGGCTGCAGGCACCCTGGAAGATCTGGCCGGCCTGTTGCAGCAGATGGCCGTGGCCCAAGCGGCCCCCGGTGCTCTGGACGAGACCGACCCGGACACGGCCGAGGCCGAGCGCCTGGCGGCCCTGCTGCCGGCCGATGAGATTCAGCTGATGTACAGCATGGCCTTGCACGGCCGCGCCGAGCTGGCCCTGGCGCCCGATGAATACGCCGGCCTGCTGATGGTGCTGCTGCGCATGCTCAGCTTTCGTCCCGCCGGTGCGGCCGGCCAGACGCTGAACAAGCCCGCTGCGGCTGTGGCAAGGCCGGCACGACCGGCGCCGACGGTGGCTGCGCCCAGAGTCGCCTCAAATGCGACGCCTGTGGTTGCATCTGTTGCTGTGCCTGTCGCTGTGCCTGTTGCTGCGCCGGCTCACACGCCAACAGCGCCGGATCCGCTGCCTGTCGAGCCCGCGTCGCCTGTGGTTGCGCAAGCAGCGCTAGCGACCGAGGCGCAACCCGACGCTGAGCCCGAACCTGAGCCTGCAGTCGAATCCGAGCCTGCACCTGTTGCCGCGGCGGCAGCGCCGGTTCGTTCTGTGGCCGAGCCCAGTGCGCAAACGCAGGCTGAGCCCGAGATCGAAGGCCAGATGGAGCCCGAGGCTCTCGCCCTGCAGGCGTCCGAGCCTGAGGTCGGCTACGACGCTGAAGTGGCGACAGCTCCGCCTCCTGCACCTGTGGCTGCACATTTGGCTGCAGCTGTACCCGCGCCCGTGCCCGCACCGACCGTGCAGCCCCGCGCCCCCAGCCCCGCCGCTGGCGATTACAGCGCCCGCCTGCGCCCCCGCCCTGTGGTTCATGCCGAGCCCGAGCCCGAGGATGAGGTCGTCGGTGATGGCCGGCCCACGGACGATGGCGAACCGCCGCCGTGGCTGGATGCGCCCATGTCGGACGATGACGGTGGCGGCGCATCCGCCTCACACGGCGCCGATGGCGACGATTTTGGAGCCAGCGCCGCCCCGCGCGCCGGCCGCCCGGCACCGAATCGCCAGGGCTATGCCTCGACCGCCGGCGAGGATGTGCCGCTGCAGCCCACCGAGCTGGGCGCGCAATGGGCCGAGCTGGTGGCGCCGCTGGGCTTGCTGGCGCTGACGCGTGAGCTGGCCGTGCGATCGGAATGCGTGGGTCTGGAGAACGGCCCGGCCGGCTTGATGGTGCGTCTGCGTGTGGAGCGCGAATCGCTGCGCCAACCGGCGCTGCGCGACAAGCTGCAAGTGGCGCTCGAAGCTGGCTTGCAGATGCCGGTGCAGATCGAGCTGGAGGCCGGCGTGCCCCAGGACTCGCCGGCACTGCGCGATCTGGCCCGCATCCAGGCGCGCCAGCGTGAGGTGGAGCAGATCGTGATCAACGATCCTTTTGCGCAAACCTTGATGGCCCAGTTCAAGACGGCACGCATCGTGCCCGGTTCGATCCGCTCGCATTGAGCGTTTGGACCGCAGCCGGGCGATGACGCACCCAAGGCAAGACAACTTTCCAACGAACACCCCTGACACTGAGGAGTATTGAAAATGATGAAGGGTCAACTCGCGGGCTTGATGAAGCAAGCCCAGGCCATGCAGGACAACCTGAAGAAGGCTCAGGACGAGCTGGCCAATGTCGAGGTGGAGGGCCAGTCCGGCGCCGGCCTGGTCAAGGTCGTCATGACCTGCAAGAACGCGGTCAAGCGCGTCACCATCGACCCCAGTCTGCTGGCGGACGACAAGGACATGCTGGAAGACCTGGTGGCCGCGGCTTTCAATGACGCGGTGCGCCGCGCCGAAGAAGTCAGCGCCCAGAAGATGAGCAAGCTGACCGCCGGCATGCCCCTGCCGCCGGGCATGAAGTTCCCGTTCTGAGCTCGACGCTTTGACAGCGTCCTCTCCCGAAGCGGGCGCTCTGGAGGCGCTGATCGAGGCGCTCAAGCGCCTGCCCGGCGTGGGCCAGAAATCGGCCCAGCGCATGGCCTACCACCTGCTGCAGCACGACCGCGATGGCGCGCGCCTGATGGCCGAGGCCTTGCGGGCCGCGGCCGAAGGCATCGGCCATTGCGAGCGCTGCCACACCTTCAGCGAGTCCGCGCTCTGCCCGGTTTGCGCCGACCCCGAGCGTGATGCGCGCCAGCTCTGCGTGGTGGAAACACCGGCCGACCAGGCGGCGCTGGAGCGCACCAACTCCTACCGCGGTTACTACTTCGTGCTGCTCGGCCGGGTCAGTCCGCTGGACGGCGTGGGCGTGCAGCAGATCGGCGCGGCCGAGTTGCTGGCGCGTGCGAGCGAGGGTGGGGTGGAAGAGGTGATTCTGGCCAGCAGCTTCACTGCCGAGGGAGAGGCCACGGCCCATGTGCTGGCCGAGGCGCTGCGCTCGCGTGGCATCCGTGCCACCCGTTTGGCGCGCGGCGTGCCCGTGGGCAGCGAGCTGGAGTATGTCGATCTCGGCACCATCGCCCACGCCTTGGTGGACCGTCGCTGACGGCCTTCATCTCCTTCGCCCCAGTTCTCCCCCGTTCCGTTTCCCCTCGACAAGGTCGCCCCTCATGACACTCGCCAACACCTGCATCATCGTCGCCAGCCTGCTGCCCATCGTCTGCGCCGGCATCGCCAAGTCGCGCGGCTTCGGCAAGCGGCGCCGGGATGGCGGCTACGACAACCACCAGCCACGCGCCTGGCTGTCGGGTCTGAGCGGCTGGCAGGCGCGCGCCAATGCGGCCCAGGCCAACAGCTTCGAGGCCTTGCCGCTGTTCATCGCCGGCGTGCTGGCCGCCCAGCAGATGCAGGCCCCGCAGGCCACGGTGGATGCCCTGGCGCTGGGCTTCATCGGCGCCCGCATCGCCTACATCGCCGCTTATCTGGCGGACCAGGCCACGCTGCGCTCGTTGATCTGGTTTGCGGGCCTGGCTTGCAGCATTGCGCTATTTTTCGTGGGCGGCCCATGAGTCGGCGCAGCAGGTGCAGCGAGCCCTGCAACTTGAAATGAAAACGGGGCCTGCGAGGCCCCGTTCTTTTTGTGCGCTGCTGTCAGCGCTTGATCGAAGCTCGCACCGCCGTCTCCGGCGCTGCGGCCACCGTCACACCGCGCGATTTGCTTTGGGACCTGGCAGCGCTGCCATTGCTCTTGCCGCTGGATTTGGCCGATGCCACGCGCGTGCCGCCCTTGCTGCTGACACCGGCCTTGCCCGATTTGGCCGCCAGCTGCGTGCCGCTGCGCGCGGCCGGCTTGTTGGGCACGTAAACGGCCAGGGCCTGGCCAGGCTTGAACTTGGCGCCGCTGGCCACCTTGTTCCACTGCGCCACCTGGGCGGGGCTGACGCCATAACGCGCCGCCACCGTGGTGACGCTGTCGTTGCGGCCAGCCTTGATCTTGAGTTTGCGCAGCGGGGGCACATCGGGCGCCAGGCTGATCGAGGCGTTGTCGGCCAGATGGCTGGAGACGTCTTCGCTGCGCTTGGCGCTGCGTGGCACCAGCAGGGTCGAGCCCTGCTTGACCAGCATGCGCGGTGGGATCTTGTTGACCTCGCGCAGCTGGTTTTCGTCCATGCCCACCTGCTTGGCTGCCACCGAGGGGTGCATGGTCTTGGGCACCACCCAGGCGGTCCAGCTGGCCAGCGGGCCGCGGTGGGCGCTGAGGTTCAGGGCAAAGGCCTTGGCGTTGTCGTAGGGCAGCAGCAGCTGGTTGCTGCCGGCGGCCAGCATCACCGGCTTGTTCATCTGAGGATTGAACTGCTTGAACTTTTCCAGCGTGATGCCGGCCAGACGGGCGGCGGTTTCCAGATCGATGTCGCGGTCGATGCGCACGGTCAGGAAGTAGGGGTGGTTCTCCACCGGCGGCAGGGACAGGCCGTACTTCTCCGGGTTCTGCACGATGTTCTTCACCGCCTGCAGCTTGGGGATGTAGTAGCGCGTCTCCTCCGGCATGCGCAGGCTCTCGTAGTCGGTCGGCAGGCCGGCCTTTTGGTTGCGCGCGATGGCTTTCTGCACATTGCCCTGGCCCCAGTTGTAGGCCGCCAAGGCCAGGCGCCAGTCTCCGAACATCTTGTGCAGGCGGCCCAGGTAGTCGAGTGCAGCGCGGGTGGAGGCCAGCACATCGCGGCGGTCGTCGCGGAAGATGTTCTGCTTGAGCGAGAAGTCACGGCCGGTGGCCGGCACGAACTGCCACATGCCCGAGGCCTTGGCGGTGGACATGGCCTGCGGGTTGAAGGCGCTTTCCGTGAAGGGCAGCAGGGCCAGCTCGGCCGGCATGCCGCGCTTTTCGACCTCTTCGATGATGTGGAAGAGGTAGCGGCTGCCACGCTCCGTCATGCGCTGCACATAGTCGGGGCGGGCGCTGTACCAGGCCTCGGCGCGGCGCACACCCTCGTTCTCCAGGTCTTCTAGTTGGAAGCCGGCGCGCAGGCGATCCCACAGGTCGTTGCGCGCGGTCGGGGCGTCCAGATCGATCTTCATGCCCGGGCGCAGGCTGTCTTCCAGCTCGGGGGCACCCAGGGCTTCGTCCTGGCTGGTGGCCGGGCTTGGCGCGGCTGTGGCCTCGGGGGTGTTCGACAGGGCCAGGCTGCCGAAGCTGCGCGGCAGGGCATTGCGTTCGCTGGGGGCTGCGGTTTCGGCCACGGGGGTCGGGCCGCTGGCGCAGGCGGCCAGCAGGGCGGCCAGAGCCAGGGTGGACAGGGCTTGCAGGCCGCGGCGCGGGGTAGGGCTTGGGGTCATCGGTAGTCGTTCTTCCATTGCCGCAGGGCGGCGAAGACAGCGAGGGATTCGGGGGGCAGGTCTTGCGGCGCCTCACCCGGCCGGGGGCGCTGGGTGGGCGAGAAGCTGGTGTGGCGGCGCGCTGCAGCCTGAACGCTGGGTTCGGTGCAGCGTAGAAAGGGGTTGATCTGCAGCTCCAGTCCAACGCGGGAGGGCAGGGTCGGTTGACCTTGGGCACGCTGCGCCTCGCACCAGGTCTGGTACTCGGCCAGGGCGCGGTTGTCGGGTTCGATCTCGCGGGCGAAGCGCAGATTGGACAGGGTGTACTCGTGCGTGCAGCAGACGCGCGTCTCGGCGGGTAGGGCGGCGAAACGCGCCAGCGAGGCTTGCATTTGCGCCGGCGTGCCTTCGAACAGGCGGCCGCAGCCTCCCGAGAACAAGGTGTCGCCGCAGAACAGCATGGGCGCCTGGCCGCCGCCCGGTTGGCGCAGCACAAAGGCAATGTGGCCGGCCGTGTGGCCGGGCACCTCCAGCACCTCGAAGTCCAGGCCGAGCAGGGATACGTGCTGGCCCTCGCTCAGCGGCGTGAAGGGCGCGGGAATGCGCTCGCTTGCCGGGCCCCAGACCTGACCCTGGCCGTCCTTCAGCCAGGGGCGCAGGGCGTCGATGCCGCCAACATGGTCGCCATGGTGGTGCGTCACTAGAATGCCCCGCAGGTGCAGGTCGCGCTCGCGCAAGGCGGCGATCACCGGCTCGGCCTCGCCGGGGTCGACGACGAGGGCGTCGCGCCCGACGCTGAGCATCCAGATGTAGTTGTCCGTGAAAGCGGGAAGGGCTGTCAGTTCCATGCGCAGGTTTTCATTCGGCCGTGCTTCATTCCGCCGTAATTCATTCCGGAACCACCCTTCCATGACGGCCGGCCCCTCGGGCCGGGTGAGGCGCGTGGGGACTCAAGACCTGACCCCCTGCGGCCTGCTGCAAGCCCGTGGCCGTGACAGCCTTGGCCTTCAGGAATCGACAGCCGCATGACGCGCGAAGCTTCGATTATAGAGTTGGCCACCTGGCTGCAGACGCCGCCGGGCCAGTACCTGCTGCGCTGGGAACAGCAGCAGCTCGATGCCGCCGTGGTCGATATTTTTGGCTTCCATGCCCTGCAGCTGGGCCTGTCCGAGCTGCCGACCTTGCGTGCCAACCGCATGCCGCACCGCTGGCTGGCGCTGGACGCCGCTGCCCGCTCCGGGCCGCAGGGTCTGCCCCTGCTGCTGACCGAGTTCGATGCCCTGCCTTTCGAGAGCAACAGCCTGGACCTGGTGGTACTGCCGCACAGCCTGGAGCTGGCACCCGACCCGCACCAGACCTTGCGCGAGGTCGAGCGGGTGCTGCGGCCGGAGGGGCGGCTGATCATCCTGGGCCTGAATCCGGCCAGCCTCTGGGGCCTGAGGCAGAATCTCGGCCGCTTGCTGCCCGGCGAGCAAAAGCTCTACCTGCCTTTGGCGGGCGAGTTTCTGGGCTACTGGCGCTTGCGCGACTGGCTGCGCTTGCTGACGTTTGAGGTCGAGGCGGCGCGCTTCGGTTGCTACAGCCCGCCGCTGCGCAGCGAGGTCTGGCTGGAGCGCTGGCGCCGCATCGAGCCCATCGGCGGGCGCTGGTGGCCGGTGCTCGGCGCGGTGTATTTCATCCAGGCGGTCAAGCGGGTGCATGGCATGCGCTTGATTGGTTTGCAGCGCTCGCGCAAGTTCGGCCGTGCTGCGGCTCCGGCTGTGGTGACGCAAAGCGGCAATGCCCGGCCCTGGCAGGGCGAAGGGCGGCCGCCCGAGCGCTGAGTGCCGGCGCGCCAAGCCGCCCGTTCCGTCCGTTTGTTTCTTTTTCCATCTCTCACCAGCGATCCGCACCCCTCCATGAATGCAGCAGTTCCCCCGTCCACCCCCGAAGCCAAGCCGCCGGTCCATATCGCCAAGCCGGTGGTGGTCATCTACACCGACGGGGCTTGCAAGGGCAACCCGGGCACAGGCGGCTGGGGTGCCTGGCTGAGTGCCGGCGGGCATGAGAAAGAGCTGTTCGGCGGCGAGCGCAACACCACCAACAACCGCATGGAGCTGACGGCCGTGATCGAGGCCCTGGCCTCGCTCAAGCGCAGCTGCCAGATCACCATCTACACCGACAGCGAGTACGTGCGCAAAGGCATGACCGAGTGGATCAGCGGCTGGCAGCGCCGCGGCTGGAAGACGGCCGACAACAAGCCGGTCAAGAACGCCGAGCTCTGGCAGCGCCTGGATGCGCTGCGCAAGCTGCACCAGGTGGAGTGGCGCTGGGTCAAGGGCCATTCTGGCGACCCGGGCAATGAGCGCGCCGACGCCCTGGCCAACCGCGGCGTGGCCTCGGTCGGCCGCTGAATCGACCGGCTGATCCCAAGCCTGGAGGCGCGCGCCGTGCGATTGGCGCCCGCCGACCGTCACTGACACCCCTCAGTCCGTGCTTCATGCCCTGAGGCCTGCACGGGACCGGAGCCGCCGCTAGAGTGCAGGCTCGGAGAACCCATGAGCTCGAAAAAACTGCACCGTTTTGTGGCCATTGCGGCCTTGTTGGGATTGAGTGGCGCCGCCTGGTGGTGGCAGCACCGCGTGCCGGTGGGCGAGGCCATGGCCGCGCAAACTGAGGGCAAGGGTGCCGCCGCCAAACCCGGTGACAAGAAAGACGCCAAGGATGGCAAGCCGGCCGGCCCCATCCCCGTGGAAGCCGGTCGCGTGCAGCGTGCCGATCTGGCGGACGAAGCCCAGGCCGTGGGCAGCTTGCGTGCGGCCCAGGCCGTGATGCTCAAGCCCGAGGTCAGCGGCCGCATCGTCAAGCTGGGCTTCGGCGACGGCCAGATGGTGCGCCAGGGCCAGCTGCTGGTGCAGCTGGATGATGCCCTGCAAGTCGCGCAGCTGCAGCAGGCCGAGGCGCAAGCCGGCATCGCCCGCACCCAGTTGCAGCGCAACCGCGAGCTGCTGGCGCAGAACTTCGTCAGTGCCAATGCCGTGGATCAGGCCCAGGCCGCCCTGCAGGTGGCCGAGGCGCAGGTGGCGCTGAACAAGGCGCAGCTGGCGCGCATGCAGGTGCGCGCGCCCTTCAGCGGCCGCGCCGGCATCCGTGCCGTCAACCTGGGCGATTACATCAAGGACGGCAGCGATCTGGTCAGCCTCGAGGACGCCTCCTCGATGTGGGTCGATTTCCGCCTGCCGGAGCGCTATGTGCCGCGCCTCAAGGCCGGCCAGCAGGTCGAGGTCTCGCTGGACGCCTGGCCGGGCCGCAATTTCAATGCCCGCATCGAGGCCCTGGACACGGCGCTGGATGCCGCCGGCCGCTCGCTGCTGGTGCGTGCGCGCATCCAGGGTACGGCGCCGGAGCTCAAGTCCGGCCTGTTCGCCCGTGTGCGCGTGGTGCTGGCCACCCATGCTGGCGCTCTGCTCGTGCCCGAAGAAGCCTTGGTGCCGCTCGCCGGCAAGCAGTTCGTGATCAAGCTGGTCGAAGAAGAGGGCCAGCTCAAGGCCCGCCGCATCGAGGCCAAGCTGAGCCTGCGCCTGAACGGCCAGGTCGAGCTGCTGGAAGGGCTGAAGGAGGGCGAGCGCGTCGTCACCGCCGGCCAGGCCAAGCTGCTGCGCGGCGATGGCCAGGCGGTCAAGGTGGTGGATGTGGACAGCAAGAAGGCGGGCAAGCCTGCGGGCGCGGCCTCGGCGCCGGCCGCGTCATCGCCGGCATCGTCGGCCGCCAGCCGCTGAAAGCCCACCGGCCATGAAGATTTCTGAAACCTCCATCCGTCGCCCGGTTTTTGCGACGGTGATGTCCTTGCTGCTCTTGCTGGTGGGTCTGGTGTCCTTCGGCAAGCTCTCGTTGCGCGAGTACCCGCGCATCGACGAGCCGGTGGTCACCGTCAGCACCCGCCTGGTGGGCGCCTCCTCCGAGGTGATCGAAAGCCAGGTCACCAAGCCGCTGGAAGACTCCATCTCCGGCATCGAGGGCGTGGACATCGTCACCTCGATCTCGCGTTCGGAATCGAGCCAGATCACGGTGCGCTTCAAGCTCGAGAAGAACCCCGACAACGCTGCCGCCGATGTGCGCGACCGCGTCGCCCGCGTGCGCGGCCGCTTGCCCACGGCCGTGGACGAGCCGGTGGTGGCCAAGGTTGAGGCCGATGCCCAGCCCACGCTGCGCATTGCCTTCACCAGCGAGACCCTGGACCCGCTGCAGGTCACCGATGTGGTCAATCGCATCGTCAAGCCGCGCCTGCAAACCATCCCCGGCGTGGCCGATGTGGAAATCGGCGGCGACCGCCGCTACGCCGTGCGCGTCTGGCTGGATGCCGCGCGCCTGGCGGCCTACAAGCTGACCGTGCAGGATGTGGAAGACGCGCTGCGCCGCCAGAACCTGGAGGTGCCGGCCGGCCGCATCGAGAGCCAGCAGCGCGAGTTCAACGTCACCGCCCGCACCGACCTCAACACCGTGGCCCAGTTTGCCGAGGTCACGCTGCGCCAGGTGGCGGGCTACACGGTCAAGCTGCGCGATGTCGCCCGCATCGAAGAGGCCGCCGCCAGCGAGCGTTCGCGCGTGCGCCTGAATGGGCTGCCTTCGGTGTCCCTGGGCGTGATCAAGCAGGCCACGGCCAACCCGTTGGACGTGTCGGCCGCCGTCACGGCCATGATGCCGCGCCTGCAGCAGGATTTGCCCGCCGGCATCACCGTGCGCCCGGCCAGCGACAACGCGCTGTTCATCGAGCGCTCGATCGAATCGGTCTATCACACCATCGCCGAGGCGGTGGTGCTGGTGGCCCTGGTGGTGTTCGTGTTCCTGCGCACCCTGCGTGCGTCCATCATTCCGCTGGTGACGATCCCGGTCAGCCTGATTGGCGCCTTTGCCATCATGGCCGCCGCTGGCTTCACCGTGAACACCTTGACCCTGCTGGCCCTGGTGCTGGCCATCGGCCTGGTGGTGGACGATGCCATCGTCGTGCTGGAGAACATCTTCCGCCACATCGAAGAAGGGCTGGAGCCCTTCCAGGCCGCGCTCAAAGGCGCCAAGGAAATTGGCTTCGCCGTGGTGGCCATGACGCTGACCCTGGTGGCGGTGTTCGCGCCGCTGGCCTTCACGCCGGGCCGCACCGGTCGCATCTTTGTCGAGTTCGCGCTGACCTTGGCCGGCGCGGTGCTGGTTTCGGGCTTTGTGGCGCTGACGCTGACGCCCATGATGTGCTCCAAGCTGCTGCGCCATAACGACAAGCCCACACGTTTCGATGCCGGCATGGAGCGGGTGCTGGTCTGGATCAGCGAGCGCTATGCCGCCGCACTGCGCATGGCGCTGCGCCAGCGTTGGGTGGTGGTGCTCGTGATGCTGGCCTCGGCCGGCGGCACGGGCTGGCTGTACCTCAATGCCAAGTCCGAGTTGGCGCCGCAGGAAGACCGCGGCGTGATCGTGCTGCCCATCAGTGCGCCCGACGGGTCCACCATGGCCTTCACCTCGCGCTACCTCGATGCCATCGAGGACATCGCCGCCACTTACCCCGAGTTCGATCGCCGTTTCGTGTTCTCCGGCGGCGGCAATGTGGCCGGCGGCCTGGCGATTTTCCGCACCGTGGATTGGGACCAGCGCAGCCGCTCCACGGCCGAACTGGCGCGTGCCATGGTGCCGCAGATGAATCTGTTGCCCGGCGTCAGCGCCTTCCCCATCACCCCGCCGAGTCTGGGCCAGGGCTTCACCTCGCGGCCGATCAACTTCGTCATCGTCACCGGCGACAGCTATACCAATCTGGCCAAGGTCACCGCTGATTTCAGCGCCGCCCTGGCCAAGAATCCGGGCTTGGTGCAGATCGACAACGACCTGCGCCTGAACAAGCCCGAGCTCTTCCTGGAGGTGGACCGCGAGCGTGCCGCCGACCTGGGCGTGCCGGTGGACCAGATCGCCCGCACGGTCGAGACCATGCTGGGAAGCCGTGCGGTGACGCGCTACAAGCGCGACGCCGAGCAGTACGATGTGCTGGTGCAGACCGAAAGCCAGAACCGCACCACACCGCAGCAGATCGAGCAGCTCTATGTGCGCGGCAAGGGCGATGCGCTGGTGCCTCTGTCCAGCCTGGTCAAGGTCAACGAGGCCGTCAGCCCGCGCGAGCTCAATCACTTCAACCAACGCCGCTCGGTGGCCATCAGCGCCGGCTTGGCGCCAGGCTACTCGCTGGGCGAGGCGCTGGAGTTCATGGACAAGACGGCGCAGCAGATCCTGCCGGCCGGCTATGCGACCGAGCTGAATGGCGTGTCGCGCGAGTACAAATCCAGCAGCGGTGCGCTGAGCCTGGTCTTCGTGCTGGCGCTGCTCTTCATCTTTCTGGTGCTGGCAGCGCAGTTCGAGAGCTTCATCGATCCTTTTGTGATCCTGCTGTCCGTGCCCCTGTCCATGGTCGGCGCGCTGGCGGCCCTGCAATGGGCGGGCGGCACGCTCAATGTTTACTCGCAGATCGGCCTGATCACGCTGGTGGGCTTGATCACCAAGCATGGCATCCTGATCGTCGAGTTCAGCAACCAGCTGCGCCAACAGGGCAAGGCCACGCTGGAGGCGGTGGTCGAGGCCTCGGCCCTGCGCCTGCGCCCCATCCTGATGACCACCGGCGCCATGGTGCTGGGCGCCTTGCCCCTGGCTCTGGCCACCGGCGCCGGCGCCGAAAGCCGCCAGCAGATCGGCTGGGTCATCGTCGGCGGCATGAGCCTGGGCACGCTGCTGACCATTTTTGTGGTGCCCACCATGTACACCTTGTTTGCCCGCAAGAGCATCCCGGGGGAGATCACGACGCCCGCGCTGGCGGGCTGAGCGGGACACGCGCCTCACTGGCGATGGCGGCGGGGTGCACTGCTGCTATCGGCACATTGTGGCCGTCCCTTGTGCTGATCGCTCAGGCTGCGGTGTCTCGGCCCGCCGCCGGGCTCATGGTTCGTGGGTCGGCTCTGCGAGCCGACTGCCCTCGCTGCTCGCTTCGCGGCTCAGCGGCGCCAATCTCCCTCCGTTCGCTGCGCTCACTGTGGTCAAACAGTGGCGCCGAGTCAGCGCTTGAAGCGCGCGGGTACACGCGCCTGAGCCGCTCCGCTGCGCCCTCGGCCGCGCACAAATCGCCCGTCGGCAGGCCGAGCCACCTTCGAATTGCGCGTTCTCCACCGTCGCGGGGCAGATCGATCGCGATGCAAGCGCCCAGCAGCCCGTGCCGCTGCCGGGCGATTTGTGAAGGGCCGAGCAGCACAGGGCCTCGGGGCGCGCGCGTACCCGCGCGCTTCAAGTTCTGACTTGGCGCTTCTGTCTGAACGAAGCGAACGCAGGGAGCGGAGTGAGTTATGCGCCAGCCCCGAGGCGCGAGCAGCGCGGGGAAGTCGGCCCATCAGGGCCGACCCCGGAACCATGAGCCCGGTGGCGGTACGGGCTGCAGGGCCTCACGAACAAACCCAAAGGCTGCTTCGTGCCGCATTCAGCCCTTCACAATGCAGCTCGCCAACAAAAAAGCCCCGCGGCTGCGGGGCTTTTGATAGATGCATTCAGATCGGTGAGGATCAGAAAGCGTAGTTCAGGCCCAGGTTGAACTGGTGGATCTTGGATTCGAGTGGGACGCCAGCGACGTCAACTTTGTTGTTGCCCAGATTGGCGTACTCGGCGCGCAGACTCAGAGCCTTGTCGATTTGGTATGCGGCACCCAGGCCGAAGAAGGCCTTGGTCTTGTGGAAAGACACCTCTGCGGAGTTCACGGTGAAGTCCAGCGAGTTGCGGCTCACCCCCAGGCGGGCAAACAGCGAGAACTCGTTGTTGATCGGGGCGATGCCCAGAGCAGACAGTTGGATGGCGTTGACCGACAGCTTGACGCCGCTGTCCTTGGCCGAACCCAGGCGACGCACAGACGCTTCGAATGCCACGTTGGTGTTCAGTTGATAGCCCACGGTGGCTCCGAATCCGGTCTTGGTGTCGGACTCGCCGTTGCCCTTGAACTTGGTGGAGCCGACGTCGCCACCCACGTACCAGCTGTTGTCTGCGGCGCAAGCGGTGGTGGCGGCGAAGGCCAGAGCGGCCAGGGCAAAAATCTTCTTCATTGGAATACTGCTTTCTGTCTTGATTTCGAGGATCAGGTCACTACTCTCCCCCCTCTGGAGAGAGGGGGCGCATCCTATCAAGGGTTTTCCCGATTCGCGGGCTGTTGTTGTAATCACCCATCAAGCCACGAAGGGGAAGATTTCCCTGCATGACTTCATGCCAGCGACATCGTTCTTGGTGGTCTTGGCCCAAGAAATGGGCAACTCTGATGTCAGTTGGAAGATCGGCGGCTGCCGCGTCGCGCTACTTTGTGTTGGCCTTGATCGGGCTGCGGCGCGATATCTCCCAGCAGGTAGCGGGCTCCTGGGCCTTGCCTCGCGGCCTGGTCGGCCGGGTTGTAGAGCGCGCATTTGCTCAGGGACAAGCAACCGCAACCGATGCATGAGCTCAGCGTGTCACGCAGGCGGCTGAGCTCGGCAATGCGCTGGTCCAGCAAGGGGCGCCAGGAGGAGGACAGTCGGGCCCAATCGGCCACCGTGGGCGTGCGTCCTTCCGGCAATTCGGCAAGCGCGGCGCGAATCTGATCCAGGCTCAGGCCCACGGCCTGGGCCGCACGCACAAAGGCCAGGCGACGCAGGTCGCTGCGTGCGTAGTGGCGCCGGCCGCTGTCGCTGCGCGTGCTTTGCAACAGCCCTGCGTCCTCGTAGAAGCGCAAGGCGCTGGCGGCCACACCGCTGCGCCGAACCAGCTCGCCGATGGGCAGGCGATCGCTTGCCGAAGGCGCGGCGGATCGCGTTGTTCGGCTGGAACCGGATGCGGAATTGGGAGCAGGCGGTTTGCGGATGCGCATGTTCATGGATGGGGCTGCATTTGAATGCCCTTGCGGCATGCAGGGCCAAGCGACAGAACGGGCTTGACTTCAAGTTCACTTGAACTTTGAGTATAGAGGCCTCTTCACAGCAGCCGAGGTCTCGCACCATGAACCTACATCCCGCACATCCAGCCCATCAAGCACCACGTGCTCTCGCGACTCTCGCCGCGCTGCATGCCAGCCTGGACCAAATTCAGGACCATCCTCCCGAGTACGGCGATCAGCTCAGCAGCCACCTGCCCATGGCCGTGCATGCCTTGTATCAGCTCGGTGCAGAAGCGGAACAGCTTGAGGGCTTTGCGTCGACCTATGCAGCCCGTTTCGAAGGCCGACGTCTGGACGAGGCTGGCCAGGTATTGCCCGACTGGCGCGAGGCCATGGGGCAGTTCGACGCTTTTGCCGATCTGCGTTGCAGCTTTGCCGAAGAGCTGGCCCGTCGCGGGCGTGATGAACTGCTGGGCCAAGCCCTGCCGGTGTTGCTGCCCGGCATGTCGGCCGTGGCCTTTCACGGCCTGATTCGTACTGCACATGCGGTGGAGGGCGGCCATGATGGCGAACTGGCCTCGGCTTTGGCCTACTGGGCCTGCCGTTGGCAGACTTTGCCCCCGCCGCCATCACCCCCGCCATCACCCCCGCCATCACCACCGCCATCGACCATGGCATCGCCCGCATCGCCACCTGGCAGGGCGATGGACTTGGCCGCGTGGTCGCAAGCCCTGGTGGACGGTGCGCGTGGCTGGCGCAGTGAGGCGCCGCTGATCTTCCTGCGCATGCAGGAGGCCAGTGCCACGCCTTTGTATGCGGAGCTGGTTCACGGCCTTGAGCCCGAATCTCTTTTGGCGCAGCGGGTGGCTCAGCTGGCCCATTTGGCCCTGGGCTACTACCTGGCCAGCGGCAATTTCACGGTCTTGCACATGATCACCGGCCTGCGCGCCTTGCGGGTGCTTCTGCCCTGGCTGCCCCAGCGCTTGCATGTGGATCCTGCGGTTCAACACCTGCTCGGGCAAGCCTTTGTGGCCGCCTATCTGGCGGGACGGGTGCAGGTTCGGCCGCAGGCGAATGAGGCCTCACCGCTTCTGTCATGGCCCGAGCTTGCGGCCGCCGCATGCGGTTCCAAGGACGATCACGCGATCAAGTTGGTGCATGCCTGTGGCGATGAAATGGCGGTGTATGGAGACCGCCGCTATGTGCAGGCCGCGGCCCTGGCCTTGCGTTCGGGATGAGGGCTTGGGCCCGGCCAGGCGAGGGAGCACGGTTTGCTTCTGCCAAAGCGAAAGCCCCGCGGCTGCGGGGCTTGTCACGATTCACACGGGCTGAGGCACTCGTGTCAGAGGTGACGAGGCCTCAGCTTGATTCAGGTTCAGAAGGCGTAGTTCACGCCCACATTGAACTGGTGCATCTTGACCGTCACGGTGTCGGCGCCCGAACCCAGCTTGTTGCTGCCCAGGTTCATGTACTCGCCACGCAGGCTGACGTTCTTGGCCAGCTGGTAGCTGGCGCCCAGGCCGAACAAGGCCTTGGTCTTGCGTTCCGTGCCGTTGTAGCCGCCTTCGGTCACGGTCAAGGAGTTGCGGCCCACGCCCAGACGGCCGTAGAGCGAGAACTCATTGGTGATCGGGGCGATGCCCAACACCGAAGCTTGCAGCGCATTGGCCTTGGCAGAGACGCTGCCTTCCTTCCAAGTGCCCAAACGACGTGCGCTCAGTTCAAAAGCGACGTTCGGGTTCAGGGTGTAGCCCAGGGTGGCGCCGAAGCCGGTCTTGGAGCCGGACTCTCCATCGACTTTGAATTTGCTCGAGCCGATGTCGGCGCCGATGTAGAAGTTGCTGTCTGTGCCAGGGGCAGCAGAGGCGGTACCAGCGATCAGGGCCAGGGCGGCGGCGGCGATGAACTTGTTCATGGTGTGGACTGCTTTCAAGGAAAAGTTGTGGTTCAAATCAAGCTCCCCCTCGGGAGATGCTTCGCACTCTAACCATCGCTTCACCGGGTGTCGCGTCCGCCTGTGCAAGTGCTGCCGAACTGCCGCTTGGTGCTGAAAATTGCTACCTAAGATGATTTTATCGGGTTGTTGGTGGTGAATTTTGCGACTGTCGTCGCCGTTTCATATCCCAGGGTGTAGGCCTCCTCGAACACGGAGTAGGCGGCCAGGTCGCTGTGGGCGAAGTGGACGCGCCCGGGCAAGTTCCGCAGCGCCCGCAGGGCCGATGAGCCCCGCAAGCCTGGGCTCGGAATGCTCATGGCATGGCCCCAGCGCACGAGGTCGGCGCGTTCCAGCTGGGTGGGCAGATCTGGATGAACAGCGCTCAACTCCGCCAGCACCTGGGTCAGCCAGTGTCGTCTGTCTGAGCGCAGCAATTCTCCGCGGCGAGATTGAGGCAGCGCCCAGTAGGCGCTCAGCACGGTCGGGCCGCTCACCGGGCGAAGGCTTTGATGCATGGCGTCGACGTAGCCCAGCGCCTGGCTGCCGTAAATGACGTTGTCCCAGGCGGGCGGGGCGCCCAGGCGCTGCAGCAGCGGCTGCTTGAGCTGCAGATTGGCGACCAGCCAGGGCGCGTGGGCTTGCTGCGCGACCACCTCGTCGAGCGCGGCAAGACCGGGGCCCAGCAGGCGCTGGGCCATGAACAAGGGCGTGGCCAGCACCAGGTGCTGGCACTGCCAGCCTTCCTCGCGTTGCAGGCCTTCATTCCAGACGCGCAGGCTGATGTCGTGCTTGCCGGCTTCGATGCGCAGCACCGTGCGACCGGCATGGATGCGCTCACGCAAGGGGGCCGCCATCGCCTCGCTGAGGAAGGCATTGCCTTGCGGCCAGGTCAGCACCGGTTCGCGCTCGATGCTGTCGGCGCCTGGCGCATGAAAGCCATGGCGGCTGGCAAAGTAGTGCAGACCGGCCCAGGCCGAAACTCCTTCGCTGGACGTGCCGTAGTCATCGCGGCAGCAATAGTCGAGGTACCAGCGCAGCGTGGGCTCGTTCAGGCCCTGGGCTTGGAGCCAGGCCGCAAAGCTCTGGCTGTCGAGTGCCGCATGGGCTGGCGTCCAGGGCGCGCGATGGCTGGGCATGGCAAAACCCAGCTCGCGCTGTGCGTGCTCCACCGCCTGCTCGAAGCGGCGCAGCTGGGCCAGGGCATTCGGGCTGGGCTCGGGAGGGAGCAGGCCTTCGTGCCACTGGCCCTCGAAGAACAGGCGCTCCTGCGGGCTGTGGCAGAGGTAACGCTCGTCCCAGACGGCTCGGCCCAGCTCCTGGCGAACCAGCCCCAGCTGCTCCAGCAACTGGTAGACCTCGTGAGACTGAGGCCCCGGCAGCGGCAGGTAATGCGCGCCCATGGGGCAGGCCATGCCGCCCATGCGATGGCCGCGGCTGTTGCCGCCGACCTGGTCTTCCAGCTCCAGCAGGGCGAAGTCGTCCAGGCCGGCCTGGCTCAGGCCGCGCGCGCAGGCCAAGCCCGCGATGCCACCGCCGACGATGAGCACGTGGCGGCGCTGCAGGGGCAGGGCTGGCGCGCTCTGAGCCGCAGGGAGGGGCCCACGCAGGCGGTGGCCACGCTCGGCGCTGGCGCCCAGCCAGGCGCCGGGCAGCTGGGCCAGCTCTGCCTGTTGGGCTTCGCAGCCCGCCAGCAGCAGCGAGGCGCCTGCGCCTGCGCCTGCGGCCGCTTGCAGGAACTCGCGCCGACTCCAGTCCATCAATGCACCTTGCCCCATTCGGCCTCGAACTCATGGACCAGGATCTGGTTGGACAGACGGTTGATCTCGGTGGGCACACGGGCCATATCTGGCGGAAAGTCCAGCAGCGCCGGCAGGCCGCCGAGGCTCAGGAATCGCAAGCCCTCGGGCAGTTGTCTCGGCAGGGCCCAGGGACGGCGGCCGGCCAGCACAAAGCCCCATTCACCGAAGCTGGGTACATGGGCGTGGTAGGGCGTGGTGCTCAAGCCAGCCGACTCCAGGGTGCTTACCACGGTCCAGAAGCTGCGACGGGCAATCAGGGGCGAGGTGGTTTGCACCACGGCATAGCCACCCGCGTTGAGGCGTTGATCGATCAGGCGGTAGAAGCTGCTGCTGTAGAGCTTGCCCAGCGAGAAGTTGCTGGGGTCTGGGAAGTCGATCACGATCACATCGAAGCGCTCGTCGGGCGGTTGCTGCTCCAGCCAGCCAAAGGCATCGGTGTTGACGATGCGCAGCTTGGGGCTGAGCAGGGCATCGCGGTTGAGCTGGCGCAACAAGGGCAGGGTGGAGAACAGCCGGGTCATGTGCGGGTCCAGCTCGACCAGGGTCACCTGCTCAACGCTGGGGTAGCGCAGCACCTCGCGCACGGCCATGCCATCACCACCGCCCAGCACCAGCACCCGTTTGGGCGCGCCGTGGCCGGCCATGGCGGGGTGGACCAGGGCTTCGTGGTAACGGTATTCGTCGCGCGAATGGAACTGCAGATTGCCGTTCAGGAACAAGCGCGTGCCGGCCTGGCCCGAGGTCACCACCACGCGCTGGTAGTCGCTGCTCTCGCGCACGATGATGTGCTCGCCGTAGAAGCGATCTTCGGCCCAGGTGTTGAGCCGCTCGGCCATCAACATGCCCAGCACGAGAAGCAGCACGCTCAGCCCACAGGCCAGGGCGTGGCTGCGCCAGGCCCGCAGCTCGCTGCGAAAGAGAAACAGGGCCCAGACTGCCACGCCCACATTGAGCAGGCCGAAGAACAAGCCCGTGCGCACCAGGCCCAGATGCGGCACCAGCAGCAGCGGGAAGGCCAGGGCCACGACCAGGGCGCCGAGGTAGTCGAAGGTCAGTACCTGGGATACCAGATCGCGCAAGGCATAGCGGTGGCGGAACTGCTTCTTGAGGATGCGCATCACCAGCGGGATCTCCAGGCCCACCAGGGCGCCGACCAGCAGCACCAGGCCGTACAGCAGCACCCGGAAGGCCGCCTGTTGCCCGGGCGGCAGCAGGCTGTGAGCCAGGAACAGGGCGGCCGGCATCAGGCCGCCGATCAAGCCCACCAGCAGCTCGATCTTCAGGAACTGCGCCACCAGCTGACGCTCGACGTAGCGGCTCAGCCAGGAACCCAGGCCCATGGCGAAGAGGTAGGTGCCGATGATGGTGGAGAACTGCAGCACCGAATCACCGAGCAGATAACTGGCCAGCGCCCCGGCAGCCAGCTCGTAGACCAGGCCGCAGGCCGCCACCACAAACACGCTGACCAGCAGCAGCACTTCGTGCAGGGAGATGCGCCCGGCCTCAGGCGAGTCAGGGCTGGCGGGCTCGGTCGTTTCGGCGTGCGAAGGAGGTGGCGTGAGGCTCATGGAGTCCAGGGCTCTTTTTTCGGGTGCTGCATTGTGGCCGCTGCGCCGCGGCTGATTCGGTGCAGGGCGCTTCAGGGTGGCTCCGGGCCTGGCGAGTTGCTGTTGCAAATCTGCAGCAGTCGGCCCGCCCTTGATTTGAGGGGGTTGGGCAAGGATGGGTGGCGCGAGTGTGAACTGCGTCACCGCAGCTTCCGGGTGGGCCCGGAATTTGCGCTGACACTGGTTTCATTCCACAGCCACGACACCAGGACCTTTCGATGAAGACCCAGACCATGAACGCTTGGACCCGCTGCGCCGCCCTCTTGAGCTTGTTGGGCGCTGGTGTGGCGCAAGCCGGCATCGTCAGCAACGGCGGCTTTGAGAGCCAGACCGGCAGCAATGCCAATGGCTATTGCTACACCAGTTCTGCGGGCTGCGCCTTTGCCGGCTGGAGCAGCACGGGCAACGGCACCGTGGTCATTGGCGCCAACAGCAGCGCCTGGGGCACGCCCAGCAACCTGGGCAACGCCAGCGGCAATCTGGGCAGCTTTGTGCTCGGGTTGCAAGGCAATGGCGCCAACATTTCGCAAACCTTGAACCTGGCCACGGCCAGTCTGGTGGAACTGAGCTGGTTCGACGCCGGTCGCAGCAACTGGTCGGGCCTGCAAAGCTACAGCGTCTACTTTGCCGGCACCGAGCTCGGTACTTTCTCCACCCAGGCCGGTCAGGCTTGGCGCCAGCATCAGCTGAGCTTCACCGCCAGCGGCTCGGGTCTGCTGGAGTTCCGCAGTCTGAACCTGGGCAGCTATGACCGCACCAGCTTCATCAACGGCGTGCAAGCCACGGCCAGCCAGGTTCCGGAGCCGCAGTCGCTGGCGCTGGCCCTGACCGCACTGGCGGTCCTGGGCCTGACGCGTGCTCGTCGTCATCGCGGCCTCTGAGTCGGCGCGGCGCGCCATGCCGCAGGGGCTCTTGGGCAAGAGGGATTGGCAGAGTTTGCAAAAATACTGGCTGTCTGTTCGCTTCCTGTTACTTGATCGCGATGAGCCAGGCCCCTTCCTGCAACCCGCCCCATTCGTCCTCTGTTCCTATCCCTGCGGCCTCCCAGCACACCAGCCCGTGCCAGGCGTGCGGCGCGTGTTGCGCGTTTTTTCGCGTCTCGTTCTACTGGGCCGAGGCGGCCGAGTTGAACGCGCGATGGGTGGAGCCACTCACGCCCCACCTGAGCTGCATGGCCGGCACCAATCGCAAATCCCCGCGCTGTGAAGCGCTGGGTGGGCAGGTCGGCCAGCATGTGGCGTGCAGTATCTATGCCCAGCGCCCCAGCCCCTGCCACGAGTTGCAGGCCGGCGATGAGAAGTGCCAGCGTGCCCGCGCCGCGCATGGCTTGCCGCCGCTGGCCTGAGGCTTGGGGTGACGGCGCTCAGCCGTGGATGGCAGCGGCGACGATCTGACCGATCGAGATGCACATCGCGCCCACCACAATGGCCAGGGCGATATTCTTGTGCTCGACGATTTCTTCCCAGAGCTTGTAGGGGGTGAGCTTGTCGATGATGACGAAGCTGATCCAGAAGACCAGCACGCCGATCAGGGCGTAGAGGATGGAGCCCAGCACGATGCCGGGCTTGAGCCATTCGAAAGCGCTGTGGTCCATGATGTGGATCTCCTCAAATCTTGCGTGAACGGGTTGTGGCCTGGACGTTTGGCTATTTGTGGCCGCCGCCACCGCTGCTGTAGCCGCCGTAGGAGCCGCCATAGCTGCCGCCGCTTGTTCCGTAACGGGCGCCGCTGGATTTGCGGCATTGCTGGTACTCGCTGCTGGCTTCGCCGTAGTTGTCCTTGTAGGCCTGGCAATCGTCGCTGCTGCAGGCGCGCAGCAGCAAGACCAGGATCAGCAGGATGAAAAAGGCGATGACGATCTTGCGCAAGAGGCCGCCGCCGTCGCTGAGGCTGCTGGCATCGCGGCCCAGAGCGGCCGCGCGCTCGGGCGCCAGCTTGAAGGCCCGCGCCACCACGGCGGCATCAAGCTTGCGCCCGAGGCTCCAGACCACTTCGTTCTCGGTCTGTTCGCGGCTGAGCAGCATCTGCCGGGCTTCGCCCTGGCCTTCGTAGTCGCTGACCCGGGTGCGTTGGTCACGGCTGACCTGCCAGTAAAACTCACCCAGCACATAAGTGACCTTGGCCTGATAGGTCCAGCGCTTCTTGTAGCTCTTGCCACCCCAATCGATGCGATCCCCGCGGCTGCTGACGGGGGCGCCGGTCAGGGGCCGCACCAGGCTCCAGCCCTCTTCGGTGTCGACCAGAAAGGCGAAGCCCTCGATCTTGTTGTAGAGCAGGTACTCGCGCCAGAAGGTCTGCTCGTCCTCGCTGCTCTCGGGCAGGTCGCAGCGTTCCTGGTAGCCCACCACCTGCCAGCTGATGGCCTGGCCAGTCTCGGTCTGCAGCATGCCGGTGCTGCCCAGGCGCAGCTGCGGCTCCATGCCGTTGTTCTGGGCATAGTGTTCGAGATCGGCTCCGGCACCTTGCGAGATGTCCACCACGGCATGGCATTGGCCGCAGACGATGGAGCGGGTGCTGCTGAGGCTGGGCGTCAGGGCGGCGCCGCAGCTGGGGCATTCCAGGCTGCGCGATTTCAGGTCTTTGCTGTTGACATCGTCGCGCAGGCCCTGCATGGCCATGGCGTCCAGCCGGATCGAGCGGCCGAGCGACCAGATCGGCGCCGCGTCGCTGGATGCGAGTCCTGGGCTGAAGTCGAGGCTGCCGACTTCGTTGCCGGGCCCGCGCAGCTCGGCCACCAGGTACTGGCGCTCCGCTCCGAGCTGGGGTGGGCGTGGCAGCTCACCTTGGGCGGCACGCAGATGACAGCGGGTGACGGCCGCCACTGTCCAGCGCTGGCCGGCCAGTTGCAAGCTGCGGTCAAGAATCAGTTCCTGTGCCTTGGGGGCGGCTTCCGAGAGAGGCGCCTCGAAGGCCATGACATAACTGCCATTGTCCTCGGCCAGCCAGCCCGAGCGTGGGCCGGCCGGTCCGCCATCGAACAGCACATGCCATTCGTTCCAGCTGCCCTCGGCATAGGCGATCTGCTGGCGGCCGACGACGGTGAAGGGCGCGCCGGCATAGCGGCCGCTGGCGCCGATCTGAAGCGGCGAATAGTCCTCGATCAGCTCGGCGCTGATGCCGATCTTGCGCAGGGCCTCGCCCTCGCGCAGCAGGCTGCTGCGGCAATAGCTGCAGACGGCGCTGGCAGAGGCCGCCGAGGCGAACTCCACCGTGGCGCCGCAGTTGGGGCAGGCAGCTTGCCAGCGGCGCTGAGGAGCGCCACTGGCGGAGGAGCCGGAAGGAGGCGAGGTGTCCGATGCCAAGGCGCGCGCTGCTTCCTCAGCCCAGCTTCTTGAGCAGGTCGGCCTTCTTGGCGGCGAACTCTTCGTCGGTCAGGATGCCCTTGGTCTTCAAGTCGCCGAGCTTCTCCAGCAGCTGCATGATGTCCTCGGCGCTTTGCACCACGGGCGCCGCAGCAGCCACAGCGGCCGCGGCCACGGGTGCTGCTGCAGCCGCCAGGCCGCCTTGCAGCTGTTGGGCCAAGACCTGACCCATGGCCAGGCCGGCGCCCAGGCCCATGGCGTCGCCCGCGACACCGCCGCCGCCGCCCTGGCCCACGCCTTCGGCCAGCTTGGGGATGGCTTGAGCGGTCTGGTACTGCATGAACTGGCCCATGTTCTGACCGATCATGCCCATGCCGATCTTCTGGTCGAGGATCTTCTGCAGCTCTTCCGGCAGGGAGACGTTCTGCAGCGTCACGCCCTCCAGCTTCAGGCCGATCTTTTCAAACTCGGGCGCGGTGGCGGTTTGCAGCTGGCGCGCAAACTCGATCTGGTTGGCCGCCAGATCCAGGAAGGGGATGCCGCTTTGGGCCACCGCATCGCTGATGTGTTGCAGCATCAGGCCGCGCAGTTGGCCGTCCAGATCCTGCACGGTGTAGCGCTCGCGCGTGCCGGAGATCTCGGTGTGGAAGAGTTTCGCATCGGCCACGCGGTAGACGAAATTGCCGAAGGCGCGCAGGCGCACGGCACCAAAGTCCTTGTCGCGGATGGTCACCGGCTGCTGCGTGCCCCAGCGCTGGTCCACCTGCTGGCGGGTGCTGAAGAAGTAGACGTCACTCTTGAAGGGCGATTCGAAGAGCTTGTCCCAGTTCTTCAGATAGGTCAGCACCGGCAGGGTCTGGGTGTTCAGGGTGTGGGTTCCAGGCCCAAAGACATCGGCGACCTTGCCTTCGTTGACGAACACGGCCAGCTGCGACTCGCGCACCGTCAGCGAGGCGCCGTACTGGATTTCCATATCGGCCATGGGGAAGCGCCAGGCCAGCGTGCCGTCTCCATCCTCCGTCCACTGGAGGATGTCTATGAACTGCTTCTTGATGAAATCCATCAGGCCCATGGCCGCGTCTCCTTGTTGTCAGCCCGATCCCATGCAGCCGGCGCCAGCACATCACCGATGTGCTGGCATCGAAGCTCTGGCTTCGATGCAAACCGACCGCGCTTGCCGGGCAGTATGCGACAAAGTACCAATGCCTCCGGGCTCGCCCCCGGGTCAAATTCACCGTCGATCCCCAAGCTGGATGTGATATCTCCAGTGGCCGATGACACAATCCGCGCCATGACAGTCAGCCCCACTCGTGTCCGCATCCAGACGGAAGATTTTGACTTGAGCCAGGAAGCGGCCGCCTTGCGCGCGGGCGATGGGCGCACAGGCGCGGTGGTCAGCTTTCTGGGCACGGTGCGAGATGTCGGGGGCGAGGGGCCGGCCATCGAGGCCATGGAGCTCGAGCATTACCCCGGCATGACCGAGGCCAGCATCGAAGCCATGATTGAGGCGGCATTGCAGCGCTTCGACATCCACGAGGCCCGCGTGATCCACCGGGTTGGTCGCCTGGCGGCCTTGGATCAGATCGTGCTGGTGCTGGTCAGCGCCCGCCACCGCGGCCAGGCCTTCCAGGCCTGCGAATTTCTAATGGACTACCTCAAGACCCAGGCGCCGTTCTGGAAGAAGGAATACACGGCCGAGGGCGGCCACTGGGTCGATGCCCGCGAAGCGGACGATGCGGCGCTGGCTCGCTGGGGCATTCAGGTGGCCGGCAATACGGCGGGTTCGACTCTGTGAGCGGCCTGCCTGTGGGGCTGGCCCAGGGTGCCGCCGTTGCCGGTGGTGCTGCTTTGGGCGCGCTCTGCCGCTGGGTCGCCGGCGTTTACTT
The DNA here is from genome assembly GCF_002885975.1 of Paucibacter aquatile. Taxonomy (NCBI): domain Bacteria; kingdom Pseudomonadati; phylum Pseudomonadota; class Betaproteobacteria; order Burkholderiales; family Sphaerotilaceae; genus Roseateles; species Kinneretia aquatilis. The sequence goes on along the minus strand of NZ_POSP01000003.1, from coordinate 900,368 downwards.
CAACAGCAGCTACGCCGGTTTCCCGCTCGGCACCTTGCTGGTCAATCTGGTCGGCGGCCTGCTCATCGGCATGGCGCTGGAATGGTTCGGCCGCACGCCGGATGAGTTCCTGCGCCTGCTGCTGGTCACCGGCTTTCTCGGTGGCTTGACCACCTTCTCGGCCTTTTCGGGTGAATCGCTGGGGCTGTTGCAGCGGGGCGAGATGGGGATGGCCTTGCTGCACGCCGCAGCCCATGTGCTGGGCTCGCTGGCGTGTGCGGCGCTGGGTATGAGGCTGATTCGCTTGTGGCTGGCGATGGGTGCTTGATGTCGCGAGCAGGGCAGGGGCGAAGAACGAGGTCATGAGTTGCTGGCTCGACGGCGCCCCCGGCCAGCCGGGTGCCCGCTTACTGCTCAGCCACGCGGTGGCGACGCGATGACAGCCAGCCGAACAAAGCCAGGCCCGAGAACATCAGCGCCCAGCTGGAAGGCTCAGGCACCGCAGTCACGCGCAAGGTGATGTCGCTGGCGTTGTAGTCGACGCTCAGCGTCAAGCCCGGGCTGCCCAGCCATTGCACCTGGCTGAAGCGGCCCCCGCCGACCAGTTGGCTGAAGGTGGCGATCTTGAAACTGTCTCCCACCTGAGGGCCGAATCCGTCCAGGCTCTCCACTTTCAGCACGCCGCCGACGCGCAAGTCGCTGCTGATGCTGATGGCATCAAAGCTGCTCAAGCTGGCCAGGTCGATGTCCAGCACCGAGGTGCTGCCCAGGGTCAGATCGCCGTCGATGGCCAGTTGGCCGACGGTGGACAAGCTTCCTGGGCTCAGCTCGCCCAGGTTCAGCAGCGCATAGCTCTGGCCTGCAGTCCGGATCATTCCGTCGCCCTCCAGCCGCCCGTGGTTGTTGAAGTTGGCCTCAGATGAGCTCAGGCTCGCGCCTGCAGCAATGCGGGCGACCCCGGTGTTGTTCCATGCGTCTCGGAGCAGGAAAGTGCCGGAGTTGATGTGAATCTGGCCGCTGTTGTTGAAGCCGTAGGCCTGGGTGGTGCCCAGGCCGTTGCGCTCGTAGGTGCCGGCGTTGTTGAAGCTGCCATTGCCGGAGTAGGCGAGGTAGCGGTTGCCGGAGGGGTTGACGGTACCGGCATCGACGAAGGTGGTGCCTGCGGCGACGTTGATGCGGGCATTGGAGCCGACGGAGATGGTGCCGCTGCCGGCGGACCAGCTGGCGCCGCCGTTCAGGTTGAGGGTGTGGGTGGCGTCGACGTACTGGTTGTTGCTGCCGGAGAAGCTGGCCGCGCCGGTGATGGTGGTGGTGCCGGGGCCGAAGAGGGAGCCGGAGGAGAAGGTGAGGGCGCCGGCGGTGAGCAGGCCGCTGCCACCGCGGTTGCCGCCGGCCAGGCCCAGGCTGGCCACGCTGTGGCTGCCTTCGTTGTAGAAGTTGCCGTAGTCCAGTTGCAGGGCGCCGTCGATGCTGGCGGCCGCGGTGAGGGTGAGGTTGCCAGCGCTCTGGCGCAGCAGGCCGGCGTTGCTGACGCTGCCGGAGATGGTGGCGTTGCCACCGGAGTAGTCGAGCACAGCGCCGCTGGCGATCTGGATCTGGCCGGAGGAGCTGGAGTCAGCGCGCATCAGCATCGTGCCGGCGTTGATCTTGAGCGTGCCGCTGTTGTTGAAACCGTAGGCGTGTGTGGTGCCCAGGCCGTTGCGCTCGTAGGTGCCGGCATTGTTGAAGCTGCCGTTGCCGGAGTAGGCGAGGTAGCGGTTGCCGGAGGGGTTGAGGATACCGGCATCGACGAAGGTGGTGCCGGAGGCGACGTTGATGCGGGCATTGGAGCCGACGGAGATGGTGCCGCTGCCGGCGGACCAGCTGGCGCCGCCGTTCAGGTTGAGGGTGTGGGTGGCGTCGACGTACTGGTTGTTGCTGCCGGAGAAGCTGGCCGCGCCGGTGATGGTGGTGGTGCCGGGGCCGAAGAGGGAGCCGGAGGAGAAGGTGAGGGCGTCGGCGGTGAGCAGGCCGCTGCCGCCGCGGTTGCCGCCGGCCAGGCCCAGGCTGGCCACGCTGTGGCTGCCTTCGTTGTAGAAGTTGCCGTAGTCCAGTTGCAGGGCGCCGTCGATGCTGGCGGCCGCGGTGAGGGTGAGGTTGCCGGCGCTCTGGCGCAGCAGGCCGGCGTTGCTGACGCTGCCGGAGATGGTGGCGTTGCCACCGGAGTAGTCGAGCACAGCGCCGCTGGCGATCTGGATCTGGCCGGAGGAGCTGGAGTCAGCGCGCATCAGCATCGTGCCGGCGTTGATCTTGAGCGTGCCGCTGTTGTTGAAACCGTAGGCGTGTGTGGTGCCCAGGCCGTTGCGCTCGTAGGTGCCGGCATTGTTGAAGCTGCCGCTGCCGGAGTAGGCGAGGTAGCGGTTGCCGGAGGGGTTGAGGGCACCGGCATCGACGAAGGTGGTGCCTGCGGCGACGTTGATGCGGGCATTGGAGCCGACGGAGATGGTGCCGCTGCCGGCGGACCAGCTGGCGCCGCCGTTCAGGTTGAGGGTGTGGGTGGCGTCGACGTACTGGTTGTTGCTGCCGGAGAAGCTGGCCGCGCCGGTGATGGTGGTGGTGCCGGGGCCGAAGAGGGAGCCGGAGGAGAAGGTGAGGGCGCCGGCGGTGAGCAGGCCGCTGCCACCGCGGTTGCCGCCGGCCAGGCCCAGGCTGGCCACGCTGTGGCTGCCTTCGTTGTAGAAGTTGCCGTAGTCCAGTTGCAGGGCGCCGTCGATGCTGGCGGCCGCGGTGAGGGTGAGGTTGCCGGCGCTCTGGCGCAGCAGGCCGGCGTTGCTGACGCTGCCGGAGATGGTGGCGTTGCCACCGGAGTAGTCGAGCACAGCGCCGCTGGCGATCTGGATCTGGCCGGAGGAGCTGGAGTCGGCGCGCATCAGCATCGTGCCGGCGTTGATCTTGAGCGTGCCGCTGTTGTTGAAACCGTAGGCGTGTGTGGTGCCCAGGCCGTTGCGCTCGTAGGTGCCGGCGTTGTTGAAGCTGCCGTTGCCGGAGTAGGCGAGGTAGCGGTTGCCGGAGGGGTTGAGGGTACCGGCATCGACGAAGGTGGTGCCGGAGGCGACGTTGATGCGGGCATTGGAGCCGACGGAGATGGTGCCGCTGCCGGCGGACCAGCTGGCGCCACCGTTGAGGTTGAGGGTGTGGGTGGCGTCGACGTACTGGTTGTTGCTGCCGGAGAAACTGGCCGCGCCGGTGATGGTGGTGGTGCCGGGGCCGAAGAGGGAGCCGGAGGAGAAGGTGAGGGCGCCGCTGGTGAGCAGGCCGCTGCCGCCACGGTTGCCGCCGGCCAGGATCAAGCGGTCCAGCAGTCGGTCGCTGTCCAGAATGGCGCTGCCGGTGCTGAGGGTGGCTGTGTCGCCGGAATCCGGCAGGCCCAGCAGTGACCATTTGTTTGCATCGGTCCAGCTGCCTGTGCCTCCCAGCCAGACGTAGTCCAGCGCCTGGACCGGACCGGCGCCCAATGCCAGCAAGCTGGCCAGCAGCAGGGGACTCAAGCGCATGGGCATCGGCATCAGCTGCTTCGATGGACGGCGAGATGGAACACGCGGTGCGTTCTTCATGTGGATCCCTGTGGTGAAGTGCTGCGGATGTGGGCAGCGGGACGGGGCGAATGACAATGGAGTGCCGGGCGTCATGGCCATGAACAGGCGAATGAGGTTGGGCCTGTGAAACGGCCGCCAGTCCCTTCGCCCACGCCTTGAGCGCGCCGACCCCTCAGAGACGGACATGCGGCAAGGACGTCAGGGCCGGACGAACTTCAAGTTAGGGGGCTCGCGGACAAGCCTTGGGTGTCGTCGCTCACGCGAAGGACAGGCAGCGTTGCCCCGGACATCGGGCGCGCTGGTTCAGGGGCTAACGGTAGCGATGCAAACCGTCAAAGTCCTGCTTGCCCAGGGGCACGCCGCTCTGGCGCAGCAAGGCGTAAGCGCAGCTTATGTGGAAGAAAAAATTGGGCAGGGCGAAGTGCTGCAGAAACTCGGTGGCGGGCAGTTGCAACTGCGCTCGGCCGGCGTCACTGCCGATCACCCGCGCTTCGGCACCTCGGAAGGCTTCGGCAGGCAGGGTGTCGAGGTAGCTTTGACGCTCGCGCAGCAGGGCTTGTAGGCCGTCCAGACCGGGCGCCGGGCTGCCCAGTGGTGGCACGGGCAGCCCTTGCAGCGGGGCGCAGGCGCGCAGGACAAATCCTGCGGCGATCTGCACCTGCAAATGCAGCGGCAGCATGTCCGGCGCCAGGCGCGCTTCCAGCAGCTGGGCCTCGTTGACGCGGCCCTTCGTGACTTCGGCTTGAGCTGCATCAAGCATCAGGCTCAGCTGCCTGAGGTAGCGTTGGAACACGGGCACGCTGGCGGTGTAGAGCTGGGGCGGGTTCATGGTGTGGAAGGCAGGCAGGGCGGCTGACAGGATTGCGGCGGCGATTGTGCCGCTCGCTGCGTGCCGTCGGTGGCAAGCCCCTCGCTGGAGCACTCCCCCTAGAAGCCGCGCTCTGCGCCGCGGGCCTCTTGAAAGCCGGGTCTATGGCCTCAGCTGTCCGAGCAACGGAGGATTCATCCCATGCGTGCAGACAAGTTCACCACCCGTTTCCAAGAAGCCTTGGGCGAGGCTCAGAGCCTGGCCATCACCCGCGACAACCCGTACATGGAGCCCGCCCATGTGCTGAGCGCCATGTTGGCGCAGGAGGACGGCCCCAAAGCCTTGCTGGAGCGTTCCGGCGTCAAGGTGTCGGCGCTCAAGACCGCGCTCGACAGCATCATCGCCGGCCTGCCCCAGGTGCAGGGCGAAGGCCAGCAGGTCAGCGCCGGGCGCGACCTGGTGGCCTTGCTGCAGGCGGCCGAGAAAGAGGCCTCCAAGCGCGGCGATCACTTCATCGCCAGCGAGATGTTTCTGCTGGCCTTGGCTGATGCCAAAACCGATCTGGCCGGCATCGCGCGTGGTCATGGCCTGAGCCGCAAATCGCTGGAAGCCGCCATCGAGGCGGTGCGTGGCGGCCAGAAGGTCGACAGCCAGGAGTCCGAAGGAAACCGCGAAGCGCTCAAGAAGTACACGCTCGATCTGACCGAGCGCGCCCGCGAAGGCAAGCTGGACCCGGTGATCGGCCGCGATGACGAGATCCGCCGCGCCATCCAGGTGCTGCAGCGCCGCAGCAAGAACAACCCGGTGCTGATTGGCGAGCCGGGCGTGGGCAAGACCGCCATCGTCGAAGGCCTGGCCCAGCGCATCGTCAACGGCGAGGTGCCCGATTCCCTGAAGAACAAGCGCGTGCTGGTGCTGGACATGGCCTTGCTGCTGGCTGGCGCCAAGTACCGTGGAGATTTTGAGGAACGTCTGAAGTCCGTGCTCAAGGAAGTGGCGCAGGACGAAGGCCAGACGATTCTCTTCATCGACGAGATCCACACCATGGTCGGCGCCGGCAAGGCCGAGGGCGCCATCGACGCCGGCAATATGCTCAAGCCGGCCCTGGCCCGCGGCGAGCTGCATTGCATCGGCGCGACCACCTTGGACGAGTACCGCAAGTATGTGGAGAAGGACGCCGCCCTGGAGCGCCGTTTCCAGAAGGTGCTGGTCGATGAGCCGACGGTGGAAGCCACCATCGCCATCCTGCGCGGTCTGCAGGAAAAGTATGAGGTTCACCACGGCGTGGAGATCACCGACCCGGCCATCATCGCCGCGGCGGAACTGAGCCACCGCTACATCACCGATCGCTTCTTGCCCGACAAGGCCATCGACCTGATCGACGAGGCCGCCGCCAAGATCAAGATCGAGATCGACTCGAAGCCCGAGGTGATGGACAAGCTCGATCGCCGCATGATCCAGCTCAAGATCGAGCGCGAGGCCGTGCGCCGCGAGAAGGACGAAGGCTCGATCAAGCGCTTCGAACTGATCGAGGAAGAGCTGCTCAAGCTGCAGCGCGAGTACAACGACCTGGAAGAGATCTGGACCGCCGAGAAGGCGCAGGCCCAGGGCAGTGCCCACGTCAAGGAAGAGATCGACCGCATCAAGCAGCAGATCGAGGAGCTCAAGCGCAAGGGCGATTTCAACAAGGTCGCCGAGCTGCAATACGGCCGCCTGCCCGAGCTGGAAAAGGGCCTGAAGGAGGCCCAGGCCAAGGAGGCCGGCAAGGCCAAATCAGGCAAGGAAGGGACTTCGCGCCCGCAGCTGCTGCGCACCATGGTCGGCGCCGAAGAGATCGCCGAAGTGGTGGCCCGTGCCACCGGCATCCCGGTGTCCAAGCTGATGCAGGGTGAGCGCGACAAGCTCTTGCAGATGGAAGCCAAACTGCACCAACGCGTGGTCGGCCAGGATGAGGCCATCACCGCGGTGGCCGATGCCATCCGCCGCTCGCGCGCCGGCCTGTCCGACCCCAACCGCCCCCTGGGCAGCTTCCTCTTCCTGGGCCCCACCGGCGTGGGCAAGACCGAGCTGTGCAAAGCGCTGGCCGGCTTCCTGTTCGACAGCGAAGAGCACCTGATCCGCATGGACATGAGCGAGTTCATGGAGAAACACTCGGTGTCGCGCCTGATCGGCGCCCCTCCGGGCTATGTGGGCTATGACGAAGGCGGCTACCTGACCGAGGCCGTGCGCCGCAAGCCCTACAGCGTGCTGCTGCTGGACGAGGTCGAGAAGGCCCATCCCGACGTCTTCAATGTGCTCTTGCAGGTGCTGGACGATGGCCGCTTGACCGATGGCCAGGGCCGCACCGTGGACTTCAAGAACACGGTGATCGTGATGACCAGCAACCTGGGATCTCAGCAGATCATGGCCTTGGCCGGTGAATCGAGCGAAGTCATCAAGGACGCCGTCTGGGGCGAGGTCAAGGCGCATTTCCGCCCCGAGTTCCTCAACCGCATCGACGAGACCGTGGTCTTCCATGCGCTGGACGCCAAGCACATTGCCTCCATTGCCAAGATCCAGCTGCAGATCCTGGAGCAGCGTTTGGAGAAGCTGGAGATGAAGCTCGACGTCAGCCCGGCGGCCTTGGACGAATTGGCCAAGGTCGGCTTCGACCCTGTGTTTGGCGCCCGCCCGCTCAAGCGCGCCATCCAGCAGCGCGTCGAGAACCCGCTGTCCAAGCTCATCCTGCAAGGCCGCTTCGGCCCCAAGGATGTGATCCCGGTCGATGTGCAGGACGGTGAGTTCCAGTTCGGGCGCGTGGTCCATTGAGTGCGTGGCGGCCCCACTCGCTCTGCGAGGGACTGCCAGCGGCACAGAGCAGCTGCTGGTCTTTTTCGTGAGGCCCTGCAGCCCGTGCCGCCACCGGGCTCATGGTTCCGGGGTCGGCCCTGACGGGCCGACTTCCCTGCGCTGCTCGCGCCTCGGGGCTGGCGCATAACTCACTTCGCTCCCTGCGTTCGCTTCGTTCAGACAGAAGCGCCAAGTCAGAACTTGAAGCGCACGAGTACGTGCGCGCCCCGAGGCGCTGTGCTGCTCGGCCCTTCACAAATCGCCCGGCAGCGGCACGGGCTGTAGGGCGCTTGCATCGCGATCGATCTGCCTCATCCACGGTGGAACACGCCATCTCCGGAGGTGGCTCGGCCCGCCGACGGGCGATTTGTGCGCGGCCGAGGGCGCAGCGGAGCGGCTCAGGCGCGCGCCGAAGTTTGCTTCAGGCGCGCTTCAAGCTCTGACTCGGCGCCACTGTTTGACCACAGTGAGCGCAGCGAACGGAGGGAGTTTGGCGCCGCTGAGTCGCGCAGTGAGCACCGAGGGGAGTCGGCTCGAAGAGCCGACCCGCGAACCATGAGCCCGGCGGCGGGCCGAGACACCGCAGCGGGAAAGATCAAGACAGCGGAGGTTCGCAATGTGCCGTTCACTGCCATCCCAGCTCTCGGATCACCACATCGACCGATGGTCCTCGGTCACGCCCAGCAGCTGGTGAACCTCGCGCTTGGGGTCATCGGGTGATGCTCGCACCCAGCCGCTGAAGCGGCCGACCGGCTGCACATAGTTGCTGGCGGCGAAACCGAGGTGGCGGGCGTCCTGACGGGCGCCTTCGGGCTGGAACTGCAAGTCGAGCAGGCCGTCGTCCGTGCGCACTTGCCAGGGCTGAAGGGGCCGGGCCGCGTCGAAGGCGAACTGGGCGGCGCCGAGCGGGATGAGCTGACCGTCCAGCCACAGCGCGTTTTCCTGCCCACCGAAATAGCCCTGCTGCAGATTGAAGCCCAGCCCGGGCCCGTGGGCGCTGGCCCAGCGCCAGGCGGTGTGGCGTGCCAGCAGGCCGTTGGAGGCGTCGAGCGCGCCCCAGGCCTGGTCCAGGCTCAGATCCTCATGCCCGGCAGCGCCGCGCAAGCGCGCCTGGCCGCGCAAAGGCAGGGCGCTGGTTTTCAGCGTGGCATGGGCCACGCCGCCATCGGCGATGGGGCCGATGGCCAGCAGTGGGGGCGCCAAGTGGGAGAGATCCAGTTGCGCGTCCAGCTGAAACTGTGGCGTGTCGAGCTGGACCTGCATCAGCTGACCCGAATCACGGCTCAGGCTGATGCGCGCGCCTGGGCCGCGGAAGCGGGTGACGCTGCCGGCTGCGAACGGCGCATCGGCCACGTGCGCCTGCAGGCCCGGCAGACCATCCTGGCTCCAGTCCACGCGCAGGCGGGCTTGCTGCCGGTCGAACAGGTAGGCGAAGGCCGTTGCGGTCCAGCCGACATCGACCACGGCCAGGCCGATGAACACCCGCTCGTCACCGAGGCCCAGGTAAAGCCAGCGCTTGTGATGCAGCCGGCGCCACAGCCAGCTGCGTGCGTGCGGGGGCTGCAGGCCGCGCCAGTCAAAGCCGAGGTCCAGCTGGCCGGCATAGCGCCCCGTGGCGGGGGCGCCGTTCAAGACCAGGCCGGCTGGCGCGGAGTGCAAATGGATGGGCTTCATCCGCGACGCACCTTGGCATCCTGTGTGCGCCGCCATTCCTGCGGCGTCTGCCCCGTCCACTGCCGGAAGGCGCGGCTCAGGGCGCTGTGCTCTGAGTAGCCCAGCAGGCCGGCCACCTCGCTGAGCTCCAGCTCGGGGTCGCGCAGATACGCTTCGGCCAGCTGCTGGCGGGTTTGGTCCAGCAGGGTTTGGAAGCTGCTGCCTTGCTCGCTCAGCCGGCGCTGCAGGCTGCGCGGGCTCAGGTGCAGGGCTTGGGCCAGGTCGGCCAGGGCCGTGCGGCCCGAGCGGATCAGGCCGATCAAGGTGTGGCGCCACAGGGCCAGCGGTTCGCTCAGGGCTTGGTGGGTGCCCAGCTCCTGCAGCAAGCGCTCGGCCTGCTCGTCCAGCAGGGCCAGCAAGGCGCTGTCCGAGGCTCGCAAGGGCAGGGCCAGGTCCGCATGGGCCAGGGTCAGGCGGGTGAGCGGCTGGGCAAAGCGTACCGGGCCGCCGAAGTAGGCCTCGTAGGGCTTCACATCGGCCGGCCGAGGGTTGACGAAATCCACGCCCAGGGCGCGCAGTGGCTTGCCGCTCAAATCACGCGTCAGGTGCATCAAGGCGGCCAGCGCGGTCTCGTCCACCAAGGGGCCGGGCCGGCCGCGCTCCACGCCCCAGACGATGTGCAGGCCGTCCGGACCCAGCTCGACCTGGGCCTGGTTGACGTCGTAGACCGAGCGGTGGTGGCGTTCCAATCGCTGCAGCGCTTGGGCCAGGGTGCCGCAGGCCAGGGCGGCATAGCCGATCACGCCGAAATGCCGCGGGCTGATGCCGCGGCCCAGTCGCAGCGCAAAGGTGGCCGGCGGGCCGGGGTCCAAGGCTTGGGCGCGCTGCAGCAAGGCCTGCCAGCGCTTCAAGACCACGAAATGTTCGCCCGCGGCCGGGCCTGGGCCCAGCAGGGCGGCTGCGTCGAGGCCGAGTGCGGCCAGATGCTCGTAGAGCAGCTGCACATAGCTGGCGGCAACGCGGGCTTCAGTCATGGGCAAATTGGGGGGATGAACAGGCGGTATGTCTCGGGAAACTGGCCGCGATGATGCCCGAGCCGCATGCGGCGGCGCTCCGGACAAACGCCAGGGCGCCGCGGTTTTGGCGCGATCGGTCAAGTGATTGGCCATGTCCGTCAAGCCGGTGCCTGCGGTGCGGCGCATCATGTGGGTTGCCGCGGTTTTCTGTTGACCCCATGGACGCCCTGATCGACTTTTTCCAGCAGCTCTATCTCCGCCATGGCGACTGGCGCGACCTGACCCTGCTGCTGCTCTCGCCGCTCTTCATGGTTTTTATCGCCCTGGAGGCCTGGCGCCTGCGCCAGCGCCGTGTCTACCGCTGGCGCGACACCCTGGACAGCATGAACAGCGGCGGCAGCTATCTCTTCGTCGATCTGGTCCTGCTGGCCGTTTGGGTGCTGCCGGCCATGGGCTGGATCTACCAGCACCGGCTGTTCACCCTCGAGGTGACGCCGCTGAACTTCATCGGCCTGTTTCTGGCGGTGGAGTTCCTCTACTACTGGTTCCACCGTGCCAGCCACCGCATCCGATGGTTCTGGTGCGCCCATGTGGTGCACCATGGTTCGGAACAGATGAACTTCACCACGGCGCTGCGGCAGAGCTGGTTCTATCCCATCGCCGGCAACTGGTTGTTCTACACGCCCATGGTCTGGTTGGGTTTCGAGCCGCGCTGGGTGCTGTTCGCGCTCTCGCTCAATCTGGGCTACCAGTTCTTCGTCCACACCCAGTGGGTCGATCGCATGCCGGCCTGGTTTGAGTGGCTCTTCAATACCCCCTCGCACCACCGCGCCCATCATGGCCGCAACCCGGTCTACATCGACCGCAACTTTGGCGGCATGTTGATCGTGTTCGACCGGCTTTTCGGTACCTTTGTGCCCGAAGAGGAGCCGGTGGACTACGGCCTGCAGCACCCGGTCGAGACCCACAACCTTTTCTGGCTCAATGCCCACGAATGGGCGGCCATGTTCGCGGACATGCGGCGTGAGCGCAGCCTGTGGCTGGCCCTCAAGCATCTCTGGGCGCCGCCGGAATGGCGGCGGCTCGGCGATGGGGCCGATGCGCGCTGAGTTGCCGCCGCAGCGGGCTCAGGCGCGCGCCGCCCGGCGCCGCAGCCACAAGAAAACGCCGCTGCCCAGCAACAGCGCCGGCACCAGGCCGAACAGCGTCCACAGCAGGCGCGCGCCCAGGCCCAAGGCTTCGCCCTTGTGCAGGGGGTAGATGAAATCCAGCACCTGGTTGCCCGCCGCGGTGTGCAGCGGGTCGTGCCGGGCCTGCGGCTGGCCTTGAAGATTCAGTCGCAGCCGGGTGCTGCCGGTGTCCTTGCGCCACTCGCCCTGCTGCAGCAGGCGCAGCTCCGTCTGGCCTTCGGAGGCCTTGGCCAGGGTGATGCGTGTCCAGCGTGCCTGGCCGGCGGGGAACTGCGCTTCGGCGGCGCGGGCCAGGGCGTCGTAGTCCCAGTCGGTGCTTGCTGCCGCAGGCTGCGCTGATGGCTTGAGCTTGGGCCAGTTCTGCACCGGCAGCACGCTGCCGACCAGGGCGCGCGTGCTCTCGCCAAACGCCAGGGCCGCGCCGGTGAGGCTCAGCACGATCAGCACCGGCGCCATCCACAGGCCCACGGCGCGGTGGACATCGAACCAGGTGCGTGCGGTCGATGCCCCCGTCTTGATGCTCAGCGCCTGCCGCCAGCTGCGCCAGCTGGGGCGCGCCGGCCAGGCCAGCCAGATGCCCGAGAGGCCCAGGCCGAGCAGCAGCAGTCCGCCGATGCCGACCACCGTCTCGCCACGGTCGCCGCTGAGCAGGTAGCGGTGCAGCTCGAACAGCGTGGGCATCAAATGGGCGGCGTCCCAGCGCACGGCGCCGCGGTCGCGGTGGCCGAGGTAGAGCCCGCAGCGGGCATCGATGAAATGCTCGCGGCGCCAGCCGGTCTGCGGGTCGCGACGCTCCCACACCTGGTAGGCGGCGCCCGGCTGGGCTGGCGCTACGATCAGGGCCGGCTTGCGGCCGGGCGCATGCTCGGCCAGCCGCTGCAGCACGCGGCGGATGGGCTCCGCTTCTTGGGCGGTTTCGGCCGTGGCGCAGTCCGGCCGCGCCTGCAACCAGGCCGGGTTGAGTACCGCGTCCAGCTCGGCGCGCCAGACCAGGGCGCTGCCGCTCAGGCCCAGCAGCACCAGCAAGAGGCCAGCCGCCAGCGACACCCAGCGGTGCAGCCAGACCCAGAGCTTGCGAGCGTTCCAGCGCCGGGCCTGGCCTTGCATGATGTGCAGCGTCTCCACGTTCAGAAGGGGCGGCGCCAGCTCAGGCTCAGGCCGCGGCCGCGGCCGGCGTAGAAGTCTTCGCCCGTGCCGGCGTAGTGGGCCTGGCTGTAGTAGGTGACGTACTGGCGGTTGAACAGGTTCTCGACGCCGGCGCTCCACTGGCCTTGTGCCGTGTTCCAGCTCAAGGAGGCATCGACCAGGGTGACGCCCTTGAAGTGCTCTTCCAGCGAGGTCTTGCCCGAGAACTTGCCGACATTGGCATGCCGCGGCAGCTGCCGCTGCAGGCTCAGCTGGCTGCTCCATTGCGGGGCGAACTGCCAGGTGGCGGCGGCCACCCATTTGTCCGGCCCTTGCGAGCGGGCGCCCAGGTCCAGATCGAGCGCGCCGCCATTGCTGGTGCTGGACGTGCGGCCGCGGGTGCGGGCATAGCTGCTGCTGAGCTTGAGCTGCTCGCTCGGCCGCCATTCGCCGCTCACTTCCACGCCGCGCACGGTGATGGGCACGCGCTGCACGGTGCCGATGCCATTGCTGACGATCAGCTGGCTGCCCAGGTCGGAGCGCGATTCGTAGACCGAGGCCGAGACGCTGGCCTGCCGGCCGCGCCAGGCCAGGCCCAGCTCTCGGTTCTGGGTGACGATGGGCTGCAGATCCACCAGGTCGGTGACCGAGCTGTTCGCGGCCTTGACGGCACGCAAGATCAGGCCCACATCCGGCGGGCCGAAGCCCTCGTTGTAGGCCACAAAGCTGGACCAGCCGCTGCGGCCAAAGCGCCAGACCGCGCCCAGGCTCTTGACCATCTCGCTGGCGCGGCGCTCGCCGCCTTGCACGCGCGGCTTGCCGTAAAAAGCCAGGGTGTTGTAGCTGTCCACCTGCAGCTGGGTGTGCTCGTCACGCAGGCCGCCGCGCAGGGTCAAGGGGCCGAACTCGTACTCCAGCTGGGCAAAAGGCGCGGTGCTGCGGAACTTGAGCGGCGGCACCCAGGCACGGCCGGTCAGGGTCAGGTCTTGCTGCGAGACATCGTCCAGCACGTCCAGGCCCAGGGTCAGTTCCAGGCCCGGGGTCCACAAATCCTGGCGCACCCAGCTGGCGCGCAGGCCCCATTTGCGGGCTTCGATCTGGCTCTGGTCGACCAGGGTGTTCAGCGGCGCAATGGCTGCGTCCTGGAAGGTGGCGATCACGCCGCCGCTGTAGCGTGCGGCAAAGCGCTGGGCGAACAGCTGCAGCTGTGCCTGGCCCTGGGCCAGATCGGCGTGGCTCCAGCTCAGGCTGGCCGAGCGGCTGCGGTTGTAGAGCGGCTGGTAGTCCAGCCGGCCCGGCTTGGAGGAAGCGGGCAGCTCGCGGGCGCGGTCCCCCGGCACATCGACCCAGTCCTCGAAGCCATGGGCGGTGAACTGGTTGAACATCAGCTGCAGCTCTTGGTCGCCGAGGCGCTGGCCCAGCTTGATGAAGGCGTCGTTGGCCCGGTGCAGGGATTCGGTGGCCAGCATGCGGCCCTCACCGTCCACGCCCACATCTTGCGAACGCTGGCCGAGGTAGACCAGGGCACTCCAGGGATCGGGGCCCTCGCTCAGGTGTTCCAGGCGGTAGCCGGTTTTCCAGCTGCTGCTGTCGCTGTGGCCTTGGCTGCCGAATTTCAGCTCCAGCAGGTGTTGGGTGCCGACCCGGCGCGGGCTGCGGGTGATGGTGTTGATGATGCCGCCGGTGGCGCCCATGCCCTGGGCCGCCGAAGCGCCGCTGACCACCTCGATGCGCTCCACGATCATCGGGTCGGCGAAGTAACCCTCGCGGCCGCCGAAGCGCAGCGGGTTGGTCTGCGGAATGCCGTCCAGCAAAAGCAGGGCGGTGCGGCCGCGCAGGCCCTCGCCGAAGTTGCTCATCTTCTGCCGCGCCGGCGCATAACCCGGGATCTGCAGGGTCAGCAGCTGGCTGGGGTCTTCGCTGATCAGGCTTTGGGTCTCGATGTCCTGGCGGCCGATCACGCTGACCGCGCCGGGGATTTTTTCCAGCGCCTTGCTGCTGCGTGTGGCGGTGACGACGGTGCGTTCCAACTGCTGCACCGAGCTGGCGGGCGCCTCTTCGGGCAGCGTTTGCGCCTGGCTGGCGGCGGCAGCGCTGCACAGGCTGGCGGCGAGGGCGAGGGCGTGAGGGGTGAAACGAAGGGCGGAGGTGTGGCGGGCGGAGCGGGGAGGGCGTGACATGAAGAGGGAGGGGAGAAAAAGCGCGAACGAGAAGAAAAAAGAGGAGCCGCCAAGACCCGCGAGCTGCGGGCCTGACGTTTGAGGCCTGGGCTTGGCCAAGCCCAGGTGGCCCGACCAACGTTGCCGCGCATTGTAGATTGATAAATGCGAACAATTCGCATTTAATGTTGGACGAGGCGCAATTGACTGCAGGCTCGGCCCGGCTTCCGCCCCTGCCGCACAGCGGTCTCCCCTGCGCCTCCTAGAATGGCCCACGCTGATTTCTCAGCGCCCCGCCGAGACGGGGCGTTTTTCTTTCGATTTCATGACATCTGCCGCTATGCCGAATCCGGACACTTCGCTCCCCGTGGTCATCGTCGGCGCGGGTCTGGCCGGCCTGACCACTGCGCTCCACCTGGCCGACCGCGTGCCCGTGGTGGTGCTGGCCAAGCGCCAACTGGGCGAGGGCGCCACCGCCTGGGCGCAGGGCGGCATCGTCGGCGTGCTGGGCAGCGATGACAGCATCGACTCTCATGTGCGCGACACCCGCGACGCCGGCGCCGGCCTGGTGGATGAAGACACGGCCCGCTTCATCGCCGAGCGCAGCGCCAAGGCCGTCGAGTGGCTGGTCAATCAGGGCGTGCCCTTCACCGCCGACGAAGAAGGCCCGCTGGGCCTTCACCTCACCCGCGAAGGCGGCCATGCCGTGCGCCGCATCGCCCACGCGGCGGACGCCACGGGCAAGGCCATCCACGAGCAGCTGCTGGCCGCCGCTCAGGCTCACCCCCATATCGACCTGCGTGAGCGCTGGATGGCGCTGGACCTGATCACCTCACGCCATGTGCAGCGAGAGGAAGAGCCGCGCTGCTACGGCATCTATGCGCTCAATATCGACACCCAGCGCGTCGAGGCCCTGGCCGCGCGCGCCGTGGTGCTGGCCACCGGCGGCGCCGGCAAGGTCTACCGCTACACCACCAACCCCGACACCTCCACCGGCGATGGCATCGCCATGGCCTGGCGCGCCGGCTGCCGGGTGGCGAATATGGAGTTCATCCAGTTCCACCCGACCTGCCTCTACCACCCGCAAGAGCGCAGCTTCCTGATCACGGAAGCGCTGCGCGGCGAGGGCGGCCATCTGGTGCTGCCCGACCATGTTGGCGGCGGCCGCTTCATGGCCGCGCATGACGAGCGCATGGAGCTGGCGCCGCGCGATATCGTCGCCCGCGCGATTGACTTTGAGATGAAAAAGCATGGCGTCGACCATGTCTGGCTGGACGCCACCCATCTGGGCGAGGCGTTTTTGAAGGAACATTTCCCGACCGTGCATGCGCGCTGCCTCGCTTTGGGCATCGACATCGCGCGGCAGAAGATCCCGGTCGTGCCGGCCGTGCATTTCACCTGCGGCGGCGCCGTCACCGATCTGCAGGCCTGCTGTGATCTGCCCGGGCTCTATGCCGTGGGCGAAACCGCCTACACCGGCCTGCACGGCGCCAACCGCCTGGCCAGCAACTCGCTGCTGGAATGCGTGGTGCTGGGCCAGACCTGCGCCGAGCACATCCTCGGCCTGCCCGATCTGCCGCCCGCGCCACTGCCCGCCTGGGACGAGAGCCAGGTCGAAGACGCCGACGAGCAGGTCGTCATCGCCCACAACTGGGACGAGATCCGCTTGCTGATGTGGAACTACGTCGGCATCGTGCGCACCACCAAGCGCCTGGAGCGGGCCCTGCACCGCATCCATCTGCTGCGCGCTGAGATTGACGATTACTACGCCAATTTCCGCGTCACCCGTGACCTGCTGGAGTTGCGCAATCTGGTCGATTGCGCCGAGCTGATCGTGCGCTCGGCACTCTTGCGCCACGAAAGCCGCGGCCTGCACTACAGCCGCGACTACCCGCGCACCCTGCCGGTCAGCTTCCCCACGGTGCTGGTGGCCGACCGCGGCCTGCGCACCACCAAGCGTTGAGCGCCATCATGCAGCGCCTTCGCGGATGGGCACTGGCCGGCTTGGGTCTGATGAGTGGCGCGGCCCTGGCCGCCGATGTGACGGTGTCGGCGGCTGCCAGCCTCAGCAATGCCTTCAAGGAGCTGGGGCCGGCTTTCGAGGCGCAGAACCCGGGTACCAAGCTGCTATTCAACTTTGCCGCTTCGGATGCCTTGCTGGCCCAGATCAGCAAGGGCGCGCCGGTCGATGTGCTGGCCACGGCCGATCAGGAGACCATGGACCGGGCAGAGGCGCAGAAGCTCTTGCTCCCGGGAAGCCGCTTCAATTTCGTCAGCAATGAGCTGGTGCTGGTGACGCCCGCAGAGGGCGGGGCAGCGTTGAGCAGCCTGGCCGATCTGGCCCGGCCCGCCGTCAAGCGCGTGGCGCTGGGCAAGCCTGAGGGCGTGCCGGCAGGGCGTTATGCCAAGGCGGCCTTGGAGTCGGCCAAGCTCTGGGCCGTGGTGGAGCCCAAAGCCATTTACGCCATCCATGTTCGGCAGGCGCTGGACTATGTGGCGCGCGGCGAGGTGGATGCCGGATTTGTCTACGCCAGCGATGCCTTAGCGCAGAAGGACAAGGTCCGGGTGCTGTTCACGGTGCCGACCGAAACGGCCATCCGCTATCCGGTTGCGGCCATTGCCGGCAGCAGCAAGGCCAGCGAGGCGCGCAAATTCATCGACCACCTGCTCTCTCCGGCCGGCCAGGCGGTGCTGGCGCGGCACGGCTTTCGCAAGCCCTGAACGGAGAGGCCGCGCCCCTCAGGCCTGCTGGCGCAGGGCGGTGCGGGCTTGCACGAAGTTGAAGGCGTAGTCGACCGCCTCTTCGATCGCGGCGTCGATCTCGCGGCGCTCGTTTTCGGTCAGGTAGAAGAGGAAATCCACCGCGTGGCGGATGTAGCGAGGCGGCAGGCGGTTCAGGGCCACGCAGGCCACGTCGCAGAGCAGGTCGCTGTCGGCCTCGATGCTGGGGTATTTGTGTGCCAGCGCCATCACGGCGGCCGTCACCTCGCGTTCGTGGTGGTTGTAAAGCGAGCTGAAATCTTGACTCATGGTGCAGGGGTCTCCGCGTTTCGCCGGCAGGGCGGCTTGATCCCTGCAACGATAAACGTTTTTACACGCCGGGCGTGGCAGAAAAAGCCGCGCCCGGCCGCTATTTCGCATCCTTGCCCGTGGCTCAGATCTGCTGGCTGAAGCTCAGCTTCAGATTGCGGCCCGGCGCATAGACCGCCTCCGCCAGATAGGGCTGGTAGCTGCGGTTGAACAGGTTGTCGACACTCAGCTGCATCCGGCTGCCGGCCCAGCGGCCCCGGCCCTGCCATTGGGCGAACAGGCCGTGCACGGCATAGCCCTTGGCCGCAGGCAGGGCGTAGGGCACGATTTCGTCATCCGGCACTTGGGTCTGCGCGCCGACGAACTTGCCCTGCCAGCCCAGCGCCAGGCCGTGCGCTGGCCATTTGGCGCCCAGCACCAGCACCGCCTTGGGCGCGCCGATGTCGATCAACGGCTGGTTCTTGGCCGACCAGGGGTCGCGGATCGAGCCCCGGTGCTCGCCGTCCATCCAGGCCAGCGAGGCTGTCATGAAGTAGCGGCGTTGCTCGTAATGCGCCTCCACTTCCAGGCCCTCGCTGCGGTAGCCGGGCAGGTTGCGGTAGAAGGGCAGCTGCGCGGGCCGCACGCTGCCGGGCTCCACCATGACGCCGAAGCGTTTGTGGATGTTGTCGTGCACCAGATTGCGGAAGGCGGTGAAGGTCGCGGCCAGAGCATCGCCATCGCTGAGCCAGTCGGCCTGCTGGAACTTCAGCCCGCCGCGCAGGGCGGTGACCCGCTCCTTGCGCAGGCCGCGGCTGGTCGCCGGCGCGCTGGCCGCGGCCGACTGGACCTCGAACATCTCGTCGATCACCGGTGCCCGCCAGCTGCGGCCGGCATCGGCGAACCAGCTCGCCGCAGCGCTGGCCCGCCAGCTGGCAGCCAGGTGCTGGGACCAGCCGCTGTGCCAGGCGGCGCTGTAGTCATGGCCGGCCTTGGGATCGTTGTAGCGCGGTGCCAGATTGGGCTGGCCTTCGGTGCGCACCTGCTCGTAGCGCAGGCCGGGCTTCAGGCTGAAACGGCCCCAGCGCATCTCATCCTCCAGCCAGCCGGCGAGGCTGCGTTGCTGGCCGCTGGGCATGTAGTAGGGCTGCAGCCAGCCGTAGTTGTAGCTGGCGTCCTGCGTGCGGGTGTGCAGCAGCATCAGGGTGTCGCGCTGGTGGCGCTGCACTTGCAGGCCGGCGGCCAGCTCATGCCCCAGCGCGCCGGTGGCAAAGCGGGCGGTGTTGCTCAGCTCGAACTGCTGGTCGCGGTAGCTGGCATGGCTTTGCTTGCCCAGGCTGGCGGCGAAATCGCTGCTGATGCTGTCGGGCCGTTGGTCGTCCTGCACGCTGGACGAGCGCGTCAGGCGCAGCTGCAGGTCCAGCAGCGGCTGTGCCGCCGGGGCGTACTGCCACTGCAGCGTCTGGCTGCTGTCGCGCTGATCGCGCCACAGGACCTTGCGCAGCCAGGCCTCGCGCTCGCCGTATTTGGCGATCTCGGCCGCTGTCGGCGCCGGCATCTCGTCGCGCTTGGCTGCAAAGGGTGACCAGGCTTGGCTGCGTCCCTCGATGGCGGACAGGGTCAGCTTGGCTTCGCCGATCGGCAGGCTCAGCTTGGCCAGGACCGAGCGCGCATGGGTGTTGGAGAACTCGTACTCGCTGCCGTCAGCGCGCCGCTGGTTGCCCGAGTCGCGGGCGGTGACGGCGAGCAGAAACTGCCAGGGCAGGGCCGCCTCGTCCTCGGCCCGCGCGAACACGCTGGCCGAGCCCAGGCGCTGGCCGTCATTGCTGTGCCAGGCGAGCTTGGCCAGACCGCCCAGGCGCTGGCCGGGTTGCAGCAGGTCGGCCGCATCCTTGCTCTCGATCTGCACGGTGCCGCCGAAGCCGCCGTTGCCGAAGCGCACCGAATGCGCGCCCTTATCGACGGTGATGCGCTTGATCAGCTCGGGCTCGATGAAGATGGAGCCCTGGCGGTATTTCTCGAAGCCTTTGTTGGCGCCGTCCAGCTGCACCCGGATGTCCTCGACATCGCCGAAGCCCCAGATATTGAGGCTCTGGCCACCGGGGCGGAAGCTGCCGTTCAGGTCGACGCCGGGCAGATTGTCCAGCAGCTGCTGCACCGTCAGCGCCTGCTGGCGCTCGATCTCGGCGCTGCTGATGCTGGTCTTGCCAGGGCTGATGCTGCGCACGCCGTAGACGGTGACCGGCGGCAGCTCCAGTTCGGCAGGGGTGCTGGCAGCGAAGGATTCGGGGATGGCCAGCAGCAAGGGGAGGAGAAGAGACAGCGAGGGGGTGGGGAGCAAGGACTTCACGAAAACTCAAATGAGAATTATTATCATTTGAGTATAAAGCAGTCCAGCAGCTCAGCCCTCAAGCCAAGCGGGCAATCTGCCAACGAACTGGAAGCGCGGCGGGCCCTAATGGCCGGCCGCTTGCGTGCCGCCGTCGCTGCCGAATCAGGCCGCGCCGATGCCGGGCACCAGGCTGCCAGCAGCGGGAACCGGCGCCTGGGCCTGCGCCTGGCGCACCTTGAGCGCGGCGGTGAAGTCCAGCATGCGGTCGATGCAACCCAGGGCCTCGACCCGGATCGCTTCTTCGATGTGAATCTCGCCCAGGCCCTGCTCCAGGCAGTCGACCAGGTTCTGCAAGCCGTTCATGGCCATCCAGGGGCAGTGCGCGCAGCTCTTGCAGGTGGCGCTGTTGCCGGCGGTGGGGGCTTCGATCAGGGTCTTGCCCGGCGCCAGCTGGCGCATGCGGTGCAGGATGCCGTTGTCGGTGGCGACGATGTACTCCTGCGCCGTGCCTTCGACCACGGCCTTGATCAGGGCCGAAGTCGAGCCCACCACATCGGCCTTGTCGACCACACTCTTGGGCGACTCGGGGTGAACCAGCACCATGGCGCCCGGGTGCTGCTCGAGCAGCAGGTCCAGCTCCAGGCCCTTGAACTCGTCGTGGACGATGCAGGCGCCGTTCCACATCAGCATGTCGGCGCCGGTCTGCTCCTGGATGTAGCGGCCCAGGTGGCGATCCGGGGCCCAGAGGATTTTCTGGCCCTTGGCATGCAGATCGGCCACGATCTCGAGCGCGCAGGAGCTGGTCACCATCCAGTCGGCGCGGGCCTTCACGGCGGCGCTGGTGTTGGCATAGACCACGACCTGGCGGTCCGGGTGGGCGTTGCAAAAGGCCGCGAACTCATCGGCCGGGCAGCCCAGATCGAGCGAGCAGGTGGCGTCCAGATCGGGCATGAGCACGCGCTTCTCTGGGCTCAGGATCTTGGCGCTTTCGCCCATGAAGCGAACACCGGCCACCACCAGGGTTTGGGCCGCATGGTCGCGGCCGAAACGGGCCATCTCCAGCGAATCGGAGACGATGCCGCCGGTTTCCAGGGCCAGGTCTTGCAGGTCCCCATCGACGTAGTAATGAGCCACCAGCACGGCGTTGTGCTGGCGCAGCAGCTCGGCGGCGCGGGCCTTGAGTGCCTGTCTTTGGCTGGGGTTCAGGGGCGCGGGCACTTTGGCCCAGGCGTGGGCGGTGCAGCTGTCGCCCTGGGCGTCCTGGCGGGTGTAGTCGAAAAGTACCTGTGTCATGGGCGGAAATGGTAGCGCAGGCCCGATGGACAGCGGCTGCGCAGGGTGAAGGGAAGGGCGCGGTGCGGAGGGGGCTTTGCTCAGGCCTCGGCAAAGAACTTGCTCGGCGGCATGCCCACGGTGCGGGTGACCATGGCGCTGAAGGCGCTGGCGCTGGCATAGCCCAGCTCGGCGGCGATCAGGCTCATGGGCCGCTTGCGGGCGGCCAGGCTCAGGGCTTGCGCCAGCAGCACCTGCTGGCGCCACCGGGCATAGCTGCTGCCCAGCTGTTCGCGGAACAGGCGTGAGACGGTGCGCTCGCTGGCGCCCACCTCGGCCGCCCAGTCGGCCAGGGCGGTGTGGCGTTGCGGCGCTTGCAGAATGGCTTCGCAGAGGCGGCGCAGGCGCGGGTCTTGCGGCAGGTCCACGCCCAGGCGCAAAGGCTTGGCCCGGCCCAGCTCGTCCAGCACCAGGCTGGCGATCCAGTGCTCGCGTTGGGCCTCCTGTGCCGCCAGCTCGGGCGGGCTCTCGCCGCCGCGCGCCAGCTGCAGCACCAGCTCCCGCAAGAGCGGCGTCACCTCCAGCACCCGGGCCTGGGCCCAGGCCTCGGGCCGGCTGGAGGGTGGGGCGGCATGCAGGTAGAGCGTGCGCAGATCGGCGCGCTCGACGGCGGTGACCGCATGCTCGCGCAGCGGTGGGATCCAGACCGCCCGCCCAGGCGGCAGCAAAAAGGTGGCGTCCGGCGTGTTCACCCGCACCACGCCGCTGATGGAAAACACCAGCTGGCCCCAGTCGTGGTGGTGGGCGTGGATGTCCATCCAGCTTTCCATCTGCCGCGCCTTGGCCCGCACCGGGCGCGCGGCGCTGGGGGCGTAGCGTTGCGGGTCCAGCGGCGGCAGGCTGGTGCGGCCTGCGGCTCGCAAAGCAGGGGTGGATGGTCTCATGGCGGAAATTCAATACTCTTTGGCGAACTATCGTAACCCGGCCGGGGAGGGGCCGCCTACATTGAGGGCATGAATTCCTCTTCTGCAGTCCTGACCCCTTCAAGTTCAGCCGCCGGCCTGGCCCCCGAGCAGGCCGCGGCCGAGCAAAAGCGCCGTGACATTGCCACCATCAGCCTGATCGGCTTGGCCCATGGCACCTCGCATTTCTTCCACATGCTGTTGCCGCCGCTGTTCCCGGTCTTCATCCGCGACTTCGGCCTGAGCTACTCGCAGCTGGGCCTCTTGGTCACCACCTTTTTTGTGATCTCGGGCATCGGCCAGGCCCTGGCCGGCTTTGTGGTGGACCGTCGCGGCGCCCGCCCCATCCTGTTCGCCGCGCTGGCCTGCTTTGTGGCGGCCTCGGCCGCGGCCGGCCTGGCCCAGGGTTTTGGCGGGCTGCTGCTGGCGGCGGCGCTGGCGGGGCTGGGCAATTCGCCTTTTCATCCGGTGGACTTCACCATCCTCAACAAGCGGGTCTCGCCGGCGCGCCTGGGCCATGCGTTTTCGGTGCACGGCATCTCGGGCAATATCGGTTGGGGCCTGGCGCCGCTGTTCGCGCTGGCCCTGAGCAGCTGGAGCGGCAACTGGCGCTACGCCTATCTGGGCACGGCCCTGCTGGGCCTGGCGGTGATCGCCGTGCTGGCCTGGAAGCGCGAGGCCATTGACGACGCCCACGGCAGCTGGGCGCATGAAAAAGCCGGCGCAGCCGCCCCGGCGCCCGAGCATCCGCTGGCCTTTTTGCGCCTGCCCTCGGTCTGGCTGTGCTTCTCCTTCTTCCTCTTCACCACCGCCTCCTTGAGCGCCATCCAGAGCTTTGCCAGCCCAGCCTTGTCCGCGCTCTACGGCCTGCCGCTGGCGGCCACGGCCTTCGTGGTGACGGGCTATATGTTCTGCGGCGCCGTCGGCATGGTGATCGGCGGCTTCTGGGTGGCCAAGGGCAGCTCGCTGGAACGCAATATCGCCATCGCCCTGAGCATCGCTGCGGCCCTGCTGATCCTGGCTGCCAGCGGCTGGGTGGTGCCGGCCCTGGCCGGCTTCATCGTTGCGCTGGCCGGCTTCGGCACCGGCCTGGCCGGCCCCTCGCGCGACATGCTGATCAAGCGCGCCGCGCCGCCGGGCGCCACGGGCCGGGTCTACGGCACGGTGTACTCGGGCCTGGACATCGGTTTTGCCGCGGCCGCGCCGGTCTTCGGTGCCCTGCTCGACGGCGGCCACCCGGGCGCGGTGTTTGTGGGCGCCGCCCTGGCCTTGTTGTCGGCCCTGTCGGCGGCCAGCCTGGTGCGGCGCGGGCGCGGGTCTTGATCTGACACAAAAAGGCTGGACGGCTTGCCGCTGCAATGGCGGGTAAGCCCAGAGGCGAGGGGGCCTGGGCCGCGTTTACAGTGGGGCGCATGAGCTCCAGCCCCAGCCTCTCTTCTTCCGCCGCTGCGCCCGGAACTACCGCGCCCCGTCTGGCCGGCCATGCCTTGGTCGAAGCCCTGATCGCACAGGGTGTGGACACCGTCTTCGGTGTGCCAAGGGATACGCCAAATACACAGTAGGCAAGTGCTGCTAGTCCGGAGGGGATGACGAATGGCGACCTTGGGCAACTCCTATCCTGGTATTGGTCGTTGCATCTATTGCGGACGAAACGATGGCCCGCTGACCAGAGAACACATCATTCCGTACGCTCTCGGTGGAAACTTGGTGATCCAGCAGGCAAGTTGCGAAGCCTGCAGTACGGTTACTTCGGCCGTGGAGCGCCAATGCGCGAGGGGCTTTTTTTCAGACCTGCGTGCTCACCTGAATCTGTCGAGTCGGAAAAAGAAGGAGCGACCTACCGAGCTGCCATACATCGCGGTGACGCCGAAGGGCGAGCAGAGGTTCCTAGTGCCGATCGTCAATCACCCTTATCGATTCAAGACGCTGATGCTCGAGGAAGCGACCCTTCTGCAAGGCAGGGCACCGAGTCAAGAGACTCATGCTCGCGTGGTGACGATCAACTTCCAGCAAGACTACAAGCGCCGTCTGGCCATTCAACAACATTCGCAGCACGTTGAAGAGGTGGTGTTTGATTACCTGGCCTTGGCCGGGATGGTCGCCAAGATTGGCCACGCTGCAGCGGTTGCCATCGCAGGTGCCGATGCGTTCGAGCCGGCGTTGATAGGGGTCATCCTTGGAACGGAGGCCTATGCGCACTACGTGGGAAGCGCGGAGGAGACCTTAGGCAAACAGTCGCCGCCGGAGCAACTTCACCGTCTGCGAGTCTTTACGATTTCGATTGGTGGGGTTTGGTATGTGGTTTGCGATGTGCAGCTGTTCTCTTTCTTAGGCGCACCTGCCTATCGTGTCGTTGCCGGGCGGCAATTGAAGTCGTTGCCGCACTTGGCGTCGTACGTTCCTCCAGAGGGCGCTGCGTCGTTCGACGCCAGCCATCAGTAGACAATGCCTCTTGAAGCTAGCCTTCAGTCAGTGCGGGTGTCCGCCCGATTCACGCCGCAGAACTACTTGCGTGCACGGGTAAACCATCATTCAAGGGTAGGCCGAGACGCCAACTAAAGTCCCAAGATGACAAGAAAATCTCATACCTCACGTCTTGCTGGCCACGCACTCGTCGAAGCGTTGATTGCGCAGGGCGTAACCTGTGTCTTCGGTGTGCCAGGCGAGTCCTACCTGGCCGTGCTCGACGGCTTCCATGAGCACCGCGAGCACGGCATCCGCTTCATCGCCTGCCGCCAGGAGGGCGGCGCCGCTTTCATGGCCGAGGCGCAGGGCAAGCTGAGCGGCCGCCCCGGCATCTGCTTTGTCACCCGCGGCCCCGGTGCGACGAACGCCAGCATCGGCCTGCACACCGCCTTCCAGGACAGCACGCCGATGATTCTCTTCATCGGCCAGGTCGCCAGCGACCAGCGCGACCGCGAGGCCTTCCAGGAGCTGGACTACCGCCAGATGTTCGGCCCCGGCACCCTCGGTTTTGCCAAGTGGGTGGGCGAGGTGCAAGACGCCGACCGCCTGCCCGAGTATGTGGCCCGCGCCTTCCACACCGCCTTGCAGGGCCGCCCCGGCCCGGTGGTGCTGGTGCTGCCCGAGGACATGCTGACCCAGATGACGGCCGCGCCGGTGCTGCCGCGCGTGCAGGCGGCGCAGAGCTACCCCAGCCCCGCCGCCCTGGCCGAGCTGCGCGATCGCCTGCTGGCCGCGCAACGCCCGCTGGTGATTGCCGGCGGCGGCGGCTGGACGGCCGAGAGCTGCGCCGCACTGCAGGCGTTCGCGGAGGGCTGGCAGCTGCCGGTCGGCTGCGCCTTCCGCTTCCAGGATTTGTTTGACAACGCGCATCCGCTCTATGCCGGCGATGTCGGCATCGCCATCAACCCCAAGCTGGCTCAGCGCATCCGTGAGGCCGATCTGGTCATCGCCCTGGGCCCGCGCCTGGGCGAGATGACCACCGGCGGCTACACCTTGCTGCAGGCGCCGCGCCCGGCCCAGACCTTGGTGCACCTCCATGCCGGCGCCGAAGAGCTGGGCCGCGTCTATGCGGCGGATCAGATGATCAACGCCAGCATGAGCTGCGCCGCCCAGGCCCTGGCCTCGCTGCAGGCGCCCGAGTCGGTGGCCTGGGGTGCCTGGGCCCGGCAGGCGAACGCCGATTACCAAGGCAATCTGCTGCCGCAGGCCGTCAGCCCGCTGGACATGGCCGAGGTCGTCAAGACCCTGGGCCGGCGCCTGCCCGAGGGCACGGTCTTCACCAATGGCGCGGGCAATTACAGCGGCTGGCTGCACCGCTTCCACCGCTACACCGGTTTGCAGCGTTATGGCCGCAGCCAGCTGGCGCCGACCAGCGGCGCCATGGGTTATGGCTTGCCGGCAGCGGTGGCAGCGGCTTTGCTTCAACAGTCGCCACGCCCCCAAGCCGATGCAGGGCATCGGCTGCCCCCCGAGGGGGAGCCTCGGGCTTGGGACGGCCCGGCGCCCGAGGACCGCTGGGTCGTCAACATCGCCGGTGATGGCGACTTTCTGATGAACGGCCAGGAGCTGGCCACGGCCACGGGCTATGGCGCCCGCCGGCTGATCTGCGTGGTGGTCGACAACGGCACTTACGGCACCATCCGCATGCACCAGGAGCGCGAGTACCCGGGCCGGGTCTCGGGCAGCGATCTTTACAACCCCGATTTCGCCGCCCTGGCCCTGGCCTATGGCTGGCGTTCGGCGCGGGTGGAGCGCACCGAGGACTTCGAGCCCGCCCTGCAGGCCGCGATGGCGGCGCCCGAGCAGCCGACCCTGATCCATCTGCGCCTGTCCAGCGATGTCTCCACCAGCCGCAGCAGCTTGAGTGCCATTCGCATCGCCGCCGAGCAGCGCCTGGCCGCCTCGAAATCTTGAGCACGCCGATGTGGCTGACGCTGGAGCCCGGTGGCCGGCGTCAGGTGCACAGCGCGGCCGAGCTGGCGCAGGCGCTGGACAGTTGGAGCGCCCGCGAACCCGGCAGTTTTGTCGTGCTGGAAGCGCCCGCGGGACGCTGCCTGCAGGCGGCCGGCTGCACCGCGACGGGCTTTCAGCTGGAGCTGCTGGATGATGAGGCTGAGGATGCCGAGCAGCGCCTGCTGCGCACCGAGCGAGATGACCTCAGCCGGGCCGAGCTGCTGCGGCGTTTGCAGGGCTTCTGGGCCTGTGGCGGCGAGGGCCGGGATGCCAAGGCGCCCTGGCGCCGCGGTCGCCGCTGGCTGCCCGATGGCCATGCGCGTGGCGGGCGCCGCGAGGACGAGGCGCTGACCTGGTGGTGCGCCTTGCGCGCGCTCTTGATCCTCATGATCGTTCCCGGCTTGCTGATCCTGGTGGGTTGCTGGGAGTTGCGCGAGAACGAGCGCTTTCGCAGCCAGGCCCAGGCCTTGGACATGCGGGTGCTGGCGCGCGAAGAGCATGGCAGCGGGCGCAAGGCCTATGTGCAGCTGCGCTTGCGGCCTCGCGATGCCGAAGGCCTGGAGCAGGGCGGGGAGCAGGAGCGGGTTTACACCGTCGCGCGAGGTCGCTTCCCGTCTTGGAGCCAGCCGGGCGATGTGATTCGACTCTGGCAACTGCAGGATGGCAGTGGCCGCCTGCTGGATTCCGAGCCCCATTCCTACCTGGTTTTTCTGATGGGCGTCCTCTTCGGCCTGGGTGTCCTGCACATCTGGCTGCGCGGCATCTATCGCGACTGGCGCAGGCGCGGGCAGCGGCCGCGCTGGAGCGGATTGCCACCGAGTCATGCGGCGGCGAGGGACTGAGGAGGACCGCGGCGCCGGCGAGCGTTAGCGGGCTGGCGAGTCGGAGGGCCGCTCAATGTCTTGCCGCAAGGCTTCGATCTGAAGGCCCAGGTTCTCACAAGGGGCCGTATCGCTGCTGCTCAGGGCGCCCCGCGGGATCTGCGCGTAGGCCTGGCTCAGCGCTTCCAAGCCCGGCTTGAGCAGGCGCGCCTGGCTGACTTGCTCGATCTGCTGATGCAGGTCCAGATAGGCCTGACGCGCGGCCTGCACGGCCTGCTGCGCATCAGGCTCGGGATGCTGGCGGGCCAGGCACTGGAAGGCGTTCAGCAGGTTCGGGTGGCTTTGCGCGTGGGTCTGGCGCAGCGTCTGCATGGCCTCTGCATCGCGGGCGCTGGCCTGAGCCGCTGCATTGCAGGCCTGGATGCGGGTGAGCACATGCTCTTGAAGCTGGGTCTGCACGCTCTTCTGGCGATTGAGGCCGTGCCTGAGCAAGACCAGCTCGCGCGGCCAGGCGCTCAGCGCGCGCTGTTCGGCTTGCGTGAAAGCGATGACGGGTGCGGGTACTGCCGCCTGGCCTGGCCGGGGTGGGCTCATGGTTTGTCGCAGTTCGGCCAGTTGCAGCTGCAGCGCCCTCTGGCCCAAGGTCGTGCCAAGAAAGCGGTCCAGGCCGCGCAATTCCTCGGGCTTGTAGGCCTGCGATGCCAGCTCGCCGGCGAAAGCCCGGAAGTTGTCCGGGTCCAGGGCTTTGAGGCAGATCGCAGCCTCCGCACCGGTGCCGGGTCGGGCGTGGAGGGCTCGCACCTCGGCCACGGCCTGGGTGACGGTCCAGAGCTGCAGGGCAATGGCCGTTTCGCTGCGTTCGCCGGCTAAGGCGGACGATGGAGCCAACAGGCTCAGGGCCAGGCTCAGGCCGAGCAGCAGGCCGGACCTGGGGGCCTGCAGCCCGTGAGCATGGGTGACATCCGTGGCGAAGGGGATGCCGGCCAAGGCCTGGCGAAAGTGTCGAATCATGGTTCAGCGGCGAAACTGCCGTGGGCTGGATCTTTGGATCTGAAGGCCCGGGCCTCTGAACTGCAGGCCGAGCGCCGGAAGGGTGGGCGTGGCGGAGTTTAGAGGGTGAGCGGCTGGGCCCGACAGGCAGCGCATGCCACTCTGGGACAATGCCGCCATGCAACACATCGATTTCGAATTGCGCGGCGAGTTCATCGAGCTGGACAAGCTGCTGAAGGCCAACGGTCTGGTGGAGAGCGGCGGGCGTGCCCGGGCCGTCATCAGCGAGGGCCATGTGCAGGTGGACGGGCGCGAGGAATTGCGCAAGACCGCCAAGATCCGCGCCGGCCAGGTGGTGCAGTACCAGGATGCGCGCATCAAGGTCTTGCCGCCGGCCTGAGTTTGTTCTTGGCCCTGTGGCGAACCGACTCGGAGGAGGTGTCCCGATATGGAATTCTCGACCTGCGATTTTTGCGACCGCTTCAAGTCCGACGAGTCTGGCCGCCTGCGTGTGCTGCCGGGCGTGTACCGCAGCTATGGGGCCCTGGGCCGCTTTGCCGGGCCTGTTCGCACGGTGAAGTGTTTCGAGGACAACAGCCGGGTCAAGGAAGCGGTGGAAAGCCCGGGCCAGGGCCAGGTGCTGGTGGTGGACGGCGCGGGCTCGCTGCGCCGCGCTTTGTTGGGTGGCAATCTGGCAGCGGCCGCCGCCGCCAATGGCTGGGCCGGCCTGCTGATTCATGGCTGCGTGCGCGATCTGGCCGAGCTGGCGGCCACGCCGCTGGGCATTCTGGCGCTCGGCCATGTGCCCATGCCCACCGACCGCAAAGCTCAGGGTCAGAGCGATCTGGTCCTGCATCTGCATGGCCTGCCGGTGCGGCCCGGTGAGTGGTTGTATGCCGATTCCGACGGGGTGGTGATCAGCGAGCAGGCCCTGCACGCCGCTTGATAGCGGCTCAGGAGTCGGCTTGGGTGTCGGCTTGGGTGTCGATCAGGCCCGAGCTGCTGAAATAACGGCCGCCGCCGAGGTGGTGCAGGCAGCGCCGGCTCGCATCGCTCGGCTCGACCCAGTGGCCGTCCGTGAATGCCCAGTTCTCGGCCCAGGCGGCCACCACCTCGGCCAGGAACAGGTCATAACGCTGCTCCTGCGCGGGATCGGGGATGCGCCGGCATTCCAGCCAGGCAAGGCAGCCCTCGATCAGCGGCGCCGCCACCTGAGAACCCGGCTGGGTTCGCAGGCCGAAGCGTTCGAACTTGTCGACATCGCGGCCGCTGCAGTGGCCCACGCCGGTGACCATGGCCGCCTGCGCCACGCAGGGTACGGCGATCACGAACTCACCGCTGGCCTCGATCAGGCCGCGGGTGAAGGTGTTCTTGTCGATCACCACGGCGATCTTGGGCGGCTCGAAATCCAGCGGCATGTTCCAGGCCGCGGCCATCACATCCTGCTGCGCGCCGTGGCGGCTGCTGACCAGCACGGTGGGGCCGGTGTTGAGCAGGCGGCTGGCGTGGCGGAGTTCAACGGTGTGGCGCATGGCGAGGGCTCGGGAGCGAGGGCAATGAGAAGGGCTCGATTCAGGCCGGTCGCGGGCCGGGCTTGCGTCGCGCCCAGTGGATGGCCAGATTGGACAGCACGAAGACCAGCAGCAGATCGCCCCAGAGCGTGTACCAAAGCCAGGCGTCTTTGGACATCAGGCTGGCCACGGCCGCATTGACGCCGGCCAGGGCCAGGCCCATGGCGCACATGCCGGCCGAGAGCCGGCGCGCGTCGATGTCGCTGTAGACCAGATACGTCATCACTCGCTTGCCCAGCCAGCGGCCGCCAGCCAGCGCGTCAACGCCGAAGGCGCAGGCCACCAGGCCGCCGATCACGCTGGCCTTGAGTTGCACCAGGAACTCCGACTCGAAGTACCAGGAGAAGCCGGCCGACAGCAGCATCACCACCACGCCGAACAAGGCCATGCCACCGAGCAGATCGACCCGCCGCGCGGGCGGCGCGAAGCGGTTGATGGCCCATTGCAGCGGCAGCAAGGCCAGGCCCGCCGCGGCCGTTACCAGGGCGGCCGTGCGCAGATCACCGAGCTTGCCCATCACGAAGAAAAGCAGGCCGAGCGCAATGTCCACAGCGATCGCGGGCGCCTGGCCCTTGAGGCGAGAGAAATCGGGTGCGCCCGGCGCCGAGGCCTCCCGCTGGCGCTTGGCCATCATGGCTTGCACCCGGGCCAGGTAGGCGAAGGGGTCGGGGTGGGAGCGGTAGAGCACCTGGCCTTGGCGCGACACCTTGACGCCGTAGCTGAGCACCGTGCGCGGGCCCAGCTCGAAGACCAAGGGGCCTTGTGCCGTGTCCAGTTGCAGCCGATGCAGGCGATAGGGTTCGCGGCCGAAGTCCTGCCGGTCTTCCAGCGTTTTTCCCTCGTGGGTGAGCAGCAGGCGCGAGCCGCGCAAGCCGGCCTCGAAGCGCAGCGCGTAGCGCTGGCCGTCGAGGTCGACCGGGTAGTGGTAGGTCCAGATTTTCAAGATGGGGCAGCGATGTCGGGGGTCAGCGCAAGACCTCGAGCAGGCGATCCAGCCCGCCCGCGTTGATGGCCACCATGGCCTGCTCGCGCACCCGCGGCTTGGCATGAAACGCAACCGACAGGCCGGCCGCGCCCATCATGGGCAGGTCGTTGGCGCCGTCGCCCACGGCGATGCACTGGGCGGGCAGGGCGCCGATCTCGGCCGCGCATTGCTCCAGCATGCGGCGCTTTTCTTCGCCGTCGCAGATCTCGCCCCAGGGCTGCATCACGAGCGCGCCGGTCAGTTGGCCGTCCACGATCTCCAGCTCATTGCTGCGCACCCAGTCCATGCCCAGCTCGGCGGCGACATGCCGCGTAAAGAAGGTGAAGCCACCCGAGACCAGCAGCAGCTTCAAGCCCGCAGCCTTGAGCGCCGCGCACAGCTCGCGCGCGCCGGGGTTGAACTGCAGGCGTTCACGCAGCACCTGCTCCAGCGCGCTCACCGGCACGCCTTGCAAGAGCGCCAGGCGGCGGCGCAGGCTGTCCTTGAAATCCGTGATCTCGCCGCGCATGGCGGCTTCGGTGATGGCGGCCACTTCCTCTTTCTTGCCCGCGGCGGCGGCGATCTCGTCGATGCACTCGATATTGATCAGGGTCGAGTCCATGTCGAAGGCGGCGAGGCGGAAGTGCGATAGAGGCGGGAGCGCACTGCCGTTGTGCTGGACGAGACCGCCAATTTCTGATGAGTTCACGAAATCAAAACCTTGGTCAATGGTGTGTTGGACGATTTGGGGTTCGTTGACATGGCCGGTGCTTGCTAGCCTATCGATAGCTGTTAATCCACTCGTCGTACGTCGGAACAATTGAAGCGATGCTGTCAAAGGACTCTCCGCGTACAGCCCGAAAGGTTTGTTCCACGGACTTGGGCGCATTGAACGCGACAGGTAAGCCAACTGAGGCGAGCATTTCCAAGTCATTTGCGCCGCGCCCAACAACGATGGTTTGTAAAGGGCTGCAGCCCACTACTTCCATGCATGCTCTTAGCATGCGGACTTTTACTCCCCCATCGCAAACTTGACCCCAAGGTTGGGGTGCAAGTTCACCGGTCAGTCGACCATCAACTACGCGGAGCTCATTCGCGCGAACGAAGTCGACCTTCAGGTCCGCTGCCAAGTCACGGGCAAACATTCCGAAGCCACTGGTAATGATGGCAGTCTTCAAGCCTGCAGACCGATACCGCTCAAACGTTTCTCGCACGCCTGGCCGAATTTGCATACGCTCCCGAGCGACTTCCAGCACTGCAGACATCGGCAACCCCGCTAGCAAGGTAACACGATTGAGCAGGTTGCTTTTAAATAAGCTGGGGTCGCCAGCCAGGCCCTCTTCGGTCATGGCTTCAGCGACTGATCGATGCCCTGAAAACTCCGCCAGCTCAATCAACATATCGTTGACGAGCAATGTGGAGTCCATGGCAAAAGCAGCCAACTTGTAGTCACCGAAAAACTGATTCATCGTTAGTCGCTTCGAACGGGTTGACCCAAAAGGCGCAGCACTTCGCGGATGGCTTGCGCGCGGTCCTTGGGGTCGCTCAGCGCCTTGTCGATGCGCAGCTTGTCGTTGCCGACCAGCTTGATGCTCTTGTTCTTCTGCACCAGTTCGATCACGCGCATGGCGTCGATCGGCGGGTTGGGGCGGAAGTTGATGTTCATCACCGAGGGGGCCGCGTCGATCTTGAGCACGCCGTAGGGCTTGGCCAGCACGCGCAGGCGGTGGGTGTCGAACAGGGTCTGGCCTTGCGCGGGCAGCTTGCCGAAGCGGTCGGTCACCTCTTCCAGCAGCTTGTCGATCTGCTCGCTCTTCTCGGCCGTGGCCAGGCGCTTGTAGAGCGAGAGGCGCTGGTGCACATCGCCGCAGTAGGCATCGGGCAGCAGAGCCGGGGCGTGCAGATTGATCTCGGTGGTGGCGCCCAGGGGCGAGAGCAGATCGGGCTCCTTGCCGGCCTTGAGCGAGCGCACCGCTTCGGCCAGCATCTCGTTGTAGAGCTGGAACCCGATCTCCATCATATTGCCGCTCTGGTGCTCGCCCAGCATCTCGCCGGCGCCGCGGATCTCCAGGTCGTGCATGGCCAGGTAGAAGCCCGAGCCCAGCTCTTCCATGCCCTGGATGGCGTCCAGGCGCTGGGCGGCCTGCTTGGTCAGGCCTTCCAGATCGGGCACCATCAGATAGGCATAGGCTTGGTGGTGCGAGCGGCCGACGCGGCCGCGCAGCTGGTGCAGCTGGGCCAGGCCGAACTTGTCGGCGCGGCTGATGATGATGGTGTTGGCGCTGGGCACATCGATGCCGGTCTCGATGATGGTCGAGCACAGCAGCACATTGTGTTTGCCGCCCACGAACTCGCGCATCACCCGCTCCAGCTCGCGCTCGGGCATCTGGCCGTGGGCGATGATGATGCGGGCCTCGGGCACCAGCTCTTCAAGCTTCTGACGCCGGTTCTCGATGGTCTCGACCTCGTTGTGCAGGAAGTAGACCTGGCCGCCGCGCTTCAACTCGCGCAGCATGGCCTCGCGGATGGTGCCACTGGTTTCGCTGCGCACAAAGGTCTTGATCGCCAGGCGGCGCTGCGGCGCGGTGGCAATGACGCTCAAATCGCGCAGGCCTTCCAGCGCCATGCCCAGGGTCCGCGGGATCGGCGTGGCGGTCAGCGTCAGCACATCGACCTCGGCCCGCATGGCCTTCATCGCCTCCTTGTGGCGCACGCCGAAGCGGTGTTCCTCGTCGATCACCAGCAGGCCCAGACGCGCGAACTTGCATTCGCTGGACAGCAGCTTGTGGGTGCCGACCACGATGTCGATGGTGCCGTCGGCCAGGCCCTCGAGCGCGGCCTTGATCTCCTTGCTGGAGCGGAAGCGGCTCATCTCCGCCACCTTGACCGGCCAGCGACCGAAGCGGTCGGCAATGTTCTGGTAATGCTGCTCGGCCAGCAAGGTGGTGGGTGCGAGGATGGCGACCTGCTTGCCGCCCATGACGGCGACGAAGGCCGCGCGCAGCGCCACCTCGGTCTTGCCAAAGCCCACATCGCCGCAGACCAGGCGGTCCATGGGCTTGGGGCTGATCATGTCCTGGATCACCGCATGGATGGCGGCGCGCTGGTCAGGCGTTTCTTCGAAGCCGAAGCTGGCGGCGAAGGCCTCGTAGTCATGGCCCGAGTAGCGGAAGGCATGGCCCTCGCGGGCGGCGCGGCGGGCGTAGAGGTTGAGCAGCTCGGCAGCGGTGTCGCGCACCTGCTCGGCGGCCTTGCGCTTGGCTTTTTCCCACTGGCCCGAGCCCAGGCGGTGCAGCGGCGCTTCGTCCGCTGAGACGCCGGTGTAGCGGCTGATCAGGTGCAGCTGGGCCACCGGCACGTAGAGCGTGGCCTTGTCGGCGTACTCCAGATGCAGGAACTCGCTGGCGCCGTCGCCGATGTCGATATTGATCAGGCCCTGGTAGCGGCCGATGCCGTGGTTGTTGTGCACCACCGGGTCGCCGACCTTGAGCTCGGACAGGTCCTTGATCAGGGCGTTGACGTCCGAGACCTGCTCCTGCTTGCGCCGGCGCCGTGTGGTCGGCGTGGTGGCGAACAGCTCCGTCTCGGTGAAGATCTGAATCTGATGACCGCCCTCGGGGTCGTTCCAGAAAAAGCCGGCCGCGAGCGGCGCCGCCGTGATGGCGAACTTCTCCGGGCTGGTCTCGAAATCAGCCAGGCTGCTGACCGAGGGGGGATCTATTCTGTTGTCGCGCAGCAGCTCCAGCAGGCTCTCGCGCCGGCCTTCGCTTTCGGCCAGCAGCAGCACGCGGTGCGGCGTGCTCAGCAGATGGGCGGCCAGGCGGGCCAGGGGCTCTTGCGCGCCGCGCTCGACGGACACATCGGGCAGGGGGCGGGCATAGTCCACCGCCTCCTTGCCACGCACGGCCAGCACCGGGTGCGCGTGGGTCAGGCTGAAGAACTCCTCGCTCTTGAAGTAGATCTCCTCGGGCGGCAGGATGGGCCGCTCCGGGTCGTGCTGCAGAAAGCGGTGGCGCTCGCGGGTGTCGGTCCAGAAGCGGCCCAGGGCCTCGTCGATCTCGCCGTGCAGGGCCAGCGCGCAATGCTCGCCCAGGAACTCGAAGATGCTGGCGGTCTGCTCGAAGAACAGGGGCAGGTAGTACTCGATGCCGCCGGTGGCGATGCCCTGGCCCATGTCCTTGTAGATGCGCGAGCGGCTCGGGTCGCCCTCCATCTTTTCGCGCCAGCGCGAGCGGAAAGTCTGGCGCGCGGCTTCGTCCATGGGGAACTCGCGGCCCGGCAGCAGGCGCACCGCCGGCACCGGGTAGAGGCTGCGCTGGCTGTCGGGGTCGAAAGTGCGGATGGAATCGACCTCGTCACCGAACAGGTCGACCCGGTAGGGCACCAGCGAGCCCATGGGGAAGAGGTCGATCAGTCCCCCGCGCACCGCGTACTCGCCCGGCGACACGACTTGCGCCACATGGTTGTAGCCGGCCAGGGTCAGCTGGGATTTGAGGCTGGCCTCGTCCAGGCGCTGCTTCTGCGCAAAGTTGAAGGTGGTGGCGGCCAGGAAGCTGGGCGGGGCCAGGCGGGTCAGGGCTGTGGTGGCCGGCAGCAGCACCACGTCCAGCTCCCTCTCGGCCGCCGGCATGCCGCGGCTTTGCAGCAGCTGCCAGAGCGTGGCCAGGCGCTCGGAGATCAGGTCCTGGTGGGGCGAGAAGGTGTCGTAGGGTAGGGTTTCCCAATCGGGGAAGACGCCCACGCGCAGCTCGGGCGCGAAGAATTTGAGCTCATCCTCCAGGCGCTGGGTGTCGCCCGGCTCGGCGGTGATGATGGCCGTCAGCCGGCCAGCGCCCAGCTGTTGCTGCGCAAAGCGTGCCAGCAGCAGCGCATCGGCCGAGCCCGTGGGTCGGGGCAGGCTGAACTTTTTTCCGGGCTGGATCAGGGGGAACTGCAGGGACGAGGGCATGGCGGGCGCACAAATGGAAACAGCCCCGAAGCGGGGCTGCGCGGATTGTAGGGAAGCGGGGCCGGCTGCGCTGCTCAGAGCCCGATGTCAGACGGTGCCGGGCCTTGATTCAGGGCGAACTCGAGTCCCGTCGGTGTGCACATGTCGCCCGGATGGGCGCGGGGTTGGGCCTGGGCTGCCCGGCGCGTTGCGCATGCGCTCCTGTCGCGCAGACCGCGGCAATGCTTGCTCGTGACGCGGCTTCGTTGAGGGGGATCGATCGGCGCGTGACGGTTGCGGTGCGCAGCGCGGTTTGTGGATATGAGCGCATCGGGGCCTTGCAGCGGCGGCTTTGCGGCGACGAGCTGCAGGTCGCCGTGTTGCACTTAAATGGTAAAAATGATAAATATGCACTTGCCGCATGGTGGGCCAGGTCTGAGACTTTCCTCCCATGTGTTTGCTGGCTCTTGAGGTGATCCAATGGTGAATAACAAGGCACGGTTTGGAATTGCCGCTCGGCTCTATGCCCTGGCTGTGTTTTTGTGCCTGTCGCTCGGGGGGGTGGCCTTGGTCGCCTACTTCAAGTTGGCTCGTGTGGATCAGACGGCCGAGATCACGCAGAGCATGCGGGTCCCCCAGCTGACCCGAATAGCTGCTGTGGAACTCAACATCACCCGTGTTTCGTTGCAGCTGCGCCATGCCATGCTGGCGCGCAGCCCGGCCGAAATGCAGGGGGCCCTCGATGACATCAGCGCCAAGCGCCAGGAGATCGACAAGCTGCTCAGGGCCTATGAGGGCGATCTGTCTACCTCGGGTGGTAGTGCGGGGTTTGACAAGCTCGCAGAGCCACTTTCCCGTTTCTGGCTTGCAGGGATGGCCAATCTCGATCTCATCAAAGCAGGCCAGAAGGACGAAGCCTTTGCCTTTTTGGTGGATCGAACCATTCCTGCCCGCAACGAGGTCCTTGCCCTTCTGGCCGATACAGTCTTGCAGCAGCAGAGCGCACTTCACCATGACATCGAGGGCATGCAGGATGAAACGCGGATCACCTGGCGGTTGGTGGTCGGGCTGGCGACCTTGTCTTTGGTGATCTTGCTGGTGTTTTCGATCCATGTGGCTCGCTTGCTCAAACGGCGTGTTCAACAGGCCCAGCAGTTGACCGAGCGCGTGCGTGATGGCGATTTGGCACACCCCGAGCTTGACCGCGAGCTGGATGAGTTTTCGCCCTTGTTGGCTGCACTCGATGAGATGCGCCTGGCCTTGACACAATTGGTTGGCGGCGTGCGCGGCAATGCCGAGCGGGTCTCGGGGGCCAGCAGCGAGATCGCGCAGGGCAATCTGGACCTGTCTTCTCGCACCGAGGAGCAGGCCTCCGCATTGCAGCAGACGGCGGCGACCATGGATGTGCTCAGCCACACCGTGCGCCACAACGCCGACAGTGCGCAGCAGGCCAAGCAGCTGTCCATCAACGCCTCCATGGTGGCCGAACAAGGCGGCGATGTCGTCGGCCAGGTGGTCAGCACCATGAAGGACATCAACGAGTCCTCGCGCAAGATCTCGGACATCATCGCCGTCATTGACGGCATCGCCTTCCAGACCAATATCCTGGCTCTGAACGCGGCCGTGGAAGCTGCGCGGGCCGGCGAACAAGGCCGCGGATTTGCCGTGGTGGCCAGCGAGGTGCGCGCTCTGGCGCAACGCAGCGCCGGTGCGGCCAAGGAGATCAAGACCCTGATCAGCGCCAGTGTCGAGCAGGTCGAGCAGGGCAGCGATCTGGTCGATCAGGCCGGTCAAACCATGGGCGAGATCGTCAGCGCCATCAAGCGCGTGGCCGACATCGTCGGCGAGATCAGCGCCGCCAGCCAGGAGCAAAGCCGCGGTGTGGCCCAGGTCAACGAGGCCATCACCCAGATGGACAAGACCACTCAGCAGAACGCAGCCTTGGTCGAACAGTCGGCCGCTGCAGCCGAGAGCCTGGAAGGTCAGGCCAATGAGCTGGTCCAGGCCATGGCGGTGTTCAAGCTGCAGACCTGAGGCCTGAGGACTGAGGCTTGGGGCCGGGCCGGCGCTTGCGGCTCAGTGCGCCCCGGCGCTGCGCCGCTGCACGCGGATCACCGCGTCGCTGGCGCTGCCATCGCTGGCCAGCGCCCGGGCGCGCAACTGGCCGCAGCCGCCGTCCACATCCTGGCCGGCCGAATCGCGCAGCTTGGTCAGCACACCGCGCTGGTGCAGGGCGCGGGCGATGCCCTCGGCCTTGTCCCAGCTGGGCCGGGTGAAGGGCAGCTCGGGCACGCTGTTGTAGGGAATCATGTTCAGGATGGCGTACTTGCCCTTGAGCAGCCGCACGATGCCGTCCAGCTCCTCGGCCGTGTCATTGATGCCGTCCAGCAAGGTCCACTGGTACTGGATGGGATAGCCGGTCTTGCGCGCGTAGTCTTCGCCCAGCGCGACCAGCTCCTCCGGTGTCAGCTGCGGCGCGCGCGGCAGCAGGCGTTCGCGCAAGTCAGCGCGGCTGGTGTGCAGGGACAAGGCCAGAGCCGGCTTGACCGGGCCCAGGGGCAGGCGCTCGAACACGCGCGGGTCGCCCACGGTCGAGAACACCAGGTTCTTGTGGCCGATATTGCCTTCCAGGCCCAGCAATTCGATCGCCTCCAGCACATGCTCCAGGTTGTGGGCCGGTTCGCCCATGCCCATGAACACGACCTTCTTGACCGGCCGCAGGCTGCGTGCCAGGGCCACTTGCGCAATGATTTCGGCGCTGGTGACTTGGCGGATCAGGCCCTCGCGCCCGGTCATGCAGAACTGGCAGCCGACCGCACAGCCGACCTGGCTGGACACGCACAAGCCCTCGCGTGGCAGCAGCACGCTTTCCACTGTCATGCCGTCGCGCAGGGCCAGCAGCAGGCGGGCCGAGCCGTCCTCGCCAGGGTGGTTGGAAACGAGCCGGGTCAGGCCCTGCAACTCGGCATCCAGTGCCTCCAGGCCTTCGCGCAGGGCCAGGGGCAGAAAGTTCTCGGGCTTGCGTCGGCTGCGCTCGTGCGGGCGTGCCCGCACCCAGTCGCGCAGGAGGCGGAGTTCGTGGGGCGGCTTGGCGCCCAGGGCGCGCAAGCGCTGGCGGATGTCTTCGATGCGCATGGGGCGGCGATTGTCGCTCAGCCGCGTTCTGGAGCCGAGCTGCGCGCGTCAGCGCCGAAAGTCCGCGCGCGGCCATGGCTGGCCGCTCGGTGCCTGGAACGTCAGGCCGACCTGGACGATGTCACCCTCATGCCCGATCTTCGGGCGCTGGTAGCCGGGCAGGATGCAATCGCTGTCCTGTGGGTCCTCGGGGTCGTTTTGGCTGAGCGCGCGCATATAGGGCTCCAGCCCCGCTTCGAGGATCACGCTCAGATACACACGGCTGCGCGGGATCGGGGCGCTGGGATCCAGGCCGCGGGGACGGAAGCCGATCCGAAACTCCTCGGCCTCGCTGCCCTCAGCCGTGGGCCTGGTCGCCGGGAAGTGTGACGCCTTGTGGTTCTGTCCGTAAGCGTCACGCCAGTGCAAGCGAAGCTGGGGTGTCGGCTCTTGCGACGACCACATCAGATGCAGATCGCCACCCTGCATGCAGAACTGCGGATGGCTGACGCCGGCGCTGGGGTACCAGGGCCCGGCCACACGTTGGTCGATGCTCAGCAGGCGCAGGCCCTCGGGCGCGATCAGGCTTTGGGTCCAGACCAGGCCGACCCCCGGCATGCGGTAGAGCTTGGGCGGCAGCACGCGGTGGGGCAGCAACGATTCGTCGGGCGCTTGCCGGGGGCTGGCACTGAGCTGGCGCGCTTCCTTGGCCATCTCCATCTCCGCCATCTGGGCGGCCATCAGGGGCAGGCCGAACAGCAGCACCAGGCCGAGCACGGCCATCACCAGTGATTCCAGCCAGCTCATCGGCGGCCGCAGGCGCCGCCCCAGCCAGGCATGGCTGCCAAACCACAAGCCCGGGCCCACGGTCAGCAAGAGCAGGTAGAACACCCCCAGGGCCATGGGCCCGGAGACCGCCCGCGCGGGAAGCCAGACCACAGCGAAGCACAGCGGCGCCATCAGCAGGGACAGCAGGCGCAGCTTCAGCCAGCTGCCCGCCTTGGCCTGGCGGCGGAAGTACAGCAGTTCCAGCAGCAGGGGCAGCAGGGCCGCCAGGGCGAAGCCGGCCGCGCCTTGCCACCACAGCGCCCGGCGATCCGCCGCCATGGCCAGCCAGGTCTCTTGCATCTGTGCGAAGTCCATGGGCGCATCTTCTCGCAGTGAGGGCGGGGTAACTAAAGTCTAGGCCTTCACTGAGGCAGGCAGAACCGCACCTCCAGGCCGCCGCCTTCGCGGTTGCTCAGGCCAATGCGACCGCCATGGGCCTCGGCAATCTCGCGTGCCAGGGCCAGGCCCAGGCCGCTGCCGCCATGCTGGCCGCCGCTGCGCTTGGTCGAGTAAAAGGGCAGCAAGGCCTGGGCCAGCACCGCCTCGCTCATGCCGCAGCCGCGGTCGCGCACGACAAAGCACAGCTCGCGCGCCTGCCACTCCACGGCCAGGCTGACCGCCTCGGGCGGGCCGCCGGCTTCCTGGGCGTTCTTGAGCAAGTTGATCAAGGCCTGAGCCAGCTGGCCCGGGTCGAAGCGGGCCGGGCGGGTGGGCTCGGCGCCCTCCAGCCGGTAGGGGTGCTGGGCCAGCAGGCCGGCCAGGAAGGCCGGCCAATCCACGCTCTGCCAGTGCGGCGAGGGCAGCTTGGCGAACTCGGCATAGGCCGCCAGAAAACGGTGCAGCTGGCGCGAGCGCTCGCCGATGCTGGCGAACACTGCCTCCAGGCGCTCGGTCTGGGCGCGCCGCGCCAGCTCGGCGCCGCTGTGCGAGAGCGAGGAGATGGGGGCCAGCGAGTTGTTCAGCTCATGGCTGATGACGCGGATCACCCGCTTCCAGCTGGCCACCTCCTGGCGCGAGAGCTCGCGGGTCATGCGCCGCAGCAGCAGCAGGCGGTGCGGCTGGCCTTGCAGCTGCAGGCTGCGTTGCGAGAGGTGGAAGAGTTCCTCCTGTCCGTTTTCGCTCATGCCGAAGACCTGGTCCTGGCCGCTGGCCAGGGCCAGGCGCAAGGTCTCGGGGCTGTCATCCAGCAGGCTGGCCAGGCTCAGGCCCGCCAGGCTGCGCCCCCGGGCCAGCAATTGGCGCGCGGCAATATTGGCATAACTGATTTCACCGCCGGGTTCCTGCAGCAGCAGCAAGGCCAGGGGCGTGTTCTGTACCACCGTGTCCAGCAGCAGCTCGCGACGGGCCAGCTGCTGGCGCTGCTCGCGCAGGGCCAGGCCCAGCTCTTGGTGGGCGCGCAGCAAGGCGGCCAGCTCGGCCTGGCGCAGCGGGCCGCTGGGGCCGGCTGCGATGGACATGCTGAAGTCGCCATCGCGGTAGCTGAGCACCGCACCCTCCAGCGCGCGCAGCAAGCGGCGCAGCGGCTCCAGCAGCTGGCCGCTCAGGCCGTACAGGGGCAGGGCCAGCACCAGCAGGCTGTAGATCGGCCACTGCCACTGCTGGATGAGGGCCTGCGCGCCCGCACCGAGCAGGGCCGCGGCCAGCAGGGCCAGGAAGAGTCGCCATTGCATGAATCGGTCTCAGCTGGCTTCGGCCATGCCGTAGCGCTCCATGCGCCGGTACAGCGCCTGGCGCGACAGACCCAGGGCCTGGGCGGCGCGGCTGACCACGCCGCCGGCGGCCGTGAGGGCGGCCTGAACAGCCTCGCGGCTGGGCTCGTCGAGGTTGCGATGGCCGGCTGCCGAGGCGGCCGCTGGCGCTGCCGCTTGCAGACCGAGGTGCTGCGGCTGGATGCTGGCGCCGGCAGCCAGCAGCCCGGCGCGCGCCATCACATTCTTCAGCTCGCGCACATTGCCCGGCCAGCGGTGGGCCAGCAAGGCCTCGCGCGCTGCTTCTGACAAGGAGGCCGCGCCGGCCAGGAAATGCTCGGCCAGCACCAGGATGTCTTCGCGCCGCTCCGCCAACGGGGGCAGGCGCAGCTCAAAGACATTGAGCCGGTAGTACAGGTCTTCGCGGAAGCTGCCTTCGGCGACCATGGCCTTCAGGTCGGCATTGGTGGCGCTGATCACGCGCACCTGGCTGCTGCGCGTGCGGCTGGAGCCCAGGCGTTCGAAGCGCCCGGTCTCCAGCACGCGCAGCAGCTTGACCTGGCCGGCCAGGGGCAGGGTGCCGATTTCATCGAGGAACAGCGTGCCGCCATCGGCCGCCTCGAAGCGGCCCTCGCGTGCCTTGTGGGCGCCGGTGTAGGCGCCGCTTTCGCTGCCGAAGAGCTCGGCCTCGATCAGATCCGCGGGCAGGGCGCCGCAGTTCAGGGCCACGAAGGGACCTGTGCGCTGGGCCGAGTTGGCATGGACGATGGCCGCCAGCCGCTCCTTGCCGCTGCCATTGGGCCCGCTGATCAGCACGGGCAGCTCGGTGCGCGCCACCTGTGCGGCCAGCTCCAGCGTGCCCAGCATGGCATCGGAGGCGAACACCATGCCGGCCAGATCCAGGCGCTGCGTCAGCTGTGCGCGGCGAGCCTGGCGGGCCTGGCGCGCCTGGCTCAGGGCGCGGTTGGATTCGCCCAGCTCCAGCAGGTTCTCCACCGTGGCCACCAGCTTGTGATCATCCCAGGGCTTGGCCAGGTAGTCGGCCGCGCCGGCCTTGACCAGCTCCACCGCCGCCTCCAGCCGGGTCCAGGCAGTCAGCAGGATGACGGGCAGGTCGGGGTGCTGGGCCCGGATGGCGCGGAACAGGGCCGCGCCTTCTTCGCCCGAGGTGGTATCGGCGCTGAAGTTCATGTCCTGGATCACCAGGTCCACGGGAGGGCGGGCCCGCGCCAGCAGGGCCAGACCTTGGGCCGGGCTGTCGGCCAGCAGGGGCTCGATGTCGTGCAGGGAGAGCAGCAGGGCCAGGGCCTCGCGCACGCCGGCGTTGTCATCGATGATCAGCACATGTCTCATGGGGTGGCGAGCATAGCAAGAGCCTTCATGCGGGCGGGCCTCAGAAGCGCAGCGCTGCCACCGGCGGCAAGGCTGCGGCGCGCCGCGCCGGGCCCAGCACGGCCAGTTGCCCCAGCAAGCAAAGCGCCAGCGCGCCCACCGGCAGGTAATAGGCCGGCAGCAAGGGCAGCTCATAGCTGCGGATCAGGGCCAGATTGATGCCGTAGGCCGCGCCCATGCCGAGCGCAATGCCGGCGCTGGACAGCAGCAGGTTCTCGAGCTGGAAATATCGCAGGATCTGCCCGCGTGTGGCGCCCAGGGCGCGCCGGGTGCCGATCATGCGGGTGCGCTGCTGCACCCAGAAACTGGCCAGGCCGACGATGCCCAGGGCCGTGACCAGGAGCAGGGCCACGCAAACGCCGCCGAGCAGCCAGATCATGGCGCGGTCCTGCGCGTAGTAGCTGCTGCGCATCTCCTCCAGAGTGCGCGCCTCGCGCACCATGCGCTTGCCGCCGATGGACTCCAGCACCGGGGTGGCCGCCTTGAGCACCGCATCGCGTTGAGCCGGGTCCACGCGCATCACGTAGAAGCCTCCGCGATAGCTGTTGCGCAGCGGCAGCAGCATGCCGTACCGGCCTGCACCTCCGGTTTCGTTCGGTCCTTGGGCTTGGGGTCCCGGATGAACCTCACCCAAGGTCTGCACCACGCCAATCACCTCGATCGGCACATCGCCGAAGACGTACACCTGCTTGCCGAGAGCTGAACTGCCGGGAAACAGACGTTTCGCCAGGGCTTGGCTGATGATGACCTGGCGGGGGCGCGGCGGGTTTTCGCCGGGGCCGTTGAAGGCGTTGTCGAGCACGATTTCTTCGGCGCGGAAGTTGCGGCCCTCGACGAGTTTCAGGCCCATGGTCGCCAGCGCATGTTCATCGCTGGCGTATTGCGGCACGGCGATGCCTTCGCCATTGGGTTCCGGTTGTTGGCGCATACCGCTGACGGTACTGCTGTTGCCGAATGTCACCTGGTTGATGATGGTGGCGCTTTTCACGCCAGGCAGGGCGCGCAGGGCCTGAAGGTCCTGGCTGGTGATTTCGTCGACATTGTCGGCTTTGCCGATGCCGCTGAGGTAGAGGGTCACCAACTCAGATTCAGCCAGACCACTTTCGGCCTGGATGCGCTCCACGCGCTGTTGAATCAGGTGCAGGGCATTGCAGACGATGGCGCAGGTGAGCGCGACCTCGAGCACGATCAGGCCCGCCGCGGTCTTGTGGCGGCGCAGGGTGGAGAGGATGGGCATAAGTTCCATGGATTGAATCCTCACTGGGTTTTCAGTTGACGGGCCGGGCTGATGCCGGCGGCATGCCAGGCCGGCAGCAGGCCGGCGGCGAGGCTGGCCAGCAGGGCCAGGGCCAGGGTCAGGGCCAGCATGGGCCAGTCCATCTCGGCCAGGCGGGCATAGGGCGCCGGGCTCAGGCGCACCAGCCACAGGCCCAGGGCCGCCAGCGCCAGGCCCAGCAAGCCGCCGATCAGGCCGAGCACGCCGGCCTCGACCAGGAATTGCTGAAAGATGGCGCGACGCGTGGCCCCCAGGGCCCGGCGCACCCCGATCTCGGCCGAGCGGCGCAGGCTCTTGGCCAGCAGCAGACCCACCGTGTTGGTCAGGCAGACCAGCAGGAAGGCAAAAGCCAGCCAGACCTGCAGGCGCACATCGCTGGGCAGCACTTGTTGATGATCCAGCCACGCCATCACCGGGCGCAGGCGCACATTGGCCGGCCGCTCAAAGCGCCCGGCGCGGCCTTGCTCCTCGGAGTACTGCTGCAGGTAATTGCGGTACTCAGCGGCTTGAGCGGCCGAGTCCAGCTCGACCCAGTACTGCAGCCAGGCGCAAGGCACGTT
This sequence comes from Paucibacter aquatile, assembly GCF_002885975.1. Taxonomy (NCBI): domain Bacteria; kingdom Pseudomonadati; phylum Pseudomonadota; class Betaproteobacteria; order Burkholderiales; family Sphaerotilaceae; genus Roseateles; species Kinneretia aquatilis. The sequence goes on along the minus strand of NZ_POSP01000003.1, from coordinate 855,909 downwards.
CAAGTCGCGAGGGTGCTTGCCATCCAGGTTGCCCCAGCAGTTCATATTGCCGGAGCTGCCCAAGTTCAGCCGGAACGAGGTGGATATCGGCGCATACACCTCGGCGGGCTGGGTGTAGGCGCCCTGGGTCAGGTCGAAGTAATGGGGCACCGGCCGCCAGGGCTTGAGCACGCCGACGACGCGGAAGCCCTGCTCGCGCAGGCGGATCTCGCGCCCGACGCTGTTGGCACCGCCGAACAGCTTTTCATTCAGGCTGTGCGAGATCACCACCACGCGCGCGTCGGCCTGATCGGCGGCCGCATCCCAGCCGCTGCCGTAGGCAAATGGGGCCTCGAACATGGTGAAGAAGTCGGCGCTCGTCCAGCGCGCCGTGGTGACGAAAGGTTTGAGCGCAGGGTCGTCCGGCAAGACCGTGGCCTGGGCGCCGGTCATCATGACCTGGCGCCGACCCTTCTTGGCTTGCAGCAAGGCCTCGGCATCGAAGCGGGTCAGCTGCCGCACGGGCTCGTCGCCGGGCTTGAAGCTGGGGTTGGCCGCTTCGGCGTCCAACTGCACATTGAACAGGCGCTCGCTCTTGCCCGGGATGGGGTCGCCGCCCAGCACGTGGAAGACCGTCAGCGTGGTCATGCAGGCGCCGATGCCCAGGCCCAGGGCCAGGATCATCAGCAGGCTCAGGCCCTTGGCCGCGCGGAAGCTGCGCAGGGCCAGATCGAAGTAGTAGTTCAGCATGCTCATGGGGAACCCTCGGCTGCGCCCGCGCGGGGCTGCAGCAATTGATTGACTTGGGCCAGGCTGGCCTCGTTCAGCTGGCCGGCCGCCTGTTGCAGCAGCACGGTGGCCAGCACATGGCGGTGGCGCGCTTGTTCATGCGCGCCCTGTGCGGCGGTCTGCGACTGAATCGCCAGCAGCAGGTCGGTCATGCTGCGCGTGCCCAGGGCCTGGCCGGCGCGGGTGGCGGCCAGAGCCTCGTTGGCGGCCTGCACGGCCGCGGCGGTGCTCTCCAGCAGCTGGGCGCTGAGCAGCACGGCCTGGTACTGGGCCTGGGTTTCGCGTTGCAGGGCGCGGCGCGCCTGCTCCAGCTGTTCACGCTGGGCATCGCGCTGGTGCACGGCACGGCGGCTTTGCGCCTGCGTCGCGCCGCCGGCCAGCAAGGGGATGTTCAGGCGCAGGGCCACGGTGTGCTCGTTGCGCCCAGCCAGTGCTGCGGGCACGGCCGCGCCCTGCAGGCGCTGGCTGTCCAGGCCCAGGCTCAGGCTGGGCAGGTGGGCCGCGCGGCTGGCGGCCATGCGGTCTTCGCTGGCCTGCAGGCGCAAGGCTTCGGCGCGCAGGGCCGGGTTCTGGCGCAGGGCTTGCTCGACCCAGGCCTCACGCGAGGCGGGCTGCGGCGGCTGGGCTTGCAGCGCGGGGCTCAGGCCTTGCAGATCGGCGGGCGCCTGGCCGGTGATTTCGGCCAGGGCTGCGCGGGCATCTTCCAGGGCCTCCTGCGCCTGCAAGCTGCTGCCGCGCGAGAGCTGGTGGTAGGTGCGTGCCTGCTCGACATCGACGGCGGCCGACAAGCCGGCTTCGAAGCGCTTTTGCGCCTGCCCCACCTGGGCCGCAAACGCTGCCTCATTGGCCTGCGCATTGCGCAGCGCGGCTTGGGCCGAAAGCACGCCGAAATAGGCGCTGGCCACGCGAGCGCAGAGGGCTTGTTCGGCCGCCTGCAGCTGCGCGTCTTCAGCTGAAAGCAGGCGGCTCTCGGCATCCCATTCGCGCAGACGGCTGAGGTCGAACAGCGCCTGGCTGATGCGGCTGCTCAGCTGCTGCTGGTGGGCGCCGCCGGGCTGGCGGCTGGCGGCCAGCTCCAGGTTCCACTGCGGCAGCAGGGCAGCGCGGGCCTGGGCCGCGCTTTCCTGCTGTACGCCGCGCAAGGCCTGGGCCTGGGCCAGGCGCGGGTCGGCGGTGCGGGCCTGGGCGTAGACCTGGAGCAGATCCTGGCTCGATTGCGCCTGCGCCGCAGCGGCGGCAGCCAGGCTCAGCAGAGCTGCTGCGGCCAGCTGGCGCCAGCTGAAATGGGTCAGATTCATCGTGGTGCTCATGGCATCTGGACGGCCTGGCTCTGACCTTGCAGCAAGGCCGGATCCATGCGCAGCTCGGCCGCCAGGTCGACCACCTGACCGTCGATCACATGGACGTTGCGCTGCGCGCGCGCGGCCAGCTGCATATCGTGCGTGACCATGACGATGGTGGCGCCGTCGCGGTGCAGCTCTTCCAGCAGGTCCATCACGCTGCGCGCCATGCTGCTGTCGAGGTTGCCGGTGGGCTCGTCGGCGAGCAAGAGCTTGGGCTCGCCCGCCAGGGCGCGGGCGATGGCCACGCGCTGTTGCTGGCCGCCGGACAGCTCGGCCGGGTAATGCTTGGCGCGTGCCGACAGGCCCACGCGGGCCAGGGCTTCGGTGGCGCGCTTCTTGCGCTCGGCCGCGCCCATGCCGCGGTAGCGCAGCGGTACCTCGATGTTGTCGAGCACGTTCAGATCGGGGATCAGATTGAAGGCCTGGAAGATGAAGCCGATCTTCTGGTTGCGGATGCGCGAGCGGGCGTCGTCGTCCATGGCGCTGACGTCCACGCCGTCCAGCTCGTAGCGGCCGCCGCTGAAGGCTTCCAGCAGGCCGGCGATGGTCAGAAAGGTGGTCTTGCCCGAGCCCGAGGGCCCGGTCACGGCGACAAACTCGCCGGCCTTGACCTCAAGGTTGAAGTTGCGCAGGGCATAGGTCTCGACCATCTCGGTGCGGTAGACCTTGGCGAGGGATTGCATGTGGAGCATGGGTGGGTACCGGTTGGGTGTGAATGGGTGTGGGGAGAGCGAGTGAACGGGTGAACAGGTGAACAGGTGAACAGGTGAACAGGTGAATGGGTGAATGGGTGAATGTGTGAATGGGTGAGTGGGTGGTGGCAGGGGAGTGATTCACTTGTTCACCCGTTCACCTGTTCACCCAAGAACTCAGCTACTCACTCACCATCCCTCGCTCCTTGCCCTGGAACAGCTCGCCGCCGTTGCTGACGATCTGCTCTCCGGGCTGCAGGCCTTCCAGCACTTCGACGCGGGCGAGGCCCTGGGCGCCCAGGCGGATGGCGCGGCGTTGCACCTGGCCGTCCTTCAGCACGTAGACAAAGCGGCCGCCGCCTTCGTCGACAAAGCTGCCGCGGGCGACGGTGAGCACGCGGTCGCGGTGGTCCAGCTGCACGCGCACCGAGAGGCGCTGGTTCTGGCGCAGCTGCTCGGGCCTTTGGCCCTGGAAGCGCAGCCGTGCGGCCACTTCGTTGTTGACCACCTCGGGCGAGATCGAGCTGACCACGCCCTTCCACTGCTGGCCATTGCCCTGGATGGTGCCGGGCATGCCGGCCTGCAGTTCGCGGGCAAAGCTCTCGGCCACCTGCATCTGCACCTCCAGCGCACTCAGGTCCACGACCGAGAGCAGCCGACCGTCCTTGGCGACGCTGGCCCGCTCGGTGACGAAAAGCTGGCCGACTTGACCGTCCACGGGCGAGCGCACCGCCAGCTCATCGACCTGGCGACTCAGGTCCTGCACATTCAGCTGCTGGCGCTCGAAGGCCTGGCGTTTGGCCTGCAGCTCGAACTTGCTGGCTTCGTCCTTCAGGTCCAGCAGGCCGCGCGCTTGGCGCAGGGCGACTTCGGCGCGGGCCAGGGCGTCTTGCGCCTGGTCGACCTGCGCGCGGGCGGTGGCGCCGGCCTCGAAGGCTTGCGTCTGGCGCTTGAGCTCGTTGCGCGCGCTTTGCTGGGCGATGGTGGCAGTCTCGAGATTGCTTTGGCTTTGAGCGCGCTGCTGGCGGGCGTCGGCCTCGGCCCTCAGCCATTCGCTCTTCAAGGCATCGGCGTTCGAACGCTCCTGGGCCAGGCGGGTGGCCAACTCGGGGCTGTGGATGCGGGCCAGGATCTGGCCGCGTTGAACGGGGTCGCCCGCTTGCACCGTCAGGCTGACCGTACCGGCATTGCCGGCATAGAGCGTGGGGCTGATCGCGGCCACCACCTTGCCCTCGCCGCTGACTTCACGCGTCAGCGGACCGATTTCTGCGGTCGAGAGGCTCAGGCGCGAGAGCTTGACCGAAGAGGCGCCTTGGCCGCCGACTTGATCGCGCAGCTTGGGCACGGTGTAGGACAGGGCCAGCAAGGCGGCCAGGCCGACCGTGGCCAGCAGCCAGCGGGGTGGCAGTCTGCGTCGACGGGGGCTCAAGACCTGGTCCTGGGCAGAGGTGTCTCGAATCATGGTGTCAGGGTCTCCTTGGAGGGGCTTTGCCTGAATCATTGCAAGCCGCATGCCAGCTCTTCGAGATGGCGCCAAGCCCGGTGGTATGGGCCTTGGCGGCCTTCAGGGGGCGGTGCCGCAGTGTCCGCGGACACTGCGGCGGACACCGATGCCGGACAGGAGCGGACAAGATCGAACCGCATCGGACAGGGCTGGAACGGCGGCGGGGCCTCAGAGACGCCTCCATCCACGGTCCTAGAATCCGCGCCATGACACATTTCCCCATCGGGCTGCAGCCGCGCTGCTTCGCCCTGGTGCCGGCCGCTGGCATCGGCGCTCGCTCCGGCGCGACCGGGCCCAAGCAGTACGTGACGCTGGCCGGGCGGCCCATGATGGCCCACACCTTGGACGCTTTGTCGCAGGTGGCGGCGCTGGAGGCGACCCTGGTGGTGCTCTCGCCAGAGGACGATCTGTTCGAGGCGGCCATGCCCGAGTTCCAGGGCGAACGCGCCTGGGTGGCCCGGGTCGGCGGTGCCAGCCGGGCCGAGACCGTCAGCGCCGGCCTGACCGAGCTGATGGCGCGCGGCGCCCAGCCGCACGACTGGGTGCTGGTGCACGACGCGGCGCGCTGCCTGATCCGGCCCGAGTGGGTGCTGCGCCTGATCGAGGCCTGTGCCGAGGATGAGGTGGGCGGCCTGCTGGCCTTGCCCCTGGCCGACACGCTCAAGCAGGCCGAAGCTGGCCGCGTGGCCGCCACCGTGGACCGGCGCCACAAATGGGCCGCCCAGACGCCGCAGATGTTTCGCCTTGGCATGCTCAAGCCGGCGCTGATGATGGCCGGCGATTCGGTCACCGACGAGGCCAGTGCCGTCGAGGCACTCGGTCACGCGCCGCTGCTGGTCGAGTCGCCGATGGAGAATTTCAAGGTCACCTGGCCGGCGGATTTCGCCTTGGCCGAGCGCCTGCTGCGCAGCCGCTGAGCTCGTCCGAGCGGGCTCCGGTGCGAAGCTGCAGTTCATCGCGCCCAGCTGCAGTTCATCCTGAGGATTCGTAAAACTGAACTTTACTTGTTAATTCTTGTAATTCGGTATTACGATGCGCTACCAATTTGAGCCTAGCGAGAGGAGAGAGTCACCATGAGCAGCCCCGAAGTCCTGATCCAGGTCCTGCGCAGCGAGATGCGCGCCGCCGGCATCACCTACAAGCAGCTGGGCCAGCGCCTGGAGATGAGCGAGTCCAGCATGAAGCGCATGTTCTCGCAAGGCGATATGAGCTTGTCTCGCCTGGCCCAGATCTGCAAGGCCGTCGGTGTGGCCATGGAGGATGTCCTGCGTCAGGCGGCGGACGCCACGCCGCATGCCGACACGCTGACGCTGGCGCAGGAACGCTCCCTGGTCAGCGACCCCAAGCTGCTGCTGGTGGCGATCTGCTGCCTGGGTCACTGGACCCTGGAGCAGATCATCGAGACCTATGACATCAGCGAGACCGAGTGCATCCGCTACCTGGTCAAGCTCGACCGCCTGGAGCTGATCGAGCTCAAGCCGCTGAACCGCTACCGCATGCGCGTGTCCATCGCCTTCCACTGGCTGCCCGATGGCCCGGTGCAGAACTTCTTCCGTAAATACGTCGTCAACGACTATTTCGCGGGCCGTTTTGATGGTGACGGCGAGGCCTTGCTCTGCGTGCATGGCCGTCTGTCCAACCCGAGCGCGCAGGAGCTGGTGCAGAAAATCCGCCAGCTGGCCGCTGAACTGGCGCGTTTGCACCAGGACGACCAGCGCCTGCAGCCCAGCGAGCGAGATGGCTTCACCCTGCTGCTGGGCCTGCGTTCCTGGGAGTTCGAGCAGTTCACGGCCATGCGCCGCGTCAAGAAGGCGAGCTGAGCCATCCGCGAGGCGGGGCGGGGCGCTCCGGCGCCACGCCTACCAGGTCGGGCCGAGGAAGAGGTAGGCGGTGCCCTGGCCCTTGTAGGTGCCGCCCAGCGCCAGGTAGAAGGGACCGAAGCGTGTGTCAAAAGCCAGGAAGGTGCTGCCGGCCAGTTTCAGCTGACTGCGGTCGAACAGCTCTCGGTCGCGGATGATGCCGCCCAATTCCAGCGACATGCCGGCGCGGATGGCGCCGCCCAAACCGATGGGCATCTCGCCGATGCGGCGTGCCATCACCAGGCGGCCGAAGCCCAGCGTGCGGCCTTCCAGTGAGTTTTCATTGGTGCCGGAAAGGCGCAAGAAACCGCCCAGGCTGCCCCCCGCGCTGCCCAGGGCTGCGTGCTGCCATTCGGTGTAGACATGGCCGGCCCAGCGGCCGGCACGGAAGGCGGCCAGGCCCATGGCGCCGGCGTTCAAGGCGTCCGTGCCGTGCGTGGTGGACGCGTATTGCAAGCGCAGCGAAACCATGTGCCCGCGGCTGGGGAAGGCCAGGGAATCCAGGGTGTCGGTGCGCAACTCGGCAAAAGCGCCCCTGACCCGGTACTTCAGATTGGGGTTCTCTGCGGGCTCAGGAATCACGGCGCGCACCGAACCCGAGGCCCGGACCGCACCCAGGCGCACATCACCCCAGTTGGACAAGCGGCGACCGATCGCCAGCTCGGTGCCGGCCTGGCCCACGCTCAGCCGCATGCTGCGCCGACCGAAGGCATCATGCAAATCGGTGTTCGTGCTCTCGGTGTTGCTGACCAGGTTGAGGTACCAGGGCGAACCGGCTCCCAGGGGTTGGATCAGATCAAAGCTCAGCCCGCGGTTCTCACCCAGGCTGGCCGAGCTGCGCAGCTCGGCCCCCCAGCGGTTCAGCCAGGTGCTGACATGCATGGCGCTGATCGTGAAGCCGTTGGTGTCGCCGAAATTGCTTTTCAGGCTGAGGCCGAAGCGCAGGCGGTTGTGCGCCCACTCGGCCTCCTGCACATGCAGGGTCAGGTGACGCTGTCCTTCGACATCGCTGACTTGCGCGTCGATGCGCTCGAAGTCGCCGAGGCCGTACAAGGCCGCCGTGGCGCGCTTGATGTCCTCAGGGCTGGCGGGCTTGCCCACATGCAGCCCCAGTTCTTCGCGCAAGGCCTTGGGGTTGCTGCGTTGGGTGCCTTCGATCTTCAGGCTGGCCAGGGGCAGGGCCTGCTGGCTCAGCGGGGCGGGCTCGCGCAGCCGACCTTGCTCGAAGCGGGCGAAGTGCTCGTCGTCCACCGCCAGTGGAGTCAATCGTTCGAGCGCGGCCTGGGCAGCGCGTTCGCCCGATCTCATGGCCTCTTCGAAACGGCTGAAGTCCATGAAGCTGATATTGCCCAGATCGGGGTCGATCAAGACATCGACGCTGCGCAACTCGCGCAGCGACTGGGCCACATTCTGATTGGTCAGGATCTGCAGCATCTGGTTGGCCACGCCGACCGCGCTGGTGATCTCGCGCTCTTCCAGCAGTGGTGAGCCCACATTGACCGCAATGATGATGTCCGCCCCCATCTTGCGCGCCACATCGACGCCGAGATTGCGCACCAGGCCGCCGTCCACCACCGCGCGGCCGTTCACACGCACCGGTGAGAACACGCCCGGCACGGCCATGGAGGCGCGCATGGCCAGGAACAGCGGCGTGTCCACCATCTCGACCAGATCGCCATTGAGCAAATCGGTGGCCAGGGCGCGGAAGGGCAGGCGCAGCTGGCTGATCGGCGTCTCGGCCTGTTCGCCGCGCACCAGGCTTTCCAGCGCAGCCTCCAACGCGCTATTGCCCGCGGCCGAGGGTGGCAAGGTGGTGCGCCCGCCGCGTGGATCCACACCCAGTTCCAGGCGCGAGGGGATGGTCTGATCTTCCTCCCGGCGCCGGAAGCTGAGGTTCTGGCGCGGCGGGCGGTCGGCCAGCACGCTGGGCCAGTCGGTGTGTTGCACAAAGGCTTCCATCTCCTCGATGCTGCGGCCCGAGGCATAGGCGCCGCCCACCACCGCGCCCATGCTGGTGCCAACGACCAGATCCACCGGGATCTTGCGTTCGCGCAGCACCTTGAGCACACCGATATGGGCCAGGCCGCGCACCCCGCCACCCGACAGCACCAGACCAATCTTGGCGCGCTGCCCATCGGCGCGAATGGGCGCGATCGGAGGGTCGCCTGGCAGCACGGTCTGCGCCGGGCTGCCGGTACAGCCTAGAGCGAGACCCAATGCCAGGGTCAGACAGAACAAGCGAGGCAGCAAAGGCATGGGTGTTCGAGAGGGATGAATCAGTCAGGTGGCGCCGGGGCGAACGATAGCGCGTTCAGACGCGGCGCCAGCCGAATCCGCGGCGGGCCGAGGGCAGCATGGCGGAAGTGATGCGCTAAGCTCCCCCGCATTGGAACTCTTTGCCGGCCTTGCGCCCACTCGTCATGTCCCTGAATGCTGCCGCCACATCGTCCTCCGCCTCTTTGCTGCCGCCGCTGCGCATCGGTGAAGGCTGGGACACCCATGCCCTGGTCGAAGGCCGGCCCCTGGTGCTGGGCGGCGTGACCATCCCACACAGCCATGGCCTGCTGGGCCACTCGGATGCCGATGCCCTGGCCCATGCCATCACCGACGCCTTGCTGGGCGCGGCCGCCCTGGGCGATATCGGCAAGCTCTTCCCCGACACCGCGGCCGAGTTCAAGGGCGCCGACTCCATGGTGCTGCTGGCCGAGGCCTACCGCCAGGTGCGCGCTGCCGGCTGGCAGATCGTCAACCTGGACAGCACCATCGTCGCGCAAGCGCCCAAGATGTCGCCGCACATCCTGGCCATGCGCAGCCGCCTGGCCGAGGTGCTGGGCGTCGAGCTGGCGCGCGTCAATGTGAAGGCCAAGACGGCCGAGAAAATGGGCCCGGTGGGTGAGGGCAAGGCGATCGAGACGCGGGCGGTCTGCCTGCTGGCGGCCTTGGCTTGACGGGGTTTTAGTTCGCGCGCTGCAGGCGAATCAGGGTCTGCAGCCCGCCGTCCACGGCATTGCCGATGCGCAGCTGCCCGCCCAGGCGCAGCACTGATTTTTCGACGATGGCCAGGCCCAGGCCGGCGCCGTTGGCCGCCGTGCGCGCCGCGTCGCCGCGGAAGAAAGGCGTGGTCAGCCGGGCCAGCATGTCGGCCGGTACACCGGGGCCGTGGTCACGCACCTGCAGGGTGACCCAGGGGCCGTTCTGTGTGCAGGTCACTTCCACCAGGGCTGGCACATCGGGCGCGTGGCCGTAGCGGCGTGCGTTCTCGAACAGATTGAGCAGCACGCGCGCCAGCTCGGTTTCGTCGGCCCAGACCTTGGTGCCCGAGGGCAGGGCTACGGCGATGCGGATCTGGTCGGGCCAGCGGAAGGCCTGGGCCTCGCGCTCCACCACCGCGGCCAGCTCCAGGGGCTCGCGCCGCAGCTCGTTGGGGCGGGCGTAGTCCATGAACTTGTGAATGATGGCGTCGAGCTGGTCGATGTCCTGGGCCATGAATTGGCGTGCCTGCTCATCGGGCACGCTCATCTCGGCCTCCAGGCGCAGGCGGGCCAGGGGCGTGCGCAGGTCGTGCGAGATGCCGGCCAGCATCACCGCCCGGTCTTCCTCGACCTTGGCCAGCTCGCGCGCCATGCGGTTGAAGCCGGTGTTGACATCGCGGATCTCGCTGGTGCGGGTGGTTTCGTCCAGGCGCGAGTCGTACTCGCCCTCGCGGATGCGGTGGGCCGCCTCGCTGAGCGCGCGCAGGGGCTGATTGATCAAGCGGGTGATGGCCGCCGAGCCGAGCACGCTGGCTATCAAGGCAATCACCAGCCACCAGCCCTTGCCCGAGAGGCTCACCGAGACCGGCGCCGCGCTGGTCTTGAGCCAGTAGGCATCGGGGCCGATGCTGAAGCGCACCCACAGGCCTTCATCGTCGTTGACGCTGCGCGCCACCACCGTATCCTGGCCCAGGTTCTGGCGCAGTTCGGTCACCAGTCGGCGGGCGAACGTGTTGATGTCGTAGGGCTGCCAGTGGTCGCTGTCCTCGGCCACGCGCACCTGCACGGTGTTGCTGCGGGCCAGGGACTTGAGCGTGGTGACGCGGTTGATGGCATCGCTGCCTTCGAGCGCCACACGGCTGAGGTTGACCAGGCCGGCCAGCTGCTGCGCGGCCTGCAGCGCACGAGGCTCGGCCTCCAGCACCTTGAAGGTCTGTTGCCAGGCCAGCACGCCGCCGGCCAGCAGCAGGGCCAGCAGGGCAAAGGTGCGCCAGAAGAGGTTCAGAGCGAACTCTGGTTTGGGCATGTGGTCCGGTCGCTGGGCGGTCAATGCGTCAGGCCATCAGTTCGCTTCATCGGGCACGAAGACATAACCCACACCCCAGACAGTCTGGATGTAGCGCGGCTGGGTCGGGTCGGTTTCCAGCAGCTTGCGCAGGCGCGAGATCTGCACATCGAGGCTGCGGTCGAAGGGCTCGAAATCGCGGCCGCGGGCCAGCTGGGCCAGCTTGTCGCGCGAGAGCGGCTGGCGCGGGTGGCGCACCAGGGCCTTGAGCATGGAGAATTCGCCCGTGGTCAGGGGCAGCACCTCGCCGTCGCGGGCCAGGCGGCGCTGGGCCAGGTCGAACTCGAAGGGGCCGAAGGTCACCGTCATCGGCTCCTTCGAGGGCGCGCCGGGGGCTTCCAGCGCCGGGCGGCGGCGCAGCACGGCATTGATGCGGGCCAGCAGCTCGCGCGGGTTGAAGGGCTTGGCCAGGTAGTCATCGGCGCCGACTTCGAGGCCGACGATGCGGTCCACCTCTTCGACCTTGGCGGTCAGCATGATGATGGGGGTGTTGTCGCTGGCGGCACGCAGGCGACGGCAGATGGTCAGGCCATCTTCGCCGGGCAACATCAGGTCCAGCACCATCAGGTCCACGGTTTCGCGGGTCAGGTGCTTGTTGAGCGAGCGGCTGTCTTCGGCCAGCAGGACTTCAAAGCCTTCTTGCGTCAGGTAGCGACGCAGCAGGTCGCGGATGCGGGCGTCGTCGTCGACGACCAAGATGCGGTTGGGCCGGGAGGTGCTGGTGCTGGTCATGGCCAAGTCCTGGGAGCTCTGAATTTGTAACAGAGCCATTGTCAGCCGGTTTTTTGCCTTTGCCGCCGCGCTGCGGCCAGCGTTACAGCTGGTTAACAATTTTTTAGACATCCAACTTGCAAGCTCCAGCGTTGTGACCAGCTAAGTGGCAGCCGCTAAGCTGTTCCGGCTTTCCTAAGCCTTTTCCAAGGAGAACCTGTCTCATGAAGAACTCAAAGACCCGCAAGATCGTCGCCGCCGCCCTGGGTGGCTTGCTGTTGCAAGCCGGGGCCCAGGCCGCCCCGGGCGACCAGCTGCCGCGCGACCGCCTCAACCTCTCGGCCACGGCCAGCGTCGAGGTGACCCGCGATGTGCTGGGCGTGGTCTTCAGCACCAGCAAGGAGGGCAGCGATGCCGCCGCCGTGCAGCAGGCGCTCAAGCAGGCCCTGGACAGCGCCCTGGCCGAGGCGCGCAAGATCGCCAAGCCGGGCCTGGTCGAGGTGCAGACCGGCAACTTCTCGCTCTACCCGCGCTACACCCCCAAGGGCGGCATCAATGGCTGGCAGGGCAGTGCCGAGCTGGTGGTGGAAGGCCGCGACAGTGCGGCCATCGCCCAGCTGACCGGCCGCATCAGCAGCATGAGCATTGCGCGGGTGGGCTACAGCCTGTCCAAGGCGCAGCGCGAGAAGGTCGAGTCGGACGTGGTGGCCCAGGCCATTGCGCTGTACAAGACCCGCGCCGCCGATTACGCCAAGCAGTTTGGCTACCCCGGCTTCCAGCTCGGCGAGGTCAATGTCAACACCGATGCCAACGGCGCCCAACCCATGGCCGCGCCGCAGATGCGCTTCAAGGCCATGGCCGCTTCGGCCGAGATGGCCCTGCCGACCGAGGCCGGCCAGGCCACGGTCAGCGCCACGGTCAATGGCTCGGTGCTGCTGGTGCGCGAGGCGGTGAACCGCTGAGCGCCGGGCTGGGCGGGCGCCGGGGCCTGAGGCTTACTGCGCCGTCCAGCCGCCGTCCAGACTCCAGGCCTGGCCTTGCACATTGCTGGCCGCGTTCGAGCACAAGAAAGCGGCCAGCTCGCCCAGCTGCTCGGGCGTGGTGAACTGCAGCGAGGGCTGCTTTTCTGCCAGCAGGCGGCGCTTGGCTTCTTCGCCGTCCACACCGTCCGCCAGCGCGCGGGCGTCCACCTGCTTTTGCACCAGCGGGGTCAGCACCCAGCCGGGGCAGATGGCATTGGCCGTCACGCCGCTGGTGGCGATCTCCAGGGCCACCGATTTGGTGAAGCCCACCAGGCCATGCTTGGCCGCGACGTAGGCTGATTTCTGCGCCGAGGCCACCAGGCCGTGCACCGAGGCCACATTGATGATGCGGCCCCAGCCTTTGCGCTTCATGCCTGGCAGGGCCAGGCGGGTGGTGTGGAAGGCCGAGCTGAGGTTGATGGCGATGATGGCGTCCCAGCGCTCGACCGGGAAGCTCTCGACCGGCGCCACATGCTGGATGCCCGCGTTGTTGACCAAAATGTCGCAGCCGCCGAACTCTTGATCGGCATAGGCCATCATGGCCTCGATCTCGGCCGGCTTGCTCATGTCGGCGCCGTGGTAGCCGACGCGGATGCCGTTGGCCTGGTCGGCGGCCAGCACCTCGGTGCGCGGGCCTTCATGGTCGCCAAATCCGTTCAGCACGATGTTCGCGCCCTGGCGCGCCAGAACCAGCGCCATGCCCAAACCAATACCGCTGGTGGAGCCAGTAATCACGGCGCATTTGCCTTGAAGCATCGGGAATCCTTTCGAGGGTTGCTAGGATGGACTTTATAAGGATCTCAATCATGGCCGAACCACAACTGAATTTCGTGAAATGCCTGGGGCAGGGCGGTCTGCACCGCATGGCCTATTGGGAGTGGCCCTGCCGTGCTGCCCTGCCGGCGGGCGAGAAGGCGCCGGTGCTGGTCTGTGTGCACGGCCTGTCGCGCCAGGGGCGGGATTTCGATGCCTTGGCCGAGGTCCTGAGCGCGCGCTACCGTGTCATCTGCCCCGATGTGGTGGGCCGCGGTCGTTCGGACTGGCTGGCCCAGGCGGCCGGCTACCAGGTGCAGGCCTATGTTGCCGATATGGTGACCTTGCTGGCCCGGCTCGATGTCGAGCAGGTCGATTGGGTGGGCACCTCCATGGGCGGCCTGATCGGCATGGGCCTGGCTGCCTTGCCCGGCAGCCCGGTGCGCCACCTGGTGCTCAACGATGTGGGGCCGAGCATCCAGTTCGATGCCTTGCAGCGCATTGGCAGCTACCTCGGCCAGCCCCGGCGTTTCTCCAGCGTGGAAGAGGGCACGGCCTACCTCTGGAGTATTTCGGAGAGCTTCGGCCCGCACACGCCCGAGCAATGGGCGCGCTTGTCCGCGCCCATGTTCAAGCCCGAGGGCGAAGGCTTCAAGCTGCACTACGACCCGCAGATCGCCCAGTCCTTCCATGCCGTGACGCCCGAGCTGGCCCAGGCAGGCTCGGCGGCGCTCTGGTATGCCTACGACGCCCTGCGCTGCCCGACGCTGCTGCTGCGCGGCGCGACGTCGGATTTGCTGAGCGCCGAGACGGCGCAGGCCATGACCCAGCGCGGCCCGCGCGCTCAGCTGCATGAGTTCGCCGGCGTGGGCCATGCACCGACCCTGGTGCAGCCCGATCAAATCGCGCGGGTGCGGGACTTTCTCGAGGCGGCATGAAAACTGGTTTGACGACCCAGGCGCCGGCCCTGGCTCAGGCGGCGCCCATCGTGGCTTTGCTGGACACGCCCGAGGGTGGCTTGCCCTCCGAGGCCTTGCCCTTTGCCCGCGCACGCGCTTTTGCCGAGCCCTTGCTGGCCGGCCAGCCGCTGGACACCGGTGAGGATGCCCTGGCCCATGCCGATGGCGTGGCCGCCATCCTGGCCGGCATCGGCGCGGCGCCGACCATGCAGGCGGCCTCCTACCTGGTCTATGCCGGTGAGTACCTGCACAAGCCCGAAGAGATTGTCGCCAAGGCTTTCGGCGAGTCCTATGCCAGCCTGGTGCTGCACACCCGGCGCCTGGTGCAGATCCAGCGCGCGGCGCGTGAGGCGCGGGTGGAGGACGAGCGCCGCGGCGAACAGACCGAGCGGGTGCGCAAGATGCTGCTGGCCTTCTCGCGCGATCTGCGCGTGGTGCTGCTGCGCCTGGCCTCGCGTCTGCAAACCCTGCGCTACTTTGCTGCCTCCAAGCGGCCTTGCCCGGCCAGCCTGGCGCAGGAGACCCAGCAGGTGTTCGCGCCCCTGGCCAATCGCCTGGGCATCTGGCAGATCAAATGGGAGCTGGAGGACTTGTCTTTCCGCTTCTCCCAGCCCGAGGCTTACCGCGAAATTGCGCGGGCTCTGGATGAAACCCGGGTGCTGCGCGAGCAAGGCATCGAGGCCACCCGTGCCGCCCTGCAGGCCGATCTGCAAGCCCATGGCCTGCAGGCGCAGGTGCAGGGCCGGCCCAAGCACCTCTACAGCATCTACAAGAAGATGCAGGGCAAGAGCCTGCAGCTGGAGCGCGTGTTCGATCTGCGCGCCCTGCGCGTGGTGGTGCCGACCGTGGCCGATTGCTATGCCGTGCTGAGCCGTTTGCACGAGCAGTTCACGCCGGTGGCCGGTGAGTTTGACGATTACATCGCCCGGCCCAAGCCCAATGGCTATCAGTCGCTGCACACCGTGGTGCAGGGTGCCGACGGCCGGGCCATGGAGGTGCAGATCCGCACGCAGGCCATGCACGAGCATGCCGAGCATGGCGTGGCCGCGCATTGGGCCTACAAGGAGGCGGGGGCGCGCGGCTATGCCGGCGTCAGCGCGGCGGGCGAGTTCGAGGACCAGGTGGCGCAGGCCCGCAAGGCGGTGCTGCGCCAGCTGCTGGCTTGGGAGCGCGATTTCGTCGAAGGCCATAAGGACGAGGCCCCGGCCGAGGCCGGCGGCGGACAGGCCTTGTTCGACGATCGCATCTATGTGTTCACGCCGCAGGCCACCATCATCGAGCTGAGCGCGGGCGCGACACCGGTGGATTTTGCCTACGCCGTGCACACCGATCTGGGCCACCGCTGCCGCGGCGCCAAGGTCGACGGTGCCATGGTGCAGCTGAACACGCCGCTGCAAAGCGGGCAGACCGTGGAGATCACCGCGGCCAAGGAGGGCGGTCCCTCGCTGGACTGGCTCAATCCCGAGCTGGGCTATCTGCAAAGCCAGCGTTCGCGCGCCAAGGTGCGCGCCTGGTTCAACGCATTGGCCCAGGCGCAGACGGCGGCGCGTGGCCGCGAGGCGGTGGAAAAGCTGCTGCAGCGCGAGGGCAAGACGGCGGTCAAGCTGGAGGACCTGGCCGCGCGCCTGGGCTTCAAGAGTGCCGAGGCCTTGTTCGAGGTAGTGGGCAAGGATGAGTATTCGCTGCGCAATATCGAGCAGCTCCTGCGCCCGCCCGCCCCCGAGCCCGACAACGACGAGCTGCTGGCCCAGCGCCGCACCAAGCCCACCCGCAGCGGCCCGCGCGGCGGCGTGCTGGTCGTGGGCGTCGATTCCTTGCTGACCAATCTGGCGCGCTGCTGCCGGCCGGCGCCGCCGGACGCCATCGGGGGTTATGTCACCCGCGGCAAGGGCGTGGCCATCCACCGCCTGGACTGCAGCAACTTCCGCCAGATGGCCCAGCAGGCCGGCGAGCGGGTGATCGAGGTCGAGTGGGGTGGGGCGGCTGCGGCCGGAAGCGGCGCCAAGGGCCCGGCCCTGTACCCGGTTGATGTGGTGGTCGAGTCCAACGACCGCCAGGGCTTGCTGCGCGATGTGCTGGAAGTCTTCGCCAAGGAGAAGATGAATGTCATCGCCGTCAACACGCAGTCGGTCAGATCGGCGCGCAGCGACACGGCCTGGATGAACTTCACCGTCGAGGTGGCCGACTCCGGCCGCCTGTCCCAGGTGCTGCGCAGCGTGGCCCAGGTCAGCGGCGTGAGGGGCGCGCGAAGAAAATAATGAAGAAATATTCGCAAAGACTAGACAGACCCTAAAAATCTGTTCTATACTGCGAAGCTCTTGAGGCGCGTAGCTCAGCTGGTTAGAGCACCACCTTGACATGGTGGGGGTCGTTGGTTCGAGTCCAATCGCGCCTACCAAAATACGTAAGTA
This sequence comes from Paucibacter aquatile, assembly GCF_002885975.1. Taxonomy (NCBI): domain Bacteria; kingdom Pseudomonadati; phylum Pseudomonadota; class Betaproteobacteria; order Burkholderiales; family Sphaerotilaceae; genus Roseateles; species Kinneretia aquatilis. The sequence goes on along the minus strand of NZ_POSP01000003.1, from coordinate 839,570 downwards.
AGACGGTAGGCGTTACTCAAGTAACGTTGAAGCAGAAACCCGGTAGATCACAGATCTCCCGGGTTTTTTGCTTTTCGGGTCGGTTTGTGTTGCCCGGCTTGGAGGGCGGTGCTGGCGGCGCGGATGTAACGAAGCGTGCAGTGCCGCAGCCATGTTCTGCTCCTGTGCTCCAATGCGGCCATCGTCATGGATGTCCCCGCGTTTTTGAGCCCGACCGATGAGTGCTTCTGACAGTGCTTTTGTCACTCCCTCCTGCTTTGCCCAGCTCGATCAGCTGAGCTTGAAGGACATCATCCGTCTGCAGGCGCAGCTGGAGCAGGAGTTGAAGCGGCGCTTCGAGCGCTGCCTGGTGCTGCTGTTTTCGGACATGGTGGGCTCCACCTCGTATTTCCAGCGTTTCGGCGATGCCGCCGGGCGGCAGCTGCAACAGTTGCATCTGGACCTTCTGGAGGCGGCAGTCCTGGCCCACGATGGGCGCATCGTCGACACCGCCGGGGACGGCGCCTTTGTGGTTTTTGAGGACTGCGGCCGCGCGCTGCGGGCCATCCAGCAAGTGCAGGTGCAGCTCAGCGAACAAAACCTCAGCCGCGCGCGCTCGCATCAGTTGCAGCTGCGCATGGGTCTGCACTGGGGGCGGGTGCTCAGCGATGGGCAGTCGGTGTCTGGTGATGCCGTCAATTTCTGCGCGCGCGTGGTGGCCTCGGCCGAGCCCGGTGAGGTGCGCCTGAGCCGCGAGGCCTTTCAAGAGTTGCCGGCCGCCTGGCGCGTGCAATGCCGGCCGCTGGCGCCGGTGCTGCTCAAGGATGTGGCGGCGGCGGTCGAGCTGATGGCCTTTGATTGGCGCGATCGCAGCCAGTTCCCGACCCATGTCCTGATCGGAGATGCCAAGGAAGCACAGGCCTTGCCCTTGCTGGACATCATCAGCTTCGGCCGCCTGCGCGAACATGAGGGTGTGCCGGCCAATGATGTGGTGCTCTCGCATGCCGATCCCATGCAGGCGCTGCAGATCAGCCGCTGGCATTTCGAACTGCGCCGCGGCGCCCAGGGCATGGTCTTGCGGGCCTTGTCCGACAGTGCCACCTTGGTCGATGGCCAGCCGGCACCCAAGGGCCGCGACGTGCCGGTCCGTGTCGGTTGCCGCATCGATGTGGCCAATGCCTTGAGCCTGCGTCTGCTGGCGCCGCTGCCTTGTCACGCGGCCGATGCCGACCAAACCCTGGTCAGCATGAGCCGCATGCGCCTGGATTTGTCGGCGGTGGCGGCGGCCGGGCCGCTTACGGGGGAAATCCCCGCCGGAGCACGTCGCGCGGGCTCCTAGAATATTGCTGCACCTGCACAACACCCTGTGCCGGTCGGACAAGGAGCATTCATGGTGACGGCCCGCAGAGGCAGCAAGACAGCAGCAGCCGGCTCGGCTCCCGAGGCCGGCGGCGAGCGCGAAGCGCAAGCGCCCGCCGTGCGCGTGCTCAAGAAATACCCCAACCGCCGTCTCTACGACACCCAGACCAGCAGCTACATCACTCTGGCCGATGTGAAGAAGATGGTGCTGGACGGCCAGGCCTTCGAGGTGCGCGACGCCAAGACCGCCGAAGACCTGACCCGCAGCATCCTGCTGCAGATCATTCTGGAAGAAGAAACCGGCGGCGTGCCCATGTTCAGCACGAATGCGCTGGAGCAGATCATCCGCTTTTACGGCCATGCCATGCAGGGCGTGATGGGCGACTATCTCGAAAAGAACGTCCAGACCTTCACGGCTTTGCAGAGCAAGTTCGCCGAGCAAAGCCAGGGCCTGGCTTTCAGCCCCGAGCTCTGGACCCAGTTCCTCGGCGCCCAGGCGCCGGTGATGCAGAACCTGATGGGCGGCTATGTCGAACAGAGCAAGAACCTGATCGAACAGATGCAGGAGCAGCTCAAGCAGGCCGGAGCGATGTTCCCGGTGATGCCAGGCATGCCCGGAATGCCGGGATTTGGCGGCAAGAAGTAGGGCGCTTGGCGCCCCGGAGGCGCCTGCAAGGCCGGGCTCAGGCAAAATCCGGGGATGAGCGAAACCATCACCCCCAGCCCAGCAGCCGTCGCCGCGGGCGCTGCCCCCAAGATCGGCTTTGTGTCCTTGGGTTGCCCCAAGGCCTTGACCGATTCGGAACTGATCCTCACCCAGCTGCGGGCCGAGGGCTATGAAACCTCCAAGACCTTTGCCGGCGCCGACCTGGTGATCGTCAACACCTGCGGCTTCATCGACGATGCCGTCAAGGAAAGCCTGGACACCATCGGTGAAGCCCTGGCCGAAAACGGCAAGGTCATCGTCACCGGCTGCCTGGGCGCCAAGGCCGGCGCCAGCAGCAGCGATGCCGGCAGCCTGGTGCGCGAAATGCATCCCAGCGTGCTGGCCGTGACCGGCCCGCATGCCACGCAAGAGGTGATGGATGCGGTGCACACCCATGTGCCCAAGCCGCACGATCCCTTCATCGATCTGGTGCCTGAGTCGCGCGGCATTGCCGGCATCAAGCTGACGCCCAAGCATTACGCCTATCTGAAGATCAGCGAGGGCTGCAACCACCGCTGCACCTTCTGCATCATTCCGAGCATGCGCGGCGATCTGGTCTCGCGCCCGGTCGGCGATGTGCTGAACGAGGCGCGGGCGCTGTTCGAGTCGGGCGTCAAGGAGTTGTTGGTGGTCAGCCAGGACACCAGCGCCTACGGCGTGGACGTCAAGTACCGCACTGGTTTCTGGGACGGCAAGCCGGTCAAGACCCGCATGCTGGACCTGGTCGCGCAAATGGGCGAGCTGGCCAAGCAGTACGGCGCCTGGGTGCGCCTGCACTATGTCTATCCCTATCCGCATGTGGACGAGGTGCTGCCGCTGATGGCCGAAAGCTTGATCCTGCCTTACCTCGATGTGCCGCTGCAGCATGCTCACCCCGATGTGCTCAAGCGCATGAAGCGCCCGGCCAGCGGCGAAAAGAATATGGAGCGCATCCTGCGGTGGCGCGAAACCTGCCCGGACATCGTCATCCGCTCGACCTTCATCGCCGGCTTCCCTGGTGAGACCGAAGAGGAATTCCAGTACCTGCTGGATTTCATGAGCGAGGCCCGCATCGACCGCGCCGGCTGCTTTGCCTACTCGCCGGTGACCGGCGCCACGGCCAATGAGCTGCCCGGTGCGTTGCCGCTTGAGGTGCGTGAAGAGCGTCGTGCACGCTTCATGCAGATCGCCGAAGCGGTGTCCATCGACAAGCTGCGGGCCCGTGTCGGCGCCACCATGCAGGTGCTGGTCGATTCCGCGCCGGCTCTCGGCCGCAAGGGCGGTGTCGGCCGCACATACGCCGATGCGCCCGAGATCGACGGCACCGTGCGCCTGTTGCCGCCGGAGAAGGCCAGCAAGACGCTCAAGGTGGGCGAGTTCACCCGCGCGCGCATCGTCGCGGTGGAGGGCCATGACCTGATCGGCATGCCGATCTGAGCCCGGTTCGATCTGAGTCAGAATCAAAGCGGGCTTCGGCTCGCTTTGTTTTCTTCAGCGCCTCTTCAGGACCCCCTCGTGAGCAAACACGCCCCCGCCCCAGACCTCGCATTGGCCACCCAGCAGATCCACCATCCCTACCAGGCGCCCGAGGGCTGGGCTGCGCATCCGGTGGGTGTGTTCAAGGCATCCACGGTGCTGTTCAAGAACACCGCCGATCTGCACCAATACCGCCCGCGTGACGGCAAGAGCTACCGCTACGGCCTGCACGGCACGCCGACCAGCTACACGCTGGGGGCGCGTATCGCCGGCCTCGAGGGCGCCGAGCACTGCCTGCTGGTGCCCAGCGGTTTGGCGGCCGTCACCCTGGTGTCGCTGAGCTTTTTGCGGCCGGGCGACGAGGTGCTGGTGCCGGACAATGTCTATGGACAAAACCGTTACTTGAGCGAATCGCTGCTGCCACAGTTCGGCATCCAGCATCACTTTTACGACCCGCTCGATGTGGCGGGTTTCAGCGCCCTGATCAGCGAGAGGACCAAGCTGGTCTGGCTGGAAGCGGCGGGCTCCATCACCCTGGAGTTTCCCGATCTGATCGGCCTGCTGCGGGTCTGCCGTGAGCGGGGTATCACCACGGTGCTGGACAACACCTGGGGCGCGGGTGTCGCCTTCAAGGCCTTTGATTTGCTGCCGGACAGCGAGCCGGGCTTGGGTGTGGACATCTCCATGCACGCGCTGACCAAATACCCCTCGGGTGGCGCCGATGTGCTGATGGGTTCGGTCTGTACCCGCGACCTGGCCTTGCATGAGCGCATGAACTACATGCACGAGCACCTGGGCTACGGTCTGGGGCAGAACGATGTGGAGCTGGTGCTGCGCAGTCTGCCGACGCTGGAACTGCGCTACCGCGCCCAGGATGCGACCACGCGTGCGCTGGCCGCATGGATGCAGGCCCAGCCAGCGGTGGCTCAGGTGCTGCACCCGGCCTTGCCGGGCTCGCCGGGGCATGCGCATTGGCGCGAGGTCAGCAGTGGCGGGGCGGCTTGTTTGTTCTCGGTGGTGTTCCAGCCTCGGTACAGCGCGGCCCAGGTCGATGCCTTTGTCGATGCGCTGCAGTTCTTCGGCATCGGCTACTCGTGGGCCGGCCCCATGAGTCTGGCCGTGCCCTACAACATGAGCCGCAGCCGTTCGCTGGGCTTGCCCTACCGCGAAGGGCATCTGGTGCGATTTGCCATCGGCCTGGAGGCTGAGGCCGACTTGCGCGCCGATCTGGCGCAGGCGCTGGAGGTCTTGAAAGACTGAGGGAGGCGGCTTCAGCTGCGCGACTTGGTCGCGTGGCGCATCAGCTGTCCCTTTTAGCGAAAAGGGCAGCGAGTCGCTACGCGCCTCAGCCCCGCGACTTTGTCGCGTGTCTCATGAGCTGCCCTTTTTCTCGTTCCCAATCGCGCTTTTTCTCGGTGTCGCGCTTGTCGTGCTCGGCCTTGCCCTTGGCCAGGCCGATCTCGGCTTTGACGAAACTGCCTTTGTAGTGCAGGTTCAGTGGCACCAGGGTGAAGCCGCGCTGTTCCACCTTGCCGATCAGGCGTCGGATGTCGCCCTTGCTCATCAAGAGCTTGCGGGTCCGGTCGGCCAGGGGGCTGACATGGGTGGAGGCGGTGCGCAGCGGGTTGATGCGGCAGCCAATCAGGAACAGCTCGCCGTTCTTGATCAGCACATAGCCATCGGTCAGCTGCACCTGTCCGGCGCGTATGGCCTTGACCTCCCAGCCTTCCAGCACGATGCCGCATTCATGCCGCTCGTCGATGAAGTAGTCAAAACGGGCTCGGCGGTTTTCGGCGATCGGGGCGCTGGACACGGCCGGCTTGGCCTTTGGGGGCGGGCGTGAACCGTGGTGGTGGGCAGAGGCAGCAGTGGACATGAAACTCGCTGGTGGGTGGGCGGCCGGGTCGGCTTGGGCGGGCCTGGGCGCGCCAATACAATTCCCCCATTGTATGAAGCGCTATGAAACACGTTAGGAAGTCTGTTCTGCTCTGGTACTCGCCGCGCGAGATGTATGACTTGGTGGTCGGTGTCGAGCGCTATCCCGAGTTCCTGCCCTGGTGCGAGCGCGCCGAGGTGCTGGAGCAGCAGGGCGATGCCATGACGGCCCGCCTGTCGCTGTCCTACGCCGGCGTGCGCCACGCCTTCACCACCCGCAACACCCACGAGACGGATCGCAGCGTCGGCATGACCCTGGTCGACGGCCCCTTCTCCTCGCTCGATGGGGTCTGGCATTTCCACCCCCTGCAAAAACCAGGCAGCGACAGCCCGGAGGCGGTGGCCTGCAAGATCGAGTTCGAGTTGCGCTACGCCTTCTCCAGCGCGGCGCTGGAGGCGGTGGTCAGCCCGGTGTTCGACCGCATTGCCAACACCTTTGTCGATCGCTTTGTGCAGCGCGCTGAAAGTGTCTATGGCCCTCGCTGAGCCGGTCGAAGGGCAACAGGCCTTGATCGCCGTGGAGCTGGTCTGGAGCCCGCAAGCGGGTGTCGTTCACCGCCTTGATCTGCGGCTGCCACTGGGTTGCACCCTGGGCCAAGCCTTGCAAGCCTGTGCTGAGTTTCAGCCCATGCAGGCGCGGCTGGCGGAGTTCAAGCTGGGTATCTGGGGGCGGCAGCAGCCGGCAGACACAGTCTTGCGTGATCGGGATCGCATCGAGGTCTACCGGCCCCTGACCGTGGACCCGAAGGAGGCGCGTCGGCAGCGCTACAAGGACCGAGGCGAGCGCATCGTCTCGCGCCATCGGCCGCTGGCGGGCAAGACCCGCCGTTGATCTCGCGAAAGGGGGGGCTGATTGCTCGTTGGGAGCCTCAGTTGCCGCCACAGTCGCTGGCCACGATGGCTCGGGTGCGCTGGATTTCTTCGGACCGTTGGCGGTCGTCAAGGATCACGTTTTCGCCTTGCGCGTTGCGTCGGCTGATGCGCATGCCTTCCTGCAGCATGCGCAGATTCTCCTGGGCCCGGCTGCAGTTCTCGCGCTTTTGCTCGGCGTAGCGGCGCTCTTGCTGCTTGTGTTTTTCGATGGCTTCGCGTTCCTGCTGCTTCTCGAGCTTTTCTTGCTCGCGCTGGCGCGCCTGTCGATCCAGTTCGGCCTTGCTGGGGGCGTTGGCCGAGGCTGCAGCGGCGGCGCTGGCGGCGGCTTCCGCCTTGCTGGCATAGGGCAGGACAAACACCGGCGGCGGTTTGTAGCCGGCCGGGCGCTGCAGGATGTCTTTGTCGGGTGTGCCGCTCGGCGGTGGCAGATCGCTGATTTGCATGCGGCCACTGGCATCGCGCCATTTCCATTGCGCGTGGGCGGGCAGGGCGCAGCACAGCAGGCACAGCGTGGAGAGGGCCAGAACCCACGCTGGACGCCGGGTTTGTGAGGCGCGTGGGGACAGGTGGGCGTGGTGGGCGAACCGGGGCGTTTGCATGGGCAAAGTGTAGCCCTGGGTCTGGTGAAACCGGGTTCGCAAAATTGCGTCAATTTGCGCAAATTCGGGTTGTCACAGCCCGGCGCGGGCAAGGCGGTGCCAGTCTTCCGTATAATGCCGCTTTGCGTCTGGAGCTTCCCTCATGCGCCTTTTAGGAAAAGCGCTCACCTTCGATGATGTTTTGTTGGTGCCAGCGTTCTCCCATGTGTTGCCTCGCGACACCTCTCTCGCCACCCGGCTGTCCCGCAATATCCATCTGAACCTGCCCCTGGTCTCTGCGGCCATGGACACGGTGACAGAAGCGCGTCTGGCCATCGCCATCGCGCAAGAGGGCGGCATCGGCATCGTTCACAAAAACCTCAGCGCCAAGCAGCAGGCCATCGAAGTGGCGCGCGTGAAGCGCTACGAATCGGGCATCGTGCTGGAGCCCTTCACCATCACCCCCTCGACCACGGTGCGCGAAGTGGTGGAGCTGCAGCGCCAACACGGCGTCTCGGGCTTCCCGGTGCTGGAGGGCAAGCGCGTCGTCGGCATTGTCACCGGCCGTGACGTGCGCTTCGAGACCCGCATGGATCTGGCGGTGCGCGAGATGATGACCCCGGCCGAGCGCCTGGTCACCGTCAAGGAAGGCGCGTCGCTGGAAGAGGCCAAGGGCTTGATGCACAAGCACAAGCTGGAGCGCGTGGTCGTCGTCAACGACGCCTTCGAGCTGCGCGGCCTGATGACCGTCAAGGACATCACCAAGCAGACCAGTTTCCCCAATGCCGCCCGCGATGCCCAAGGCAAGCTGCGCGTCGGTGCTGCCGTCGGTTTCGGCGACGACACCGAAGAGCGCGTGGCCATGCTGGTCAAGGCCGGTGTGGACGCCCTGATCGTCGACACCGCCCACGGCCACAGCGCTGGCGTGCTGGAGCGTGTGCGCTGGGTCAAGCAGAACTTCCCCGGCGTGGACGTGATCGGCGGCAATATCGCCACCGGCGCAGCAGCGCTGGCCCTGGTGGAAGCCGGTGCCGACGGCGTCAAGGTTGGTATCGGCCCTGGCTCCATCTGCACCACCCGCATCGTGGCTGGCGTGGGCGTGCCCCAGATCACCGCCATCGACAACGTCGCCACCGCCCTGCGTGGCACCGGCGTGCCGGTGATCGCCGACGGCGGCGTGCGCTTCTCGGGCGACCTGGCCAAGGCCATCGCCGCGGGCGCCGACTGCGTGATGATGGGCGGCGCCTTTGCCGGCACCGAGGAAGCCCCGGGCGACCTGATCCTGTACCAGGGCCGCTCCTACAAGAGCTACCGCGGCATGGGCTCCATGGGTGCGATGGCCAAGGGTTCGGCCGATCGCTACTTCCAGGACACCTCGGCCAACAACCCCAACACCTCCAAGCTGGTGCCGGAAGGCATCGAAGGTCAGGTGCCGTACAAGGGTTCGGTGGTGCAGGTCATCTTCCAGATGGCCGGCGGCCTGAAGGCTTCGATGCACTACTGCGGTTGTGCCACGATTGCCGACATGCAGAACAAGGCGGAATTCGTGGAGATCACCTCGGCCGGCATGCGCGAAAGCCATGTCCACGATGTGCAGATCACCAAGGAAGCACCGAACTACCGTTCCGAGTGAGGCGGGTCGAAGTCCCGCCGCCGGCGCCAAGGCCTCAGGGCAAGGCCCGGCGCCGGTGAACTTCAAGAAAGGGGCCGCGGCCCCTTTCTTCGTATGCGGCTTCAAGCCGCGAGAGCTAGCCAACTAGCAAGCAAGGACATCGATTGAGCGAGCGAGTGATGACAGAAGGCAGCGGTCAAGCAGCAGGCGGCAAGGGCCGCTCGGCCGGCATGGGCTTCATCCTGATTGCCGTGCTGATCGACATGATCTCCATCGGCCTGATCATCCCCGTGCTGCCGCCGCTGGTGGGCACCTTCACCCACAACCCGTCCGAGCACACCCTGGCGCAGCTGGCTGTGGCCTTTGCTTTCGGTATTGCCAATTTCTTTGGTTCGCCCATTCTGGGTGGTCTGTCGGACCGCTACGGCCGCCGCCGCGTCATGCTGATCGGCTTCTCGGGCCTGGCGCTGAGCTTCTTCGTCACCGCCATGGCCGATGCGCTGTGGATGTTGATCGTGGTGCGTCTGTTCTCGGGCGCCATGCAGGCCAATGCCGCCGTGGCCAATGCCTATGTGGCCGACATCACGCCGCCGGCCGAGCGCGCCAAGCGCTTCGGCATGCTGGGCGCGGCCTTCGGTATGGGCTTCATCCTGGGCCCGGTGCTGGGTGGCCTGCTCGGTGACATCAATCTGCACCTGCCTTTCTATGTGGCCGGGAGCATGGCGGTGCTGAACTGGATGTATGGCTTCTTCGTGCTGCCCGAGTCGCTGCAGCCCGAGAACCGCCGCACCTTTGACTGGCGCCGTGCCAACCCCTTTAAGTCCTTGAGCCGTGTGCGCGATCTGCAAGGCGTGGGCCCCCTGGTCTATGTGCTGGCGCTTAGCGGCCTGGCGCAGATGATTCTCCAAAGCAGCTGGGTCATGTACACCACCTACAAATTCGGCTGGGGACCCAAGGACAACGGCCTGTCCCTGTTTGCCGTCGGTGTGATGGCGGTGCTGGTGCAGGGGGTGCTGCTCAAACACATCCTCAAACGGGTGTCGGCCGCGCGCCTGGTGCTGCTGGGCCTGGCTTCGGCCGTGTTGACCAACACCATCTGGGGCCTGTCCAGCGCCGGCTGGATGATGTATGCGGCCATTGGCGTGGGTGTGCTCAGTTATGCCGCCGGTCCGGCTTTGCAAAGCCAGATTTCCAATGCCGCCGATGCCCGCAACCAGGGTGAGACCATGGGTGCCATCTCCTCGCTGAACAGCCTGATGGCTGTGATCGCGCCGGTGCTGGGCCTGGGCCTGATCTACCTGGTCAGCGAGCTGCCCAAGGGCGATTGGCGCATTGGCGCCCCGTTCTACTTCTGCGCCGCGCTGCAGGCGCTGTCCCTGTTCTTCGCCTGGCGGCACTTTGCCCAGCTGCCTCAGCAAGCGCCTGGCGCCGACGCCGCACCGGCCGCCCCCGCCGGCCCCTGAATTCAGAATCCAGACAGAGAGTGAAAGCCCGACCATGCATGACAAAGTCCTGATCCTCGATTTCGGCTCCCAGGTGACCCAGCTGATCGCGCGCCGCGTGCGCGAGGCGGCGGTGTTCTGCGAAATCCACCCCAACGATGTTTCGGACGAGTTCATCCGCAGCTTCGCGCCCAAGGCCATCATCTTGTCGGGCAGCCATGCCTCGACTTATGAGGACCACGAGCTGCGCGCACCGCAGGCCGTCTGGGACCTGGGCGTGCCGGTGCTGGGCATCTGTTATGGCATGCAGACCATGGCGGTGCAGCTGGGCGGCAAGGTCGAGTGGAGCGACCATCGCGAGTTCGGATACGCCGAAGTGCGCGCCCATGGCCACACCAAGCTGCTGGACGGCATCCAGGACCATGCCACGCTGGAAGGTCATGGCATGCTCAAGGTCTGGATGAGCCATGGCGACAAGGTCACCGCCATGCCGCCGGGCTTCAAGCTGATGGCCTCCACGCCCAGCTGCCCCATCGCCGGCATGGCCAACGAGGAGAAGGGCTATTACGCCGTGCAGTTCCACCCCGAGGTGACGCACACCGTCAAGGGCCAGGAAATACTGACCCGCTTCGTGCGCGACATCGCCGGTTGCAAGGGCGACTGGATCATGGGTGACTACATCGAAGAAGCCGTGGCCAAGATCCGCGAGCAGGTCGGCGATGAAGAAGTCATCCTCGGCTTGTCCGGTGGCGTCGATTCCTCGGTCGCCGCCGCCCTGATCCACCGCGCCATCGGTGACCAGCTGACCTGCGTCTTCGTGGACCACGGCCTGCTGCGCCTGAGCGAAGGCGATATGGTCATGGACATGTTCGCCGGCAAGCTGCACGCCAAGGTCATCCGCGTGGACGCCAGCGAGCTCTTCCTGGGCCAGCTGGCCGGTGTGACCGACCCCGAGAAAAAGCGCAAGATCATCGGCGGCCTGTTCGTCGATGTCTTCAAGGCCGAGGCCGCCAAGCTCAAGGCGGCCGATGCCGGCGCCAAAGGCGCCAAGTGGCTGGCCCAAGGCACCATCTACCCCGATGTGGTGGAAAGCGGTGGCACCAAGACCAAGAAGGCCACCACCATCAAGAGCCACCACAACGTCGGTGGCCTGCCCGAGCAACTGGGCCTGAAGCTGCTGGAGCCCCTGCGCGAGCTCTTCAAGGACGAGGTGCGCGCCCTGGGCGTGGCCCTGGGCCTGCCGCCCGAGATGGTCTACCGCCACCCCTTCCCGGGCCCCGGCCTGGGCGTGCGCATCCTGGGCGAGGTGAAGAAGGAGTACGCCGACCTGCTGCGCCGTGCCGACGCCATCTTCATCGAAGAGCTGCGCAATACCAAGGATGAAGCCACGGGCAAGAGCTGGTACGAGCTGACCAGCCAGGCCTTCACGGTGTTCTTGCCGGTCAAGAGCGTGGGCGTGATGGGCGACGGCCGCACCTATGACTACGTCGTGGCCCTGCGCGCCGTGCAGACCAGCGACTTCATGACCGCCGACTGGGCCGAGCTGCCTTACAGCCTGCTCAAGCGCACCTCGGGCCGCATCATCAACGAAGTGCGCGGCATCAACCGCGTCACCTACGATGTGTCCAGCAAGCCGCCGGCAACGATCGAGTGGGAATGATCTCTCAGGTCTTGAACCCCAGGTTCAAGCCATGAGTGAAAGCAAAAGGCGGCCCGCAAGGCCGCCTTTTTTTGTTTCAAGCCAGCGGCGCTGGAGGCTCAGAAGAAGCCAAGAGCATTGGGCGAGTAGCTGACCAGCAGGTTCTTGGTCTGTTGGTAATGGTCCAGCATGGCCTTGTGGGTTTCGCGGCCGATGCCGGATTCCTTGTAGCCGCCGAAGGCCGCGTGCGCCGGATAGGCGTGATAGCAATTGGTCCAGACCCGGCCGGCCTGGATGGCGCGGCCCATGCGGTAGGCGCGGCTGCCGTCGCGTGTCCAGACGCCGGCGCCCAGGCCGTAAGGCGTGTCATTGGCGATCTGCAGGGCCTCGGCCTCGTCCTTGAAGGTGGCCACGGCCAGCACGGGGCCGAAGATTTCCTCGCGGAACACGCGCATATTGTTCGTGCCCTTGAACAGCGTGGGCTCGATGTAATAGCCGCCTGCCAACTCGCCCGACATCTGCTTGCGGCCGCCGCCGATCAGCAGCTGCGCACCTTCCTGCTTGCCCACTTCCAGGTAGGACATGATCTTGTCCATCTGCAGGGCCGAGGCCTGGGCGCCCATCATGGTGTCGGTGTCCAGCGGGCTGCCTTGCTTGATGGCGGCCACGCGCTTGAGTGCGCGTTCGATGAAGCGGTCGTAGATCGACTCCTGGATCAGCGCCCGGCTCGGGCAGGTGCAGACCTCGCCCTGGTTGAAGGCGAACAGCACCAGGCCTTCGATCGCTTTGTCGAGGAAGGCGTCGTCCTGCGCCATCACATCGTCGAAGAAGACATTGGGGCTCTTGCCACCCAGCTCCAGCGTGGCCGGGATCAGGTTGCTGGCCGCCGCCTGCGCAATCACGCGGCCGGTGGCGGTGGAGCCGGTGAAGGCAATCTTGGCAATGCGCTTGCTGGTGGCCAGCGGCATGCCGGCCTCGCGGCCATAGCCGTTGACGATGTTGAGCACGCCGGGCGGCAGCAGGTCGGCGATCAGCTCGGTCAGCACCAGGATGCTGATCGGTGTCGATTCCGCCGGCTTGAGCACCACGCAGTTGCCCGCGCCCAGGGCCGGCGCCAGCTTCCAGGCCGCCATCAGGATGGGAAAGTTCCAGGGGATGATTTGCCCGACCACGCCCAGCGGTTCGTGGAAATGGTAGGCCACGGTGTGGTCGTCGATCTGGCTCAGCGCGCCTTCCTGCGCGCGCAGGCATCCGGCGAAGTAACGGAAATGGTCGGCGGCAAGCGGGATGTCGGCATTGAGCGTTTCGCGGATGGGCTTGCCGTTGTCCACGGTCTCGGCATAGGCCAGCAATTCGAGATTGGCCTCGATGCGATCGGCGATCTTGAGCAGGATGTTGGCGCGGGTGGCGGCATTGGTGGCGGCCCACTGGGCCGTGGCGGCATGGGCGGCGTCCAGGGCCAGCTCGATGTCCTCGGCGGTGGAGCGGGCGGCGCGGGTGTAGACCTGGCCACTGATGGGGGTGACGACGTCGAAGTACTCGCCCTTGACCGGCGGCACGAAGCGGCCCCCGATGAAGTTGTCGTACTGCGCTTTGTAGGCGAGTGTGGCGCCGGGGGTGTTGGGGCTGGCGTAAAGCATGTCGGTCTCCGTGTGTTGTGTTGGGGTCTCAAGGTCTGGGCCCGCTCCCTCTCCATCCCAGGTGCTGAGTTGCGGGGTTGGAGGCAAGCAGGCCAGCCGCAGGGTTTGTTGCACGGAGCGTGCCAAGGCTTTGGTTTGCTCGGAACTTGAGCGCAAGGGGCAGCTGCTGCGCGGGGCGAGACGGCTGGCCGCCTGGCTTGGCCGCGCACCGTGTCGCCCCACTGTCACGAAAGAGGACAGGTGGCCGCCTGGCATGGCACAGCAGTCCAGCTGCTTGTGCTGGAAGCGGGCAAAACCAGCTCAAGGGCTTGGCAAGCGCCATGAGCCTGTTAAGGTCGCGCTGCGGCTCGGGTGCCAACACCTGCGCCGCGTCCGATTCAGAGCCCGTTCACAAGGGCCGATCACGGAGACACACGCGATGACTGCTGCAAATGCCTTGATGAGCTTGCGCACGCCGCCCAGCCGCCTGCGACAGGCGCGCCGGCAGCTGCTGGAAACCGGCGAGCTGGGCGCCGGCTTGCTCGATGCCCGACTCCATGCCAGCTGGCAGCGCAGCCGGGCCTATGGTCTGGCGCCCGAGGGGCGGCCGCAGGGGGTGCCGCATGCGTCGGCCGCCCAGCTGGCGCGGGCCCTGGAGCAGCGCCGCGCCTTGCTGGCCCAGGCCCGGCCGGTGATGGAGTTTGTGGCCGAGCAGGTGAGGGCCAGCGACAGCCTGGTCATCCTGGCCGACCCGCAAGGCATGCTGCTGCACGCGTTGGGCGACGATGGCTTTGCCGACAAGGCCGCACGGGTGGCCTTGCGGCCCGGCGCCGTCTGGCTGGAACAGTGGCGAGGCACCAATGCGATCGGCACGGCGCTGGCCGATGGCCGGCCGGTCGTCATCAACGGCGCCGAGCATTATCTGGAGCGCAATGGGTTCCTGACTTGCGCCGCTGCGCCCATCGTCGACCCCAGCGGCGCCCTGCTTGGGGTGCTGGACATCTCGGGCGACCGCCGTGGCTACCACCCCCACACCCTGGGCCTGGCCCGCTCGGCCGCGCGCATGATCGAGCACCAGCTTTTTGTGGCGCGTCACGGCGGCGGCCTGGTGCTGCGCCTGCACAGCCGGCCCGAGGGGCTGGACACGGTCACCGAGGGCTTGCTGGCCCTGGCCGATGACGGCCTCATCCTCGGCGCCAACGGCCTGGGCCTCGAGTGGCTGGGCCTGGCGCCCAGTGCCCTCGGTCGCTGCACGGTGGAGGCGGCGCTGGGGCTGCGCATGCAGGAGCTGCTGGCCGATGTGCATGGAGCGCATGGCTCGCAGCCTCGGCGCCTGCAGCGGGTGGACGGCAGCTTGATCTACGGGCGGCTCGATGGCGCCCGGCCCCAGCAGCCCCGCCCACGCGTGGCGCCGCCGGCTGCTACGGCCTTACTCACGACGGCGCCGCCAGCGTCTGCGCCAGCCCCGGATGCACTGAGCGCGCTCGACACCGGTGACGCGGCCGTGCACAAGCTGATCGAGCGGGCGCGTCGCGTGCTGGCCAAGCCGATTGCCTTGCTCTTGCAGGGCGAGTCGGGTGTCGGCAAGGAGTTGCTGGCGCGGGCCTGCCACCAGAGCGGGCCGCGGCGCGCCGGGCCGTTTGTGGCCATCAACTGCGCGGCGCTGCCCGAACATCTGATCGAGGCGGAGCTGTTCGGCCACCGGCCGGGTGCCTTCACCGGGGCGCTCAAGGATGGGGCGCCAGGGCTGCTGCGCCAGGCGCATGGGGGCACGCTCTTCCTCGATGAGATCGGTGACATGCCGCTGGCGCTGCAGGCGCGGCTGCTGCGGGTCTTGCAGGAGCGCCAGGTCTCGCCGCTGGGCGGTGGGCAGCCGGTGGCGGTGGACTTTGCGCTGATCTGCGCCAGCCACCGGCGCCTGCGCGAGGAGGTGGACGCGCAGCGCTTCCGCGAGGATTTGTACTACCGCATCAACGGGCTCAGCCTGCAACTGCCGCCGCTGCGGGAGCGCAGCGATTTCGCGGCCCTGGTGCAGCGCCTGCTGACCGAGGCGGAGCCGAGCTGCAGTGTGAGCGTAGAGCCCGATGTGTTGGCGCTGCTCGCCCGCCATCGCTGGCCTGGCAATCTGCGCCAGCTGGCCAATGTGCTGCGCACCTGCTGCGCGCTGCTCGATGCCGACGAGGCACAGATTGGCTGGAGCCACCTGCCCGACGACATGGCCGAAGAGTTGCAAGCCCTGGCGCGGGCTGAGCACGTCCAGCCGGAGCAGGAGCAGGAGAAGAAGGAGGAGGCGCCGCTAGAGCTGGACCTGCGCCAGGCCTCCAGCCGCTGTGTTCAACAGGCCCTGGCCTTGGCCCAGGGCAACCGCAGCGAAGCGGCGCGCCGGCTGGGTGTCAGCCGCAACACCCTGTACCGCAAGATGCGCGAGGCGGGGCTGGATGATCGGCTGGACGCGCGGCTGGATGGGCGTCTGAATGCGCGGCTGCATGGGCAGCTCGATTAGGCTGGTGGCTTCTGGAGCTTTTGTTTTCCGCAGGAGGCGGTTTCTCGATGCGCGCAGCGTTCAGCATTCTGGGTTTGGTGATCACCTTGGCGGTGGTCTTGTTCATGGTCAAGCAGCAGGCGCATTCTTTGCAGCCTCCGGCGGCGTCGGGCAGCCCAGCAGCATCCGCCGCCGGGCTCGCTTCATCGGCCCCTGGCGCTGTGCAGGCCGGCACCGTGCGCCCGGAGGCGGTGCGCCAGGAGCTGCAACAGTTGGTGGACCAGGCCGCAGCGCGCGCCTCCGAGGCTCAACCCTGAGTGGCACCGGCGCTGGCAAGGCGAGCAAGGGATTTCCCGGAGCGGGGCAGGGCGCTTGTTACACTGCGCCGGGCCGACCATGTCTGAAATCCTCCTCTCCTCTTCCTCGCCCGCCGCTGCGGTTTCCGCCGCCGATGAATACGCCATGCGCATCGCGCTGGATCAGGCCCATAACGCCTGGCTTGCAGGGGAGGTGCCGGTCGGCGCGGTGCTGATGCGCGCCGGCCAGGTGATCGCCACCGGCTACAACCGGCCCATCACCACCCACGACCCCACGGCCCACGCCGAGATCGTGGCCTTGCGCCACGCCGCCACCTTGCTGGGCAACTACCGCCTGCCCGAATGCGAGCTGTTTGTGACACTGGAGCCTTGCGCCATGTGTGCCATGGCCATGATGCATGCCCGGCTCAAGCGGGTGGTGTTCGCCGCCCACGATCCCAAGACCGGCGTGGCCGGTTCGGTGCTGGACTTGTTTGCCCAGCCCCAGCTGAACCACCACACCTGCATCCAGGGCGGGGTGCTGGCCGAGGCCTCGTCCAAGCTGCTGCGCGAGTTTTTCGCGCAGCGCCGTGACGCCGCCCGGCAGCGCCGCGCCGCCGCGCGTGCTGTGGCCGGCGACAGCGATTTGCCCGATGCCATCCCGACCGGCGACGTGACCCATCTCGATCTTTCTTCGTCTTCTGAACCCTCACCGGAATCCCAGCCATGAGCGCAAGCCCGAGTCTGACCCTCTACACCCCCGCCGGCGTGCTGGCCCATGCCGCACCACTCAAGCGCGCGGCCAAGCGCCTGGAGAAGCTGGGCTTTGCGGTCAGCGTTGACGAAGACGCCCTGGCCCGCCATCAGCGATTTGGCGGCGATGACGCCACCCGCCTGGCGGCCCTGCATCGTGTGGCCAGCGCGGCGCCCAGCGTGGCCTTGGCCACCCGCGGCGGCTACGGACTGACCCGTTTGCTCGACCGGATCGATTGGAAGCTGCTGGCGCGCAGCGTGGAGCAGGGCACGCGCTGGGTGGGTTACAGCGACATCACCGCGCTGCAGATGGGTTTGCTGGCCCATGCCAAGGCACAGAGCTGGGCCGGCCCCTTGGCCTGCGGTGATTTCGGCCGCAGCAAGGACGAGGGCGGCGTGGACGATGTGACCCAGGACTGCTTCGTCGAGGCCATGGACGGCCTGCTCGAAGCCGTGGGCTTCCGCACCGAGAAGGGCTTTGACGGCCTGGGCCTCAAGGGCCAGCTCTGGGGTGGCAATCTCTGTGTGCTGAGCTCGCTGCTGGGCACGCCGCATTTCCCGCGCATCAAGGGCGGCGTGCTCTTCTTGGAAGATGTGGGCGAGCATCCCTATCGCGTCGAGCGCATGCTGCTGCAGCTGCAGCAGGCGGGTGTGCTGGACGCGCAGAAGGCCGTGCTGCTGGGTGAATTCAGCGCCTGGAAGAAGTCGCCGCTGGACCGCGGCTACACGCTCAAGCATGCGATTGAAGCGGTGCGTTCGCGCACCAAGACGCCGATCCTCACGGGTCTGCCTTTCGGTCATGTCGACACCAAGGTCTGCCTGCCGGTTGGCGCCAAGGTGGAACTGGTGGTGGAAGGCCGCGATGTGATGATGGGTTGGCAAGGGGATCCCAAACACCGTCATGCGGATGAGGATCATGCGCATTCGCATTGAGTCACCAAGCGGCAGCCATCTAGCGTCGGAAGAGCCGTCCGTGCCGGCTGGCGCGAGACATGAAGTGGCACCCCTGAAACGGAGCCATTTCGAGTGAGAGTGATGGCCTCGGTGCGTGTCCTTGTGCTCTCGCCGTTAGGTCTCTGTGTTCCGTGTCTCTGTGCCCGGGCCAGATGAGGGCCGTGGTGCGAATCGACAGACGGTGTCGCGAGCGCAAACCGCTATTCCTGCGGGATGTGTACTTGTTTCACAACTTTGCCTTTCCTCACGATCGAATCAGCGTAAACCCTGATTCGATGGGTGATGGGATTTGACTCGATACCACTAAAATACCAGTAAGGCCTGCGGCTCGTCGAAGATCAAAGCCTGGCGCGGGCTTCGGGTGTCATGCTCTTGTCAGCTCCTGGGGTAATCCCCACGGCTTCGGGGCTTTGGAACTCGTTTATGATCGCAGGCGCTTGTGTAGATGTCCGACTCCGCCTGACGCGGCTTCGGGTAGATGCCGAGCTCAAGCCCGCGGTCGCAAGCTGACGGGCATTTTTGTTGTAGGTGGTGCCGCAAGTGCCGATAGAGAGAATCGATCTGCCTTTGTCGGGTGGTGACGGTTCAGAAATTGGCAGACTGCGGGACCCGAACGTTCGAGACGGGCGCTGCGCAGGGGTGATGAACCCACGTGTCTTGATGAAAGAAATTCGCAGTCTTAAGAAGGAGCGCGCATGAACTTTGCGCAGGATAAGCAAGGCTCGTCACGCTTCACGGGTATTGGCATCGTGGTCTTGATCCACGTGTTGATCGCGTGGGCGTTGGCAAGTGGACTGGCCCGGAAAGCCATTGAGGCGGTCAAGGGTCCCATCGAGACCAAGGTGATTGAAGAGAAGGTCAAGCCGCCGCCGGAGCCTGAAAAGGTTGTTCCGCCGCCGCCGGACCTGAAGGCGCCTCCGCCGCCCTTCATCCCGCCGCCGGAATTCCAGGTGACCGCGCCCGCTCCGCCGGCACCGGCCATTGCGTCGACTCAGGTGGCGCCTCCGGCAGCTCAGCCGGTTCGCCCGGCGCCGCCGCCGGCTCCGGCTGCTGCCCCGGCCCCGGCCCCGGTTCGCACGGGCCCCAAGACCGCTGGCATGGTTTGCACCAAGATGGGCAAGCCGGAAGTGCCGTCGGTGAACTGGAGCGGTGAGGCTTTGTACAAGGTCACCGCTACGGTCAAGTCGGGTCGTGTGGCCAGCATCGAAGTGCAAAGCCTGCGCCCGGGCGTGGATCGCAAGGCTCAGCGCGCCATCATTGCGGCCATCGAGGAAACGCTGCGCGACACTTACGAGTGCCCCGGCGACCACGTGTTCGAGCAGGAATTCCAGTTCCGCATCGAATAAAGCCGCGACAGGCTAGAGTTCTGCAAGACCCAACACTGGGGCAGGGTAGTGCCCGGCTCCATTTCTCTCAAACCGATTTCGATTTCATTCGCAGGAGTTGACTCCATGATTTCTCGTATTTCCGGCCTGTTCGCCGCCATCGCCTTTGCTGCGGCAATGGCTGTTTCGCCTGTGCAAGCTCAAGAAGCGGCTGCTTCCGCTGCTGCTCCCACTGAGGCTGTCGCTCCTGCTGCTGAAGCTGCCCCCGTGGCGCAAGCCGCTGCCAAGCCTGCAGACAACCCCTACGGCCTGCAAGCCATGCTGGCTCACGGCGACATGGTGTCCAAGGGCGTTCTGGCCCTGCTGCTGATCATGTCCATGGGCAGCTGGTACATCCTGATCACCAAGCTGTGGGACACCCAAAAGCTGGCCAACGAAGCCAAGGACGTGCGCGCCACCTTCTTCAAGAAGGCCAGCCTGGCCGAAGGCGTCAAGAGCCTGAAGGAAGCCAGCGCTTTCCGCTACATCGCCGCCAACGCGATCGAGGCTTCGGAGCACCATGAAGGCGCCCTGACCGAGAACATCGACCACAACACCTGGGTCTCGACCAACATCGAGCGCTCGGTGGCTGAAGTGCAAAGCCGCGTGCAAACCGGTCTGGGCTTCCTGGCGACCGTGGGTTCGACCTCTCCCTTCATCGGTCTGTTCGGTACCGTGTGGGGTATTCTGCAAGCCCTGACCGCCATCGGCGTTGCTGGCCAAGCATCCATCGACAAGGTGGCCGGTCCTGTGGGTGAAGCGCTGATCATGACTGCCATCGGTCTGGGCGTCGCTGTGCCGGCCGTGCTGGGTTACAACTGGCTGGTGAACCGCAACAAGTCGGTGATGGGCCAAGTTCGTGCTTTCGCAGGTGACCTGCACGGCGTCCTGATGGGCAACCGTCAAGTTGCCAAGCGCTAATCAGCGCTGACCCGGAGAACCCATCATGGGAATGAACGTCGGATCTTCTTCCGGCGATGATGAAGTGGTCTCAACCATCAACACCACGCCCCTCGTGGACGTGATGTTGGTGCTGTTGATCATCTTCCTCATCACCATCCCGGCGGTGGTCAGCACGGTCAAGGTTGAGCTTCCTAAGGAAACCAACGTCGTCCGCGTGACCAAGCCGGAGAACATTGATATCTCGGTCACCAAGAACGGCGAGATCTACTGGAACACGACTCTGGTGCCTGATGTCGATGCCTTGGTGCAGCGTCTGGGCAAGGTGGCGGTTCTGAATCCGCAGCCTGAGGTGCATGTCCGTGGCGATGACAAGTCGCGCTACGAGTCCGTGGGCCGTGTGGTTTATGCCTGCCAGCGTGCCGGCATCATGAAAGTCAGCTTCGTCACCGAGCCGCCTGCGCGCGGTGGTTGAAGCGAGGAGCGAATAGCATGGGAATGAATGTAGGTAGCTCCTCCGGTGGCGACGAGCCCGAAGTCATGATGGACGTCAACACCACGCCCTTGATCGACGTGATGTTGGTGTTGATCGTGATGCTGATCATCACGATCCCGATCCAATTGCATTCGGTGAATCTGGATATGCCTCCGCCTGCTCCGCCGATCGAGAATCCGAAAGAGCCGGTGATTCACACGGTGTTGATTGACTTTGATGGCAAGGTGTATTGGGATGAAAACGAAATGCCCAATCACCAGGCCGTAGAAGCGAAGCTGGCTGAAGTTGCTGCTGAGGCAGACCAAGCCGAAGTGCACATCAAGCCCAACAAGCTGGCCGAGTACGGCGCTGTCGCAGCCGTCATGGCTTCCGCTCAGCGACTGGGTGTCAAGAAGATGGGCATGGTCGGCAACGAACAGTACGTCAAGTGAGACGGCGCAAGCCGTGAACTGAGACGACAAAAGAACAGCGCGCCGTCCGTCAAGGGCGGCGCGTTTTTTTTCGCAAAGAGGGTAGAAGACGATGAAGATCAGGACATTGGCCTCGGTCGCTATTGGCGCCATGGCGTTTGTGTTGGGCAACGCCCCCCAAGGCGAACTGGGCTTGGTGCAAGCCCATGCTCAGGCTGAGGGTGTGCGTCCTCAGGTGGGCAAGGCGCTGAAAGATGCCGTCGCCTTGATCAAGTCCGGCAAGTACAAGGACGCCCTGGCCAAGGTGCACGAGGCTGAAGCTGTCAGTGGCCGCAACGCCACCGAGAACTACAACATCGAAGCGATGCGCATGGCTGCTGCTTCGGGCGCTGGCGACACCGATTCCATGGTCAAGGCTTTTGAAGCCTTGAAGGCCAGCGGCAAGCTGTCGGGCGCCGAGCAGCTGCGCTACATCGAATCGATCGCGGGCACCTATCTGCGCAACAAGGACAACGCCCGCGCTCTGACCTGGGCGCAGCGCTACTTCAAGGAAGGCGGCAACAGCCCCACCATGAAGCAGGTCCTGACCTCGGCGCAGTTCAATTCCGGCGACATGGGTTCCATCATCAAGGACACCGAGGCCGAGATTGCTGCCGATGAGAAGGCGGGTCGTACGCCTTCGCAGGACAAGCTGAACCTCTTGCTGAGTGCTGCCATCCGTCAGAAGGATGGCAACGCCGAGCAATTGGCCATCGCCAAACTGCTGAACTACTACCCGCGCAAGGAACTGTGGACGCAGGTGTTGGGCGCGCTTCAGAGCAAGAAGGGTTTCTCGGATCGCTTCACCCTGGATGTTTACCGCCTCAAGCTGGCCACCGGCAACCTGAAGGATGCCAACGACTACATGGAAATGGCTCAGTTGGCGGCTCAGGCTGGCTATCCCGAGGAAGGTAAGGCGGTCGTGGACAAGGGCTTTGCGGCCAATGTCCTGGGCCAGGGCAAAGAAGGTGAGCGGCACAAGCGCCTGAACGACCTGATGGTCAAGCGCATCGGCGAAGCCAAGGCTGCTCTGCCCGAGGTCGAAAAGACCGCTCAGGCTGCCAAGGACGGCAACGCCCTGGTATCCCTGGGTCTGGCCACGGCTTTCCGCGGCGATGCGGCCAAGGGCGTCAAGTACATCGAGCAGGGCATCGAGAAGGGCAATCTGGCTCGTCCGGATGATGCCAAGCTCTACCTGGGCCTGGCCCAGTCCATGGCCGGTGATGCATCCAAGGCGCAGGCCACCTGGCGTTCGGTCAAGGGTACGGACGGCTCAGCCGATCTGGCTCGTCTGTGGGGCATCCACAGCCGCAGCGCCAAGCGCTGATTGAGCATGTGTTGACTCGCTTTCGCTCAGGTCAGACTTCGGTTGCTTGAGCGAGAGCAGAGACCAGAAAAAGGGCCCTGGCTTTGCGCCAGGGCCCTTTTTTGTTTGAGGCGCGCCGGACGGTTGCAGCGCGATGCCGTCGAATGAACGAATTACTTCGGTGCCAGACGGATGGCACCGTCCAGGCGAATCACTTCGCCGTTCAGCATCTCATTGGTGATGATCTGGTGCACCAGCTTGGCGTAGTCGGCGGGCGTGCCCAGGCGCGAAGGGAAGGGCACGCCGGCGGCCAGTGCGTCCTGGACCTCTTGCGGCATGCCGAAGAGCATGGGCGTGCCAAAGATGCCGGGAGCAATGGTCATGTTGCGGATGCCGTTGCGGGCCAGGTCGCGGGCGATGGGCAGGGTCATGCCGACCACGCCGCCCTTGGATGCCGCGTAGGCGGCTTGGCCGATCTGGCCGTCGTAGGCCGCGACCGAGGCGGTCGAGATCAGCACGCCGCGTTCGCCTGTGGGTTCAGGGTCGTTCTTGCTCATGGCCTCGGCGGCCAGGCGGATCATGTTGAAGCTGCCGATCAGATTGACCGTGATGGTCTTGCTGAACAAGGCCAGGGCGTGGGCGCCGTCCTTGCCGACGGTCTTGGCGGCCGGGGCGATTCCGGCGCAGTTGATCAGGCCGAAGAGCTTGCCCAGGCTCAGGGCCTTGGCGACCACGGCCTGGCCGTCGGCTTCCAGGCTGACGTCGGCCTTGACGAAGGCGCCGCCCAGTTCGGCCGCGACGGCCTCGCCGCGCTCGACCTGCAGGTCAGCGATCACGACCTTGGCGCCGTGCGCCGTCAGCATGCGTGCCGTGCCTTCACCGAGGCCCGAAGCGCCGCCGGTGACGATGAATACCTTGCCTGCGATGTCCATGTTCAATCCTTTGAAAGAAGGGTTGGTTGACGTTGACGTAAACGTCAATTATTGGTCAAAAGAAAGCCGCATTGAAGCGGCTTTGCTCGAGAAGGAAATATGCTCAGCTCAGGGCGGCGAGGGCACGCTGGGTGATGTCGTCGACCGAGCCGATGCCTTCGATGCAGCGGTACTGCGGCGCGCCTGCCTCGCCGCTGGCGGCCCATTGCGAGTAGTAGGCGACCAGGGGGCGGGTTTGCGACTGGTAGACCTCCAGGCGCTTCTTGACGGTTTCTTCCTTGTCGTCGTCGCGCTGGATCAGGTCTTCACCGGTGGCATCGTCCTTGCCTTCCACCTTGGGCGGGTTGAACTTGACGTGGTAGGTGCGGCCTGATGCCACATGCACACGGCGGCCGCTCATGCGTTCGATGATGGCGCTGTCGGGCACGTCGATTTCCAGCACATAGTCCAACTTCACGCCGGCGGCCTTCATGGCGTCGGCTTGCGGGATGGTGCGGGGGAAACCGTCGAACAGGAAACCTTGGGCGCAATCGGGCTGGGTGATGCGTTCCTTGACCAAGCCGATGATGATGTCATCGCTGACCAGGCCGCCGGCATCCATGACCTTCTTGGCGGCCAGGCCCATCTCGGTGCCGGCCTTGACGGCGGCGCGCAGCATGTCGCCGGTGGAAATTTGCGGGATACCAAATTTTTGGCAGATGAAGGCAGCTTGGGTGCCTTTGCCGGCGCCGGGGGCGCCCAGAAGAATCAGTCGCATGGGTCTCCTTGATGCAGCATGGAAGGCACGCAAGGCCCTCTTCAACAGCGGGCGAGGATAGCATGCGCTGACCTACGCCAGACTGACGCAAACCCCGCTTGTTGTCTTCACGTAACCCCGGGCTTCGCAGGAGCCGTGCCTCCGTGCCCGCGCTTCACTTGGCGGCCTGGGCGCGAAACACGGCGCGCACGCGCTCCAGGTCTTCGGGTGTGTCGACGCCGGGGCCGGGGCGCTCGGCGCTCAGGTGCACCGCGATGCGCTCGCCGTGCCAGAGCACGCGCAGCTGTTCCAGCGATTCGATCTGTTCCAGCGGGCTGACCTCCAGCTGCGGGAAGCGGCGCAGAAAACCGGCCAGATAGCCGTAGAGCCCGACATGGCGCAAGGCCGAGCCGGGCCGCGCGCGCGTTGCACCTGTGGCCTGACCATCGCGCCAGAAGGGGATGTGGGCGCGCGAGAAGTAAAGCGCCAGGCCGTTCTTGTCGGTCACCACCTTGACCACATTCGGGTTGGCGAACTCGGCCTGGCCTTCGGGCGTGTCGTCCAGCCCATGGGCCACCGTGCTCATCACGCATTCGGGTCGCTGGCGCAGCAACTCGGCGCAGGCGTCGATCATGGCCGGCTCGATCAGGGGCTCGTCGCCCTGCACATTGACGACCAAGTCCTGCCCGTCCAGGCCCAGCAGCTCGCAGGCTTCGGCCAGGCGGTCGCTGCCCGAGACATGGTCCGCACGGGTCAGCACCGCCTCAATGCCATGGGCGGCACAGGCTTGCAGCACCTCGGGCGCGTCACTGGCCACCACCACACGGCTGGCGCGCGACTGGGCGGCTCGCTGGGCCACGCGCACGATCATGGGCAGGCCCTCGATATCGGCCAGCGGCTTGTTGGGCAGGCGGGTGGAGGCCAGGCGAGCCGGCACGATGACGGTGAAGCTCATAGGGCGACAGGCTTGTGGCTCTCGGCGTCCGGGTCGTAGGCGCGCGCCTCGTTTTCCAGCATCACGGGGATGCCATCGCGCACCGGGAAGGCCAGGCGGTCGGCATGGCAAATCAGCTCGCGGCCGCCATCGGGGCTGCGCAGATGTTCCAGCGGACCTTTGCACAAGGGGCAGACCAACATTTCCAACAGGCGGTTATCCATCGTCATCCCCATCTTCAACTGCAGTGCTTCGTTCATCAATGATTCGTTCCGCCGCGCCAACTAGGCTGCGGCGGTGGCCAGGCCCAAGGTGCTCAATCGCTGGTGCAAGGCTTGCGCAAAGGCGGCTTCGGGGCGGAAGTCTAGCGCCACCACCCAGATGCGCGGGCCGCTTGCGGTGCTCGCCTCGCTGGGGCGCAGTTTGACTGCGTCCTTTTCAGTCACCAACAGATCACCCAGCTCGGTGCCCCAGGGGCGCTCGGCGAAATCGTAGTGGTCGGGCAGGGCGTGGCGCGCTTGCAGCGTCAAGCCGCAGGCCTCGAGCATGTCAAAAAAGCGCGTTGGCTGAGCCATGCCGGCCGCAGCGGCCAGGGGGCGCCCGCGCAAGGCTTGGAGGTGTTCGAGCTGCGCTGGCTTGCCGGCCCACCAGTCCTGCAGGGACACCGCGCCCGCGAGCATGCGCTGAGCCAGAAAACCGGGCAGGGCGGTGCTCGGTCGATCGGCGTTGTACAGCACCAGGTGGTCCGGCGGCAGCTGCGCCTGAAAGGGCTGGCGCAGCGGCCCGGCCGGCAAGACATGGCCGTTGCCAATGCCGCGGCTGTCGAAGACCAGGACCGAGAGTGCGCGCGGCAGGCGGCCATGCTGCAGGCCGTCATCGCTGATCAGCAACTGCAGTTCTGGATGGGCCTGCAGCAGCGAGCGTGCGGCGGCCACCCGGTCGCGGCCCACGGCCACGGGCACGCCGCTGCGCAAATGGATCAACAAAGGCTCATCGCCGACCTGGCGGGCGGCACTGTCATGTTGCACCAGAGCCACCGCATCATCCTCGCGCCCATAGCCGCGAGAGACCACGCCGGCCCGGATGCCCCAGCTCTGCAAGAGCTGCAGCAGGGCCAGGGTGGTGGGCGTTTTGCCGGCGCCGCCGACAATCCAATTGCCCACCACGATCACCGGCACGGGCAGGGTTTCGGGTTTCTGGAGACCCAGCCGGTAGAGCAGGCTGCGGCCAGCCCAGAGCAGGCGGTAGAGGCCCGAGAGGGGCAGCAGGCTGGCGGAGAGGGCGCCACCCGTGAGCCACTGCGCTTGCAGGGTCTGCGCCAAGGACGGAGACAAAGGCTGGGGCAGGGGCCGGGGCAGGGGCGCCGGCGGGCGCGGCACGCCGGCGGGCGGCGCGGACGGTTCTTGCTCAGCGGCCATCACTGGCCGCTGGTTTGCGCGGCGAAGGTCAGGCGGGACAAGCCAGCGCGGCGCGCCGCGTCCATCACATTCACCACCGACTGGTGGGCGGCCGAGGCATCGGCGGACACGATCACCATGGTCTCCGGCCGGCCCTGGCTGGCCTGGGTCAGCGAGGCGGTCAGCAGCTCCACCGTGCGGCCTTCCACCGCCTGGCCGTTGATCACGTAGCGGCCATCGGCCGAGACGGCGATGATGATTTCCTGCGGCCGCTCCTTGAGCTGCTCGGAATTGGCCACCGGCAGCGCGATCTGCAGCTCGGTGAACTTCGAGTAGGTGGTGGACAGCATCAGGAAGATGAGGACCACCAGCAGCACGTCGATGAAGGGGATCAGATTGATCTCCGGCTCTTCGCTGCGGCGCTGTCTGAATTTCATCGTGGCAACTCCGGCGCGGACTCAGGCCGTATAGCGCTGCAGCTGGCTCAGCAGGCGCTCGCTGCTTTGCTCCAGCTCCAGCACATACTCTTCCACGCGGCCACGGAAGTAGCGGTAGAACATCAGCGAGGGAATCGCCACCATCAGGCCGAAGGCGGTGTTGTAGAGGGCGATGGAGATGCCGTGCGCCATCTGCGCCGGGTTGCCGCCGCCAGGCGTCTGGCTGCCGAAGATCTCGATCATGCCGACCACCGTGCCCAGCAGGCCCAGCAGGGGGGCGGCCGTGGCGATGGTGCCCAGGGTGTTCAGGTAGCGCTCCAGCTGGTGGATGGCGCGGCGACCGGCCAGCTCGAAGACCTGGCGCAGCTTGGCCTCTGGCAGCTGCGGCTCCAGCGTCACGGCGCGCAGGCCCGAGGCCAACAGCTCGCCCAGCAGGGAATGCTCGGCCAGGCGGTTGACCATATCGGGTGTGGGCAGGGACTGGCTGCTGATGCCCAGCACTTCATCGAGCAGGCGGGGCGGCACGATGCGGCTGCGGCGCAGGCTGGAGAAGCGCTCGATGATCAGGGCCAGGGCAATAACGGAACAGATCAGCAGGGGCCAAATCGGCCATCCGGCGGCTTGTATGATCGAAAACAAAGACAACCCCTGTCGTTGAATGCTGCGATTGCTGAAAAACCTGCCGCGGAGCGGGGCCCGGGTGGAGCCCCTCGCGATTGCGGGCGATTATGGCCCGAAGCGCGGGGCTTTCAAGCGAGCCTGGGGTTGACCATCAGTTGCCGTGCGCGCTGCGTGGCGGGCGGTGAAAATCAGCGCCGAACACTCATCCACTTTCGCTGTGGATAACTTTGTGGGCAAGCTGAGTTTTCATGCCGCCAGGGCCCGAAAATCCAGGCTCCGGGCTAAGTTGCCTCATTCTTAAGCAGAAAAAACACTTGAAAAACAAGCGCTTGTGTGCGTATGACGGCGGCGTGACGGGCTCGACTTCCGGCCGGTCCATGATCGCGCTCTCTGTGGAGTTCTCGGCTGCTCAGAGCGAAAGGGGGCCGCATGTTTGACCGCTCCAACGGCCCGCCGCAGCGCATGGTCTGGGGTGTGCAGGCCTTGCTGACGGCCGTCAGCGACAGCCTGGCCGCGCGCTTTTCGGTCTGCGTGGTCGGCGGCGAAATCTCCGGCTTCATGCGCGCGGGCAGCGGCCACTGCTATTTCAGCCTCAAGGACTCCAACGGTGCGGGTGCGGTGCTGCGCTGTGCCATGTTCCGCCGCGCCGCGGGCCTGCTCGACTTTTCGCCGGGGGAGGGCATGTTGGTCGAGCTGCGCGGCAAGGTCACGCTCTACGAGCCGCGTGGTGAGCTGCAGTTCATCGTCGAGAGCATGCGCCGCGCCGGCGCGGGCGCGCTGTACGAGCAGTTCCTGCGGCTGAAAGCGCGGCTGGAGGCGCAGGGCTATTTCGATGCCGACCGCAAACGGCCACTGCCCGTGTTCCCGCGCCGCCTGGGCGTGGTCACTTCGCGCGCCGGGGCGGCCTTGCACGATGTGCTGACCGCGCTGGCGCGCCGCGCGCCCCATGTCGAGGTGGTGATCTATCCCTGCCTGGTGCAGGGTGAGCAGGCGCCGCCGCAGATCGTGCGGGTCCTGGAGCTGGCCAATGAGCGGCACGAGGTGGATGCCCTGCTGCTGGTGCGGGGCGGCGGCTCGCTGGAGGATTTGTGGGCCTTCAACGACGAGCGCGTGGTGCAGGCCCTGGCGCTCAGTGCCTTGCCGGTGATTAGCGGTGTCGGCCATGAAACCGATGTCACCCTGGCCGATCTGGCCGCGGACTTGCGTGCACCCACGCCGACCGCCGCGGCCGAGCTGGCCGCGCCCTCGCGCGAGGCGCATCTGGAGCGCCTGGCTGCGATCTCCGATGCCCTGAGCCGCCGCCTGGAGCAGCGCCTGGACGGCCTGGCCCAGCGCCTGGACCGCGCGGCCCTGCGCCTGGCCCGGCCGACCGAGGTGCTGACCCGCCAGCGCCGCCGCCTGGCCTTGCTGGCCCAGCGCTGGGGTCAGGTCTTGCCTCGGGTGCAGGCGGCCGAGGCGCAGCGCCTGGAAAACCTGAGCCAGCGCCACCGCCGTGCGGCGCCGCAGCTGCTGCGGGCGCAGGTGCTGCGGCTCGATGCCTTGCAGGCGCGGCTGTCGGCCCTGGACCCGCAGCAGGTGCTGGCCCGCGGCTTCGCCTGGTTGGACGATGGCGAAGGCCGGGCTCTGATCTCAGTGCGGCAGCTGCAGCCGGGCCAACAGGTCCATGCCGTGCTGGCCGACGGTGAGGCGCAGATGCAGGTGCTGGCGCCCCGGCCCAAATCCACCAAGTCTGCCAAGCCCGCCGACTGAAGGGTTATCACCGCCGCCCCGTCAAAGCCAGCCAAGCTGCCTACAATCGCCCGCAACGCTTTGGCCCTGGCTGCCCGAGCCCAGCTTTCTTTCTCTCAATACAGCCCTGAGGAGTTGATATGGAACATCTGTTGCCCGCACTGCCCTATGCCAAGGACGCCCTGGCCCCTCACTACAGCGCCGAGACGCTGGAGTTCCACCACGGCAAGCACCACAACGCCTACGTGGTCAACCTGAACAATCTGCAAAAGGGCACCGAGTTCGAAGCCCTGAGCCTGGAAGAGATCGTCAAGAAGTCCAGTGGCCCGATCTACAACAACGCCGCCCAAATCTGGAACCACACCTTCTTCTGGAACTGCATGAAGCCCAACGGCGGCGGCGCACCGACCGGCGCTCTGGCCGAGGCCATCAACGCCAAGTGGGGCAGCCTGGATGGCTTCAAGGAAGCCTTCACCAAGAGCGCCGTGGGCAACTTCGGTTCCGGCTGGACCTGGTTGGTGAAGAAGGCCGACGGTAGCCTGGACATCGTCAACACCGGCGCCGCCGGCACGCCGCTGACCACCACCGACACCGCGCTGCTGACCATCGACGTGTGGGAGCATGCCTACTACATCGACTACCGCAATCTGCGTCCCAAGTTCGTGGAGACTTTCCTGAACCATCTGGTCAACTGGGACTTTGCTGCGGCGAATTTCGCCTGAAATCGCGAGTCGCCTTGATTTAGAAAGGGGCCGGCGTTAGCCGGCCTCTTTTTTTCTGGGGTCGACTGCTGCGTGGAATGAAGCAGCTTTGCGACACGGCCTTGATAAATGTCATGACGAGGCGAGGGGTTCGGGCCTAGATTACGACTACGGCTGCCGAACCATGATCCCCACTACCGCTCCAGTTATTTCTCCTTCAGAGCTTGCCGGCGAAGCCAGGGCGGGTCAGCCTGTCGCAGGCGCCGCGCCTGCGGCGATTGCGCCCCTGGATGACCCCGATTTGTTGGCGCCCTTCACGCGTTGGCCGGGTGGTGAGTCGGTGGCGGAATCTCAGTTCCAGCTCTCCGGCCTGCATTGCGCGGCCTGTGCTGGCATCATCGAACGGGCCTTGTTGGAGCTGCCGGGGGTGAAGGGCGCCGTGGTCAATGCGGCCAGCGCGCGCCTGAGCCTGCGCTGGCTGCCCACGCAGACTCGACTGGCTGCAGTGCTGGCGCGTATCGAGCGAGCTGGTTACGGCGCTGCTCCCGATGTGGCTGCGCCAGCCCGCCAGTTGCGTGAGCGCGAACAACGCCAGGCTGTCTGGCGCCTGTTTGTCGCCGCCTTCCTGATGATGCAGGTGATGATGATGGCGGCGCCGGCCTATTTTGCCGAGCCCGGTGACCTGAGCCCCGATCTGGAGCGCCTGTTGCAATGGGCCAGCTGGGTGATGAGCCTGCCGGTTCTTTTGTTCTCGGCCGGCCCGTTTTTCCGCGCGGCCTGGCAGCAGCTGCGTGCGCGCCGCCTGGGCATGGATGTGCCGGTGGCTCTGGGGCTGGCGGTCACCTTTGTCGCCAGCAGCGGGGCTTTGTTTGAGCCGGGTGGCCTGTTCGGCCGCGAGGTGTATTTCGACTCGCTGACCATGTTCGTCACCTTCCTGCTGGCCGGGCGCTGGCTGGAGCTGCGGGCGCGCCATCGGGCGGCGGGTACGCTGGAGGCGGCCAACTCGGCGCTGCCGGATGCGGTGGAGCGCATCGAAGCCGATGGTTCGGTCAGCCGCGTGGCGCCCATCCGCCTGCGCGTGGGGGACCTGGTGCGCATCGCGGCGGGTCAGGCTTTTCCGGCCGATGGTCGTGTGGAGCGCGGCAGCAGTTCGGCCAACGAGGCTCTGCTCAGCGGTGAGTCGCAGCCGGTGGCCAAGACCGTGGGTGACGAGGTGGTGGCGGCCAGCATCAATGTGCAGGCACCGCTGTGGGTGCGCGTCAGCCGCGTTGGCGCCGACACCCGCCACGAGGCCATCCAGCGCCTGATGCGCGAGGCCATGAGCCAGCGCCCGGCCATGGTCGAGCTGGCGGACCGGGTGGCGGGCTATTTTCTGTGGGCCGTGTTGCTGCTGGCTGGCCTGGCCGCTGCAGCGTGGAGCCAGATCGAGCCCGGTCGAGCGGTCTGGGTGGCGGTGTCGGTGCTGATCGTCACTTGTCCCTGCGCTTTGTCGCTTGCAGCGCCGGCCGCGCGTTTGGCCGCGACCGGTGCCCTGGCTCGCCGTGGCTTGTTGCTGGTGCATATGGATCTGCTGGAGACCATGTGCAAGGTCGACACCGTGGTGCTCGACAAAACCGGCACCCTGACCGAGGACCGCATGAGCTTGCTGGCCCACGCAGCGGCTGATCCCGCGCAAGCGGCCGAGCTGCTGGCGGCGGCGCGCAGCCTGGCGCAGCAGTCGCAGCATCCGTTTTCGCGCGCCCTGGTGCAGAGCGCAGGATTGCAGAGCGCGCCGACTCAAAACAGCGAGACAGCCGCTGGCAAGCTGTGGTCCGAGGTGCAGGAGCATCCCGGGCAAGGCCTGCAGGCCCGCGATGCGCAGGGCCGGGTCTGGCGCCTTGGCGCGCCGGCCTGGGTGGCCACGGCGGGCCTGCCGGAAACCCTGCCTGCCGATTTGCGCCGCGACGCGCAGCTGGCTTTTGCCTGCCAAGGCCAGGATCAGGGCCAGCAGGCAGAGGGGCAGGTCTTGCTGATGCAGTTTGGCGAGTGCTTGCGCGCCGATGCGCTCGAGGCTTTGCAGCGCCTGCATGCTCTCGGACTGGATACGGTCTTGTTGTCCGGTGATGCGCCGGCGCGGGCCGAGGCCTTGTCCCGGCAGGCGGGCGTGCAGCGCGCCATCGGCGGCGCCAGTCCGGAGCGCAAGCTGGCCGAGGTGCAGCGCCTGCAAGAGGCGGGGCACTGTGTCTTGATGGTGGGCGACGGCATCAACGATGCGCCGGTGCTGGCGCGGGCCGATGCCAGCGTGGTGATGGGGCAGGGCGCCATGCTGGCGCGGGCCAGTGCCGATGCGCTCTTGCTGTCCGGCCGTTTGACCGATCTGGCGCAGCTGCGTGAATTGGCCTTGCGCACGCGCCGCATCATCCGCCAGAACCTGGCTTGGGCGGCCGGCTACAACGCGGCCTGCATTCCCCTGGCGCTGGCCGGCTATTTGCCGCCTTGGGCTGCCGGCCTGGGCATGGCCTGCAGCTCGGTCTGGGTGGTCTTGAACGCGCAGCGTCTGGCGCGCAATCTGAACGGACGCTGAGCATGGAAGTTCTGTATCTCTTGATCCCGGTGTCGGTGCTCTTGGTGCTGGTGATCGTGGGTGTGTTTGGGTGGGCAATTAACAACGGCCAACTCGAAGATTTGGAGCGCGAAGGCGTTCGTATTCTTGAAGAAGCTGCGGGGGTTGATGAAGGTCAATCCTCCGCTCCGGGCGCTGGCAAAGAATCGCCCTCGTCAAACTAAAAGCTGCAAGGAGCCAAAACAAATGGCAAAGACTGCTGCGCCGGACATTGCATCCGGAGGCGTATACGAGGATGGTGTGGTACGTGCATTCGCACTGGCCGCTGTTCTCTGGGGTGTTGTGGGCATGTTGGTGGGGGTGATCATTGCTGCCCAGCTGACCTGGCCGGAACTCAATCTGGGCATTCCATGGCTGAGCTATGGCCGCTTGCGACCGCTGCATACCAATGCGGTGATCTTCGCGTTCGGTGGTTGCACCCTGTTCGCCACGGCTTATCACGTGGTGCAGCGCACCGGCCAGACGCGGCTGTTCGCGCCCGGCCTGGCCTGGTTCACGTTCTGGGGCTGGCAGCTGGTCATCCTCTCGGCCGCGCTGACCCTGCCGCTGGGCATCACCAGCGGCAAGGAATACGCTGAACTGGAATGGCCGATCGACATCCTGATCACCCTGGTCTGGGTCTCTTACGCCGTGGTGTTCTTCGGCACCGTCGGCACCCGCAAGGTCAAGCACATCTATGTGGCCAACTGGTTCTTCGGCGCCTTCATCATCGCCGTCGCCCTGCTGCATTTGGTCAACAGTGCCGCCATCCCGGTGAGCTTGTTCAAGAGCTACTCGGCCTACGCTGGTGTGCAGGATGCCATGGTGCAATGGTGGTACGGCCACAATGCCGTGGGCTTCTTCCTGACAGCAGGTTTCCTGGGCATGATGTATTACTACATCCCCAAGCAAGCCGGCCGCCCGGTCTACAGCTACCGCCTGTCCATCGTCCACTTCTGGGCGCTGATCTTCACCTATATGTGGGCGGGCCCGCACCATCTGCACTACACCGCGCTGCCGGACTGGGCGCAATCGGTGGGCATGGTGTTCTCTCTGGTGTTGCTGGCGCCCAGCTGGGGCGGCATGATCAACGGCATCATGACCCTGAGCGGTGCATGGCACAAGCTGCGTGACGACCCGATCCTGAAGTTCCTGATCGTGTCCCTGTCCTTCTACGGCATGTCGACCTTCGAAGGTCCGATGATGTCCATCAAGACCGTCAATGCGCTGAGCCACTACACCGACTGGACCGTGGGCCACGTGCATTCGGGTGCCCTGGGCTGGGTGGGTCTGATCTCCATGGGTTCGCTCTACCACCTGATTCCCCGCATGTTCGGTCGCACCGAGATGTACTCGAAGAAGGCCATTGAGCTGCACTTCTGGGTCGCGACCCTGGGCATCGTGCTCTACATCGCCGCGATGTGGATTGCCGGTGTGATGCAGGGCCTGATGTGGCGTGCGGTCAACCCGGACGGCAGCCTGGTCTACACCTTCGTGGAGAGCGTCAAGGCCACCTATCCCTTCTACGTGATCCGTCTGCTGGGTGGCGTGCTCTACCTGGGCGGCATGTTGGTGATGGCCTGGAACGTGGTGAAGACGGTGCAAGTGGGCCGTGCCGTCAAGGCACCGATCCCCACTCTGGTGGCCGCCTGAAGCGCTGAACGCGAGATCCAAGGAGAAATACAAAATGGCATCCACAGAACACAAGTCCAGTGGCCATCAGCGCATCGAGACCAGCAATTTCTTGATGATTGTGCTGACCCTGGTGACGGTGCTGGCAGGTGGCGCGGTTGAAATCGTGCCGCTGTTCTTCCAGCGCTCCACCACCGAGGCTGCGCCTGGCCTCAAGCCCTACACGCCGCTGCAGCTGGCCGGTCGGGACGTCTACATCCGCGAAGGTTGCTACAACTGCCACTCGCAGATGGTTCGCCCTTTCCGGTCAGAGACCCTGCGTTACGGTCATTACTCGACCGCCGGTGAGTTTGTCTACGACCACCCCTTCCAATGGGGCAGCAAGCGCACCGGTCCCGACCTGCACCGTGTTGGCGGCAAGTACAGCGATGAATGGCACCGCATTCACCTGATCAATCCGCGGGATCTGGTGCCGGAGTCGAACATGCCAGCCTATCCCTGGTTGGCCGGCGCTCAGCTGAACCCGGCTGAGCTGGCACCCAAGATGAAGGCCCTGCGCACCGTGGGCGTGCCCTACACCGATGCCGAGATCGCCGGCGCGGCCGACGAAGTCAAGGGCAAGACCGAAATGGAAGCTGTGATTGCTTATCTGCAGGTGCTTGGCACCTCGCTGAAGTAGTAAGCAAGAAGGAGTCCGCAATGGATATCAATAGCTTGAGAACGGCGGTGACCCTGCTGTCACTGCTGGTGTTCCTGGTGATCGTGGTCTGGACCTACTCCAGCCGCAACAAGGCGCACTTTGACGAATTGGCCGGCATGGCCTTGCAAGACGAAGCCGATGGGAGGCCTCAATGAGTGATTTTTTCTCTGACGGTTGGTCCATGTTCGTGGCCGGCGTGACGGTGGCTGGCCTGGTGTTCTGCATCGTCTTGCTGCTGGTCGCCGCTCGCCACCGCGTCATGGCCAGTGACAACAGCACGGGTCATGTGTGGGACGAAGACCTGCGCGAGATGAACAACCCCTTGCCTCGTTGGTGGGCGATTCTGTTCGTGCTGACGGTGGTGTTCGCCGGCATCTATCTGGCGGCCTACCCCGGCCTCGGCGCGAACAAGGGCTCGTTGGGCTGGAGCAGCGCGGGTCAGTACGAGAAAGAGCAGGCCGATGCCCACAAGGCCATGAGCGCGCTGTACGCCAAGTTCAACGGCAAGCCGGTGGAGCAGCTGGCCCAGAACCCGGAAGCCATGGCCATCGGTGAGCGCCTGTTCGCCAACAACTGCGCCGGTTGCCACGGCTCGGACGCCAAGGGCAGCAAGGGCTTCCCCAACCTGACCGACAGCGACTGGCTCTACGGCGGTTCGCACGAGACCATCGTGCAAACCATCAGCAACGGCCGCAACGGCGTCATGCCGCCCATGGCTGCCGCCGTTGGCGCGGCCGAGGACGTGCGCAATCTGGCCAATTATGTGCTGAGCCTCTCGGGCAGCGCCCACAACTCGATCGCCGCGCAAAAGGGCAAGGAGAAGTTCGGTGCCTGCGCTGCCTGCCACGGCGCCGATGGCAAAGGCAACCAAGCCCTGGGTGCGCCCAACCTGACCGACAAGATCTGGCTGCATGGCTGGGGTGAAGATGCGGTCATGGCCATGATCAACAATGGCAAAAACAATCTGATGCCAGCCCAGTCGACCCGTCTGAGTGCCGAACAGATCCAGGTGCTTGGTGCCTATGTCTGGAGCCTGTCCAACAACAAAACTGTGGCCACGGCCCCTTGAGTGATCGACCATGACTGAAGCCCGGGCAGTACCGCCGGCGCCCCGCGTCGGACCGGCCATCGCTCCTGCGCCAGCCGCCAAGCCGGCGGATGGCGAGGATGCGGTGGTAGAAATCGTCTCGCTCTACGCAGCGCAGAAGAAGATCTACCCCCGTGCCGTGTCCGGCCTCTTCGCCTCCTGGCGTTGGGCGCTGGTCTGGTTCACGCAGATCCTGTTTTACGGTCTGCCCTGGCTGCTTTGGAACGACCGGCAGGCGGTGCTCTTCGAGCTCGCCAGCCGGCGTTTTTACATTTTTGGCCTGGTCCTGTACCCGCAGGATTTCATTTACCTGACCGGGCTGCTGCTGATCTCGGCCTATGCCCTGTTCCTGTTCACTGCCGTGGCCGGGCGGCTGTGGTGCGGCTATGCCTGCCCGCAGACGGTCTACACCGAAATTTTCTTGTGGATCGAGCGGCAGTTCGAGGGTGACCGCCAGGCGCGCATGAAGCTGGATGCCTCGCCTTGGGGTTTCAACAAGCTGTGGCGCAAGGGCGGCAAGCAACTGGTGTGGATCGCCGTCGCGCTCTGGACTGGCTTCACTTTTGTCGGCTATTTCACCCCGATCAAGTCCTTGTGGGCTGAGGCGTTCACTCTCAGCTTTGGCCCTTGGGAATGGTTCTGGGTGCTGTTCTACGCCTTTGCGACCTACGGCTTCGCGGGCTTCATGCGTGAGCAGGTCTGCAAATACATGTGTCCCTACGCGCGCTTCCAGAGCGCCATGTTCGACAAGGACACATTGATCATCAGCTACGACGCCGAGCGCGGCGAACCGCGCGGCTCCCGCAGCAAGAAGGCCTGCGTGGACGAAGTCAAGGCCGCGGGACTGGGGTCGTGCATCGACTGCACCCTGTGTGTCCAGGTTTGCCCCACAGGCATCGACATCCGCAAGGGCTTGCAGTACGAGTGCATCGGTTGTGCCGCCTGCATCGACGTCTGTGATGGCGTCATGGACAAGATGAACTACCCGCGTGGCCTGATCCGCTACGACACGCAAAACGGCTTGCAGCAACACCTGAGCCCGGCGCAAAAGCTGCGCCGCTTGTTCCGCCCGCGTGTGGTGATCTACACCGTGGTCTTGTTCGTGTTGTGCACTGCCTTGCTGGCCAGCCTCTTGTTCCTGCGCAGCCCCGTCAAGCTCGATGTGGTGCGTGACCGTGGTGTGCTGGCCCGCGTGGTGGAAGATGGCTATGTCGAGAACCTCTACCGATTGCAGGTCATGAACGCCACCGAACAGAATCACCGTTATCAGGTGACGGTCATCGGCATGGAGGGCATCAAACTGGAGCAGGTGGCTGAGCTCAGTGTTGCACCGGCCGAGGCGCGCTGGCTGACGCTGTCGGTGCGGGTGCCGCCCGAGACAGCGGCCCGCGCGGCGCAGGATCGCAAGGGCTCGCACGCGATCGAGTTCCAGCTGCGCAGCCTCGACGGCGCCAGCAGCGGTGCGACCGTCGTGCATGAAAAATCAACCTTCATCGTGCCGCGCTGAACCAAGCTTGGCCCACACACACAGGAGACGAGACGCATGAGCCAGAATTTCAAGCCCGAAAATGGCACGGCGGCCCCCAAGGCCGCTGGCTGGTGGCGCACGCCGATGATGTGGCTGGTGGTTGGCGGCCCGGCGCTGGTGATTGTGGCCAGCTTCATCACTCTGAGCTTGGCCATCAACAATCCCGACCCCGTGCTGGAGGACAAGGTGGTGGCCAACAAGGCCAGCGGTAGCAAGGCCCTGGTTCCTGCGCGTGAAGCGCGCAACCATGCAGCCACTGGCGGGCAGTGATCATGGACGCGGCTGATCCGTCCGCATCGGCAGTTCCCAAGCAAAGCAGCCGCTGGGCCATGGCAGTGGCTTGGCCATCCTTTTTCATGGCCGGGGTGATGGAGGCTCTGGTGTTTGCGGTCGTCGACCCCAGTGATCTGAGCTGGTTTGGCGCCGAGCGCCTGGATTGGTCGCGTCAGGCGGTCTATACCGTCAGCTTCATGATCTTTTGGTTGGTCATCAGCCTGGCAGCCAGTGTCAGCGTCATGCTGGCCACCTTGCCTGATTTGCCCGAGGACGCCCACCCGCGCGGCTGGCCGCGTTGATCCCGCAATGCGATTCGCCCGCCCGGCGTGGTGGCGCCAAACAAAAAGGCCTTCGTTCACACGAAGGCCTTTTTGTTTCACTGCGCCGCCCGTGCCGCGGGCGCGTTGATCTCAGCAGTTGCTGTTGTTGACCAGCTTTTGCAGGCCGGCCTGGTCGAGGATGCGCAGGTGCCGTTGCTTCACCTCCAGCAGGCCTTCTTCCTGGAACTTGGAAAAGGTGCGGCTGACGGTCTCCAGCTTCAGGCCCAGATAGCTGCCAATTTCCTCGCGCGTCATGCGCAGCACCAGGGCGGCGGCGGAGAAGCCGCGGGCTTGCAGACGCTGGGTCAAGTTGAGCAGGAAGGCGGCCAGGCGTTCTTCGGCCCGCATGCTGCCTAGCAGCAGCATCACGCCGTGGTCGCGCACGATCTCGCGGCTCATGATCTTGTGGAACTGGCGCTGCAGATCGGTGAACTCGCGCGACAGCTCTTCGAGCTGTTCGAAGGGGATCACGCAGACCTGGGAGTCTTCCAGCGCAACAGCGTCGCAGCTGTGGCGGTCGGTGCTGATGCCGTCCAGGCCCAGCAACTCGCCGGCCATCTGGAAACCGGTCACCTGGTCGCGGCCGTCTTCCGAAGACACGCAGGTCTTGAAGAAACCGGTGCGCACCGCGTAGAGCGACTGAAACTCGTCACCGCTGCGGAACAGGGTGTCGCCGCGGGCCACGCTGCGGCGGGTGGCCACCAGCTGGTCCAGCTGATCCAGGTCGCCGGAGGACAGGCCCACCGGCAGGCACAGCTCGCGCAAATTGCAGCTGGAGCAGGCGACCTTCAGCGGCTCAAACTTGATAGGGACGGTGGCATTCATCGTGTGCTTTTTAAGGGATTCGCAGGCAGCAGGCGGAGCAGACTGGGGCTGCGGGACTTCCAGATTTTTCACGGACATGAGCATGATGCACCTCAAACATGGGTGCATTGTTGGGTCGACAATGCGCGCCGAGCTTGATCCTTGTCAAGTCGGCTCGCCAAAGCCTTGGCAAAGTGCGGCCCATGGTACAGAACATTCAAGACCGAGGCCCTCGGCAACCTGAGACAAAGCCTGCTAGCGGCGCTGCGGCGGGTGCGCCCGCAGCCGCACAAATCAACGAAGCGCTCTTGCGACGCTTCGATGTATCCGGGCCTCGCTACACCTCGTACCCCACGGCCGATCGCTTCGTCGAAGCCTTCACCATCGAGCAATACCAGCAGGCGCTGGCGCAACGCGCGGGCGGTTCGCAGGTGGGCGGCAACACGCCGCTGTCGCTCTATGTTCACATTCCGTTCTGCGAGTCGGTCTGCTATTACTGCGCCTGCAACAAGGTCATCACCAAGCACCATGATCGTGCCACCGAGTACCTGCAGGCCTTGGTGACCGAGATGGACCTGACCCTGGAGCACCTGGGCCGGGGCGCGGCGGTCTCGCAGCTGCATTTGGGTGGCGGTTCTCCGACCTTCCTGAGCGACGCGGAGTTGAGCCAGCTGATGCAGGCCATGCTGGAGCGCTTCCGCCTGGCGCCGGGCGCCGAGGTGTCGATTGAAGTGGATCCGCGCACGGTCAGCGTCGAGCGCCTGGCCCATCTGCGTCAGCTGGGCTTCAACCGTCTGAGCTTTGGCGTGCAGGACTTTGACCCCGAGGTACAGAAGGCCGTGCATCGCCAGCAGAGCTACGAAAGTGTTGAGGCCTTGATGGTCTCTGCCCGCTCGCTGGGATTTGAATCCACCAATGTGGACCTGATCTACGGTCTGCCGCTGCAAACACCCGAGTCCTTTGCTCGCACCATCGAGCAGGTGGGGGCGCTCAAGCCCGACCGCATCGCGCTTTACGGCTATGCCCATCTGCCGCAGCGTTTCAAGCCGCAGCGCCGCATCAATGAGGCTGAGCTGCCGGTGGCGGGCGACAAGATCACCATGCTGGCCGCGGCCATCAGCGGCTTTGAGCGCCATGGCTACAGCTATATCGGCATGGACCACTTTGCCTTGGCCAGTGACTCCCTGGCCGTGGCCAAGCGCCAGGGGCGGCTGCATCGCAATTTCCAGGGTTACAGCACCCAGCCGGACTGCGACCTGATTGCGCTCGGCGTCTCGGCCATCGGCCGGGTGGGCGCCAGCTACAGCCAGAACGCCAAGACCCTGGACGAGTACTACGACGCGCTGAATCAGGGCCAGTTGCCCATCCAGCGCGGCCTGGCCCTCACGCGGGACGACATCGCCCGGCGTGCCGTCATCATGGCCTTGATGTGCCAGGGGCGGCTGGAGTTCGAGTCCATCGAGTTGGCGCATCTGCTCAGCTTTGAGCAGTACTTCAAGCCCGAGATGGAGCGCATCCGCGAGCTGGCCGAGCAAGGCCTGGTCGTGTTGGAGCCGGGGGCCATCCAGGTCACGCCCATGGGCTGGTATTTCGTGCGCGCAGTTGCTATGGTGTTTGACCGATACCTGCAAGCCGATCGCAGCCGTGAGCGCTTCTCCCGCATCATCTGATCCCCATGCTTGACGCCAGCCTGGCCGCGTCCGCCGCCTTGATGGGGCTGGCGGGCACGCCGCACTGCCTGGCCATGTGCGGCGCCACCTGTGCCGCGGCGGGGGCGCGCTCGCCGCTCGCGTTCCAGTTCGGCCGCCTGCTGGGCTATAGCCTGGCCGGGGCCGTGGCGGCCGCCAGCATGCAGCTGCTCAGCCAGATGGGCCAGGCCACGGCCCTGCTGCGGCCTTTCTGGGTGCTCATTCACGTGGCGGCTTTTCTGCTCGGCATGTCCTTGCTATGGCGGGGGCGCCAGCCGGCCTGGATGGAGCGCTTGGGTCAGGATGTGGCGCGCCAGGTCGAAGTGCCTGTGGCCGGTTTGCGGCAAGGTGGCTTGGCTTTGGCTGGCCCCAAGCGCGCGGCCCGGGCAGGCCTGGCCGGCTTGGCCTGGGTGGCCTGGCCTTGTGGTCTTTTGCAGTCGGCACTGCTGCTCTCGGCCCTGGCCTCGGGGCCGGCGCAGGGTGGGGCGGTGATGGCCAGTTTTGCCCTGAGCTCGGGTGCCGGTCTGGCGCTCGGGCCCTGGCTGCTGCGTCGCCTGCGCCAGTCCAAGGACGGCGGTGCCGAGGGCTTGCGCTGGTCCGTGCGCCTGGGTGG
Organism: Paucibacter aquatile; assembly: GCF_002885975.1. Lineage (NCBI taxonomy): Bacteria > Pseudomonadati > Pseudomonadota > Betaproteobacteria > Burkholderiales > Sphaerotilaceae > Roseateles > Kinneretia aquatilis. The sequence goes on along the minus strand of NZ_POSP01000003.1, from coordinate 798,658 downwards.
CCTGGGCCTGGCCTCCGCCTCGGCCTGGGCCTTGGGCCACGGGGTGTGGGCGCAGATTGCCGCCGTGTGCAGCCAGTGGGCCTGATCCAGGCGCCGAAATGCCAAGACTTATATAAGACTTGAGTCCGCAGCCGGCGCCGCTGACTTAGAATCGGCGCCCTAATCGTTCCACTCCTTGGGCCTGAAGATGGCCGATCTGGAAATCACATGACAGCAACGCAGCCGACCATCATCTACACCCTGACCGACGAAGCCCCGCTGTTGGCGACGGCCTCGTTCCTGCCCATCGTGCAGGCCTTCACGGCGCCGGCCGGCGTTCGCGTCGAGACCAGCGACATCTCCGTGGCCGGTCGCATCCTGGGCCAGTTCCCGGAATTCCTGAGCGAAGAGCAGCGCGTGCCCGACCGCCTGTCGGAGCTGGGCAAGCTGACCCTGAAGCCGGAAGCCAACATCATCAAGCTGCCCAATATCAGCGCGTCGGTGGCGCAGCTGAAGGCGGCGATCAAGGAGCTGCAAGGCAAGGGCTACCCGATCCCGGACTACCCGGAAAGCCCCAAGACCGACGAAGAGAAAGACATCCGCGCCCGCTACGGCAAGTGCATCGGCAGCGCGGTGAACCCGGTGCTGCGTGAAGGCAATTCCGACCGCCGCGCCCCCAAGGCCGTCAAGGAATACGCCCGCAAGAACCCGCACAGCATGGCCGACTGGAGCCAGGCTTCGCGCTCGCATGTCTCGCACATGCATGGCGGCGATTTCTACCATGGCGAAAAGTCCATGACCCTGGACCGCGCACGCAACGTCAAGATGGAGCTGATCACCAAGAGCGGTCAGACCATCGTGCTCAAGCCCAAGGTGGCCTTGCTGGACCGTGAGGTCATCGACAGCATGTTCATGAGCAAGAAGGCGCTGCTGGAGTTCTACGAGAAGGAAATCGAAGATGCGCGCCAGACTGGCGTGATGTTCTCGCTTCACGTCAAGGCCACCATGATGAAGGTCTCGCACCCCATCGTGTTTGGTCACTGCGTGCGCATCTTCTACCGTGAGGCTTTCGAGAAGCACGGCAAGCTGTTCGACGAGCTGGGCATCAACGTCAACAACGGCATGGTCGATCTCTACAACAAGATCGCCACCCTGCCGCAGAGCAAGCAAGACGAGATCAAGCGCGATCTGCACGCCTGCCACGAGCACCGCCCCGAGCTGGCCATGGTCGACTCGGCCAAGGGCATCACCAATTTCCATTCGCCCAACGACATCATCGTCGACGCGTCCATGCCGGCCATGATCCGTAACGGCGGCAAGATGTGGGGCGCCGACGGCCGCCTGAAGGATGTCAAGGCCGTGATGCCGGAGTCGACCTTTGCCCGCATCTATCAGGAGATGATCAACTTCTGCAAGTGGCACGGCGCTTTCGACCCCAAGACCATGGGCACGGTGCCCAATGTCGGCCTGATGGCTCAGCAGGCCGAGGAGTACGGCTCGCACGACAAGACCTTCGAGATCCCCGAAGACGGCGTGGCCAACATCACCGATCTGGACACCGGCGAAGTGCTGATGAGCCAGAACGTGGAGCAGGGCGACATCTGGCGCATGTGCCAGTGCAAGGACGCTGCCATTCGCGATTGGGTCAAGCTGGCCGTCAACCGTGCTCGCAACTCCGGCATGCCGGTGGTGTTCTGGCTCGATCAGTATCGCCCGCATGAGGCCCAGCTGATCACCAAGGTCAAGATGTACCTGCACGAGCACAACACGGCCGGTCTGGACATCCAGATCATGAGCCAGGTTCGCGCCATGCGTTACACCCTGGAGCGCGTGATCCGCGGCCTGGACACCATCAGCGCGACCGGCAACATCCTGCGCGACTACCTGACTGACCTGTTCCCCATCATGGAACTGGGCACCTCGGCCAAGATGCTGTCCATCGTGCCGCTGATGGCCGGTGGTGGCATGTACGAAACCGGCGCCGGCGGTTCGGCCCCCAAGCATGTGCAGCAGCTGGTGGAAGAGAACCACCTGCGCTGGGATTCGCTGGGTGAGTTCCTGGCCCTGGCCGTCAGCCTGGAAGACCTGGGTCTGAAGAACAACAACCCCAAGGCCAAGTTGCTGGCCAAGACGCTGGATGCTGCCACGGGCCAGCTGCTGGACAACAACAAGAACCCCAGCCCCAAGACCGGCCAGCTGGACAACCGCGGCAGCCAGTTCTACCTGGCCCTGTACTGGGCCCAGGCTCTGGCCGGGCAGAGCGAGGATGCCGAACTGGCCGCCAAGTTCGCGCCCCTGGCCAAGGCTCTGGCCGAGAAGGAATCGGCCATCGTCGCCGAGCTGGCTGCGGTGCAAGGCAAGCCGGCCGACATCGGCGGTTACTACAAGCCCGACATGGCCAAGCTGGCCGAAGTGATGCGCCCGAGCGCCAGCTTCAACGCCGCCCTGGCCACGGTGCTGGGCTGATCAGCCACGGCGTCTTGAGCGCCTGAACCGCTGTCGTTTGCACCCTGCAAACGGCAGCGGCCCCGAGAGAAAGCCGGTGCCCTGCATCGGCTTTTTCATATCCCGGCTTCGTCATTGAATGCCGCTAGAATTTTTGGCTGCCCTCTACGAGAGGGCATCCCGTCCCCTTCGGAGTACCTCCTACATGTTCCAGCACATCCAGGTCCCTGCCCAGGGCGCCAAAATCACCGTCAATGCCGACCATTCGCTGAATGTGCCGGATCAGCCCATCATTCCCTTCATCGAGGGTGACGGCACGGGCGCGGACATCACGCCGGTGATGATCAAGGTGGTCGATGCCGCGGTGGCCAAAGCTTACGGCGGCCAGCGCCAGATCCAGTGGATGGAAGTGTTCGCCGGTGAGAAAGCCACCCGTGTCTACGGCCCCGATGTCTGGCTGCCGGCCGAGACCCTGGAAGTGCTGCGCGACTATGTGGTCTCCATCAAGGGCCCGCTGACCACCCCGGTCGGTGGCGGCATCCGCTCGCTGAATGTGGCGCTGCGCCAGGAGCTGGATCTCTACGTCTGCTTGCGCCCGGTGCAGTATTTCAAGGGCGTGCCCTCGCCCCTGAAGGAGCCCGAGAAGACCAATATGGTGATCTTCCGCGAGAACTCGGAAGACATCTACGCCGGCATCGAGTACGAGGCCGAAAGCGAAAAGGCCAAGAAGCTGATCAAGTTCCTGCAAGAGGAAATGGGCGTCAAGAAGATCCGCTTCCCGGAGACTTCGGGCATCGGCATCAAGCCGGTCTCGCGTGAAGGCACCGAGCGTCTGGTGCGCAAAGCCATCCAGTACGCCATCGACAACGACAAGCCCAGCGTGACCATCGTGCACAAGGGCAACATCATGAAGTACACCGAGGGTGGCTTCCGTGACTGGGCCTACGCCCTGGCGCAGAAGGAATTCGGTGCCGAGCTGATCGATGGCGGCCCCTGGTGCCGTTTCATCAGCCCCAAGAATGGCAAGCCCATCACCATCAAGGACTCGATCGCGGACGCTTTCCTGCAGCAGATCCTGCTGCGCCCGGCCGAGTATTCGGTGGTGGCCACGCTGAACCTGAATGGCGACTACATCTCCGACGCCTTGGCCGCGCAAGTCGGCGGCATCGGCATCGCCCCGGGCGCCAATATGTCCGATTCGGTCGCCTGCTTCGAAGCCACGCACGGCACCGCGCCCAAGTACGCCGGCAAGGATTATGTGAACCCGGGCAGCGAGATCCTCTCGGCCGAGATGATGCTGCGTCACCTGGGCTGGACGGAGGCAGCCGACCTGATCATCGCTTCGCTGGAAGCCGCCATCGCCAGCAAGCGGGTCACCTACGACTTCGCGCGCCTGATGGACGGCGCGGTGCAAGTGTCCTGCTCTGGCTTCGGTCAGGTCATGATCGACCATATGTGAGCTGGCGTTCCGGCCCTGGCGCCGGAGACCTGCAGCGCACAAAAAAAGGCCCGCATCTGCGGGCCTTTTTGCTTGGGGGACTGAGCCGTGGCACATGGCCGGGCGGCGGGTCCTCTTCGCCTGGGGTCAGCGGGCTGACCGAGTGTTCAGCGTTTCGCCAGTGTTGCCACCAGCGAGCGCCAGTCTCAAGCGGCTTCGCTGAGTTCTTCCTGCGCTTGCGCGGCCGTGGAATACAGCGGGGTGATGTTCTGGGCCAGCTGGCCTTTGGGGCCTTGCACCAGCTCGTAACTCACCTTGCCGCCTTGTTGCAGGGTTCGAAAACCCTCCATCTGGATGGCTGAAAAATGCGCGAACACATCTTCGCCGCCCGCTTCGGGTTCAATAAAGCCAAAGCCCTTGGCATCGTTGAACCACTTCACCGTTCCTATCGTCATAACGCCTCCGTCCCGGTGTCTATTGCACCGCGGCGGATTTTTGGCGGCGGCCTGTGCGCTGTCAATTCAGGGCCTGCCCGGATGGGGGAGACCCTTGGGTGCCTGCGTTTGATGAAAAAGCCCGGGGCGCGGGTCTAATTTCACTCTTGTTTTCTCCCCAGTCGGCGCAAGATGGATTTCGCAGGGCCAGCGGGTATCGGTGGCTCTCGATAGAATCAATCCATGCCAGATTTCCCCAGTCAACCGCCAATGCCACCCGGATTGCCGCCCGGGCGTGAAGATGCCGACGGTACGGCCACTGTTGAGCGTCTGACGCAAAAAACCGAGCCGCCGCGCCTCTACCAAGTGCTGCTGCTCAACGACGACTTCACACCCATGGAGTTCGTGGTCATGGTTTTGCAGGAATATTTCCGACATGACCTGGATACGGCCACCCAGATCATGCTCAAAATCCACCACGATGGGCGTGGGGTCTGCGGCGTCTTCAGCAAGGACGTTGCGGCGACCAAGGTCGAATTGGTGCTGGCGGCCGCAAGGCGCGCCGGCCATCCTTTGCAGTGCATTATGGAGGCCGCATGATTGCGCAAGAGCTTGAAGTTAGCCTGCATATGGCGTTCGTGGAAGCACGCCAGCAGCGCCATGAGTTCATCACCGTCGAGCACTTGCTGATGGCCCTGTTGGACAACCCTTCCGCTGCCGAAGTGCTGCGCGCCTGCTCGGCCAACCTGGACGATCTGCGCAAGAGCCTGACGCAGTTCATCAAGGAAAACACCCCGACCGTGGGTGGCGCCGATGAGGTGGACACCCAGCCGACGCTGGGCTTCCAGCGCGTGATCCAGCGCGCCATCATGCATGTGCAGTCCACGGGCAGCGGCAAGAAGGAAGTGACCGGCGCCAATGTGCTGGTCGCCATCTTTGGCGAGAAGGATTCGCACGCCGTCTACTACCTGCACCAGCAGGGCGTGACGCGCCTCGATGTGGTGAATTTCATCGCCCACGGCATCAAGAAGTCCGATCCGCCCGAGCCGCCCAAGGGGCAGGAGGGCAGCGCCGGCGCCGAGACCGAGCGCGAAGAGGGCGAAGGTCAGGGCAAGGGCTCTCCGCTGGAGCAGTTCACCCAGAACCTGAACCAGCTGGCCAAGGACGGCAAGATCGATCCGCTGATCGGCCGCGAGCACGAAGTCGAGCGTGTGGTTCAGGTGCTCTGCCGCCGCCGCAAGAACAACCCGCTGCTGGTGGGCGAAGCCGGCGTGGGCAAGACGGCCATCGCCGAGGGCCTGGCCTGGCGCATCACCGAGGGCGATGTGCCCGAGGTGCTGTCTGAAGCCGTGGTGTATTCGCTGGACATGGGCGCTTTGCTGGCCGGCACCAAGTACCGCGGTGACTTCGAGCAGCGTCTGAAGGCCGTGCTCAAGCAGCTGAAGGACCAGCCGCATGCCGTGTTGTTCATCGACGAGATCCACACCCTGATCGGTGCCGGTGCGGCTTCGGGTGGCACGCTGGACGCCAGCAATCTGCTCAAGCCGGCGCTGAGCTCCGGCGCGATGAAGTGCATCGGCGCCACCACCTTCAGCGAGTACCGGGGCATCTTCGAGAAGGACGCGGCCCTGAGCCGTCGCTTCCAGAAGGTCGATGTGGCTGAGCCTTCCGTCGAGCAGACCATCGAGATCCTCAAGGGTCTGAAGTCGCGCTTCGAAGAGCACCACAACGTCAAGTACGCCCTGGGTGCGCTGCAGGCGGCGGCCGAGCTCTCGGCCAAGTACATCAACGACCGCCATCTGCCGGACAAGGCCATCGATGTGATCGATGAGGCCGGCGCTGCCCAGCGCATCCTGCCCAAGAGCAAGCAGAAGAAAACCATCACGCGCAGCGAGGTGGAGGACATCGTGGCCAAGATCGCGCGCATCCCGCCCGCTTCTGTGTCCAGCGATGACCGCAGCAAGCTCAAGAGCCTGGATCGTGATCTGAACAGCGTGGTGTTCGGCCAGGAGCCGGCCATCGATGCCTTGGCCGCTGCCATCAAGATGGCGCGCTCCGGCCTGGGCAAGCCGGACAAGCCGATCGGTTCTTTCCTGTTCAGCGGCCCGACCGGCGTGGGTAAGACCGAGGTGGCCAAGCAGCTCGCCTACATCCTGGGCATCGAACTGATTCGCTTCGACATGTCCGAGTACATGGAGCGCCATGCGGTCAGCCGCCTGATCGGCGCGCCTCCGGGTTATGTCGGTTTCGACCAAGGCGGTCTGCTGACCGAGGCCGTGACCAAGAAGCCGCATGCGGTGCTGCTGCTCGATGAAATCGAGAAGGCGCACCCGGATGTCTTCAATGTTCTGCTTCAGGTCATGGACCATGGCTCGCTGACCGACAACAACGGGCGCAAGGCCGATTTCCGCAACATCATCATCATCATGACGACCAATGCCGGCGCCGAAGTGATGAACAAGAGCAGCATCGGCTTCATGAACTCGCGCCAGCAGGGCGATGAAATGGCCGACATCAAGCGCCTGTTCACGCCGGAGTTCCGCAACCGCCTGGACGCCATCGTGTCCTTCCGTGCGCTTGATGAGGAAATCATCATGCGCGTGGTCGACAAGTTCCTGTTGCAGCTGGAAAGCCAGCTGCAGGAGAAGAAGGTCGAGGTCACCTTCAGCGACGCGCTGCGCAAGCAGCTGGCCAAGAAGGGCTTCGATCCGCTGATGGGTGCCCGCCCCATGCAGCGCCTGATCCAGGACACCATCCGTCGCGCTTTGGCCGACGAGTTGTTGTTCGGTCGCCTGGTCGATGGCGGTCGCCTGGGTGTGGATGTCGATGGCGCTGGCGAGGTCCAGCTGGACATCCAGCCTCTGAGCAAGCCCAAGGACAACAAGCCCAAGGCGGAGCCGGCCACGGCCAGCTGAGCTTGATGATGAGGCGCCCTGAGCCGGGCGCCCGAATCACCCAAGCCCCGAGCCTGTCTCGGGGCTTTTTCTTTTTATTGGGGGTGCCGCTGTTTCGAAGCGTCAGGCCGCCGGGTCTTGCCGGAAGAAGCCGGCCAGCAGCCGGTACAGCGAAGGCTGCTCCTGGCGCAGCTCGGTGGGCGCCACAAAAAAGGCCTCCACCGCCACGGCGAAGAACTCTTCCAGGCTCTCGGCGCCGTAGGGGTCGATCAAGGTGGCTTCACCTGCGTCCACGCGGGCGCAGAAGGCCTGCCACTCGGGCTCGATCACATCCAGCCAGCGCTCGCGCTCAGCCAGGCTGGGCAGGGGCGGCACGCCATCGGCCCAGCCATCGCGCATGTCGATCACATGGGCGAACTCGTGGATGACGACGTTGAAGATGCTGTCGCCGGGGTCCAGGGCGGGATCGGGGTGTGCCGCCATGGCTTGCCAGCTCAGCATCAAGGGCCCGCCTTCCATGGCTTCGCCGGCCAGCTCTTCGTCAAAAGCGTGGACGATGCCGTCTTCGTCCATCACCTCGCGCCGAGCCAGCACTTCGCTCTCATGCATGACGATGCCGACGAAGCCGTCGTACCAGGCAAGCCCCAGGCGCAGCACCGGCAGGCAGGCCTGTGCCGCGACGGCCAGGGCGACTTCATCGCTGACTTCAAAGCCGGCCGCGCCGTGGAACTCCTTGCTGTCGAGAAACAGCGAGCACAGGCGGCGCAACTCGTTCAGGTCTTCGGCGGAGCGCTGGGCGAGAAAGGGGTAGCGCAGCAGGGTCAGCTGCCACAACGGCTCGGGGATCGCCAGGCGCTCCACGGTGCGTTGCTCGCGCTGCCGGCGCCAGGCGCCGGGCAGCGCTTGCAAACGCGCGAGAACGTGGCTCAGCCAGCCCATCAGGCCAGGTCGATGCGGCGCAGGCCGGCGTGCCGCAAACGCAGCAGGTCGCCGCGTGGCTTTGCGCCTTCGAAATCCCAATCCGACAGCACATGGCGGCGCAGACCCGGCGCCAGCTCGTGCCGGGCTGGCCGATGGGTGTGGCCGTGGATCAGGTCGCTACAGCCGGAGGCTTGCAGCCATTGCACGCAGGCGGCGCTGTCCAGGTCAGCGTACACGCTCATCTCGGCTTGGCCGGCCTGGCTGGCCTCGCGCATCTGGCGGGCCAGGGCGCGGCGTTCTTCAAGGGGGCGAGCCAGGAACTGCGCCTGCCAGGCGGCGCTGCGCGCCTGGGCGCGGAAGGCCTGGTAGGGCTTGTCGTCCATGCACAAGGCATCGCCATGGCTGAGCAGCCAGCGTTGCCCGAAGGCGTTCAGCACCGTGGGGTCGGCCAGGGCTTGCATGCCGCAAGCGGCCAGCATGTCTGGGCCGACGAGGAAGTCGCGGTTGCCGGCCATGAAGAACAGGGTGTGGCGTTGGCTGGCCGCGTGCAGCAACTCCACGCAAGAAGCTTCGAAGTCCTGGTGCCGGGCGTCGTCACCGATCCAGACTTCAAAGATATCACCCAGCAGGAAGATCGCCTCGGCGCTGCTGTCCTGCAGATGGGCGGCCAGAGCGGCCAGGGTGGCTGGCGTGTCCGGCGAGAGGTGCAGGTCGGACAGAAAGTCCAGCCGGCGCCACTCGGCGGGCACGTTCAGCTCGGCAAAGGCCGGCAGGGCAGGGCGGGGTTCAGCCCCCGCCGCTGCTGCGGCCGGCGCTGTCGCCGCAGAAGGCGTCTCAGGCCGCAACTTCGACCGCGCGTTCGATGACCACGTTTTCCAGCGGCACATCGTCATGGAAGCCCGAGCGGCCGGTCTTGACCTTCTCGATGGCGTCGACCACTTCCTTGCCTTCGATCACGCGGCCGAACACGGCATAACCCCAGCCTTGCGAGGACTCGGACTTGAAGTTCAGGAAGCCGTTGTTGGTGGTGTTGATGAAGAACTGGGCGGTGGCCGAGTGCGGCGCGTTGGTGCGGGCCATGGCCAGGGTGTAGTGGTCGTTCTTCAGGCCGTTGTTGGCTTCATTCTGGATCTCGCCCGCCGTCTGCTTTTGCTTCATGCCGACTTCAAAGCCGCCGCCCTGGATCATGAAACCCTTGATCACGCGGTGGAACACGGTGCCGTTGTAATGGCCGTTGTTCACATAGGACAGGAAGTTGGCGACTGAGATCGGGGCCTTGACGTCGTCGAGTTCGACGCGGATCAGGCCGTGGTTGGTGTGCAGTTCAACAATCTTGCTCATTTCTTGGGCTCCACAAGGGCTTTGGTGATGGTGATGGGGGTTTGCGGCAGGTTCTGGTGCGGGCCTTGGGCCGTGGTGGGCGTGGCGCGGATCTTGTCGACCACGTCCATGCCTTCGAGCACCTGGCCGAAGACGGCGTAGCCATTGCCGTCGCGCGAGTTGTCAGCGTCCAGGAAGGCGTTGTCCACCGTGTTGATGAAGAACTGCGAGGTGGCCGAGTTCGGGTCGCTGGTGCGGGCCATGGCCAGGGTGCCGCGCAGGTTCTTCAGGCCGTTGCGCGATTCCAGCGGAATCGGCGGCTTGGTCGGGCGCTGCTGCAGGTCTTTGGTGAAGCCGCCGCCCTGGATCATGAAGTTCTCGATCACGCGGTGGAAGATCAGGCCGTTGTAGTGGCCGGCCTTCACGTACTGCAGGAAATTGGCCACGGTCTTGGGCGCCTTGTCGGCATCCAGGCCGATGCGGATCTCGCCTTCGCTGGTGCTCAGGCGCACGAACACGGTCGGGTTGATTTGCGGCACGGCCGCGGCCGAGGCTGGCGTGGCCAGCGGGGCTTGGGCCTCGGCGCTGCAGACGGCCAGGGCGGCCAGCGAGAACAGGGCCAGGCGGCGGCTCAGGGACTGCACAAAATTCCTTGGCATGGGACGCATTCCTCCGGGGATCTTGGGGTCTGTGAAATGGATTGAAGCGGCGCGATTGTCGGTGCGCCGCCGGCTTCAGGCCGGCAACGCCTTCGCTCGTGAAAGGTCTTGTCTCTCTGGCCGCTCAGCGGCTGCGGCTTGACGCTTCCTGCAAGAGATCGTGGGTGCGCTTGAGTTTGAGCGCAAGGCTGGTCGACGGGGCGGCCATGGCCTCTTGCGCGCGCTGGTAGGCCCGCAAGGCCTGGCGCAGCAGCACATCGCCGAGGTTTTCCTGGGCCTGGGCATGGCTGGGCTGCAGGCGCAGGGCCTGTTCCAGCTCATTGCGGGCCCGGTCCAGGTCGCCTTGGCCGGCATGGATGACGGCCAGATTGTTGTAGGGGTCGGCCAGGTCGGGGAAGTCTTCCGTCAGCTGGATGAAGATCTGCTGGGCGCTGGACAGCTGACCCAATTCCATGCGCATCACGCCCAGGGCGAAGCGCAGCTTCAGCTCGTCAGGGGTTTGCTTCAGGGCGGCTTCCAGCGTGCCCACCGCCTGCTGGCGCTGGCCGGCCAGCCACTGGCGCTGGGCGATGTCCAGCTCGCTGGCCTGGCTCCAAGCCGGTGCCAGCAGGCCGAGGGTCAGCAGTGCGGTGAGGAGCGGCCGCCGAGCCTGCAGCCAAGGCTGCCGGCGGGGTGTTGGAAGCAGGGGGGAGGGCAGAGTTTGGTCGGGCATGGGGCGCAAGTGGGGCAGCTTGGCGGGTAAGTGCCAGGACTTGGCTGCAGAACCCTGCCGGTATACTGAGGCTCATTCTACGGCGCCCGCCCACAGTCGTCCGGCCGGCCTTCGAAGCAGTGTGAGCATCGCTTGAAGCCGAACCGGCCGCAGCCCATGCCTCCGCGCGCTTCGCAGGCTCGCCAGCCACTTTGACGTCTTTTGTCGGCTCGGCGCGTAAATCCTGGCTCAAGCACCCATGTCGTCTCTTCGCATCTACAACACGCTGACCCGCTCGGTCCAGCCTTTCGCTCCCATCGAACCCGGCCATGTGCGCATGTACGTCTGCGGCATGACGATTTACGACCTCTGCCATGTGGGCCATGCCCGCATGATGATGGCCTTCGATGTGGTGCAGCGCTGGCTCAAGGCCTCGGGCTACCGCGTGACCTATGTGCGCAACATCACCGACATCGAGGACAAGATCATCAAGCGCGCGGTCGAGCGCGGCATCAGCATCCGCGAGCTGACCGACGAGATGATCGCCGCCATGCACCGCGACATCGGCGCCTTGGGCGTCGAGCGCCCGACCCATGAGCCGCGCGCCACCGATTACGTTGGCCAGATGCTGGACCTGATCGGCACGCTCGAAAACAAGGGCCTGGCCTACCGGGCCAGCAACGGCGATGTGAACTACGCCGTGCGCAAATTCCCCGGCTACGGCAAGCTCAGCGGCAAGTCGCTGGACGATCTGCGCGCCGGTGAGCGCGTGGCCGTGGACGACGGCAAGCTCGACGCCCTGGACTTCGTGCTGTGGAAATCCGCCAAGGAGAGCGAGCCCGAGGACGCCAAATGGGCCAGCACCTACGGCCCGGGCCGCCCCGGCTGGCACATCGAATGCTCGGCCATGTCCTGCGCCTTGCTGGGTGAGCGTTTTGACATCCACGGCGGTGGCATGGATCTGCAGTTCCCGCACCACGAGAACGAAATCGCTCAGAGCGAGGGCGCGTTGGGCCATTCCTTCGTCAACGTCTGGATGCACAACGGCTTCCTGAATGTGGACAACGAGAAGATGTCCAAGAGCCTGGGCAACTTCTTCACCATCCAGGATGTGCTGAAGACCTACGACGGCGAAACCCTGCGCTACTTCATGCTGCGCACGCACTACCGCAGCCCCTTCAATTTCAGCGATGCCAACTTGGACGACGCGCGCGCCGCGCTGCGCCGCCTCTACACCGCGCTCGATGGGTTGGAGGTGCCGGAGCTGGCCGAGATGGACTGGAGCGAGCCGCGCGCCGCTGCTTTCCGCGCGGCCATGGACGATGACTTCAACACCCCGGGCGCCCTGGCTGTGTTGTTCGAGCTGGCCAGCGAAGTGAACCGCACGCGTTCGCTGGCGGATGCGGCCTTGCTGAAGAAGCTGGCCAGCACCCTCGGCGTGCTGCAGCAGGCGCCTCGCCAATACCTGCAGGCCGGCGCCAGCCTGGACGAAGCCGCCATTCAGGCGCAGATCGAAGCCCGCGCCGCCGCCAAGGCCGCGCGTGATTTCGCCGGTGCGGATCGCATCCGCGCCGAACTCCTGGCCGCAGGCATCGTCTTGCAGGACTCCGCCGCTGGCACCACCTGGTCGCGAGCCTGAGCGTGGTGCGCGCCAATGCAGCCGGGGTGACCCCGGACTACTGGGATGAGGCTTGCCGCCATCTCGTCAAGCGCGATCGGGTGCTGAAGAAGTTGATCCCTCAGTGGGGCGAGGCCCGCCTGCAAAGCCGGGCCGATGCCTTCACCACCCTGGCCCGCTCCATCATCGGCCAGCAAATTTCGGCCAAGTCGGCCCAGGCGTCCTGGGAGAAGTTCGTGGCCTTGCTGCCCGGCAATGCCGCCAAGATTCAGCCGGCCGCCTTGCTGGCGCAGCCCACCGAGTCGCTGCGCGGCGCGGGTCTGTCGGCCCGCAAGATCGAGTACCTGCGCGATCTGGCCCAGCATTTCGAAGACGGCCAGGTCCATGTCAAGCAATGGACGCAGATGGACGACGAAGCCATCATCGACGAGCTGGTGGCCATCCGTGGCATCGGCCGCTGGACGGCCGAGATGTTCCTGATCTTCCACCTGACGCGGCCCAATGTGCTGCCGCTGGACGATCCGCGCTTGATCAAGGGCATCAGCGATCTGTACTTTTCCGGCGAGCCGGTGTCGCGGGCCGAGGCGCGCGAGCTGGGTGATGCCTGGGCGCCTTACCGCTCGGTGGCCACATGGTACATTTGGCGCAGCCTCGATCCGGCCCCGGTGCAGCCCTGATTCGCCCGTCTCCCGCCTCCCGTAAAATGGCGGCTTGAGTCGTCTCCGGACCCTCCTCACTGACACGAAATCGCAGGATGAGCAAAAAACATTTTCTCGAGTTCGAGCAGCCCATTGCGGAGCTGGAAACCAAGATCGAAGAGCTGCGCTATGTGCAAAGCGAATCGGCGGTGGACATCTCCGAAGAGATTGACCGGCTCTCCAAGAAGAGCCTGCAGCTGACCAAGGACGTTTATGCCAACGTCGAGCCCTGGCAGGTCTACCAGATCGCCCGGCACCCGCAGCGCCCCCAGACCCTGGACTACTGCGCCGAGGTCTTCACCGAGTTTCAGGAACTGCACGGCGATCGTCATTTCGCCGATGACGCGGCCATCGTCGGCGGCTTGGCCCGTTTCAATGGCCAGGCCTGCATGGTGATCGGCCACCAGCGTGGCGCCGATTCGAAAGAGCGCGCACTGCGCAACTTCGGCATGCCGCGCCCCGAGGGCTATCGCAAGGCCCTGCGTTTGATGAAGCTGGCCGAGAAGTTCGGCCTGCCGGTCTTCACCATGATCGACACAATGGGCGCCTATCCTGGCATCGGTGCTGAGGAGCGCGGTCAGTCGGAAGCGATCGGCCGCAACATCTTCGAGATGGCCCAGCTGGAAGTGCCCATCATCGCCACCGTGATCGGCGAAGGTGGTTCGGGCGGCGCCCTGGCCATCGGCGTGGCCGACCAGGTGCTGATGTTGCAGTTCTCGGCCTATTCGGTGATCTCGCCGGAAGGTTGTGCCTCCATCCTGTGGAAGTCCGCCGAGCGTGCCTCGGAAGCCGCCAGCGCCCTGGGCATCACCGCCCACCGCCTGAAGGCCATGGGCCTGGTGGACAAGATCGTCAACGAGCCGGTTGGCGGCGCCCATCGCGACAACAAGCAGATGGCCTCCAATCTCAAGCGCGCCCTCAGCGACGCCCTGCGCCAGGTCAGTGACCTCAAGCCCAAGGAGCTGCTGGACCGCCGTTACGAGCGTCTGCAGGCTTATGGCCGCTTTGGCGACACCAAGAGCCGCTGATCCCTCCGCGGATCGCGAACACCGGGCCCCGAGGGGCCCGTTTTTCATGGGCGATGTGTGGCCGTGCCGAATCTCAAGCTGAATGTCGATCTGGCCCAGCCCCGGCGCGTGGCCGTGGCCTTCAGCGGCGGCCGTGATTCGACGGCCTTGCTTCACTGCGTGGCGCGCCAGGCCCAGGTACTGAATCGCACGCTGGAGGCGCCTGTGCAGGTGCTGGCCCTCCATGTCCACCACGGTCTGAGCTCGCAAGCCGATGCCTGGGTGCAGCACGGGCAAACGCTGTGCCGGGAATGGGCGGCACAAGGCCTGCCGGTCGAGTTCCGTCACCAGCGCTTGGCGGGCGAGCCCGCTGCGGGGCAGAGCATCGAGGCCTGGGCTCGTGAGGGGCGCTACGCCGCCTTGGCCGAGATGGCGATCGAGGCCGGCGCAACACTCATCCTCATGGCCCACCACCGGCGCGATCAGGCAGAAACCCTGCTGCTGCAAGCCCTGCGCGGCGGTGGCGTGGCCGGCTTGGCGGGCATGCCCCGCCTGCAGCAGCGTGGCGGAAACGCCGACCTAGTTTGGGCCCGACCCTGGTTGCAGCAGGGCCGCGAAACCATCGAGGCCTATGTCGAATCGCAGGGCTTGAGCTTTGTCGAGGACGAGAGCAACAGCGACCCGCGCTACAGCCGCAACCGCCTGCGCATGCAGGTCTGGCCGGCGCTGGCCGAGGCCTTTCCAGCGGCGGAGCGCAGCTTGGCCCTGGGTGCGCAGTGGGCCCAGCAGGCGCTGGCCTTGCAGCGCGAGATGGCTGAGCAGGACCTGCCGGGCTTGCTGAGCCCGCAAGGCCTGCATCTGCCCGGCTTGCGGGCGCTCAGCCCGGCGCGTGCCAGCAATGCCTTGCGGGCCTGGCTGCTTCAGCAAACGGGGCAGGTCGCGTCGGCACGTCGTGTCACCGAACTGCTGGCGCGCGAGGACGTGGAATCGACCCTCAGCTGGCCTTGCGGCCCCGGTGTCTTGCACCTTTACCGTGAGCATCTGAGCTGGCAGCCTGCGCTGCAGGCGGGAGCGCCGATCGGTGAGGCGAAACTGCTCGATTTGAGCCGGCCGGGCGTCTATCCGCAGCCCGATTGGAGTGGCGCCTGGGAGGTCGTGGCGGCGAGTGATGGCGGTGTGCTGGCCGAAAGCATGGCCCAGGTCTGCATGCGGGCCCGACAGGGTGGCGAGCAGTTTCAACGCCAGCCGCGCGCGGTGGCGCGCAGTCTCAAGAAGGCGTATCAGAGTGCTGCGCTGCCGGCCTGGCATCGCGAGGGGCCGCTCTTGCTGAAGGCCGATACCCAGCAAGTCTTGTTCGCGCCAGGCCTGGGTTTGGATGCCCGCAGCTGGGCCCCGCCGGGCGTGCCGCAGCTGCAGCTTCGCTGGCTTCGTCTGGGTGAGAGTGAGCCTGCGCCGGATGCGTAAGCCGGCTCCCGCAGGCCCGGAAGAGGGCGTCATATTGCTGCAATGCAGCAGCTAGAATCTTTGGCTGCGACCGCGGCGCACCCCACCCGACCGGGTTTTCCACCCTTTCCGCGCGTGACGAACTGACCCTTATGGCATTGATTGTTCACAAGTACGGCGGCACCTCGATGGGGTCGACCGAGCGCATCCGCAATGTCGCCAAACGTGTCGCCAAATGGGCCCGTGCCGGGCATCAGATGGTGGTCGTGCCCTCGGCGATGAGCGGTGAAACCAACCGTCTTCTGGGCCTGGCCAAAGAGTTGGCGCCCGCCGGCAGCAGCGCCGCGCTGAACCGTGAACTGGACATGATTGCCTCGACCGGCGAGCAGGTCTCGGTGGGCCTCCTGGCCATTGCCCTGCAGGCCGAGGGCCTGGAGTCGGTCAGCTACACCGGCTGGCAAGTGCCGGTGGCCACCGATTCGTCCTACACCAAGGCCCGCATCGAGAGCATCGACGACACCCGCGTTCGCGCCGATCTGGCGGCCGGCAAGGTGGTCGTGATCGCCGGCTTCCAGGGCATCGACGAAGAGAACAACATCACCACCCTGGGCCGTGGCGGTTCGGACACCTCGGCCGTGGCGATCGCTGCGGCCATGAAGGCCGATGAATGCCTGATCTACACCGATGTGGACGGCGTCTACACCACCGACCCGCGCATCGTGCCCGAGGCCCGCCGCCTGCACACCATCAGCTTCGAAGAGATGTTGGAGATGGCCTCGCTGGGCTCCAAGATCCTGCAAATCCGCTCGGTCGAGTTCGCGGGCAAGTACCGTGTGCCGCTGCGCGTGCTGTCCAGCTTCACGCCCTGGGACATCGATATCAACGAGGAAGCCAAGTCCGGCACCCTGATCAGTTTTGAAGAGGACGAGAAAATGGAACAAGCCGTCGTGTCGGGCATTGCCTTCAACCGTGACGAAGCCAAGGTGACCCTGCTGGGCGTGCCGGACAAGCCGGGCATTGCCTTCCAGATCCTGGGCCCGGTGGCCGATGCCAATATCGACATCGACGTCATCATCCAGAACGTCTCGCACGACGGCAAGACCGACTTCAGCTTCACCGTGCCGCGCAACGATTACGCCCGCACGCTGGAGCTGCTGGAGACCAAGGTCGGCCCCGCCACCAATGCCTCCAAGGTGGTTGGCGATCCGCGCATTTGCAAGGTCAGCATCGTCGGCATCGGCATGCGCTCACATGTCGGCGTGGCCTCCAAAATGTTCCGCGCGCTGAGCGAAGAGGGCATCAACATCCAGATGATTTCCACCAGCGAGATCAAGACCTCGGTCGTGATCGACGAGAAGTACATGGAGCTGGCCGTGCGCGCGCTGCACAAGGCCTTCGATCTGGACCAAGACGAAAAATCTTGAAGAAGTTCTTGCGAAGCCTGAAATTCTTCGTATAGAATGCAAGGCTACGCTGGAGTCGTGACCGAGTGGCCGAAGGTGCTCCCCTGCTAAGGGAGTATGTGGGCAAAACCTGCATCGAGAGTTCGAATCTCTCCGACTCCGCCAGCTGAAGTTGGCAGACTGCAAAGTCGAAAACAGACGCTGCAAAAATGCGGAACCCCTGATGAGCGAAAGCTGATCAGGGGTTTTTGCTTTGTGCGCTCGTATTTGCGTCCTCATGTCCTTTCGTCCGGCTGTCCTCTCGTCCGTCTGAATGACGGGCGCAAAAGAAAAGCCCGGCCACCTTGCGGCGCCGGGCTGCCGTTCGGCTAACGGTTTACGGTGACGTGGCGGCCGCAGCGCCTGCCTTGCCGACGCTTTCAGCAGCCTTGGGCTTGTAGGCTTCCGACACATCGCGCTTGCCGCGTTCCAGCCAGGGCACGGGTTGGTCCATCCAAGCCGGGCGCGGCGCGTTCAGCAGGTAGTGGTCGAAGAACTCGGCCATGTGCAGGCTGAAGTGCTTGATGTTGTCGCGCTCGCGCAGGCCGTGCTTTTCGCCGTTGTAGTTGAACCAGTAGGCTTCCTTGCCCAGGCGGCGCAGGGCGGTGAAGAACTCGATGGCCTGGTAGAAAGGCACGGCATCGTCCTCATCGTTGTGCACGGTGAGGTAGGGCGTTTGCACCTTGTGGATCTGGAAGATGGGCGAGTTCTCCAGATAGAGCTGCGGCTTGTCCCAGGGCGTGGCGCCGATGCGGCTTTGGCCTTGTTCGTACTGCACCGCGCGGCTGATGCCCGTGCCCCAGCGGATGCCGCCGTAGCCGCTGACCATATTGGCCATGGAGGCGCCGGCCTCGGCGGCACGGAACATATTCGTGCGCGTCAGCATGTAGTTGATCTGGTAGGCGCCCCAGCTGTGGCCCTGGATGCCTACGCGCTTGGGGTCGGCGTAGCCTTTCTTGAGCAACTCGCGCACGGCCGGCAGCACCGTGTTCATGGCGCTCTGGCCCGGGTGGCCGACGGTGAACACCACATCGGGGCGCAGCACCAAGTAGCCCTGGCTGGCATAGCGCGTCGGGTTGATGTTCTGGCCCGGCGCCGGTGCTACATGGTTGTGCAGCTTGTCCGTCATCTTTTCGTAGATGTAGACCATCACCGGGTACTTCTTGGCCGGGTCGAAGGTCTCGGGCTTGGTCAGCAGGGCTTGCAGCTTCTTGCCGTCGGCGCTGGTGTAATCCATCAGCTCCTGGGTGCCCCAGAGGTAGCCAGCCTGCTGTGGGTTGGCCTGGCTGATCTTCTTCGGCGCGGCCAGGGCGGTGTTGCTGGCCCAGAGGTCGGGGAACTCGCTGAAGCTTTGCTGCGTGTAGAGCAGGGTGTCGGCCTGCTTGGCCTTGATCACCGTGCCCAACAGCTTGTCGGCATGCAAGAGGCGCTGCGGCTGGCCGCCGGCCAGAGGCAGCTGATAGAAGCCGGTGTCGCGTTTGAGCAGATGGGTGGCGCTCAGCATCAGGCCCGCGGCGGGCAGGGGCTTGTGCTCGGGCTCTTCGCTGTCCAGCACGATCTGGCGCAGCTGCAGGCCGTTCTTGCGACCCCAGCCCTGGCTGAGGTTGCGGGTGCTCAGGTCACTGAGCTGCACGCCCCAAAGGTCGTAGCGGTCGTAGAGCACAACACTGGCATCTCCCTCGGTCCAGCCCGCCGAGCCATAGGGTTCAGCCGGTCCGGGCGTGTCGCGCTCCTCGTTGTCGAAGCGCAGGCCGCTGCGCTTGCTGAGCTTGGCGGTCAGTGCCTGCGCCTGGCCGCTGCGCGTGTCCCAGGCCCACCAGCCGCGGTCCTCGACCTGATAGCCCAGCACATAGCGGCCGGTCGGCGAGAGCTTGGGTGCGAACTTGAGCTTGCGGGCCAGCAGCTTGGCCTCGCCGGTTTGCAGGTTGACGGCGTAGGCATCCTGCTTCTGCCCCTGCCAGGAGGCTTCGATCTGGTAGGGCAGCTCGGACAGACCGAGGCCCATCTCGGCGTTGTCGTTGATCACCACCGTGGGCAGCTCGGTGCGGGCCAGCTGCACCAGGCGCGGCGCCGCTTCGCTGCCCGTCGCGGGCAGATGCAGCACGGCGCGGTAGTTGCGCTGGCGTTCCTTGTCGGCCTTGACCTTCTGCACCGATTGCAGCTCGGGGTCTTTCCAGTGCCAGAGGTCCACCTTGATCGGCTCGGGCGCGTCCTTGGGCTCGGCCTTGGGCAGGGGCGCGGTGCCCAGGAACAGGCGCTGGCCGTCCTTGCTGAAGCTCAAGGCCCCATGCTCGCTCGGGGCCCAACCGGCGGGCAGGCCGGCGGTTTCGGCGCTGACCACGGCCAGTGCGGTTTTCTGATCGGCGCGCCAGAAGAAGAGCTTGAACGGTGTCGGCTCTTCGGCCTTGTCTTTTTTGTCCTCGGCTTTGGATTCGGACTTGTCTTCCGTCTTAGCCGCCTGCGCTGCCAGATGGTCACGGTTGCTCAGCCAGGCCAGTTGCTGGCCGCTGCGGTCAAAAGCCAGCTGCCTGTAGCTGCCCGCACCGGCCAGCAGCGCTTGCGGCGTGGCGTTCTCCGCGCCCAGCTCCAGCAGGTAGACGCCTTCGCGCGCTCGCGCCTTGGCGGTGGCGGCGGCATCGGCTTTGCCTGACGGTTCTTTCACACTGACCGCATAGGCGATGCGCTGGCCCGAGCGGGCCCAGACGAAATCGCTGGCCTCTTTGTCCAGGCTCTGCCGCTGGCCGGTGGCGGCGTTGATCAGTAACAGCTCACTGCCGCTGTCCTTCTTTTTGCCGGCGGCGCTGTTCGTGGCGGCGGCGGCGGTTTGGTCACCGGCCTCGTCGCCCTCATCGGTTTTGGCCTTGGCGGCCTCGTCTTTTTTGGCGGCTTCCTTGACCGGCTCCAGCAAGAGGGCCAGATGGCTGCCGCCGTCCTCGGCCCAGGCGAAGCGCTTGACGCGCTCCAGGCTCTCGGGCTTGCCGCTGCTCAGGTCCAGCCAGCCGGCGCCGGGCTTGGGCGCGTCATCGCCTTTTTTCTTGTCTTTCTTGGCCTTGTCCAGCTCGGCGCGGCTGGGCTGCAGGGCATAGGCGACAAAGCGACCGTCGGCGCTGAAGACCGGCGCCGTGCCGCGCGGCACGCGCCATTCCTGGCCATCGGCCAGGCGGCGCAGCACCAGCTCACCATCGCTTTCCTGGCCAACCAGGGCGTAAGCCGCCCACTGGCCGTCGCGGCTCAGGGCCGTGCCCTGGATGCTGCGCCAGCCGGCGTACGCGGCGTGGTCGATGGCTCGCTTGGCGCTGGCCGCGGGCGCACTCGCACCCACGGGCGCGGTTTCGGCGGCATGCAGAGGGAGGCTCAGCAGCCCCAGGCCGGCACTGGCCAGGCTGATGGCCAGAGGCCATGCGCGCAGCTGCTGCTTGAAGCGAGCGGGGCGCGTCGCTGCGCGGGGGTGAGGGAGGAGGGCGGAGCCCGAAGGGCCGGAGTGGGAGCCAGACATCGCAGCGGCGCCTGCGCAAACAGGCGTGGGGAATCATCAAGCTGCGCTTTATATCAAGCCCAGGCCCGCTCCTGGGTCCGAATGGATCATGCCTCCCAGTCGGCCGTGCCGATTTCCGCGAGTTGCAGATCCTCGAGATGGAAGGCCGCCAGCGTCCACCACATCCAGCCAGCCAGTGCCACCGATGGCAGCAAGAGCAAGAGGGCCAGCAGGTACAGGCCCGCGTTCATCCGGGCGTCCGGAGCGAGGTCGTGGGTGGTGTGCCAGTTGGCTCAAGGCTGGGCTGCCGCTCGACTTCCACACCGAGCTCGGCCTGCCGCGGCCGACGTGCGCGCGGCTGTGGCAGGGGGAAGATGAACTCGCGAGCCGGCGTCGGCGTCGGCGTCGGGGCCGTGCCGGGGCGTACGGGCAGGTGCAGGGTGCTGCGTGATTTCATGACGTCCTTGGTCGTGGAGGAGGCGAAGCCGGTGACGCGGTTGTAGCGGCGCCGAGGCCCGGAGTCGGTTCGCCAGCGCACCGCGCCTGCCGTGCCGCCCTGCCGCGCCTGCCTGGTGCGCTAGGGCACAGACCGGGGCCAGGCACCCGCCCTAGGCTGGAGTTCTGAGCTGCCATCCCGGCGGCCCGGGAGGACCCACACCATGAGCTACGAAGACCGCGATCCCTACGGCATTTACAAGAGCAATGCGCAGCGCAAGAGCAGCAACAGCACGGGCACCGGCCCCGGCCCGCAGCTGATGGGCGCCGACACCTTGATCGGTAACGATGTGGTCAGCCTCAGCGAGGACGATCTGGGCGACATCAAGGAGCTGATGCTGGACATGAAGACCGGCCAAGTCGCCTACGCCGTGCTCGCCTTTGGCGGCTTTCTCGGCATGGGCGAGAAGCTGTTTGCCGTGCCCTTCAGCGCCCTGCGCCTGGATACCTTGCACAAGCGCTTTGTGCTCAATGTCGAGCGTGAGCGCCTGCAGGGTGCGCCCGGTTTCGACAAATCGCAGTGGCCCGATATGGCCGATGCCGAGTGGGCGCGGGGTGTCCATGCCTACTATGGCAGCAAGCCCTATGCCGACAGCATGAATCGCTGAAACCCGTGCCTGACGGCACCAGGGCAATGCAGCGGCTATGCTCGGCGGGTCTCGTGGTTCGCCACCCGGCCCGCCTGTGCGGGCCCCGCATGGAGTCTTGTGTCCCGTGAATTCCAAGCTGCAGCACTACATCCAGCTCGCCGCCCTGTCCGTCGTCGTGATCGGCTGCTTCCAGATCCTGCAGCCCTTCATTCCGGCCCTTTTGTTTGCCGCCGTGGCCTGCTCGGCCAGCTGGCCCCTGCATCTGCGCCTGCGGAGTCGCTTGAACGGGCGTGCCACCGTGTCTGCCGCGGTGATGACCTTGCTCTTGGTCGTGCTGGTCATCGGTCCCAGCAGCTTGCTGGCCATGAGTCTGGCTGATGATGTGACCCATGCCGTCGAGCGTGTGCGTTTGCTGCTGGACGCCGGGCCCATGCCGCCACCGGCTTGGCTGCGCGAGCTGCCCCTGGTCGGCGTGCCGCTGGACAACTACTGGCACCGCATCGCCGACAGCCGCGAGGAGTTCGTGGCCCTGCTCAAAAGCCTGATCGAGCCCACCAAGACCGTGTTGCTGGTGGCCGGCCGTGCCGTGGCCGGCAGCTTGATCCAGATGCTGTTCGCCGCCTTTGTGCTGTTCTTTTTCTACCGCGATGGCGAGAAGCTGGTCGCCAGCGCGCGCGCCATGCTGGGCACGCTGGCCGGCGGCCATGGCGATGAGATCCTGGACACCGTGTCCCACACCGTCACCGGCGTGGTGCATGGCATCTTCGGCACGGCGCTGGCCCAGGCCCTGGTGGCCCTGGCCGGTTTCTGGGTGGCCGGTGTGCCCGGGGCCCTGGTGCTGGCGGCCGCCACGTTTTTCCTGTCCATGATTCCAGTGGGCCCGCCGCTGATTTGGGGCGGCGCCACCATCTGGCTGTTCCAGCAGGATCAGCCCGGCTGGGGCGTGTTCATGTTGCTCTGGGGCCTGCTGGCCATCAGCAGCATCGACAACGTGGTCAAGCCGCTGCTGATCAGCCGCCACAGTGCTTTGCCCATGCTGCTGATCGTGCTGGGCGTGTTCGGTGGCATCGCGGCCTTTGGCTTCATCGGCATCTTCATCGGCCCGCCCATGCTGGCTGTGGGCCTGAACCTGGTGCAGATGTGGACGGCCCGCCCGGCCGCTGGCGCCACGGCCACATCAAGCACAGCGGCGCCTGACCAGGGTCTCTGATCCGGCGCCGCGGCAGTCCTTCGTGATGCGCAGGCTGATGAGGTCGTTTACTTTTTCGGAACCTTGCCGTCATGCGGGGGCGCCGGGCTGCTGAACCAGCCTTCGCTGGCGCGGCGTTCCCAGGCGGCCAGCTGCTTCTCGGCCTCGTCCTTGATCAGGCCGTAGCGTTCCTGGATCAGGCCGGCCAGCTGGTCGCGGCGCCCGGCCACCACCTCCAGGTCGTCGTCACTGAGCTTGCCCCACTGCTCCTTGGCCTTGCCGGCCGCCTGCTTCCAGTTGCCTTGTATGCGATCCCAGTTCATGGTGGGTTTCCTTCGAGTGTGAGTGTCTGTGATTGAAAAAGTGCGAGGGATGCCGGGCCGCTCAAGGCCGCACGGCAATCTCGTTCTTCACCGCTTTCACGCCCACCACCTTCCAGGTCAGCGCTTCAGCCGTGGTCTTCTCGCGGCTGCTCTTGGCAAAGCCTGAGAGCATCACCGTGCCTTGCAGGGTCTCGACGCTGATGGCCGAGGCGTCGACATCTTTGTTGTCAATGAAGCGGCCCTTGACGGCCGTGGTGATGGCGCTGTCGTCCAGATAGGCGCCGACGGTCTCCTGGCCGCGGGTGACGGCGCAGCCGCTGCCCATCAGCAGCAGGCTTGCGCAAAGCCCGGTGTAGATGCCGCCGAGGATCAGGGTTCGGAGTGGCGGGCGGGTGAGCTGTGGCCTGACTTGATTCATGATGATTCCTTGCTTGAAAGGCCGCCGGCGCGGGATGCGCCGCAGCGGGCTACCGTCACTATCCGGCGGCGCCGGGGGCGGCCGCCTAGGGCAACAGCGCAATCCGCTGTAGGACAAGAGGCCTTGAGCCCGAATCGGCCGCCAGCGTTCGCCAGCGAACCGACGCGCTCAGCCCCACGCCTCAGGCTCGCTCATCCGTGTCAACACCTTGGAGCCCTTGATGAGCATCCCCCCGACCCCCCCGACCCCCCCGACCCCCACCACGCCCCCGATCCCCATGAGCACCGCCCGACGCCTGTGGACCTACGCCACCCTCTGCAGCGCCGGCCTGTTGGCGGCCTGCGCCAGCATGCCGCCACCTACGGAGCAGATGGCGGTGTCCACCGCGGCCTTGACCAACGCCAATGCTGCGGGCGCCGGTCAGTGGGCGCCGATGGAGCTGCGCAGCGCTCAGGACAAGCTGGACCGCGCCCGCCTGGCCATGAACGACAAGAACTACGAGCAGGCGCTCTGGCTGGCCCAGGACGCACAAGTCCAGGCCCAGCTGGCCGAGAAGAAGGCCGGCGCCGGCAAGGCGGGCAAGGCCGCCGATGAGCTGCGTGAGGCCAGCCGCGTGCTCAGCGAAGAGCTGCGTCGCAAGAAGCCTTGAGCGCAGGCCATTCCCGAGCTCGCCGTGCGCAAGCACTCAACCACAAGGACACCCCCGCCATGAAATCTCCCCGTCGCATCCATTCCCTGTCCCTGGTCAGTGCGGCCTTGCTGGCCGTCTCGGCCAGCCTGCTGGGCTGCAGCAGCCTGCCCAGCGACAACCTCCAGCTCGACCGGGCGCGCAGCGATTACCGCAGCGCCCAGGCCGACCCGCAGACGGCCGCCCATGCCGCCAGCGAGATGAAGCTGGCCCGCGAAGCCCTGGACCGTGCCAACAGCGCCTGGGCCGCGCAGGACGCGAGCGCCAAGGTCGATCACCTGGCCTTCCTGGCCCAGCAGCAGGTCGCCATCGCCCAGGAGACCACGCGCCAGAAGCTGGCCGAGGCGGCGGTGAGCAGCGCCAATGCCCAGCGCGACCAGATCCGCCTGCAGGCCCGCACGCAAGAGGCCGATCGCGCGGGTCAAGCCGCCGGCATCGCCCAGGCCCAGGCGGCGCAGTCGCAGCAGAACAACCTGAACGCCCAGGCGCAGACGGTCGCCGTCCAGCTGCAGGCGCAGAACCAGGCCGAGCAGGCACGCATCCGCACCTACCAGCTGGAGACCCAGATCCGCGAGCTGCATGCCAAGCAGACCGAGCGCGGTCTGGTCATCACCATCGGTGATGTGCTGTTCGACAACAACCGCGCCGAGCTCAAGAGCGGTGCCCAGCGGGACCTGGAGCGTCTGTCGGTCTTTCTGAAGGCCTATCCCGAGCGTCGCGTGCGGGTGGAAGGTTATGCCGACAGCGTCGGCAGTTCCAGCAGCAATGCGTCGCTGTCCGGCCGCCGCGCCGAGTCGGTGCGCAGCGCCTTGCTGGCTCTGGGGGTGGAACCCGGCCGCGTGGTGAGCCAGGCCATGGGTGAGACCCACCCGGTCGCCAGCAATGACAACGCTGCCGGCCGCCAGCAGAACCGGCGGGTTGAGATCGTGCTCTCGGATGAGAGCGGGGTGATGGCCTCGCGCTGAGCGCGCGGCCGGTCAAGAAGAAGGGAAGGGCGGCCTCGGCCGCCCTTTTCCATGGGCGCATGCCCCGGCGCACAGACCTCAGAGTTGCAAGACAAAGCGCGCCTCGAGTGGCAGCCTGGCGAGGGCCTGCCGCTGCCCTGGTCGCAGCAGCTGCGCCGCTTGTTCGTGCGCCAGGGCCTGGGCTTGCGCGGGCGTGCCGCGCAGCAGGGTGATCTGCAGCAGCCGGCCCTGGCGGCGCAGGATCAGGCGGGCTTGCGGCCAGGCCAAGGGCAGGCAGGGTTGCAGGCTGAAGTGGTTTGTGTCCAGCGCCAGGCCGAAGATGGATTCCAGCGCCGCCCGGTGCAACCAGGCGGCCGAGCCGGTGTACCAGCTCCAGCCGCCGCGGCCGGTGTAGGGCGGGGCGCTGTAGACATCGCCGGCCACGGCATAGGGCTCGGCGCCGTAGACCCGGCTCTGGCGCGGGTCGCTGGCGCGGTGGGCCGGGCTCAGGTAGCGGAAGTAGCGGTAGACGTTCTCGCTGGCGCGTGCGGCCTGGGCCTGCAGGGCTGCTGCCGCCAGCTGCTGGGGCTCGCCCTGGGCCAGCTCCAGCAGCTGGCGCGCCAGGCCGGCCTGGGCCATCAGCGCCCACACGCCGGCATGGGTGTACTGGCCGCCGTTCTCGCGCACACCGGGCGGGTAGGCCTGGATGTAGCCGGGG
Organism: Paucibacter aquatile; assembly: GCF_002885975.1. Classification (NCBI taxonomy): domain Bacteria; kingdom Pseudomonadati; phylum Pseudomonadota; class Betaproteobacteria; order Burkholderiales; family Sphaerotilaceae; genus Roseateles; species Kinneretia aquatilis. Next base: position 772,829 of record NZ_POSP01000003.1, on the reverse strand, counting down.
TTGTGGGCATGGTCGGAGCCGGCGGCCTCCGCTTCTGCAGCATCCTGCAGCGGCGGGTCCAGCAGGCGGATCAGGCCGGTGCTGCTGTCCACCAGCAAACCATCCATCGAGGCCAGGGCGCGTGCCTGCAGGCCCAGCGGCGCAGCGCCGGACAGCACGCTCCAGGCCTGGGCAATCAGGTCAATGCGGGCCGGGCCTTGGTCGGGCCTGTGTCCCTGGCCGCCCAGGGCCTGGCCATCGTCGAAGTAGGCGCGGGTGAACCAGGCCCCGCCCCAGGCCGTGCCCAGCAAGGCCTGCTGCCATCCCTGCGCCGCGTCCAGCCAGCGCTGCGCCCGCAGATGCTGGCCGCGCGCCTGTGCCAGTGGCGCAAAGTCCATCACCAGGCGCCAGAGCAGCCAGCCCAGCCAGACCGATTCGCCCTGGCCGCCCTGGCCCACGCGGTTCATGCCATCGTTCCAGTCGCCCGTGCCCATCAGGGGCAGGCCATGGCGGCCCACCCGCAGGCTGCGGTCGATGCTCAGCGCCGCATGTTCGTAGACGCTGGCCCGCTGCGTGCTGATGCCGGGTCGGGCGTAGCGGTCCTCGCCCAATTCGGGCGGCTCCACGCCGTTCAGGAAGGGCACGTTTTCGTCCAGCAAGCCCGCATCGCCGTTGATGCGCAGATGCTGCAGGCAGGCCAGGGGCAGCCAGAGCAGATCGTCCGAGCAATGGGTGCGCACGCCCGCGCCCAGCGGCGCATGCCACCAGTGCTGCACATCGCCCTCGGCGAACTGGCGGCTGGCGTGCAGCAGGATCTGCGCGCGCAGCAGCTCGGGCGCCGCCCAGGCCAGGGCCATGGCGTCCTGCAGATGGTCGCGAAAGCCGGTGGCGCCCCCGGCCTGGTAGAAGCCCGCCTTGGCCCACAGGCGGCAGGCCAGGGTCTGGTAGAGCAGCCAGCGGTTGACCAGGGCGTCGAACAGCGGGTCGGGTGTCTGCACCTCGCTGGCCTCCAGCAGGGCGTCCCAGCGCGCTCGCACCAGGCTCAGGCGCTGCAGCGGCGGCTGGCGCACGGCCTGGGCCAGCAGGCGTTGGGCCGCGGCCGGGCTGGCGGCATGGCCGAGCAGAAAGGTCTGCTCGCAGCGCGCGCCGGCCGCCAGGGTCCAGCGCCGGCTCAGCAGGGCGCAGGGGTCCAGGCCGGCGCCTTGCGCCTCGCCGCCATGCTGCGGCAGCTGCAGGCGGCCGCGGGCGTCGAAGCATTCGCGGCGGTCGCAGCTCCAGTCCAGGCGGTCCTCGGGGCCGGCCGTCCCAGGGGCCATGGGCAGCAGGGTCAGGAAGGCCGTGCTCTGGCCAAAGCCGGCCGAGCCCTCGCGCTGCGTGCACAGCAGTGCCAGGCCGCCATCCAGCTGCAGCATGCGGCTGTCGCAGCTCATGCGCTCGTTGCGCTGCGCGCCCATCAGCCATTCGACCAGGCCGATCAGGCGCAGGCGCCGGCTGCGCTCACCCGCGTTGTGCAGGCGCAGCTGCACCTGCTTGATGGCCTGGTCGGCATCGACACACCAGCGCAGGGTCCAGCTCAGGCTTCCGCGCTGCTGGCGCATCTCGGTCCAGCCCTGGCTGTGGCAGACCTGGGCCGGCGAGCCCTCGCCCCAGGCCGAGGGCGCCAGGCTCCAGACCTCCTGGCTGGCCTCGTCCTGCAGCAACCACCATTCGCCAGGGGTGTCGGCCACCGGGTCGTTGGACCAGGCGCTGAGCTGGTGCAGGCGGCTGTTCAGCGCCCAGCTGTAGCCGGCGCCGCTGTCCGAGACCTGGGCGCCAAAGCTCGGGTTGGCCAGCACATTGATCCAGGGCCGCTCGGGCCGCTGGCGCGCGCTGACCTCGAACTCGAAGCGCGCGCCGTCCGGGCTGAAGCGCCCCGGGTCGGCCGGCTGCCGCGCCGCGCTGCGGCACAGCGCCACGACCTCGGCGCCGCCGTCCTGGCGCTGCTGGCAGGCGGCCTCGAAGGCGGCGCTCCAGACCCGCACCTGGTGGTGCAAGGGCCGGCCATCGGCCTCCAGGCAGACGCTGGCCAGCGCGCGCAAGCTGCCCAGCTCGGTGGGGCTGACATCCTCGGCGCGCAGCAGGTGGAACTGGGTGCGGCTCGGGCCCGCGGCCTTGCCCTGGGTGTTGTGCGTGTTCTGCATCTGCGCCTGGGCGGCGCCTTCGGCGAGATGGCGTTCGCGCAGGGCCGCCAGCTCGCGCTGCAAGGCCATGTGGTAGGAGGCCGATTCGGCATTGATCACCACCAGATCGCAGGCCACGCCGGCCCAGGCCCAGAGGATCAGGGCCTGCGCCAGGCTGCGCAGCAGGCCCAGGCCTTCGATCACCCCGGCCTGCACGACGATCAGCGGCCGCTCGCCCGAGATGCCGAAGCGCCAGAGCAGGCTGCGATCGCAGCCCGGTGTGCCGTCCAGCAGCCCGCCCGCCGCCTCTTGCAGCTGCGGGCGGCTCAGGCTCAGCAGCAGCGCGCTGCTCAGGGTCTGCACGGCCGCCAGATTGGCCGGGCTGATGCGCAGGCTGCGCAGGCGGATGCCGCAGAGCGTGGCCGACATCAGCGAGGCGCGTTGCACATGGGCGGCCTGCCGGTACTTGTCGATCACCGCATGCAGCGTGCCGGCCTCGCGGCTGGCCGCGGTGGCAAAGGTCAGCATCAGCTTGCCTTGGGCCGGGATGCGCAGGCGCGCGGCCAGCACGCAGACCGGGTCCAGGCCGGTGTCCAGCACCACCGCCTCCTGCCCGGTGGGCACGGCGCGCAGCTGGCCGCGCGGGCGGCAGGCCGGCTGCAGGCGGCCGCGCCAGAGCTGGCGGTCGGTTTGCAGGGCCAGGCCGTGCAGGCCGCTCTCGGCGGCGGGGTTCTCGGGGCAGAGCTCGGTCAGGAAATGCGCCAGCAACAGCTCGGGCTCGCCCGGCAGGCGCGGCTTGCGCTGCAGCAGCAGGGCCTGCTGCGCGGCCTGCCACTGGGCGCGCAGAAACAGGTTGCTGAAAGCCGGGTGCGCCTCGTCGGCCCCGGCTTCAGCCAGGGTGGGCTCGAAGGCCGAAATCAGCTCCAGCTCCAGCGGCCGATCGCCCAGGTTGTGCAGCTCGACCTGGCGGAACTCGATGTCGTCCTCGGGGCTGACCCAGACGGTCAGCTGGCTGCTCAGGCCCGGCCAGTGCGCGCTCAGGCAGACGCGGTCGGGGTGGAAGCTGCAGCGGTAATCGGCCCGAGCATCGGGCGCGGGATGCTGGGTCAGCGAGACCAGGCGCTGCGGCTCGGCCGGGTCCAGGCCGCGCAGAAAGAGAAAGCTGCCGTACTCATCGCGCAAGGCATCGTCGCGCTGGCGGCTCAAGCCACTGCTGCCCAGCTGCGAAGCCCCGGCCCCGTTGGGCCGCAGGCTCAGGTGGTAGCGGCCGTTGGAGAGCAGCTGGCTGGGCTCGATGGCGGCCTCGCCCGGGTCCACCTCGCGCAGCAGGCCGCTGACGCGGCGCTCGAACACCGGCGCCGGCAGCAGGGCCACCGGCAGGCTCAGGCGCGGCAGCTCGCGCGGCGCGCGCTCGTGCAGCAGGGAGGCCACCGCCTCCAGCGGCGCATAGGCCATGCCCCAGCGCTGCACCTGGCCGTCCAGCAGCACATTGGCCAGGGCAGCGATGCTCATGCCCTGGTGGTGAGCCATGAAGGTCACCACCGGCACGCAGCCGGCCAGGCGGCGCTCGGGCAGGCCCGGGCCTTGCTCCTGGCCCTGGCGTGCCGGGCTGAAATCCAGCGCTTCGATGAAGCCGTAGCGGCCGCGCGCGGACAGCTCCTCCAGCAGGGCGAAGTTGCGGCAGGCCAGGCGCGGCTCCAGCTGCGCGGCCAGGGCGGTGGCGTAGGGCGCAATCACCAGCTCCTCGGGCGGCGTGCGGCGCAGGGCCAGGCGCGGCACGCCTTGCGGCGCGTACTGGTAGGCCAGGCTGTGGTCGCGCCCGGCATAGGCCGATTCCGAGATGCCCCAGGGCAGGCCGGTGCGGGCGCCGAAGGCGCGCTGCTCGGCAATCGCCGCGCGGCAGGCGCCGCGCAGGGCGCTGCCCACCGGCTCGTCCAGCATCAGGCTGGGCATCAGGTACTCGAACATCGAGCCCGACCAGGAGCGCAGGCCCGCGGCCAGGCCCGAGGCAAAGAAGGGCCGGCCCAGCGCCGCCCAGTGCCGCACGGGCACATCGCCCTTGGCCATGGCCAGCAGGCTGGTCAGGCGCGACTCCGAGGCCAGCAGGTCGTAGAAGCCGGCGTCCAGCTCCTGCTCGGCCACGCGGAAGCCGATGTGCAGCAGATGGCGCTTGGGGTGGTAGAGAAAACCGAAGTCGGGCTCGGCGGCGAGCGCTTCGCAGCGCTGGGCCAGGGCCAGCAACTGGGGGCTGGCCGTGGCCGTGCGGCCCTCGGCCTGCGCCTGAATGTCCTCCAGCGCCGAGCGCAGCAGGTTCAGGTGGTCGAGCAGCAGCCAGTTCAGCTGCTCGCGCGGGTCGCTGCTGAGTTCAAGCGGCGCCTCATGCGCGCCGGTGCTGCGGGCACGGCGCTGGGCCAGCTCGCTGGCCGCCTGCTCGAGCAGCAGCTCGAAGCCCGCCACATCGGCGCGCGCCTGGGCCAGCGGCGCCGGCAGCTCGATCAGCTCGCGCAGGCGGGGCCAGCTCGGTTCCCGGCCTTCACTCGCCAGCGGCCACAGCACTTGCAGCGGCTGCAGGCGCTGGCGTGAGTCTTCCAGCGCAGCTTCGGCGGGGCCGCTGGCCCAGGGGGCCAGCGCCAGACTGCGGCAGGCCTGGGCTACGGCCAGCAGATGGCCGCAGAGATTGCCGCTGTCCACGGTGGAGACATAACGCGGCAGCAGGGCGGTGCCAGTTTCGGTGTCGTACCAGTTCAGCCAATGACCGCGGTGGCGCTCCAGCGCGGCCAGGCTGTCCAGGGTGGCGCTGAGGCGGCGCATCAGCTCCTCGCTGCCGATCCAGCCGAACTGGCGGGCGCAGGCCACGCTCAGCAGGTAGAGGCCGATATTGGTGGGCGAGCTGCGGTGGGCCACCATCTCCTGCGGCAGCAGCTGCAGATTGTCGGGGGGCAGCTGCCGGTCTTGCGGGCCGACGCAGCGCTCGAAGAAGCGCCAGGTGTCGCGGGCAATGCCGCGCAGATAGCGCTGCTCGGCCCCATCCATGCGCTGCGATCGCCGCCCGGCCTGCAGCCAGCCGGGCCGGCTGGCCCAGGCCAGCCACAGCGGGCTGGCGGCCCAGAGCAGGCACAGGCCCAGGGCCAGGCGCGGTGCGCTGGCGGGCGCCAGGCTCAGGCCTGCGGCCAGCAGCAGGCCGGCCACGGTGACGCGGCGGTGCCGGGCCCAGATCGCTGTCCAGTGCGTGCCGCTGTGCAGCAGGGCCGCCTGTGCGGCGGCGGCCGTGGTCCATTGCAGCAGCAGGCGGTGGCTGTGGCCGCTGCGCCAGAGCGCGCGCACGATGGCATCCAGGGCCAGGGCGCTTTGCTCCAGCAGCAGGGCCAGCTGCCAGAGGCTGGCCAGCAGGGCCCGGGCCAGCTCGGCCCCGCCCTCGCGCAGGAAATGACCGAGGGCGATGCCGCTGCGGCTGGGCAGCAGGCCGGCCAGGGCACCCAGCAGCGGCCCGGCCAGATGGGCGGCCAGCACCAGAGCCAGGGCCGCGCCCGGTGCCAGCCAGAGCCCGGCCGGCAGGCCCAGGGCCAGCAGCAAGAGCAGCAGCGAGGCCGGCGCCACCAGGGAGCGGCGCAAGTTGTCGGCCAGCTTCCAGCGGTTCAGCCCACCCAGGCGCAGGGCCTGGCGGCTCCAGCGCTGCGGCATCAGGGCGGGCAGCAGAAACGGCAGCAGCTGCCAGTCACCGCGGATCCAGCGGTGCAGGCGCGAGGCGGCCACCTCGGCATGAAAGGGCGCATCCTCGACCAGGCTGATGTCGCTGACCGCGGCGCAGCGCGCCAGCGCACCTTCCAGCAGGTCGTGGCTCAAGACCTGACCCTCGGGCAGGCGGCCGTTCAGCACGGCCTGCAAGGCCTGCACATGGAGCAGGCCCTTGCCGCTGAAGCTGCCTTCGTCGAACAGGTCCTGGTAGGTCTCGGAGCTGGCCGAACCGTAGGGGTCGATGCCGCACTGGCCGGCAAACAGCCAGTGGTAGGGCGTGAAATCGCTGCGCGCCGGCAGCGGCGTGACCACGCGCGGCTGCAGGATGGCATAGCCGGCCAGCACGCGGCGCGGCTGCTCGGGCGTGGGGCCGGCCTCGCTCAGGCGCGGCTCGTTGCGCGGGTGGGCGGCCACGCCGACCAGCTCGCGCAGGCGGCCGGGCGGCATCTGGGTGTCGCTGTCCAGGGTCAGCAGGTGGTGGATGCCGGGCGCCGGCTGCGAGAGCCGGCCCAGCTCGACAAAGGGCGACACCGCCTCACCCGGGCAGGCCAGATGCTCGACCAGCTGCTCCAGCTTGCCGCGCTTGCGCTCCCAGCCCATCCAGCGCTGCTCGCTGTCGCTGAAGCGGCGCGGGCGGTGCAGCAGCAGAAAGCGCGCCGGGGCCTCGGGCGCTACCGGCGCGGCTCGGTTGAGCGCGCCGAGGGCGGCGACGGCGGCGCCGAGCAGGGCCTCGTCGCCCTCGCTGCTGGCCTGATCGGCATCGGCCCAATCACTGAGCAGGGCGAACTGCGCCTGCGGCTCGGGATTGGCCAGCTGGTGCAGGTGCAGGCGGTGGGCCAGAGCGGCGATGGTGGCCGCGTCGCTGAGCAGCACCGGCATCACCACCAGCACACGCTGGGCCGGTGGAATGCCGTCGGCCAGGGCCAGGCGGGGCAGCTCGGCCGGGCGCAGCGATTCGCTGAGCAGGCGGTTCATCAAGGCCAGGCAGGCCTCGGAGGCCGGCAGCAGCATCAGGGCCGCACAGGCCAGCAGGGCCGGCCAGGGCGCGGCCGCCAGCGAGGGCTCCAGCCACCAGAACATGGCCAGCACCGCGGCCGTGGCCAGGCCCAGGCTGCCGAGGTAGAGCGGCAGGGCACGGCGGCGCAGCACGGCGCGCAGGGCCAGGCCGGGCGATTCGCGCAGGCCCAGGGCCTGCAGCAGGGCCGGCCGGCCCTCGCCTTGCAGCCAGTGGCCGCAGGTCTGGGTGTGGGCCGCAGGAAGAACGACGCCGGCGCGTGGGCAGCGCATCACATCGAGCAGCAGCTGGGCCACGCCCAGTTCGCTGCGACCGCAGCGGCGCGCCAGCGCCTCGATGGCATGCAGGGTCTGGTCGCGGGTGCGGCTGTGCTCGGCGGCAAAGCTCTCGCAGCCCAGCAGCAGCTGCATCAGCGGGCTGCTGCGGGCGATGATCTCGGGCCAATCGGCCTCGCCGATCACGCGCAGGGAATGCACGGCATTGCTGACGCTGAGGTTGTCGGCCGTCTGCTCGGCCGCTTGTTGCAGCTGGGCGGCGGCCGGGTCGGGCAGGGCTTGCAGAAGCCAGGCGCGGCGGGCCTGGCTGGCCAGAGGCGCAGCCGCATCCAGCGGCTCGGCACGGTGCAGCAGGCGCTGGGCCATCTGCGCCAGAAAGGGTTGGTCCAGGCCGCGCTGCTGCAGGGCGGCGCGCTGGGCTTCCAGCGTGGCCACATCGAGCTCGGCCATCCGGTCACAGGCCTGGTTGGCCAGCTCACGCGCGGCCTTCTGGCCGGCCACGCGCTCGGCCAGGCGGCGCAGGTTCTCGATCAGCACCACGCGCAAGGTGGTGGGCAGGGCCCAGATCTCGCCCAGATTGAGCGGCCGCACGCCTTGGTAGGCACACAGGAAATGGACCAGCAGGTCTTCATCGAAGGCGCCGTCGGTGTGGGCGATGCAGGCCCAGGCCACGCCGTAAACGCGCGGCAGGCCGGCCAGCGGCTCTTCGCTGAGCACGGGCAGGGCGCGGAAGTAGCGCCGCGGCAGGCCTTGCTGCACCTCTTGCAGCTGGGCCTCGATCAGGTGGAAGTTGTCGAGCAGCCATTCGGCCGCCGGGCTGATGTCGAAGCCGGTGCTGGCCTGGCGGGCCAGGAAGCGGTGGGCCTGGCGCAGGCTGTCGATATTGCTGCGCAGGCGCGGCACAAAGGTCTGGCCGCGCCGCTGTTCGCGGGCCGCGCGCACCCGGTGGGTGGCGGCCAGGCTGCGGCCATGCTGGGCAAAGCGCTGCTGGCCAAAGATTTCCGCGCGGATGGGCGCCAGCATGCGGCCCTGCCGGGGGTCGAGCAGGGCGTGCAGCAGCTCCATCGCTCAGCGCCAGGCTTGGTAGAGCAGGGCGGCCAGGGCGGCCAACAGCAGGGCACTGGTGACGCTGCGGCGGCTGACAAAGCCCACCAGGGCATCGGCGCCGCAACGCAGGGCGAACAAGCGCCCGCGCAGGGCCCGGCACAGGCCCAGATGGGCGCCCAGGGCGGCGGCGCTGGCCGCGGAATCGTCGCCACGACCTGGCGGGGCCAGGCGGTCTTGCGCGCGGGCTGGGTTCGGGGCGGTGAAGACGGGCAGGCTGGGGTTCATGCGCGACTCCGATCTCAGCGCGGGCTGCTGTTGTTGTTGTTGCCGCTGCTATTGCTCACGCCGCTGCTGTTGACCTCGGCCTGCACCTCCACCTCGACCCGGCGGTCGGGTTGCAGGCAGCGCAGCAGGGCCGCAGACTTGTGCTCGCCCTTGCAGTCGCCTGCTCGCGTCACCGGCATCGATTCGCTCTTGCCCAGGGCGCTGATCTTGCTGGCCTCGATGCCGCCAGGGTTGATCAGATAGGCCTTGACCGCATCGGCGCGCTGCTGCGACAGGGTCTGGTTGTAGTCGCTGCTGCCGAGGCGGTCGGTGTGGCCCTCGACCGTGACGAGCTGGAAGCTGCTGCCCTTGAGCTCGGCCGCCAGGGCATCGAGCGCCCGCGCGCCCTCGGGGCGAATCTGGGCCTCGTCAAAGCCGAACAGCGATTCGGCCGAGAAGCTGAGGCGCCGCGGTGGGATGGGGATGCCGGCCGCAGTTGGCGGCAGCAGCATCGGTGTGGCCACCGGCTCGGGCGGCGGCGGCGCGGCGGCCATCACCGCGGCGGGCGGGCTGTAGCTGGGCGCCACGCTGCTCATGCGCGGAGCCGGTGTGGGCGAGCGGCCGAAGGGGAAGACCAGGCTCAGCGACACCAGGTTGACGGGGATGTGATAGCCCAAGGCATTGCGCACCCGATAACGCTCCGCTTCGGCGCGCACGGCCATGCCGCCCGGGTTCCATTCCAGACCGGCGCCGAGCTTCATATTGGTGTCGCGGCGGCTGGGGTCATAGCTGTTCAGTGCGGCGGCACCGCTGCCGTCGAAATGGGTGCGGGTGCGGTTGAACTGCGTGCCGATGCGGCCCAGCAGCGACCATTGATCGCTCATCGGCAGCTTGCCGACCAGATCGAGGTTGATGCCTTTCAGGTCGAAGCGGCCGTTGACCGTGCCGGCCGGTGTGGTGCTGGCATCGATATTGAATCGGCCGAGCTGGAAGTAGCCGGCCTCGACCGCCCAGTAGCGGTTCATCTGGTAGCCGAGAAAGAGCTTGTAAGCCGTGTCACGCTCGTCGCGCGAGATGCTGGTGGCGGTGACGCCAGCGGGCAGCACCACGCCGAGGGCGCGTTCGGCATCGAGCTTGGCCCGCGCCTGGCCGGCACCGAAGCCGCCGTACATATACGGCTCATCGGACTGTGCCCAGGCGGGCAGGGCCAGCAAGGGCAGGAGGCCGATCACGCTGCAAAGCCCCGCTCTCGCCAGGCCTTGCATGAGCGGACGAGCCGTCGCCCGAACTGAGGTGCGGCTGCTGCGGAGTTGTGTGCCATGCGACATGGTGATCCTTGTGGAGTGAAGACGGGGCAGGGAGCCAAAGCGCCCTGAAAGACTGCGAACTTTCAGTCTCAGCGGCTTTGCCTCAGGGGTCTGTACGCTGGCGTACCGCAGCGCTGTGGCGTGCCTCCGGCGCGGCAGGCTTGGGCGGGGCCGATCCAGCGGGCGCCGAGCCGCGCGCGCGCAGATGGCTGCCCAAGGCCCGGTCCCAGAAGCTGCTGCTGACGCCGTAGCAGCGTGAAGCGCCGCCCTGGTGATGCAGGGCATGCCAGCGTGCACGCCGGGCCAGCCAATCGCCCGGTGCTCGCTCGGCCGCCAGCCCTTGATGCACGGCATGGTGGATGGCCGAGTACATCAGGTAGCCGCTCAAGACCCCCAGCAGCAGCAGACCGCTGAGCCAGGCGCCCAGCAGCAGCCACAGCGGCGCAAACACCAGCGTGGCAAACAGGCTGGCGCTGAGCCAGGTGGGCAGGCCCACATGGGCTTGTGGCAAGGCATGGTGCAGGGCGTGCCAGCGCTGGAAGGGCTGCAGGCCATGCAGCACAAAGCGGTGGGTCAGGTACTCCAGCAGCGACCACAGCAGCAGGCCCAGCATGAACAGGCCCAGCACCCGCGCTGCAGATTGCGGCTGCCAGCTTGGCGCTGCGGCGTTCAGCCACAGGGCGGCCGCCAGGCCGGCGATGGCCAGGGCGTAGAAGGCCAGATCGGCCAGGCAGGCGCGCCGGCTTTGGCGCAAGGTGATCAGGGGCATGGGATTCCTTGGCAAGGACGAGGACAGGAGGCGTGGCCTGTTGGCCGCCCGGCCCAGGCTAAAGGCCGGAGGTGCCTGCGCTCTGTGCGCCTGCGCACCGATGGGGCATGGGGTGCAGCGGATGCGTTTGGACGCAGGCGTTGGGCTTGGCCCTTGTGTACGCTGGCGAACATACCGGCCAGGCTCGGCTGCCTATAGTCGGGCGAACGCCCGGCACGCCAGACCCTGGCTGCTGATGGCGTTCGGCGCAGGAGTGAGCTCTGCGCACCACCACAGGGAGCTGCGATGCCACACACGATGGACCCGAAGAAGAACCACCTGCTGGCCGCTTTGCCCGAGGCCGAATGGCTGCGCTGCCGAGGATTTCTGGAACCGGTGGACCTGCCCCTGGGCCAGGTGCTGTACGAATCGGGCCGGCCCATGAGCCATGTCTATTTCCCCTGCAATGCCATCGTCTCCCTGCTGTTCGTGATGGAGAACGGCGCCTCGGCCGAGATCGCTGTGGTGGGCAATGAAGGCATCGTCGGCATCTCGCTCTTCATGGGCGGCGGCTCTACGCCCAGCCGCGCGGTGGTGCAGAGCGCAGGCCTGGGCTACCGCATGCGCGCCGGCGCGCTGACCGAGGAGTTCAACCGAAGCGGTCCGCTGATGCATCTGCTGCTGCGCTACACCCAGGCCTTGATCACTCAGATGGCCCAGACGGCCGCCTGCAACCGACATCACAGCCTGGATCAGCAGCTCTGCCGCTGGCTGCTCTTGAGTCTGGACCGCTTGCAGGGTGATGAGCTGGTCATGACCCAGGAGCTGATCGCCAACATGCTGGGTGTGCGCCGCGAGGGCGTCACCGAGGCTGCGCTCAAGCTGCAGAAGCTGGGCCTGATCCGCTATGCGCGCGGTCACATCTCGGTGCTGGACCGTGCCGGTCTGGAGCAGCGCAGCTGCGAGTGTTACGGCGTGGTCAAGAAGGAATACGACCGCCTGTTGCCCGAGCGCCGCGCGACCTGAGGCAGGAGGGCTTGTGCTGGCGCAGGCTCGCATGTGCGCTTGCAGACAGAACAAGCCGTGTACCGGCCTCAGGCTGGAAGGAGCAGCGCTGCCGACCCGGCGGTGCAACCGAAAGCTGCCGTGAACTTGATGACACCGCCAGTTTCTGCTCCTCTGCTTGAGGGCGCAGCCCTTCCGCCCATGCAGAACCGCCTGATCGCCGCACTGCCCGCAGCGCGAAGAGCCAGCCTTCTGGCTTTGTGCGAGCCCGTGCATTTGCAGCTGTCGCAACGCCTGTGCGAGGCAGGGGAGGAGACCCGTTACGTCTTCTTTCCGCTGGATGCCTTCATCTCCTTGCTGGCCCGCATCGATGAGCACCCAAGCCTGGAAATGGGCATGGTGGGCCGTGAGGGCATGCTGGGCCTGCAGCTGATCCTCGGCGTCAGCCGGGCCCCGCTGGGCGCCATGGTGCAAGGTGAGGGCCGGGCCTGGCGCTTGGGCGCGTCGGCCTTTCGGGCCGAGCTCTTGCGCAGCCTGCCGCTGCGCCTGCTGCTGCAACGCTACCTCTACGTACGCCTGGCCCAGCTGGCCAGCGCCGCCGGCTGCCTGCGCTTCCACCAGATCGGCCCGCGCCTGGCGCGCTGGTTGCTGATGAGCCAGGATCGCGCCGGCCATGCCCAGCTGGCGGTGACGCAGGAGTTCCTGGCCTTCATGCTGGGCGTGCGGCGCGTGGGTGTGACCCAAGCGGCCGGCGCCATGCAGCGCAGCGGCCTGATCCGCTACCACCGTGGCCTGCTCACGGTGCTGGACCGGGCCGGTCTTGAAGCCGCTGCGTGCAGCTGTTATGCCTGCGACCAGCGCCACTATGCCGCCCAGTTTCCGGCGCTCAACGTGCGTCGGCGCACAGATTCAAGCGGCGCTCGCGCCTAAGGTGGGGTGGATTCTTCACCCCACCGGAGCCTCCGCATGTACCCCACTCCCACCCCTGTCCACAACACCCAGGGTGCCCTGGCGCACCGCGGCGCCGCGCTGCAAACCCCGACCGATCTGCACCCCAACGCCACCCGTGACCTGTCGGCCAGCCTCAACGGCGTGCTGGCCGATGTGTTTGCGCTCTACCTCAAAACCAAGAACTTTCATTGGCATATGAGTGGCCCGCATTTCCGCGACTACCACCTGATGCTGGACGAGCAATCGCTGGAGCTCTTGGCCATGACCGACCCGCTGGCCGAGCGCATTCGCAAGCTCGGCGGCTCCACCTTGCGCTCCATCGGCCACATCACCCGCAGCCAGCGACTGCTGGACAACGACGCGCCCTTTGTCGAGCCGGCCGACATGCTGGCCGAACTTTGCGAGGACAACAAGACGCTGAGCCAATGGCTGCGACAGGGCCATGAACTGTGCGTCGAGCATCGCGACCTGGCCACGGCCAGCCTGATCGAAACCTGGATCGACGCCGGCGAGCGCCGCACCTGGTTTCTGTTCGAGTCGGGTCGGCATGGCGACAGCAGCGGCCATTGATGATGGCCCCAGTCTCCAGCCCTTCGAACCCTGCCACCGGAGAACTGCCATGACGCTGAATCTCACACCCCTGCGCCCACTCCCGCGCCCACCCCCGTTCCGCCGCATCGCTCGGGCAGCTTGCCTGGGCCTGCTGGCCCTCAGTGCCGCCCTGGGGCCGGCCCAGGCTCAGCCCGGGGGCGAACGTGGCCGCGGCGAAGCGCAAGGCCGGGACCGGCAGGAGCGCCAGCAGCGTGAGGAGCGCCGACGGCTTGACGATCGCCAGGAACGCCGCCAAGGGCGACATGCTCGCGATGAGCCGGGAGACCGGGGGCAGTCTCACGGCCGTGGCGAGGCCCGCGGCGCCGGCCCCGACCATGCCTACTACCGCGGCAGCCGTCTGCCGCGCGAGTACCGTGGCCCTCGCTATGTGGTGGAGGACTGGCGCGGCCACCGGCTCAGCGCGCCGCCGCGCGGCTACCACTGGGTGCAGTCGGGCGGTGACTACCTGCTGGTGGCCGTTGCCACCGGGGTGATCCTGCAGCTGTTGCTCCAGCAGCAATAGCCGCAGTGGCTGGGCGGGTCGCGGTGGCGGCCAAGCGCCCGCGCCCTGTTCTTGCTATGCTGCCTCGCGCCAAGTTCAGGGGCTGCCGCCACCCGGCAGCCGTGCCAGCCCAGAAACGCAGTGAGCCCGCAGCATGAGCCAGTTCCGTCTTCATATCAACGGTGAAGTCCGCCAGGTCGATGTGGCGCCCGACACGCCCCTGCTCTGGGTGCTGCGCGACAGCCTGGACCTGGCCGGCACCAAATACGGCTGCGGCGTCGGTGCCTGTGGTGCCTGCACCGTGCACCTCAACGGCGTGCCCACTCGCTCCTGCATGACGCCGGTGGCCACCGTCGGTTTGAAGAAGGTGTTGACCATCGAAGGCCTGGATGCCCAGGCCCGCCATCCCCTGCAACAGGCCTGGGTGGAGCTGGACGTGCCGCAATGCGGCTACTGCCAGGCCGGCCAGATCATGACGGCCGCGGCCCTGCTGAAAGAGAACCCCAAACCCAGCGACGCCGACATCGACGGCGCCATGTCCGGCAACCTCTGCCGCTGTGCCACCTACCTGCGCATTCGCGCGGGCATCCACCGTGCCGCCGAGATTGCGGCTGTGCCCGTCAAATCTCCGGTGTCCCGCAAGACCAAGCCGCAAGCGAAGGAGGGCGTATGAGCCGCGCCGCCCTGGTGAACCCCTGCCGCCGCCGTTTCCTCGGCCAGAGCGGCGCCGGTCTGGTGCTGGCGCTCAGCGGCTCGACCGTGGCCCTGGCGCAAAGTGCCAAGCCCGCAGCGGCCCAGGCGTTCAAGCCCAGCGCCTTCATCAGCATCTCGCCCGAGGGCGTGGTGACGCTGATCTCCAAGCAGCCCGAGATCGGCCAGGGCATCAAGACTTCGCTGCCCATGGTGATTGCCGAAGAGCTGTCGGTGAATTGGCGCGATGTGAAGATCGTGCAGGGCGATCTGGACCCCATCTACGGCAGCCAGGGCGCGGGCGGCTCCACCTCCACGCCCACCAACTACCAGGACTTCCTGCGCCTGGGCGCCACCGCCCGCACGCTCCTGGTTCAAGCGGCGGCGCAGCGCTGGGGCGTGCCGGTGGCGGATTGCCAGGCGCGCGACTCCTTCGTCCACCACCGGCCCACGGGCCGCAAGCTGGGCTATGGCGAGCTGGCCAGCCTGGCCGCCACGCTGCCCCTGCCCGATGCCGCCAGCGTGCAGCTCAAGGACCCCAAGGACTACCAGCTGCTGGGCCAGCGCATCGGCGGCGTGGACAACGCCAGCCTGGTGCGCGGCGCGCCGCTGTTTGGCATCGACGTCAAGCTGCCCGGCATGCTGTACGCGGTGTACGAGAAGTGCCCGGCCTTCGGCGGCAAGGTGATCAGCGCCAATCTGGCGGCGGTCAAGGCGCTGCCCGGCGTGCGCGATGCCTTTGTGATCGAGGGCACCAGCAATCTCAACGGCCTGATGCCCGGCGTGGCCATCGTGGCCGAGACGACCTGGGCGGCCTTCAGCGCCCGCAAGCAGCTGCGTGTGCAGTGGGACGAGGGCGCCGTGGCCACGCAGAGCTGGGACGGCTTTGCCGCCCAGGCCGCGGCCCTGCGCGGCAAGCCCGGCGCCAGCAGCCTGCGCCGTGACGGCGATGTCGAGCAGGCCTTGCGGGCCAGCGGCGCCAAGGTGGTGGAGGCCAGCTACAGCTATCCCTTCATCTCGCACGCCAGCATGGAGCCGCAGAATTGCACCGCATGGTGGAAGCCAGAGAGTGCCAGCCTGGAACTCTGGGCCCCGACCCAGAACCCGGCCTCGGGTCAGAACCTGGTGGCCAACACCCTGAATATCCCTAGGGAAAAAATCAGCCTGCACATCACGCGCAGCGGCGGCGGCTTCGGGCGGCGCCTGAGTTCGGACTTCATCGTCGAGGCGGCCGCCATCGCCCAGCGCGTGGCCGCGCCGGTCAAGCTCTGCTGGAGCCGCGAAGATGATCTGCGCCACGACCATTTCCGCCCGGGTGGCTTCCACCATCTGCGTGGCGCCGTCGATGCGCAAGGCCGGGTCAGTGCCTGGCACAACCATTTCGTCACCTTCGCCAACCGGGTGCAGCGCGAGGGCCAGTCAGTGCTGCAGCCGGGCAGCGGCGGCAGCCTGTCGGGCGACGAGTTCCCCGGCCGCTGGCTGCCCAACATCCTCCTCGAGCAGACCGCGCTGGAATGCGGCGTGCCCATGGGCCCCTGGCGGGCGCCGGGCAGCTGCGTGTTCGCCTGGGTGTTCCACAGCTTTATCGATGAGCTGGCCCATGCGGCTGGGCGCGACCCGCTGGAGATGCGTCTGGAGCTGCTCGGCGATCGCGACATCGTGCCGCCCAGCAATGAGCGCGGCCAGCCTTATCACGCCGGCCGCATGCGCGCCGTGCTGCTGGAGGTGGCGGCCAAGTCCGGTTGGGGGAAGAAAAAGTTCCCGCGCGGCCAGGGCCAGGGCATGGCCTTCCACTTCAGCCACCGCGGTTACATCGCCGAGGTGGCCGAGGTGACGGTCAGCAAGAGCGGCCAGCTCAAGGTCGACCGCGTGGTGGTGGTGTCCGATATCGGCCGCCAAATCGTCAATCTCAGCGGTGCCGAGAACCAGGTAGAGGGCTCGGTGCTGGACGGCCTGGGCACGCTGATGCATGCCCAGCTCGACCTGCAGCGGGGCCGCATCGTGCAGGGCAATCTGGGCGAGTACCCGCTCTTGCGCATGCATGAATCGCCGACCCGGGTCGATGTGCATTTCCTGCGCAGCGACCATCCGGTCACCGGCCTGGGTGAGCCGGCCCTGCCGCCGCTGGCGCCGGCCGTGTGCAATGCCATCTTTGCAGCAACCGGCCACCGTGTGCGTCAGCTGCCGCTGAGCTTGAGCGATCTGAGCTGGTCCTGAGCCCGGCAGCCCTCGCTTGCGGCGGTGTTGTCTGCACGGCCCAAGCGAGCGGTATGTTCGCAAGCGCACCGAGGCTGGGTGCGCGCCGGCGTAGTCTGAAGGTGGAGCGACATCCCGTGCGCTGCCCTCGCATCCACACAGACCCGGAGCCTCCCATGAGTTTGTCCACCATTTTGTTGATCGTCCTGATCCTGATGCTGATCGGCGCTGCGCCGACTTGGCCGCACAGCCGGGGCTGGGGCTATCTGCCCAGCGGCGGGCTGGGCTTGATCCTGCTCGTTGTGCTGGTCCTGATGCTGCTGGGTCGCATCTGAGCCTGCTTGCCTGCGCCTTTGAATGCCGCAGCACGCAACAAGGAGGAGGCCGCCCATGAAACCCGCTGATTCCCAAGAGGGGCAAAGCTGGCTGAACCCGCCACCGCGGGCCTTGCATGCCCACCCCATCAGCCCGACCCAGGACAGCAGCCATGGCCTGGTGCTGGATCCCAGCGCCGGCGATGTGTCCCTGGCCGACTGGAGCGTCTTGCTCGACGCCGTCAAGCAGCGCCTGCGCGCCAGCGTCAGCACGGCGCATGGCGGCGATGGCTGCGCATCGACCCATCAGGCCGACCCGCCAGCCCGGCAACTGGCCGAGCCACAAGCCTTGCGGCGCACCGTGCTGGAATGCGTGCAGGCCCTGGATCAGCTGCACAGCACCTTGCTGCACGAGCTGGCGCGGCGGCTGCAACTGGAGCTGCAGGTCTTTGATGGCCAGGTGGCGCTGGCCCAGGCGCAGGCAGAGCTGGGCGGGCGCACCTCGCTGGGCGCCAGCGCGACGCCGGCGGACCCTGCGGCCCCTGCGGCCCAGCGCACGCCGGCCGGCCCCGATGCCTTCAGCCGCAGCCGCCACCTGGCCTTGCACGACCCCTTGACCGATCTGCCCAACCGCCGTTTCTTCCTGGAGCGCCTGGCCCATGGCCTGGTGCACCGGCGCAGCGAGCAGCCCTGCATCGCGGTCTTCAGTTTCTGCGTGGAGGGCTTTGCCGCCATCGAGGCCGAACACGGCCCCGAGTTCGGCCAGGCCTTGCTCAAGGTGGTGGCGGCGCGCTGGAGCCGGGTGCTGCGGCCCGAGGACATGCTGGCCCGGCTCGACGGAGCCCATTTCGCCTGCCTGCGCCTGAACCAGGGTGGCGACGCCCAGGCCTTGAGCTTGGCCTCGAGCAAGCTCTTGCTGGCCCTGGCCGGGCCGGTGCGGCTGGCGCCTTTGACCGTGCCGCTGCGCTTGAGCCTGGGCATGGCGCAAAGCCTGGCCGGCGCGGATGAGGCCCTGGCCTTGCTTGATCGGGCGGAGGCGGCGCGACTGGCCGCGCGGGCGGCGCACGACGAGGCGGCGGCTTCATGAAGCTGGCCGCTGCGCACTCAGCCCGCCGGCAAGCGCACCTGCAAGCGGCAGCCCTGACCGGCCGGCGCATGCAGCAGCAGCCGGCCCTGCTCGGCCTCGATGCGCAAGCGCATGGCCAGCAGGCCAAAGGAGGCGCTGCGCGCGGGCGCGCTGCCGCTGAAGCCGCGGCCATCGTCCTGCACGCTGAGCTCCACCCAGGACGGCTCGGGCGCCGCCGCGGCCAGGGTCAGCAGCCGCACCTCCAGGCGCTGCGCGGCTGCATGCTGGGCCACATTGCTGAGGGCTTGCTGCAGTGCGCGGTAGAGCACCAGCTGGCGCGCCGGGCTCAGCGTGACCGGCTGCAAGGCACTGCACAGCTGCAGGCCGCTGCTGTCGGCAAAGTCCTGGCACAGGCCCTGCAGCGCCGGCAAGAGGCCGAGGTGGATCAGGGCCGAGGGCCGCAGGTCTTCGATGATGCGGCGCTTCAGTGCAATGACGCTGTTCAGGGTGGCACTCAGGTGATCGAGCCGCTCCAGCGCCACGGCGGCATCGGGCGGCTGCTGGCGCAGCCGGGCCTGGATGCGCGCGGTGTCCAGCTTGGCCGAGGTCAGCAGGGCGCCCAGCTCGTCGTGCAGATCAGCGGCCAGGCGCTGGCGTTCGTCTTCGCGCGCGCTTTGCAGATGCAGGCTCAGCTCGGCCAGTTGGGCGGTGCGCTGCTGCACCAGGGCTTCCAGCTGGGCCAGGCGTCGCTGGGCGCGGGTCTTCATGGGGCAGGCCTTCGGGTGGCGCGGTGCGCCGAGGGGCGGTGCATGGAACAAGGCAACAGGGGCTCCTTGCGATGATCCATATCGTCATCGTGGACGATCATGCCGTTGTGCGGGCGGGTCTGCGCCAGTATTTTTCCGAGCAGGCCGATTTCTGCGTGGTGGCCGAGGCCTCCCAGGGCCGCGAAGCCCTGGCGCTGCTGCGCGCTGCCGAGCAGACCGGCATGGCCATCGACGTGATGCTGCTGGACATCGCCATGCCCGATCAGAGCGGCGTCGATGCCTTGCAGGCCATCCGCGCCCGCGCGCCCAGCTTGCCGGTCCTGATCTTCAGTGGCTTCCCCGAGACCCAGTACGCCAGCCTCTTGCTGCGCCAGGGTGCCAGCGGCTATCTGAGCAAGGACTGCGAACCCGAGGCCCTTCTGCAGGCCATCCGCACGCTCAGCCGCGGCCGGCGCTACATCAGCGCGGCCGTGGCCGAGCAGCTGGCCGATGGCCTGGCGGCCGGTGGCGTGGATGCCGCCCAGGCGCATCAGCAGCTGTCCGAGCGCGAGCTGCAGGTCTTTCTGCGCCTGGCCGCCGGCCAGACCGTGGGCCAGCTGGCCCCGGCCCTGTGCCTCAGCGTCAAGACGGTCAGCACCTACCGCAGCCGGGTGATGGACAAGATGGGCCTGAGCAGCAACAGCGAGCTCACGCATTACGCCTTGCGTCACGGCTTGATCCTGTGAGGGCCGGGTCCAGCTGCGGCAGCAGCTGGGGCGGCAGGCCGCGCAGGTAGAGGATCAGCGCATCGATCTCGCCGGACTTGTCGAAGATGCGGTCGGCGCCCAGTTCCAGGCAGCTGCGCTGGATCTCCGGCGTGGCGTAGTTGCTGAGCACCACCAGGCGGCGCGGCAGATCGGGTGGCGGCAGGCGCTGCACCGCGCGCAGCAGGCCCAGGCCCGAGCCGCCCTTGAGAAAGATGTCGATCAGCAGCAGATCGACATGATGGCCGGGCAGGGCCAGCCAGCGCAGGGCCGCGGCCTCGCTGTCGGCCACGCCGAGCACGCGCAGCGGCAGCAGCTCTTCCAGCGTGGCGATCAGCTCCGCTTGCAGCAGCGGGCTGTCTTCGACGAGAAAGGCCTTGAGTTCAAGCATGGGGCCCAGTGTCGGGCGCCGGCGAGGCCGGCGCCATCGGAGAAGCCGGTGAGGGCGTGTCAGACAAGGCCTACAGCCGAGGTGTGGCTGGCGGCCTGTAGGCCAGGGCCTACGCGGGCTCGCGGTGTCGTCCGCTGGTGGCCGATCTGCGGCCCGCCCACACTGGCCCTGGCCCGAGCCGCAAGCCCTGAGTGGCGCGTCGCGGTTCATGTTTCAACGCAGCCCATCAAGGAAGACCCACCATGAAGAAACTCAACACCTCCATCGCCTCATCTCTGTTCCAGCACAGCGCGCTGGGCCTGCTGCTGGCGGCCCTGCCGCTGAGCAGCGCCTGGGCCATGAGCAAGGCCGAGAACGCCGATGCGCGCAGCCGCATCGAGAGCAGCTACAAGACCGATCGCGCGGCCTGCAATGCCATGGCACACAACGCCAAGGACATCTGCATCGAGGAAGCCAAGGCCAAGGAAAAGGTCGCCCTGGCCGAGCAGGAGTTCGCCTTCAGCGGCACGCTGGCCGACCAGCGCAAGGTCGGCGTGGCCAAGGCCGAATCGGCCTATGCCGTGGCCAAGGAGCGTTGTGACGACAAGTCCGGCAACGACAAGGATGTCTGCGTCAAGGAAGCCAAGGCCGTCGAGACCAAGGCCCTGGCCGACCTGACCCTGGCCAAGAAGGTCGGTGAAGCCGTCACCGAGGCCAAGGACGACAAGCGCGATGCCAATTACAAGGTCGCGACCGAGAAGTGCGATGCCATGGCCGGCACGGCCAAGGACAACTGCGTCGCCCAGGCCAAGCTCAAGTACGGCAAGAGCTGAGCCAGGGAGGGGCGGGAGGGATCAGCTGGATCCATCCCGCCAGGCCTGGGCCAGTGCGCGCACGGCCGGGGCGATCTCGGCCGTGGGCACGCTGGCAAAGCCCAGCACCAGGCCCGCTTGCTGGCTGTGCGCCGGCAGGCCGCCCATTTGCGCCAGCGCGCCCAGCTCGATGCCGGCGCGCCGCGCCCGTTCGGCCAGGCGCGTCTCCTCCGTGCGGTCGGCCAGGGGCAGAAAGGCCTGCAGCCCAGCCGGCACCGGCTGCAGGCGGTGCTGCGGGTGCAGGGGCAGCAGCTCCTGGGCCCAGGCCTGCAGCAGGGCGTCGCGCCGCTCGCGTGCGGCCCGCCGCATGCGCCGCACATGGCGCAGAAAATGCCCCTCGGCCATGAACTCGGCCAGCACCGCCTGATCGGCGATCGAGGCCTGGCGGTCCAGTACCGAGCGCAGGCGCGCCAGCGTCGGCAGCCAGGCCGCCGGCGCCACCAGATAGCCCAGGCGCAGGCCCGGGAACAGCAGCTTGGAGAAGCTGCCCACATACAGCGTGCGCGCATCCGACTCGCCCTCCAGCGAAGCCAGAGGCGCCAGAGGCACGCCGCTGAAGCGGTACTCGCCGTCGTAATCGTCCTCCAGCACGTAGGCATCGTTCTGGCGCGCCCAGGCCAGCAGCTCCAGGCGCCGTTGCGCACTCATCACCACCCCGGTCGGATACTGGTGCGAGGGCGTGGTGTAGACCAGGCGCAGCCGCCCCAGGGCCTGCAGTGAGCCGATGCGCAGGCCCTGGCCATCCAGCGGCACCGGCAGCACCTGCGCGCCGCTCAGCCCTAGGGCCGCAGCGGCAGCGCGGTAGCCGGGGGACTCCATGCCCACCCGGTCGCCCGAGCGCAGCAGGGCCAGGGCGGCCATGGCAATCGCCTGCTGCGAGCCGGCCGTCACCAGCACCTGATCGGCGCGGCAGTGCAAGCCGCGCGAGTGGCTCAGATAGCCGGCGATCAGCTCGCGCAGGCGCGGCAGGCCGGCTGCATCCTCGTAGCTCAAGGAGGCCCGAGGGCCGGGCCGCGCTTGCGCGCGCCAGAAGCGGGCCTGCAAGCGCGACCAGAGCGCGTGGGGGAAGAGATCCAGCGCCGGCAGGCCGTGGCGAAAGGCCCGGCCCGGGCCTTGCACGACAGGGCTGGGCTGGTAGTCCTGCAGGCGCAGCCAGAGCGGGCTGTCGGGCGTACGCGGACTCGCGGCGCGGCTTGGGGTCGTGGGAGAGGCGGATGACGACGGCGCGGCCAGATCGCTGACATAACTGCCAGCCCCCATGCGCGAGCGGATGAAGCCCTCGCTCTCCAGCTGCTCGTAGGCCCGCAGCACCGTGTTGCGCGACACCGCCAGGGCCTGGGCCAGGGCGCGGCTGGTCGGCAGGCGTGCGCCGGGTGCCAGCTGGGCCTGCAGGATGCGGGCCTTGATCTGGCCGTGGATCTGCTGGCTCAGGCCGGGCGCCGCGTCATTTCCGGCGCCAGCCTCGCCCAGCAGCTGCATGCCGGTCGGGTCCAGTGCCAGGGCGGCTTGTGGCGGCTGTCGCTTGGAAATTGGTTCCATCATTTTTTTGAAAAGTGGCTCTTTGATGGTACCAAGCGGCGCCCTATGCTGAGCGCCATGTACCAACCTGCCCATTTCCGCTGCGAAGAGTTCGCTCAAGCCCGCCGCTTCATGGCCGAGCAGCCCCTGGCCCTCTTGGTCGGCCCCGATCCCCGGGGCGAGAGCTTTGGCAGCCATCTGCCGCTGAGCCTGCTGGAGCTGCCCGCGGACGGGCAGGGTCAGCCGGCCTGGTGTCTGGAAGGCCATATGGCCCGCGCCAACCCGCACTGGGCCTGGCTGGCCGGGCTGCTGCAGGCAGGAGGCCCGCAGGTGCTGGCGGTGTTCAGCGGCCCCGGCGCCTATGTCTCGCCGCACCACTACGAGAGCCTGCAGAACGTGCCGACCTGGAACTACATGGCCGTGCATGTCTACGGTGAGCTGGAGCTGGTGGACGAGGTCCAGGCCAAGGACGCCCTGCTCAAGCGCCTGATCACCTCGCACGAGCCGGCCTATGCCGAGCAATGGCGCGGCCTCTCACCCGATTACCAGCAACGCTTGCTGGGCGCCATCGTCGGCTTTCGCCTGCACATCCGGCGCTGGGAGGCCAAGTTCAAGCTGAGCCAGAACCGCAGCGCCGCCGAGCGCCAGCGCATCCGTGCCGCCTGGAGCGAAGGCGGCCATCCGCGCGAGCAAGAGCTGGCGGCCTGGATGGAGCGGCTGGGCCTGTGAGACACCGATCAACCCACCCACTGACACAGCAGATGCAAGCTGAACCGCAACAACTTCAAGTCCCAGTGCCGCCGGACATCGCCCCGATGCAGATTCAGCCGGTGCGCCTGCAAGGCCGCGAGGTCTGCCTGGAGCCTCTGGACCTCGATCAACACCTGCCGGGCTTGTGTGCCGTGGGCCTGGACCCCGAGCTCTGGCAGTGGGTGCCCACCCAGGTGCGCAGCGAAGCGCAGATGCGGGCGTACGTGGAGACGGCACTGCAGGAGCAGGCGCGCGGCAGCTCGCTGCCCTTTGCCATCCGCTCCCTGGCCGAGGACCGGGTGATCGGCTGCACCCGCTTCGGCAATATCTCACCGCGCGACCATAGACTGGAGATCGGCTGGACCTGGCTGGGCCGCGCCTGGCAGCGCAGCGGCGCCAACACCGAAGCCAAGACCTTGCTGCTGACCCATGCCTTCGAGACCCTGGGCGCCTGGCGGGTGGAGCTCAAGACCGATGCGCTCAATGCCAGATCGCGCGCTGCCATCGCCCGCATCGGCGCACAGCAAGAGGGCATCTTGCGCCGCCACACCCTGACCGACACCGGCCGTGTGCGCGACACCGTCTACTTCTCGGTGCTCGATCACGAGTGGCCGGCCGTGAAAGCGCGGCTGCAAGCGATGCTGCGCTGACCGGTGCCCCCGGCTCAGGGGCTGAGGCGGGCAGGCAATGCAGGGTCAGACCGGAGCCGCTGGGGCGGTGGCGGGTGTTAGGGTGCAGGCCTGAAAGTCGTGGTGCATCCTTGTGCAGTGCTGTGCTGTGCAGTGCTGTGTTGCGCTTCGGTCCATCCATCCACATTCCAGCTGGCGTCCCCGCTCGACGGTCGGGTCAGCCTTTGCTGACCCTTGCTGCCCCTTCCCATGAGCACCGCTGCCAAGGCCTTGGTTGATTCCGAGCGCCGCTTGCTTCACCCCTCGTTCTTCATGTTCCTGATCGCGCCGTTTGGCGCGACCACCGGCTACACCGCGGTCTGCCTGGCCTATCTGCTGACCCAGGCCCAGGTGGGGGCCGAGTCGGTGGCTGGCTTGCTGGCCCTGGCCTATCTGCCGCAGACCTGGAAGTTCCTCTGGGCCCCAGTGGTGGACCTGAGCCTGAGCCGCAAGACCTGGTATGTGCTGGGCCTGGTGGGCATCGTGCTGTCCATGCTGCTGGTGGGCAGCAGCCCGCTGAGTGCCGCCTCCATGACCCGGCTGACGATCTGGGTGCTGGTGATGGGCACGGCCTCGACCTTTCTGGCCATGGCGGTGGACAGCCTGATGGCGCATCAGACGCCCGAGCATGCCAAGGGCCGCGCTGCCGGCTGGTTCCAGGCCGGCAATCTCGGCGGTGGTGGCCTGGGCGGCGGTGCGGCCCTGTGGCTGATCCAGTCCGGTGGGCTCTCGCCCCAGATGGGCGCAGCGGCCCTGGCCGGCCTGTGCGTGCTCTGCGCCTGGCCGATTTTCTGGGTGTCGGAGGGCAGCGAGCCGGCCGCCGAGCAAGCCGAGGGCGCGGCACCGGCGCGCATCGGCGAGCGCTTGCGTGAAACCTGGGCCGATCTCTGGGCCGTGGTCCGCTCGCGCAATGGCGCCCTGGCCATGCTGCTGGTCTTCCTGCCGCTGGGCACCGGCTCGATGGCAAATATGTACTCCATCATGGCGACCGAGTGGCAGGCCTCGGCCAACACCGTGGCCCTGGTCACCGGCACGGTGGCCGGCCTGCTCTCGGCCCTGGGTTGCCTGGTCGGCGGCTACATCTGCGACCGCATGAATCGGCAGATGGCCTATGTGCTATTCGGCCTGCTGCTGGCGGGCGCCAGTGTGGCCATGGCGGTGGCGCCGCACACCGAGTGGCATTTCGTGCTCTGGACCAGCCTCTACTCCCTGATCACGGGCCTGTGCTACGCCGGCTTTTCGGCCGTGACGCTGGAGGCCATCGGCAAGGGCGCTGCCGCCACCAAGTACAACCTCATGGCCTCGCTCTCCAACACCCCGATCGGCTGGACCACGGCGCTGTACGGCTGGGTGTTTGCGCAGTTCGGCGGCCGCCTGACCTTGCTGGCCGAGCTGGCGCTGACGATTCCTGCCGCGTTGCTCTTCGTCTGGGTGTTCCGCAGGAGCCGGGCTCGCGCTGCAGCCATGCTCTGAGCTGCGTGCGTGCTTCACGCAGCAAGGCCGAAAGCCGCGCTGCCAGGGGCAGAGCGGCTCGGTCTCGAGCCGAGGATGACGCGAGTGCGCTGGTGCGTCAGAGCGTCAGAGCGTCATCTTCAAGGTGTACGCCCCGGTCGTGCCCGCACTGCGCATCACACGCAGCACCAGGGTCACGGCACTGCCGCCGGGGTTGCTGATCTTGAGCTGCTGGCTGGCGCCGACGATGCCATTGGACAGCAGCACCGTCTGACCCGTGCTCATGTAGACACCGACGCCGAAGCCCGAGGCGGCGCTGCTGGCGCTCAGCACGGCGGTGACCGTCTTGCCGGCCGGCAGGGTGAACTTGAAGTAGTCGTTGTCACTGGTGCTGCTGATGCTGCCGGCCACTTGGGCGGGCAGGCTGGCAACAGCTTGAGCCGTGGTGATGCTCTCGTTGGGCTCTTTGTCACTGAGCTTGAGCAGGGCTGGGATGGGCGAGGGCGCCGGTGCCGGCGTTGGCGCTGGGGTGGGTGCGGGCACCGGGGCGGGTTTGGGCGCCGGTGTGGGGGCCAGTGCCGGGGTTGGTGCGGGTGAGGGAGCGGGCGCAGGGGCCGGCGCGCTGGTCTTGGCCGCCACGGCGGCCAGCACCGCGGCATTGGCATCGACCAGGCCGCTGCCGCAGCCGCTGCAGGCGGCAGGGAAGGCACGGGCGCTGCTCTTGAGCAGGCTGGCCACCTGATCCGGTGTCAGCTTGGGGTTGACCGCCAGCATCAGGGCGGCCACGCCGCTGACCACCGGCGTGGCCATGGAGGTGCCCATCATCGAGCCGTAGTTGTCGGCGCCGGGCTTGGTGGTGCCGGCGTTCCAGGTGGAAAGGATGCCGAAGCTGCCATCACCGCCCGGGGCGGCCAGTGTCACCTTGCTGCCGAAGTTGGAGTAGCTGGCGCGGCCGCCGGTCTTGCCGGTGGCGGCCACCACGATCACGCCGCTGCAGTTGGCGGGCGAGCTGCCTGCAGCGTCGACCTTGCTGTTGCCGGCCGCCACCACGACCACGGCGCCCTTGGCTCTCGCGGTGTTGATGGCATTCTGGGTGGTGGTGCTGCAGGCGCCGTTGCCACCCAGGGACAGGTTCAGCACCTTGGCTGGGTTGGGGTTGACCGGCAGGCCGCTGACGCTGCCGCCCACGGCCCAGACGATGGCGTCGGCGATGTCCGAGTCATAGCCGCCGCAGCGGCCCAGCACGCGTAAGGGCAGCACCTTGGCGGCATAGGCCACGCCGGCCACGCCCACGCCGTTGCCGCCGCTGGCGGCGGCGATGCCGGCCACATGGGTGCCGTGCCAGGAGCTGTTATTGGCTCTTGAGCCGCTGCCGCATTGGTTGTTGAGCGTGAAGTCGCCGGGGTCGCTGGCATCGGCATCGCGGGCATTGCCGTCGCCGGCGAAGCTGGCGCTGCTGATGAAGTCATAGCCGGGCAGCAGGCGGGCGCTCAGGTCGGCATGGGGGCGTACGCCGGTGTCCAGCACGGCCACGGTCACACCGGCACCGGTGCTGCGGTCCCAGGCCGCCGGGGCGCGGATGCCGGCCACGTTGTCACTGAGGCTCCATTGCTGGGCCAGCAAGCTGTCGTTGGGCACCAGGGTCGGATGGTGCAGGCGGTCGGGCTCCACATACTCGATGGCGGCATCGCCCATGCGCAGATTGGCAGCCATG
The DNA here is from genome assembly GCF_002885975.1 of Paucibacter aquatile. Lineage (NCBI taxonomy): Bacteria > Pseudomonadati > Pseudomonadota > Betaproteobacteria > Burkholderiales > Sphaerotilaceae > Roseateles > Kinneretia aquatilis. Next base: position 746,131 of record NZ_POSP01000003.1, on the reverse strand, counting down.
GCGCCGGCATCGGCCAGACTCAGGCGACGGTCGAGGTGGAAGACTTGGGCGCCGTTGGCCATGCGGCGCAGGTGTTTCATGCGCACGCCCTGGCGGTTGGCAGCCACCTGCATGGCGGCTTCGCTGCGGGCATTGGGGCTGCCGTCGGCATTGCTGCTGACCGCGCCGCTGCGGTATTTGACGATCAGGCGGTCGGTGTTCGGGGTGGGTTCGAAACGCGCCATCGTGGGCGTGAGATCGTCGAGCTGCAGGGGCGGGCGGGCTTGGGCCGGGAAGCTGGCCGAGCTGGCCCAGGTGGCCAGGGTGAGTGCGGCGGCGAGCTGGGTGGCGCGCAGAGGGAATGTGGCCAGGTACAGCATCAGGGATCTGCCTCGGGAGGATCGAGGCCAGGCTCCGCCATCTCTAGGCGCTCACCTGGCAGCCCCGCTACCGTGGCGCGCTGTCAGGCGGTGCGCTGTAGGCCGGAGGCTTTGCGTCCCTTGCTTTCACAAGGTTTGCGGGTGCCCGCACGATAGGGCCGGGGCCTGCGGCAGTCCAGGGGCACAGAGCGCACATCGCGCAATTGTGAGAACTTGTATGCAAGCGGCGCAGATAAGAAAACGGGCCCTGTGCAGGGCCCGCTTGCGGCGCGATTTTTCTGTTACATGCCGGCGTAGTTGGGCCCGCCACCGCCTTCGGGCGTGACCCAGACGATGTTCTGGCTCGGGTCCTTGATGTCGCAGGTCTTGCAGTGCACGCAGTTCTGGGCGTTGATCTGCAGGCGGTCTTCGCCGGCATCGGTCTTGACGAACTCGTACACGCCGGCCGGGCAGTAGCGGCTCTCGGGGCCGGCGAATTTGGCCAGGTTCAGCGAGACCGGCACCGAGGCGTCTTTCAGCGTCAGGTGAGCGGGCTGGTTTTCCTCGTGGTTGGTGTTGGACACAAAGACCGAGGACAGGCGGTCAAAGGTCAGCTTGCCGTCCGGTTTGGGGTAGTCGATCTTGGCGCACTCGGCCGCCGGCTTGAGGTAGAGGTGGTCGGGCAGGGGGCGGTGGATGGTCCACGGCGGGCTCTTCATGCCCAGCTTGGGCAGCAGCCATTGCTCGATGCCGGTCATCAGCGTGCCGACGGTATTGCCCTTCTTGAACCATTGCTTGAAGTTGCGCGACTGGTTCAGCTCTTCATGCAGCCAGCTTTGCTCAAAGGCGGCAGGGTAGGCGCTCAGCTCGTCATGCTGGCGGCCGGCGGCCAGGGCTTCGAAAGCGGCCTCGGCCGCCAGCATGCCGCTCTTGATGGCGGCATGGCTGCCCTTGATGCGGGCGGCGTTCAGGTAGCCGGCATCGCAGCCGACCAGGGCGCCGCCGGGGAACACGGTCTTGGGCAGGCTCAGGAGGCCGCCGGCCGTGATGGCGCGGGCGCCGTAGCCCAGGCGCTTGCCGCCTTCGATGTGCTTGCGGATGCTGGGGTGGGTCTTCCAGCGCTGCATCTCTTCAAAGGGCGAGAGCCAGGGGTTTTTGTAGTCCAGGCCGACCACATAGCCCAGGGTGACCTTGTTGCCCTCCAGGTGGTAGAGGAAGCCGCCGCCGTAGGTGTCACCGTCCATGGGCCAGCCGGCGGTGTGCACCACCAGGCCGGGCTGCGCTTGCGCGGCCGGCACTTCCCAGAGTTCCTTGATGCCGATGGCGTAGCTTTGCGGGTCTTTGCCGGCGTCGAGCTGGAACTTGGCGATCAGCTGCTTGCCCAGATGGCCGCGGGCGCCTTCGGCAAAGATGGTGTACTTGCCCAGCAGTTCCATGCCGAGCTGGAAGTTCTCGGTCGGCTCGCCGTCCTTGCCCACGCCCAGATTGCCGGTGGCGACGCCGCGCACGCTGCCGTCTTCACCGTAGACCACTTCGGCGGCGGTGAAGCCGGGGAAGATCTCCACGCCCAGGCCCTCGGCCTGCTCGCCCAGCCATTTGGTGACGGCGCCGAGCGAGATGACGTAGTTGCCATCGTTGTGGAAGCAGCCGGGGATCAGCCACTGCGGCGTGGCGGTGGCGCCGGTTTCGTTGAGGAAGAGCACCTCGTCGGCCTGCACCGCCTGGTTCAGCGGCGCGCCGAGCTCCTTCCAGTTGGGCAGCAACTCGGTCAGCGCGCGCGGGTCCATGACGGCGCCCGAGAGGATGTGGGCGCCCGGCTCCGAGCCTTTTTCCAGCACCACGACCGAGAGCTCCTGGTTCTTGGCCGCCGCCAGCTGCTTGAGCCGGATCGCGGTGGCCAGGCCGCCGGGGCCGCCGCCGACGATGACCACGTCGTACTCCATCGATTCACGCGGTCCGTACTGGCTCAGAAGTTCTTGGTTCGTCGTCATGGTGTTCTTGTCCTGGCTGAAGCTGTAGAGCTGGCTTGTCTGCGCGGCATTCTATAAGGGGCTTTGATAAAACGAACGGTCGTGCTTTTCTTGCCGCTAGGTGCAAGGCTCTAGCGGCTTGTTGCAGGTCAATCAGACCTCGGCCGGGCGCTCTGTTTTCCTCGTAGGCCCCGGGGTCGCGTGCTACGCTTCTTCCGCAGTTTTCCCAGAGGATGACCATGAGTTACAGCATTGATTTGTCGGGCCGCGTGGCCCTGGTGACCGGCGCATCGAGCGGCCTGGGCGCCCAGTTCGCCCGAACCCTGGCCCAGGCCGGCGCCTGTGTGGTGTTGGCCGGCCGCCGCACCGAGCGGCTCAAGACCCTGCGCAGCGAAATCGAAGGCGCCGGTGGCGACGCCCATGTGGTGACCCTGGATGTCACCGATCTGGACAGCATCAAGTCGGCCGTGGCCCATGCCGAGACCGAAGTCGGCACGCTCGACATCCTGATCAACAACTCCGGCGTCAGCACCACCCAGCGCCTGACCGAGGTCACGCCCGACGACTACGACTTCGTCATGGACACCAATGTCCGCGGCGCCTTTTTTGTGGCGCAGGAGGTGGGCAAGCGCATGCTGGCCCGCGCCCAGGGCTCGGCGCCCGGCACCTTCATCGGCGGCCGCATCGTCAATATCGCCTCCATGGCCGGCCTGCGCGTGCTGAGCCAGATCGGCGTCTACTCCATGAGCAAGGCCGCGGTCATTCACATGACCCGCGCCATGGCGCTGGAGTGGGGCAAGTACGGCATCAATGTCAACGCCATCTGCCCGGGCTACATCGACACCGAGATCAACCACCACCACTGGGGCACCGAGCAGGGCAAGAAGCTGGTGGAGCTGCTGCCGCGCAAGCGCGTCGGCCAGCCGCAGGATCTGGACACCTCGCTGCTCATGCTCTGCGCCAACGAGAGCCATTTCATCAACGGGGCCATCATCCAGGCCGACGACGGCTTCGGGGTCTGAACATCCATGTCTTTGCGAACCCTGAGCGCCCTGGAGGCGCGTGTGCTGGCGGTGCTGGTGGAGAAGGAATCCACGGTGCCGGACAGTTATCCCCTGTCCCTCAACGCCTTGACCCTGGGCTGCAACCAGAAGACCGCCCGTGATCCGGTCATGAACGCCAGCGAGGCCGATGTGCTGCTGGCGCTGGAAGAGCTCAAGGCCATGCACCTGGTCAACAGCGTCAGCGGCAGCCGCGTGGTGCGTTTCGAGCACAACGGCGCGCGCGGCCTGGGCGTGCCCGGCGCCGGCCTGGCCTTGCTGACCTTGCTGATGCTGCGCGGCCCGCAGACCACGGCCGAGCTGCGCCTGCACACCGAGCGCCTGCACCGCTTTGCCGATGTGTCCTCGGTCGAGGGCTTTCTCGAGGAACTGGCCGAGGCCACGGACAAGCGCCCGGCCTTTGTCGTCAAGCTCGCCCGTGCGCCTGGCGCCCGCGAATCGCGCTGGGCTCATCTGCTCTGCGGTGAGCCGGTCATCGAGGCGCAAACCGGATTTTCCCCAGGAGCGAGCAGCCCCGAGCAAGCCGAAGACATCGCCCATCTGCGCGCCGAGCAGCAGCGTTTGAGCCGCGAGCTCGAGCAGCTCAAACTTTTGGTACAGCGGATGGCAGGTGAGTTGGGCATAGACTCCAGCCTCAGCTGACGAACAGCAGGCCGCGTGTTCGTCGGCAAGGTGCAGGTGGTCGGCTGCTGTGCCAGTGTCTGGCCTAGAGATCGCCCCAGCGTTTGATCAGAGACTGCCAGAGCTGGTGGCCGTTCAGGCTGTTGCTCAGAAAGACCAGGCCGCTGCCCTGTGAAGGGTTGAACTGGCAGTAGGCGCGAAAGCCACTGCTGTTCGTGCCGGTGTGATAGATCACGCGGCTGCCATCGGCCATGGGGTTGAGGATCCAGCCCAGGCTCCAGTAGGCCTTGGCCGGCTGGCCTGGCAGATCGAGGGCGCGCCCGGGCCGCTCCAGCGGCTGGCGGTCGCTGGCCACGGTCTGCGCGGCCAGCATTTCGCGCCGCCACTCTTCATTCAGCAAAGCGCTGGCCGTGGGTACCGGGCGCAAGAGCGCCGCCAGAAAGCGGCCGTAATCCTGCGCCGTGGTGTGCAAGGTGTAGGCCGCATTGGCCCGCTCGTAGCGGCTCCAGGGCAGGGGCTGGCCGTCCTCGCCATGGCCGCGCGCACGCCGGGCTTCGAGCGCCGGCGTCAGCACAAAGCTGCTGCTGCTCATGCCGAGCGGCGCGAACAGCTCGCGCTTGGCCGTGGTCTGCAGGGGCTCGCCCAGCAGATGCTCAAGTGCGCGCTGCAAGTAGAAATAGCCTTCGCCCGAATACTCAAAGCCCTCGCCGGGCGTGAACTTGAGGGGCAGGGGGCCGCTGTTCTCGTCGCCGCTGCGCCAGTTGGGCAGGCCGGAGCGGTGGCACAAGAGCATGCGCGCGGTGATGCGCGCCTGCGCGGGCTGCGGCGGTTGAAAGCGCTCGGGGTAGAAATCCAGAATCGGCTGATCGAGGCCCAGCCGTCCGCGCTGCACCTGTTGCATCAGCAGGTAGGCAAACACCGGCTTGCTCATGGAGGCGCATTCGAACACGGTGCCGGCCGTGACCGGCTCCGAGCTTTCCTCGCCGAACTCGCGCCGACCCAGTTGCCAGGCTTCGCTGAGCTCGCCATGCTGGATCAGCTGCAAGGCCAGGCCCGGCACGCCGAGTTTGGCCATCAAGCCCGGCCATTGCTGCTCCACCTCCTCGCGCCGCTCCAGCAGCCGCCGCGCCAAGGACAGGGCCTGCCAGGCGGGAGAGTTGCCGGAACCCGGCTCGACCGTGGCCCCGGCAGGCTGGGCGCGCACCCCAGCGGTCGACAGCCCGGCTGCGGCCAAGGCCTGCAATCCGAGACGGCGCTTCATGCCCACCTTCTCGATCGCCCGCCAGCCCATGCTCCGCTTCAGCGGAACTGGTACTGCACGCTCAGATAACCGAAGCGGCCACGCGGGTCGGTGTAACTGGGGTCGTAGCCCGAGATGAAGAAATAGGCCTGGTTGGAGTAGGGGGGCGCGGTATTAAAGAGGTTCTTGATGCCGGCCCGCAAGGTCAGATCCTTGCTCGCGTTCCAGGCGCCAGACAAGTCCCAAAGCGAGTAGGCCTTGACTTTGTTCTTCTCGACCACTTTGCCGGAGTTGGTGTCAATCGCCGAGTTCTGGTCGTCGTAAGCACTGATGTAGTTGTTGGACAGGCTCAAACTCCAGGGGCCTTGGCTCCAATCAACGGTCAGGCGATGGCGCCAGCGCTGCACCACGCCATCGGTGACGAACTTGCCCAAATTGCTGACGAAACCATCGCCATAGCCCGTTTGCTTTTCTGACTTGAGCGCCAAGGTTCCCACGAGCTTGGCTCCAAAGTCGCCCACGCCGGTGCGCAGGCCCTTCAAATCCATCGTGATATCGAGCCCCGAGGTTCGTTGCTTGCCCCGGTTCTCCTTGCGCAATTCGATGAAGCAAATTTCGTAATCGTCCGGGTCGTAGTCGCAACCCTCGAGCCCTTCATCCATGTTGTAGCGATGGACCAGCTTGCCGTACTTGTCGAGGTTGGCCAGGATGATGTCCTCACCGATGGTGCTGATCAGATCCGACTTCTGGATGTTCCAGTAGTCCAGGCTGACGCTGAGGTTTCGCGTGGCCTCGAACACCATGCCCAAGGAGAACTGACGGGAGCGCTCAGGTTTGAGGTTGGGATTGGAGTAGGTCTGGGTATCCCAGTTGTTGGCGCAGCGACCAAAATCGTTGTTGACATCGGCGCAGTACACCGGGTCTGGCAGGACCTGGGTACTGCCGAACTTGGTCGGACGGTAAAGATCGTTCATGGATGGAGCACGGAAGCCCCGGCCCGCGGAGGCGCGCAGCAAAAGATCAGTGCTGGGCTGGTAACGCAGGCCGATTTTCGGGTTGGTGCTGCCGCCGATCTTTTGGTAGTGATCGTGGCGAAGTGCCAGCTGCAATTCCACTTGTTTGGTGAATGGGGCATTCAGTTCGCCATAGGCGGCCCAGACTTTGCGTGAGTTCTTGACGAACTGGGAGTCACCTGGCGTCCAGTCCTCGTTGATGTTGTCCGAGAGCAGCAGTTCGGAGGCGCGAGACTCCACTTTCTCCCGCCGGAGTTCGCCGCCAAATGCAATGGCAAGCGCTCCGCCATCCAGACGCATCAGTTCGCGTGAGGCTTTGGCATCGAAGGAACTCATGCTGCCCTTGGCGCTGCGAACTTCGTCATTGACCTGGATCTTTTCTAGGTAGTCGCGGCCGGCTGCCGACGATGGACCAAAAACATTGATCAGGCCTTTGTGGATGCCGTCAATCAGTTCCTGGTACAGCAGATAGCCCCTGACATCTCGGTCTGCCACCTTGTTGGTGCTGTGATTGAGCGCCCAGTCATAGTCCCATCCTGCCAAGGCGCCCGACATCCCAAGAACCAGACGTTCGCCACGGCTCTCGAGGTTTGACTTTCGTGGGCCGGCTTCCAAAAGACGGGCGCGTACTTCGACAGTTTCGTCAGGCAGAGCTGAATCAAGACCGGGAATCATGGACGTCGGTAACTCGTTGGCGCGACGCAGCCGAATTCGGGTTGATGTGCCAACATAGTTGGTCTCAGCCTTGGCCAGGGAGAGTTCGGCAAACGCTTGATGACCGCCGCCCAGATCGAGTACGCCACGGCTCAAAAAGCTGAGTTTTTTGGAATCAGGGTACAGCTCCACATCGCGCATGTAATCGAACGTACAGCCATCGGGGCCGCCAATGCCGTCCTTCAGGTTCAGCGAATGCGGGGGATTGCAGTTCGGGGCACTGAGGTTGATGGTGGTCGATGTGGGGACCCTGCCGTTGATCTTGAATCCTTGGTCTTGCAAGGCCGTCAATTGATCGTCGGAAAGCAGAATATTGGCCGGCATCGGATAGCTGGACAGCAGATGCGGCAGCCGCTCAGGGACTTTCAGGTCCGAAATGAACTTGCGTTGCGAGGTGCTCAACGCATCCGTCTTCTGCACATCGAGCACCGCGAACACATTGAAGCCATCTTTGGCGTAGTCACCGAAGCCACCGGCCAGCGATGCACTTCGCTTGCCTGCGCCGCCTTCTTTGCTGGCGCCTGCGTAGGCATCGAGTTGCAGTCCTTGGTAGTCCTTTCTGGTGATGAAGTTGACCACGCCGCCGATGGCGTCGGCCCCGTACAAAGCGGATGCGCCGTCTAGCAGCACTTCCACGCGTTGGATGGCAGCCATGGGGATGGTGTTCAGGTCCACGCCGGCGTCATCGCCCGGCGAAGCGAAGTTCGCCATGCGTCGGCCGTTCAACAGAACCAGCGTGGATGAGGTGCCCAGGCCGCGCAAATTGGCGGAGTTGAATCCCATCTGGTCTTTGTAGCCACCGATGGCGATGGAGGCTCCGTCAGTCAGGCTGTTGCTGGCGGCGCTGATGCTGGCCACCAGTTCGGCAGCTGTGGTGATGCCGGCCTTGATAATGTCAGCCTTGGTGATCACCTGCACCGGCAGCGCCGTTTCTGACTCCAGGCGCTTGATCGCCGAGCCAGTCACTTCGACACGGTTCAGTGTGCTGGTGGCTTCCTGGGCTTGGGCCAGGTGGCTGGTCACGGCGGTCGAGGCCATCAGGGCCGCAAGGGCCGTGGCGCGAAGAACGGGGCGGGTGCAAGCGCGGGGCGGTGTCATCGGTACTTCTCCCAGGATGTAAGGGGTTTGCACCAGTCTAGGAAGCATGGACCTGTCGGGCCATAGGGGATTCACGCGCCAGTCGCATCAGCGCAACTCAGGGTGCAGTTCGTTCGCATAGCGTTCTAAACGCCCTCGGGGCGGCCTCAGACTGACCGGTGCACAAGGCCGCGAGTGCGGCCGTGCCATGATTCGCATCGCCCCGCCTGTATCTTCTGTTTTTGCGTTGGCTCATTCACACAGTCTCCCAGGCCATGAACACCAAGCACGTCTCTGATTTGTTGATCTCCACCCTGGCTGCGGGCCTGCTGGCCACGGCCAGCCTTGGCGCATCTGCCCAGGGTGGCACGGTGCACACCCTGAAGCCGGGCACCTTCGGCCCCGCCGGCACGGTGCTCGGCGCCACGCCGCCGCCGCCGACCACGCCGGTCAAGGGCGTGCATGCGCCCTCGCCGGTCACGGCCAAACCGATCAGTTCGACGGCAGGCCACAGCGCCGCGTCCGGCAGCAGCGCCGGCCCCGGCCCGCTGGGCGCGGGAGAGGGCGCCATCAAAGGCTATGCCGTGCCCATCGGGGGTGCATTGAAGGCCGACAACGAAGACGTCTGGGGCCGTATCGTGCAGCTGGCCGGCGGCAAGGGCGCGCGTTTTGTCGTCTTCGGCACGGCGGCCGAGGACCCCGAGGCCAGTGCCAAGACGGCGGTGGACATGTTGCAAAAGCGCGGCGCCGTGGCCGAGGCCCTGCCGGTGGCGCCCAAGTTCAGCTGGGTGGACCTGAGCAAGGTGGTGCGCGACCCGTCCCTGATCGCCAAGGTCAAGAACGCCCGCGGTGTGTTTTTTACCGGCGGCTCGCAAGAGCGCATCGTTGACGTGCTGATGCCGGGTGGCAATAGCACGCCCATGCTGGAAGCCATTTGGGACGTCTACCGCCGCGGCGGTGTGGTGGCCGGCACCTCGGCCGGTGCGGCCATCATGAGCACGGTGATGTTTCGTGACGCACCCAGCGTCATCAACATCATGAAAGGCAAGTGGGCCGAGGGCAAACAGATCGACCGTGGCCTCGGTTTTGTCGGCCCCGATCTCTTCGTCGACCAGCATTTCCTCAAGCGCGGCCGTTTTGGCCGCATGATCCCGCTGATGATGGCCAAGGGCTACAAGCTGGGCCTGGGTGTGGAAGAGAACTCGGCCGCCGTGGTGCATGGCGATGAGGTCGAGGTGATCGGTGCCAAGGGCGCCTTGCTGGTGGACCTGACCGATGTGAAGACCGACCCGACCCTGGGCGCCTTCAATGTGACCAGCGCCCGCCTGAGCTTCCTGGACCAGGGCGACCGCTACAGCCTCAAGACCCGGCAGACCACGCCGGCGCCCATCAAGCTGCGCGGCGCCAAGCACGACCACACGGCGCCCGACTTCAAACCTTACTTCACCGAAGACCGTTTCGATCTGGACATGCTGGGCGACTCCACCATCGCCAATGCCATGACCTATCTGATCGACAGCAACCGCAACGAGGTGCGCGGCCTGTCCTTCGATGTGCTGCCCAAGCCCGGTGACCCGGTCGCCGAGCTCGGTTTCCTGTTTCGCCTGTACAAGGGCAAGGGCAGTTATGGCTGGAGCACGGAGGAGTGGGGTGGTGAGGAGTTCACCGTGGTCAATCTCTACCTCGACGTGACCCCGGTGCGCATGCCCCAGCCGCTGTACAGCGCCTGGCCCGGCCCCGACCGCGCCACCGGTCCGGCCCCCGAGCGGGGCGACGGGCCGAGCAAGTGAAACGACAAGCCAGCCCCGATTGAATGGAAAAAGGGGCCGGGCGCGTGATGCGCCCGGCCCCTTTGCTTTGAGGCTGCCCGGTTTCAGCGGAAGCTGTAGTTCAGGCTGAGGTAGAAGTTGCGGCCGCGCGGGTCGGTGTAGGTCGGGTCATAGGTGGCCAGGAAGTAGTAGCCCTGGTTGGAGAACGGCGGCTGCGTGTCCAGCAGGTTCTGGATGCCGGCGCGCAGCTTGAGCTGCTTGTTGATGCGCCAGGAACCCGACAGATCCCACAGCGAGTAGGCCTGCACGCTGCGCGCGGGCAGCAGTTCGTCGGTGTTGGGATTGAAGGCGGTGTTGTGGTCGCGGTAGCCCGAGTAGTAGGTGTTGCCCAGGGTCAGGCCGTAAGGGCCCATATCCCAGTCCACCGACAGGCGATGGCGCCATTTCTGGATCACCTGGTCGCTCAGGAACTGGCCGGCGTTGTTCATGAAGGGCTCGCCGGCGCCGGGCTGGCGTTCGTACTTGAGCACATAGGTGCCGCTCAGCGAGGCGGTGAAGCGGCCCCAGCCCTCGGTGGCCTGGCGCAGGGTCAACTCCAGATCCAGGCCCGAGGTGCGCAGCTCGCCCTGGTTGTCCTTCTTGAGCAAGATGGTGTCGATGAATTCACCGAACTCGTCGCGCTTGACGAAGTCCTTCTCGTACTTCGGCAGATTGCCCAGGATCACCTGTTCCGAGAGGTCGCTGATGACATCGGTCTTGCGGATCTGCCAGTAGTCCAGGCTGGCGGTCGCGTCCTTGCTGGCTTCGAAGACCACGCCGAAGGAGGCCTGCTTGGACTTCTCGGGCTTGAGATTCGGGTTGCTGCGGCGCTCGACACGCCATTGGTCGGTGCAGTCAGCGACGGCAAAGCCCTGGGCCACGCAGCCCGGGTCGGTCAGGAAGGCCGAGCTGCTGCCAAACGAGGTCGGGCGGGTCAGCTCGGTGATGGTGGGCGCCCGGAAGCCGGTGCCGGCCGAGCCGCGCAGCACCAACTGCTTGTTCGGTTGCCAGCGCACGCCGAGCTTGGGGTTCAGGGTGTCGCCCACGCCGCTGTATTTGTCGTAGCGCAGCGCGGCTTGCAGTTCCAGCGTCTTGCTCACGGGGGCGTTCAGTTCGGCAAACACGGCGCCGACCTTGCGGCTGTTGCTGCTGGCCACAGGTGCATCACCGCGCGAGCTGCGGTCGCCCTGGATGTTGTTGGTCAGCAGCAAGGCCGAGGGTGTGAACTCGGTCACCTCGCGGCGCAGCTCGGCGCCCACGGCCAGACCCAGGTCGCCGCCGTCCAGCTTGCCCAGGCTGCCGCTGAGTTTGAAGTCCAGGGTGGTGGTCGTGCCCTTGGAGCGGCGCGATTCATCCTGCACGCGAATGCTGTTCAGCAAATCCTTGCCGGCCTGCGGCGAAGGGCCGAAAGGGTTGATCTTGCCCGTGCGCACGCCGGCGACGAACTCGTTGTAGAGGAAGTAGCCATCCTCGATGGCATCGGTCGAGCGGTTGACGGCGCGGTTCAGGGCGATGTCGTAGTCCCAGCCGCCGAACAAGGCCAGGCTGCCGCTCGCGCCCACCACCAGGCGCTCGGCGTCGCTGGTCACTTGATTGGTCCGGTTGCCGGCTTCGGTCACGCGCTGACGGATGTCCACCGTGCCGCCGAAGGGCAGGGGCTTGCTCAGGAAGGGGTTGATGGCCGCGGTCGGCACCGCGGTGATTTCGATCGGGTTGGGGCTGGCCACGTACTGGGTCGTGGTCTTGCTCTTCAGCACTTCGGCGAAGAGCTGGTGCTGCTCGTTCAGCTGAAAGACACCGCGGCCCAGGAAGGCGAGCTTCTCGGATTCGGGATATAGCTCGGTGTCCTGCATGTAGTCGAAGCTGCAGGCCTCGGACAGGTTGTCGGGCGCGTAGACCGTGGCCGGCGGGTTGCAGGCTGGGGCCGAGAGGTTGATGGTGCGCTGGGTCAGCGGCTTGCCGTTGAAGCTGAAGCCGGCGGCGTTGAGGGCATCGAGCTGCACCTTGCGTGCGGCGGCCCGGCTGGCCAGGCGGATGTTGCCGGGGAAGGTGCGGCTGCTCATGTAGAAGGGCAGGGTGCTGGCCAGCGGACGCTCCTTCAGAAAGTCGCGCTCGCTGCTGCGCAGGGCGCCGAGCTTTTGCGCGTCAATCACGCCGAAAACATTGAAGCGGTCCTTGGCCAAGTCACCGAAGCCACCGCCCAGCGAAGCGGCGGTCTTCTCGGCGCCACCCTCTTGGGTGCGCGAGGCGTAGACGTTCACATCGGCGCCGCGGTAGTCCTTGCGGGTGATGAAGTTGATGACGCCGCCGATGGCGTCGGTGCCGTAGATGGCCGAGGCGCCGTCCTTGAGGATTTCCACGCGTTCGATGGCGCCGGCCGGGATGTTGTTCAGGTCCACGCCCGAGTTGTCGCCGGGCGATGCGAAATTGGCCATGCGCCGGCCGTTCAGCAGCACCAGGGTGCTGGAGACGCCGATGCCGCGCAGGTTCGCGCCGTTGAAGCCGCGCTGGCCGCCGGTGCTGTCGGTGATGGAGGCGCCATCCGTCAGGCCGGCGGCATTGCCGCTGATGGATTTCATGATCTCGGCCGCGGTGGTGGCGCCGGTCTTGTCGATGTCGCTGCGCTTGAGGGTCTGCACCGGCAGGGCAGTCTCGCCCTCCAGGCGCTTGATGCTGGTGCCGGTGACTTCCACACGTTCCAGTTTCGCTTCCTGGGCTTGGGCGCTGCTCAGGAATTGGCTGCCGAGCAGCAGCATGGCGGCCTGGGCCAGGCGCTGGGGTTGAAAGAGTCGATGCGGCTTGCGGGCTTGCGTCATGGTGGAACCTTGGAGGAAGGAGAAGTGAACAGGTGAAGGGGTGAACAGGTGAGGGGGACGAACAACCTTGGGCGCCGGGGTGGCTGGGGTTCGAACGGACTCTAGAAGTGGCCCTCGTGACTTGCCTATGGGGTTTTGGCGCCTCGGTCGCTTGCGTGTAAATGCATGTCGCAAGCGCGCAAACCTCGATGAACAGGGGTGAAACGCGCTTGCATGGATGCGACACGCACTTGCGCTTTGCGTCCTTTGCAGGCGCTGCAGCGGGCCAACCCGCTGGTTTTGCGGCGCGCGCGCTGACAGACTGGCGCCATGCAAACCCCAAGCCACTCCATCGCATCCGGTGCGCGCACCGCAGTCCGCCGTCGCTTTCTGCTGGCCTCGCTGCTGGCCTCGCTTCTGGCCAGCACGGGCCTCTTCGCCACGCCCAGCCATGCGCAAACTTCGGCTGAAGCGGCGCCGCGCGGCACGGCCATCGTCATCGGCGGCGCGCTGAAGTACGACAACGACGCGGTCTGGAAACGCATCGTTGACGAGGCCGGCGGCCCCGGCGCGCGCTTCGCCGTGTTCGCCACGGCCGCCGCCAACCCCGAGCGCAGCGCCGGGCAAATCATCGAAGCCTTGCAGCGCCAGGGCGCCCGCGCCGAGCACATCCCCGTGGCGCCGCGCCTGGCCGGCAGCGATGTGGCCGCTGCCGTGCGCGACCCGGCCCTGCTGGCCAAGGTGAATGCGGCGCAAGGCGTGTTCTTCTCGGGCGGCGCGCAAGAGCTGATCGTTGACAGCCTGCAGCCCGGCGGCCAACCCACGCCCATGCTCGAGGCCATCTGGGCGCTCTACCGGCGCGGCGGTGTGGTGGCTGGCACCAGCGCCGGCGCGGCCATCATGAGCAGCACGATGTTTCGCGACGCGCAGGACTCGCTCAAGGTCTTGAAAGGTCAGCTGCGCCGCGGCCAGGAGGTGGACCGCGGCCTGGGCTTTGTCGGCCCCCATCTCTTCATCGATCAGCATTTCCTCAAGCGTGGCCGCATTGGCCGCCTCCTGCCCCTGATGCAGGCCGAGGGCTATCGCCTGGGCCTGGGCGTGGAAGAGAACAGCGCCGCCGTGATCAAGGGCGAGGCCCTGGAGGTGATCGGTGCGCGCGGCGTGCTGCTGGTGGACCTGAGCGAGGCCCGCCGTGATGCGCGCTTGCCCGCCTTCAACATCCGCGGCGTGCGCCTGAGCTTTCTCGACCGCGGTGATCGCCACCATCTGGGCCGCGGCGAAACCACGCCCTCGGCCGCCAAGCGCGCGGGCCTCAAGATCGACCCGCGCGCGCCGGACTTCAAGCCCTTCGTCACCCAGCAGCCCTTTCTGATGGACATGCTGGGCGACAACACGATTGCCAATGCCATGGCCCAGCTGATCGACAGCCCCTTCCCGGAAGTGCTGGGCCTGGCCTTCGCCGGCCCGCGCGCGGTGCCTGTATCGGCATCGGCATCGGCAGCGAGCGCGACGGGCAGTGAGCCGGACAGCGAGCTGGGTTTTGAGTTCCGCCTCTACAAAGGCCCGGACAGCCTGGCCTGGTTCACCGGCGCCCTGGGCGGCGAGGACTACACCGTGCTGAATCTGCGCCTCGATGTGCAGCCGGTGCGGGTGCAGCAGCCGTTCTACAAGGCCATCAGCCCGACCCCTTGAGCCGAGCCCGCGCGTTCTGCGCGCGGTCTACCTCCATGTCGCTCTCGATCTCGGCACTGGCTTCTCGTCCAGCCGAGCGGGCAGGGCTGTGCCCGCCCACTTCATTTCAGCTCATTCCTCTTTTTCACTCACACCCTCATGCGCCGCCAACTTCATGCCCTACCGCCGGCCCATGCCGGCAGCGCCCGCCAGCTGCACAGCCTGCATTTCGGTGCCTGCCAGAGCGGCCGCAAGGTCTACATCCAGGCCTCGCTCCATGCCGACGAGGTGCCGCCCATGTTGGTGGCCCAGCATTTGAAAGATCGATTGCTGGAGTTGGAGGCGGCCGGCCAGCTGCCCGGCGAGATCGTGCTGCTGCCCCTGGCCAACCCCATCGGCCTGGCCCAGGAGCTGCAGGGCACGTCCTTCGGTCGCTTCGATCTCAGCACCGGTGTCAACTTCAACCGCGGCTATCAACACCTGACCCCGGCCCTGCTGCCGCGCCTGCAGGGGCAGCTGGGCGCCGATGCCGTGGCCAATGTGCGCACGGTGCGCGCGGCCGCCAAGGCCTTGCTGGCCGAGCGGCCCGTGGCCACCGAGACCGAGGCCCTCAAGCGCCTGCTGCAAAGCCTGGCCCTGGACGCTGATGTGGTGCTGGACCTGCACTGCGACAACCAGGCCGTGCTCCATGTTTACACCGGCACGCCGCTGGCCTCGGCCCTGGCGCCGCTGGCCGCGCGCCTGGGAGCCCAGGCCTATCTGATCTCGCGCGAGTCGGGGGACGACCCTTTCGATGAATCCCTGGCCCGCCATTGGTGGGAGCTGGCCGAGCACTTCGGCCCGGCCACGCCGGTGCCCCTGGCCTGCCTGGCAGCCACGGTGGAGCTGCGTGGCGAGACCGAGGTGTCGCACGAGCTGGCCGCCGCCGATGCCGCCGCCCTGATCGAGTTTCTGCGCGACACCGGCGATGTGACGGACCGCCCACCTGCCGCGCTCCAGGGCCTGGCCTGCCCGGCCACGGCGCTGGAGGCGGTGGAGCCCATCGTCGCGCCCCATGCCGGCGTGCTGGTCTTCCTCAAGGCGCCCGGTGATCGCGTCGGCGCTGGTGAGGCCGTGGCCGAGCTGATCGATCCCTTGAGCGAGCAGCGCAGCCTGCTCTGCGCACGCGCCGCTGGCCTGATGTTTGCCCGGGTGTCTCGGCGTTATGCCAGCGCCGGCATGCGGGTCTGCAAGATCGCCGGCGCCATTCCTTTCCGCAGCGGCAAGCTGCTTTCCATGTGAGCCCGGCCATGTCCACGCCCATCACCCCAGCCAACCCCGCCGCAACCTCCGTCAAACCCCTCAAGTTCCCCAACACCTTTGTTCTGCTGTTCGCCCTGCTGGCCTTGATCGCCCTGGCCACCTGGGTGCTGCCCGGCGGCCAGTACCAGACGGAGTTGGTTGATGGCAAGAAGGTGATCGTGGCCGATTCCTTCCGCCACATCCCCAGCCAGCCGCAAGGCCTGGTGGCCTTGATGACGGCGCCGATCAAGGGTTTCGTCGAGGCGGCCCTGATCATCGGCTTTGTGCTCATCGTTGGTGGCGCCTTTTCGGTCCTGCAGCGCAGCGAGGCCATCGACGCGATGATCAAGTCCGTGGCCCGCGCCCATCGGCACTCGGCCCTGGTGCGCGCCGGCCTGATCCCGCTCTTCGTTGGGCTGTTCTCCCTGGGCGGTGCCACTTTCGGCATGGCCGAGGAGGCGATTCCCTTTGTGCTGATCTTCATCCCCCTGGCCCTGGCGCTGAAGTACGACAGCATCGTCGGCGTGGCGATTCCTTTCGTCGGCTCGCAGATCGGTTTTGCCACGGCCTTTCTCAACCCCTTCAATGTCGGCGTGGCCCAGAACATTGCCGGTGTGCCCATGTTCTCGGGCCTGGGCTACCGCCTGCTCTGCTGGCTGATCTTCACCACGGTGACCATCGCCTTTCTGATGTGGTACGCCGCCCGCGTGCAGCGCGATCCGCGCCTGAGCCCCTGCTTTGAACAAGACCAGGAGCGCCGCCGCCACCTGGACCTCAGCAGCTTCGAGCAGTTCGAAGGCCTGCAGCCGCGCCACAAGCTGGTGTTGGGCCTGTTCGTTCTGACCCTGCTGTCCATGATCGTCGGCGTGGTGCGCTTCGGTTGGTACATCGAGGAGATTGCGGCCCTGTTCCTGGTGATGGCCCTGGCCGTGGGTTGGGTGGCGCGGCTCTCGGCCGAGGATTTCGTCGCCGCCTTCATGCAAGGCGCCAAAGACCTGGTCAGCACCGCCCTGGTGATCGCCCTGGCCAAGGCCACCGTGGTGCTGATGCGCGACGGCCACATCATCGACACCGTGCTGCACAGCCTGGTGCCCTTGGTGGAATCGAGCAGCCCCATCTTCTCGGCGCAGAAGATGTTTCTGATCCAGTCGGTGATCAACTTCTTCATCCACTCCGGCACCGGCCAGGCGGCCCTGACCATGCCGGTGATGGCGCCGCTGGCCGATCTGGTGGGGGTGAGTCGGCAGACCGCCATCCTGGCATTTCAGTTCGGCGAGCTGACCACGCCGGTCATCCCCACCTCGGGCATCACGGTCGGCGTGCTGGCCCTGGCGGGCATCCCCTGGAGCCGTTGGGCCCGCTGGATGCTGCCCCTGCAGCTGGCCTACCTGCTGCTGGCCTTGCTGCTGCTGGCGGTGCCGAGCTGGATTCAGTGGCATTGAGCGCGTGCCGCCCGCCGCTTGCCGTACAGTGATCGCGTGAACGGCGACACCTCGATCTCCACCCGCATGCCGGCGCCTGAGCCGCAGGCGGCCGCGCTCGCCCCCGAGACGGCCTCGCACTGCCGTTGCGCGCTCCTGCTGCTACCCGGCGCCGCGCTCTTGTCGGTGGCCGGCGTGCTGGAAGCCTTGCAGCGTGCCAACGCACTGCAAACGGCCTGCCGCTATGACTGGCGCTGCTTCACGCTGGAGGGCCAAGCGCCCGCCTGGCCCGGCCTGGCGCTGCTGGCGCCCGTGACGGTGCCGCTTCGTGGCGAAGAGGGGGGCGAAGAGGGGGGCGAAGAAGGCAGTGAAGAAGGTGGCGGCGCAGCGCTGGACGCCGAGCTCCTGCTGGTCTTCAGCGGCGAGGCTGCGCTGGATGATGAGCGCCTTTTGTCCTGGCTGCGCCGGCAGGCGCAGCTCGGAGCCGAGCGCATGGCCATCGCCGGCATCGATGGTGGCAGCGCCTGGCTGGCCGCTGCCGGCCTGCTGGAAGGCGAGCGCGCCACCGTGGCCAGCGAATGGATCGAGGCCTTGCAAGAAGAGCAGCCGGCCGTGGTCTGGAGCGACAAGGTCTGGGAGATGAATGCCTCGGGCCTGCGCATGAGCTGTGCCGGCGGTAGCGCCAGCCTCGATCTGATGACCGCCTGGCTTGGCCGCCGCCACGGCGAGCGTCTGGCGCAAGACCTGACCCTGGCCCTGGGCCTGGAGCGCGCGCGGGGGCGCGATGAGCGCCAGCGCCGCCCCGTGGCCGAGCAGCGCGGCAACAGCCCCAAGCTGGCCGAGGCCCTGAGCCTGATGGAAGCCAATCTGGCCGAACCCCTGCCGACCGAGGAGGTGGCGCGCCTGGTGGGCGTGTCGCGCCGCCAGCTCGAGCGCTTGTTCAAGCAGCACCTCGACGCGCTGCCCTCGCGCTACTACCTGGAACTGCGCCTGAACCGCGCGCGCCGCCTGTTGCAGCAGAGCAGTCAGTCGATTCTGCAGATCGGTCTGAGCTGCGGTTTTTCCTCGGGCCCGCATTTTTCAAACGCCTACAAAGCCCATTTCGACAAGACCCCGCGCGACGAGCGCAGCCAACGCGCTGCGGCCTGGCGCCGCCCGGCAGGAGAGAGCCCCCCATGAACCTCATTGAGCCGCACGATCCGCGCGCGCTTGTCTTGCGCCCGGTGGCGCTGCCCGACCTGGCGGCGCTGGAGCGCATCGCCGCCGCCAGCGAGCACGGCATCAGCTCCTTGCCGCATGACCGCGAGCAGCTGCGCCAGCGCATCGCCCACTCGATCGAGTCCTTTGCCAGCGCCGACGATGCCAGTGGCGAAGAGCGTTATCTCTTTGTGCTGGAGGACCTGGCCCGGGGCGAGGTGGTGGGCTGCAGCGGCATCGCCGCCAGCGCCGGTTTCCATGACCGCTTCTACAGCTACCGCAACGAGTTCGTCGTTCATGCCAGCGCCGCCCTGGGCGAGAGCCACCGTCTGCACACCCTGCATCTGTGCCACGACCTGACCGGCTACACCTTGCTCACCTCCTTCTACATCGACCCGGCCTATGCCGAGGGCCCGGCGCCGCAGCTGCTCTCGCGCGCCCGCCTGCTCTTCATCCTGCGCCATCTGGAGCGCTTCAACGACCGCATCGCCGCCGAGAGCCCTGGCCTGGCCGACGAGGCCGGGCAAAGCCCTTTCTGGGACGCCGTGGGCCGGCGCTTCTTCGATATGGACTATCCGCAGGCCGAAGTCGTCACCGGCGGGCGCAGCAAATCCTTCATCGCCGACCTGATGCCGCAGTCGCCCATCTACGTGCCCCTGCTGCCCGAGGCTGCGCAGTTCGCCATCGGCCAGCTGCATCCTGTCGGCGAGCTGCCGTTTTCCATCCTGCAGGACGAGGGCTTCGATGCTGACAGCTATATCGACATCTTCGACGGCGGCCCCACGGTCGAGGCCAGCCTGCACCTGCTGCGCAGCGTGCGTCAAGCCCGCGAGCTGAGCGTTCGCGCCGACGCCATGGCCTTGGGCCAGCCGGTCTGGCACCTGGCGGTTCACAACGCCCGGCCGGGCTTTCGCGCCGTCTTGGCCGAGCTGCCACCGGCTGCCCAGGCCTTGGCGCCCGGGCATGAAGCGGTGCAACGCCTGGGCCTGAGCGAGGGCCAAAGCCTGTGGGTGACGCCGCTGCAGCCCGAAACGCAGGAAAGGAGCCGGCCATGAGCGCCGCAGCAGCAACTGACTTCGGCCGCCTGCGCCCCTGGCGCGCCGAAGACGCCGCCCACATCCGCGCGGCCGGCTGGCGCAACCAGACCGGCGCCGCCCTGCAGCTGGAAGCCCCCGCCGAGCAATGGCTGCTGCTGGCCGACCCGGAGGACGAGCGGCCGCTGGCCTGCTTGCGTCTGGTGGCGCGCCTGGGCCAGGCGCCGCTGCCGCGCTACAGCTATCACCTGGGCCAGATCGTCCACGCCGCCGCCGAGCTGGGTCTGTTTCGCGCCCAGCCGACCTTGCTGCTGGGCAATGACCACACGGGCGAGAGCGAGCTGGCCGATCTGGCCTGCGCGCCGGAGCTGGATGCGGCTCAGCAGCAGACCGCTCTGCTGCGCCTGATGCGCGCAGCACTGGAAACCATGGCCGCCCATCCTGAACGTTATGGTCGTCAGCTCTTGGTCGAACTGGCCGGCCCCCGCGATGCGTCCGGCGCCTCGCCCTTCTGGCAAGGCCTGGGCGCGCATTTCTTCAGCGGCGACCCGGCCGCCGCCGAAGCGCGCCTCGGCGAGGCCTGGCGCAGCCACCTCGCCGCCTTGCTGCCGCGCCAGACCTTGTACCTGTCCTTCCTGAGCCCCGAGGCGCAAGCCGTCGTGGGGCAGGTGGGTGATGCAGGCCGCGCGGCCGCAGCGGCAGCGGCCTCACTCGGCTTTGCCGATTCCAGCCATGTGCGGATTGATGATGGCGGGCCGGTCTGGGGCTTGCGGCTGCGCTGACGCAGGGGCCGTCGACCGCAAGTTCAATGCCCAGATTGGGCCGGGGTGGCCGAGCGAAGCGCGTCCAGGGCCTCGGTCAGCACGGCGTCCCCCATCGTCCGCCGAATCAAGTCATGGAGCTTGCCCTCCGCAAATTCCTGCCAGCTGCATTGGGTGGAGCCGGATGCGTGGGCAAAACGCCCGGTGGCGGCGCAAATGGTGCCGTTGTCAAAGAGGAAGAGTTCGTAGAGATCGCCGCCCGGGATGTCGAGCGTCCAGCTTCGAAGGGTCTTGGGAGGGGTGTATCTGCGGGGCACGATGCTTGAGCTTGGGCGGGCCTGCTTGTTCCCGAAGTGCCGGGTCACATAGTGGATGAACACGCGGCGCATCAGCGAAGGCCTGTTTCTGCAGCGAGAGGCGGGTTGCAGCCGAGCTCGTAGGCAAACACATGAGGTCCGTGGGTCACGAACATCCGCCCTTGGGCGAGCGCAATGCCGCCCGCCGAAGAGGGCTGTGTCTTGAGTCGAATCTCGGATTCAGGCGCGCCGGAACTGGCGCCGATACGGCAGATGACGCCATCATGGGTCAGATAGAGCAGGCCCTGCTCGCCGACCGGCAGCGGTGCGCCGCACAGGCCCCGCGCTTCTTGCCTTTGCCAGGCGATGGACAGGGACAGCTTCTCGCCAAACAAGCCTCGGGACGCCTTCACGTCAAGGGCAGTGATCGAGTCGGCGCCTGGGCGGAGGTTGTCGCGCCAGACGTAGAACCGGCCTTCGCTCGGGCCTTGCACCAGTCTGAGCGTTTGGTTCTGATCTTCGAGCGGCAGTTCGGCAAGCAGCTTGCCACCCGCCGCATCACGGATCTGGAGCGCGCGGCTGTTGCAGACATAGAGCCGCTTGCCCGAGACGATGGGGTTGTAAAAGTAGAGGCTGTCCGTGATCGACCACCCGCTCTTGCCGGTCTCAAGCGACAGGCTGTGAAGCGAGCATCTCGAGGGCTCGTCCATCCCGGTGCTGGCTGCGGCGCTGTGGAACACGCGGCCATCGGCCATCGTGAGTGGATAGGCGTGGCCGCCGCCCTCGAACTTCCACAAGGTTTCGCCCGAGTGCCGGTTCAGGCACCAGGTGAACTTCGCTCCGCCCGCGATCTCGGCAAAGACCAGTCGATCACCCGACAGAACAGGCACGCCGATATTCCTTCCACACTCAGGCCCCTGCCAGATCAGCTGCCCTTGCGCGTCGAGCGCATGAATGGAGCCTGCAAAGCTGCTCCAGTATGTGATGTCGCCAGCGGCGACCGGCTCGTTGCCGACGTGATCGATCAGACAGCTCCAGATCTCACGGCCCGTCGCCGCCTCGAAGGCGCACAGCTTGCTCTGATAAAAGCCTGCTTTTTCATAGTGAAAGCAAACAAGAACCCGGTCACCGGCGATGACCGGCCGCCGTGCCTGAACGCGCCGTTCCTTCGGCAGTTTGAAAGACCATTTCAGTTGTGCCTCCATCAGAACCCTGACCTCCTCTCAGGTGCAAAACGTGTGAATTGAGCCCCGAGCAAGAGCTGGGAAAGCAAGGCCAAGAACGAACTGGGGCCTGAAGTGGGGAGTCCTTGCCAGTCGGCTCGAGTGCAAAGTTAGGAATTGTTGGTGCGATGGGACAGTGAATGGACGCCGAAAGCGGTCTGCTCGAAAGAAGGGGGGTGAACCTCAGTCACCGAAGCTGACAGAGCATGGCTCGGCTCCTTCGAAGGCAACGCTGATCATTGCATCAGGCCATTCGCTTAGGGAGAACTCGACCGCGAACTTGCCGGACTTGTAGACCGTGAATCCATCGCAGACCAGTTCACCATTTCCGGCAATGAACTCTTGCGCGCACGCATCTGACCTGACGAACGCGTCGGCTGCTCGAATCAGATCCTTCGGGCTTCGTAGAAGCTGGCGTGCGACTTCAACAGCCTCCGGGCTGGGTCGTTCCTTGTCTCCTTCCACGCTGACGTAAAGGCCATCCTGTACCGTCGCCGGAAACCACATGGTTCGCACCCGCTTGAACTGCCCGAGTTGCGAGTCTTTAAACGTTCGCTGGCGCCAGAATCCGAACATCTGAGGCTCAACGTTCAAGGCAAGCGGCGCCGGAAGGAGCGCAGCGAGTGGATGGCACCAACGAAGCCCATGAAAATGGCGAAGCCATGGGTTCTATTGGCACCCGCTTGATCGCAAAGCTAGGCGCCTGTTTGTACCGCCTGCTTGAGGGCGTCGAGCGCAGGCCGAACAGATGCCGCCCAGTTCTTTTCCTGGGAGTCAGATTCATACACAAAGACATTTGCTGCCCCCCGGTCAAAGATGCCTCGAGCCGCAACTGACTTGTGCAACAAGACCAGAGTTGGCAACTCAAGCATGAGCGAAATGGTGGCT
Source organism: Paucibacter aquatile (assembly GCF_002885975.1). NCBI lineage: Bacteria > Pseudomonadati > Pseudomonadota > Betaproteobacteria > Burkholderiales > Sphaerotilaceae > Roseateles > Kinneretia aquatilis. The sequence continues at coordinate 723,722 of NZ_POSP01000003.1, read as the reverse complement.
TCGATCTGATTCCACTCAGTGGGCAGCATCAACTTCGAAGATATCGGCACATGCTTCACGCTGCCTGCTTCCATGAAAATTTGAGGGAGGCCGAGAACAATCGTGCATTGACAGCGTTTCATTAATCGGCGTACGTCTTCAAACGGACTCATGAGCGGCGCTTGGCTCTTGCCAATGGTGTTGGCGTTAAATCCAACATCTTGGAGCAACTGATAGAAGTCAGTCAGCTTTCGTTCGATTACCTGTGGTGCCCAGTTCGGGCGGGATACAAAGGTCGGAATCATCCTTGGCTGTTCCATGTTTGCTCTTGGCTCTTGCTAAAACACATGGCTGTAGGCGTCAAAAGTGTTGGGTGTCGATCGTTAATCAGTTTGCACAACATTTAAGCATGCGCTCGAGGCTTAGGTCGGCCTCGCAAACCCGATCAGCTTTCCTGCCCTGTACCGAGTTGTGTGTCATTGCATACGTCGGGTTGCTCGTCCAGACACCTCCAGGTATCCGCCCCGTCAAACCTGCGCACGCGCACGGAGGCGATCAGCTGCGGATCAAAGTTACCGAGGTGGACGCCATGTTTGGCGCCGGGCTCGGGTGCAATGGGCTCCCAATGGGTCACGCTGCCGCCGTGGGCACAGGGCATGGTTCGCAGGGTCTTGTCGCCTTGGATGTAGGCCTGTTGCGGTAGCGCGCCTGGCGCGGTTTCGATCTTCACCGCGCCCCATTCGAAATTCACCCAGGGTCCGCCGACCCGGCGGCACAGCGAGCAGTTGCAGGATGTGGCCGTCTCGGGCGTCTTGGGCAGGGGCAGGCGGACGGCGCCGCAATGACAGGAACCTTGGTGCTGAACCTGTTGCATGGTCGGATGGCCTTGACGAGAAGTGGCTTCAGTTCATGGTGCGGGAGTGTCCTTAGGCTAACCGATTCATTCGTGGCGATGCGAGGAGCGTACGGCCTTGCATGCCAGCTGGAAGCGACTGAAATGACCTGAGCCGTCCGACTTGCTTGGCAGGTGCGCCGGTCTCTGAGCGATGCGCTTGACCCCAGGCCACGCTTCATCCCCGTGTTTTGACGCCCTGTCTGCGATGCCGGCCGGTACAGCGCAGGGCGCTGGCCGCATGGTGGCTGTAGGCCTACAGTCGGGACACTCCCTCTCTTCGATTCCCGCCGCACCCTCCCGGACTTGACGCTCATGACTTCCTCGACAGCCTGCCTTTGCCGTCCCGCCTTACACCCATCCTCGTCCTTTCAGCGCTTGCAGCTGCCCCTGGTGGCCTTGTTGATGTCCGCCTTCAGCCTCTCGACATATGCTCAAGCGCAGGCTCAGCCGCAGGTCCAAGCGACCGTGGCCCCCGCCCCAATCAACGAACAAATGCTCGACGTCGGCGGCCGCAAGCTGCATGCGATTCTCATGGGTGATGAAAAGGCGCAGGCCACGATCGTGTTCGAGTCGGGATTCAGCATGGACTTGAGCGCCTGGCGGCGGGTGGCGCCGCAGCTGGCGCCGCGGGCCAAGGTTCTCATCTACTCGCGTGCCGGCCATGGCCAGAGCGAGCCCAGCCCGGCGCCGGTCAGCTTGCAGCAATCAGGCCGCGATCTGTCGGCTCTGCTCAAAGCGGCGCAGCTGCCGCCGCCCTATGTGCTGGTCGGCCATTCCTACGGCGCCTTTTTGATCCGCGACTTCGCAAGCCGCCACCCCGAGCAGATTGCCGGTTTGGTTTTTGTGGACCCAGCGCATGAGCGCTATGACCAGGTGCTCAAGCCGCTGGACGCCGCCCGCCTGGCCGCCGAGCAAGCGCATCTGGAGCGCGGGGCGCCCGAGCGCTTCCGCGCAGATGTGCGCTACATCCAGTCCATCATGGATGCCGGCAAGCTGCCCGATGCGGGCGGCCCCTTGCCTGATGTGCCGGCCGTGGTGCTGACGTCCACGCGCCGCTATGCCAAGCCCGAGGTGCTTTTGCACACGCCGGCCGGCATGTCCGCCTGGCGCCAGCTGCACAGCGATTTCTTCGCCCAGTTCAGCAATGGCGCCCATGTGCTGACCCCGACCAGCGGCCACCACATCCAGTTCGACGAGCCGCATCTCGTGGTGGCGGCGGTGGACCAAGTCATCCGCTTGAGCCAGGAGCAGGCGCAGCGCCGCGCGCTGGAAGCGGCGCGTGCCAAGCTGGGCGGCGACCTGCAGGCCGCGGCCGCGGCCGCTGATCCGCAAGCGGCGGTGGAGCTGGCGATCCGTGCCCCTGGCCTGAGCGAAGCCGATGTCAACAACGCCGGCTACGCCATCCTTGGCGATGGCAAGCAAGCGCCGCGCGCCCAGCTGGCGGCCCTGGTGCTGGGCGCCAATGCGCGGCTCTACCCCAAGTCAGACAACGCGGCCGACAGCCACGGCGAGGTCTTGCTCAAGCTGGGCCGTCGCGCCGAAGCACGCGCCGAGTTCGCTCGCGCCCTGAGCCTGGCTGAGGCCACCGGCCGCAGCCCGCGCGTGCTCGACAGCTACCGCAAGCACCTGGCCGAAGCCGCCGAGCTTGCTGCCAAGCCTTGAGCCTTCAGCTCACAGACCCAGCGGGAAACGCCCATCCGGCGCCGGCAGATCCGGCCCGTCGAGGCGATGGAGCGGCCGCCCGGCCCGGTCGTACCAGAGCTGCAGCTCGCTGCCTTCCACACGCAAGAGCGCGAAGCCATCGCCGGGGAAGTCCGTCCAGGCGCTGACGCGGCAGCGCAAGACCTGACCCTTGACGGGGCCATCGAAAGTGAACTCGTCGGGCTCGGCCAGGGCCTCGACATCGGTGATGGCAAAAGGCCAGGGTGCATAGAGGGCCGAGCTGTGGATGCTGTGCAGGCGGACGGTTGGGCCCTGGGCCTCGCCATTGGCGTCCAGCGCGCAGATCTCGGCGCTGACGAAGCCCGAGCGGTGCTCGTCGCCGGAGAGAAACACCACGCCGTCGGCCTGTTGGGCCCAAAGCTCTGCCAGCAGAGACTTCAGGCTGGCCGGGTAGCCGCACCATGCGTCGGAGTGCAGGGCGCTGGCGGCATGCTCCTGGCAGGCGCGGCGGCGCGGCAACAGCAGGGAGCCGGTCAAGACCAGGCGGGGGCGCTCGCGATGGCTGCGCAGCCAGTGCGCGAATGCCGCTTCCTGCTCCGGGCTGAAGATGCGGGCTTCGCGCCAGTTGCCGCTGTGCCGGGGCTCGCGCTCTGTGCGGGTGTCGCCGATGAAAAAAGCCGCGCCGCGCCAGACGAAGTCGTGCCAGAAATGCTGGAACAGCCCCGGGCGCTCCTGCTCATCACCGGGCTCCCAGCGCGCCGCCCAGGCGGCGGCCACCGCCGCGTCGAAGAAGGGGCCGCGGCGCAGGCCGCCGGGGGCCGTGGGGTCAGCGACGGGCTCCCAGTTGTCTTCGATCTCGTGGTCGTCGGGGGCGTGGACGATGCGCGCCAGGCTGGGCGGCAGATGACGAACCAAGCCGGCCTTGAAATGCTGGTAGGGCTTGGCATAACGCTCGATTCGCGTGCCCGCATCGGCCAGGCCGCCACTGGCATCGGCATAGATCTCATCGCCGGCCAGCAGCAGCAAGGACAGCTCAGCCCCGCGCGCATGCTCGCGGCTGAAAGCCAGCAATCGAGCCAGCGAAGCCTGTGCCGGGCCCACCAGCTCGGGCGCGGTGTCGGCCGGCTGGCTGGCATCGAGCACGCCCGGCGGGTACTGGCAGGCGGCCAGCACCAGGCTCAGGGCCTGGCCAGGCCGGGCCTGCTCGGGCTGGGTGTCGGGCCGCTGTACGAGGGCGTGGCGCCAGCTCAGCGGCGGCTGGGCCAGGGCGTCGCGCAGGGCGTCTTCCAGGCCCGGTGGCGGCCGCTCGCCCTCGCGGCGCGGCGTGCGGGCGTCGGCGTAGACGAGAAGGCAGAGCAGGGCGGCATCTTCATCGGGCCCGCCCTCGAAGAAGTCCATCGGTATGGCATGGCGCAGCGGCTCGCCGGGCAGGGGTTCGCGCGTGCCATCGCCGGCCGGCTTCTCAAACACCTGCAGCCGCGCCTGGCTGGCCAGGGGCGCATCGGGCTGCAACGGCTGCCATTCATCGGCACTCACGCGCCGCATTGGCAGCCAGGCCCAGAGCCGTGGCCAGCCCAGCTCGGGCTGCAGGGCGGTCAACACCAGGGCCAGGTCTTGCCCGGCCGGCGCATCGGTATCGGGCAGGGCGGCGGGTGCCGCCCGGTGGCGCACTTCCAGGCGATGCAGGGGCGGGTGGGCGCTGCGCAGTTCCGGGTCGAGCCTTTGTGCTTCGGCGGGGGTGAGACGCTGGGGCATCACGACAAGCCCTCCTTCAGGAAGCCGATGATGTGGGGGAAAACGCGCTGCTCGATGTGGCGGCCGATCAGGCAGTCCTGGTGGCCATGCTCGGCGATCACGCGGAAACGGTAGCGGCCCGGCGCCACCTGCTCGTAGAGATCGGCCGTCAGCTCGGCGCTCTCGGCCTGGCAGAGGCCGTTGTCCTGGCCGTGGATGGACAGCACCGGGAACTGCTGCAGCTGGGCCAGGGTCTTGGCCATGTCGTCGAGGTAGAGGCTGGCGCCGCTCCAGTCGGTGATCTCGTTGCTGCGCGCGAAGTTGATGGCTTGCGCCACGGTGTCCATGTTCAGCGGGCCGAAATGGTCATCGATGAAATCGAACACCGGCTGGTCGACATTGCCGATGGCGAAGTCGCGACCGTAGAGCAGGTCCATGCGGTGGCGGGTGGCCGTCCACGGCGTTTTGCGCAGGCTGGGGAAGGGCGGGTTCTCGATGTCGAACTCCTTGTCCGGGTAGGGCAGGCTGGACAACAGACGGTCGATCAGTTGGTCCGTCAGGCCCGCCGGCTCGCTCGGGCGGAAGCTGTAGTCGTCCAGTGGCAGGTAGGGTCGGATGTACTGCATCAGATGCGCCCGCAAGCTGTTGGTGGGCGAGAAGATCATCTTGGGCGTGACCTGCGAGATCACCAGCCGGCGGATCAGCCCGCCGGCCATCAGCTTTTGGCGCAGGGGGTAGAAGTGCTCGAAGGTCTGGGCTTGCGGCTGCAGCAAGGCCATGTGCAGCATCACCGAGCCCATGCAGTGCGCCAGCACGTCGATCTGGGGCTTGTCGCTGGCGCGCAGCACATGGTCCACCGCCACCGGGATGTCGTTGAGCGCGCATTCCTCAAAGGTCCAGGGCAGGCGGGCCGAGGGCATGCCGGCGCTGGTGCGCATGTCGGCGATCCAGATGTCGAAGCCGGCGTCCCACAAGAGCTGGGCTGGGCCCGGCTGCACCGAGTGGTGCGCAAAGGTCGTGCCGCTGGCGCTGTAGCCGTGCAGCATCAGCACCGGCTGGCCATGGCCGCCGGCTTTGGCGCGGTAGCGGGTCAAGCGCAGGTGCACGGCTTGGTCGTCATCGTCTGCTTCGCGTGTCTGCACCGGCTGGCGCGAGAGCCCGGCTTCGCCACGCCGGCCCACGGCCAGCTCGCAGATCTCGGGCGCCGGCAGGCCCGGCACCTCGGCCGGCAGGCGCTGGGGCTGGCGCGGCGGCGCCGCGTCGGGCTTGCGGAAGCTCCAGATGTGCACGCCGATCAGCAGGCGCAGCACATAGCTGAGCAGGGAGCCGACATCGCGCATGGCGCTGGCCAGGTCCTGCTGCTGGGTGATGCGCAGCAGGGGCTGGCCTTGGCGGGCCAGGTAGAAGAGATCCAGGTCCAGCTGCGGCGTGCCGCCGTCCAGGCCTGGCAGCTGCGGCGCCTCCAGGCTCATGCGGCTGAGCTGGGTCCAGGGGTTGGAGCGACGGGTGTAGCTGATGCGCTTCACGCCGTGCAGGGGCTGGGCATAAAGCGGCTGCAGCCAGGCGGGCAAGACCTGACCCGGCTCCGGCCGCTGGGGATGGACGTGGTACTCCATCAGGCGCAGCTGGCCGCCATGGCTGGCCAGGGCCAGGGCGTTGCGGGCCCGCTCGAGAAAGTCCTTGGGGCGAGGGCCGAAACGGGGTTTGGGCGCCTCGCTTTGCTGCAGCTTGTCCATCAAGGCAAACATGCTGTCGCGCCAGCCGCGATTCATGAACCAGGCTTTCAGTGCGCTGCAGCGGCGCTGGCGGTGGCTGCTGCGGGCGCGGTGGAAGACTTGCAGCTGTGCCTGCTCCAGCGGCGCCAGCCAGCGCGCATCGCGGTCCTCACGCTCGGCATGCATCCAGAGCTTGAGGCCCTGGCGCTGCGGGTCGGCGCTGACGAGCATGGGCCGGCCGGGCGAGTCGGGGTCGGCGGCGGTGTCGAAGAGGCGCAGCCGGCTCTGGCCCCCGGGCCCGCTCTGCAAGCGGCGCTGCGGCCCCGGCTGCAGCAAGTCCCGCAGGGCCACCGGTTCGAATACAAACGTGAGCTCCAGATACTTGAGCTCGCCGCCCGGCGCGCCGGGCAGGCGCACATAGCCGCTCATGCGCTCGCGGAACTCGGCCAGGGTGGGCTGGCTGTGCGGCGCCTGCTCGGGCTTGATTACTCGGTAGACCGGCCGAGGGGCCAGGTCTTGCGCTTGGCGTGGGCCGCGCTCGAGCAATCCCCAGCGCTGGCGCAAGCTGGCCAGGGCGCGCAGGCTCAAAGCGGTGATGGTCAGGGCCGGGTTGATGCCCACGGCGGCCGGCACGATGGCGCCGTCCAGCACGGCCAGGCCCGGGTGCACGGCCTCGCCGAAGCGGCCGCTGAAGACCTGGCCCCATTCATTGACCACGCCGCGGCTGGCCTCGTCGCCCATGGCGCAGCCGCCCAGCGGGTGCACGGTCAGCATGGGGCCGCGCTGGTCATTGATGAGAAAGCTCATCTCGGCCGGCAGCAGCCGCCACATGGGGTTGGCCAGCAGGCGCGCGCCGTGGCGAGCGAGGCGCAGGTTCAGCCAGTCGTGGCGGGCCTGAACGGCGGGGTCCTGCCGGGCTTCGGGCCAGTGCACGCCGAGGGTGCCGGGCTCGGGGGCTTGCTGCTTGCGCGCCGGGCTGTGCAGGCGGCCGATGGCCGCATCCAGGCCCATCACGGCCACTGGCAGCATGCGCGGGCGCCGCGCCACCGGGATGGCATAGGGGTCGTCGAAGCTGAGGCTGCTGCCATGCTCGCTTCGGTCCGGCCGGGCCAGGCCGTGCAGGGTCTCGGCCATGGCAAAGCTCTCTTCAAAGGCCCAGCGCATCGGCCCCGGGATGGCCAGGTCCTCGATCACAAAGCCGCCCGCCTCGCGCACATCAATGAGGCCCGTGATGGTGGGGCCGACCTCGCGCTGGGCGGGCGTCTGGTCTTCGTCCGCCAGCGCGTTCAGATCGCTGGGCGCATCGACGGCCAAGGCCAGCACATCGCCATTGCCGCTGAACTGCTCGCCCAGCCGGTCGGACAGGGTCAGGCCTTGCTCGCGCGAGCGCATCAGGATCTCGGTCGAGCCCAGGCTGCCCGCCGCCAGCACCACATGCCGGGCGCGCAGCTGCAGATCGCGTGGCTCTCGGGCGTTCAGCTTTTCGTCGGTGTGGGACAGGTGCACGGTCCAAACGGGCTCATCGCCCGCGCTGCGCTCCAGATGGCGCACCGTGGCCCCCGTCACCAGTCGCACACCACGGGCCTGGGCCTGGCGCAGCAGATTGGTGTCCAGCGATTCCTTGGCGCCCTGGTTGCAGCCGGTGGCGCAGTCACCGCAGGCGATGCAGCGCTCCAGCGGCAGGCCGGCGGCGCTGCGCGGCGCGGCCTCCAGGGCCACGGTGATGGGCACCTGGCGAGTCGGCACGGCGCCCTCGGCGCCCAACTGGGCCAGGAAGTCGGCCCGGCGCGGGCGGTGGCCGCTTAGGCGGGCGATGGTGTTGGGCTGGCCTTGCGCATCAAGGCTGCCCAGGGCGCGGCCGGCCTGCTCGTACCAGGCCTGCATCTGGCCGGGGTCGCGGCGCAGGGCTTGCGGCCAGCGCTCACCCTCGAAGACCGAGGCCAGGGCCGGCTCCATCACCCCGGCATTGATCAGCGAACCGCCGCCCAGGCCATTGGCCAGAACCACGCACATGTCCGGCCCGAGGCGGAAGTCGAACAGGGCCTTGCGGTAGCCCTTGACCTCGGCGCTGCCCGCGGTGGCGAAGCGCACATGGCCGGGCAGATCGGCCATGCGGCGCGGGAAGGCGCCAGGCAGGTACTCCTGGCCGCGCTCGAGCACGGCGATGCGCATGGGCCGATCGGGGGAATCGGCCGTCGCGCAGCGCGACACATACTCGGCCGCCGCCGCACCGCCGTAGCCGCTGCCGATGATGAGCACATCGAAGGGTTCGCTGGCCGGGGCCCCGCCGTCCGCCATCTCGGCGAGCAAGACCTCCAGACCGACGGAGATGTCACGGGTGGCGCGTCGTGGACGGGCCGCCCCGGCGGCCGGGTGGGTGTTCGAGTCTGAAGTCGGAGTGGACATCATGAAAACAGTCTCGCGGTGAACAGCCGCGCAGCATAACGGGAGGTGCACGCGGGTGGCCCTGCGAGTGTGGGAGCGGGCCAGGCCTTGCTCTTCGCCTGGGGCCGGGAACCTCATGAAAACCCTGAGTGAATGCGCCGTCGGCCGGGCTCGGATTCGCGCAGAATGCGCCGGCCAAACAGGGAGGATTTTTCAATGCGTTTGCGTTCAACTTTTGCGCTGCTGGCCGTCTCGGCCATGTTCGCCGGCTGCGCCAGCTACCAGCCCATTCCAGCGGATTACAAAGGCCCGACCGCCACCGTGACCGATTCCGGCCGGCTGGAGGACGGCACCAAGGCCCAGATGTTTGTGCTGGCCGAGATCGAAGGCAATCGCATCGACAACGCCATCGGCGACAGTGCCCGCGCCAGCCAGGGCAAGGGCTTTGCGCTGACCACGGTGTTCACCAGCCGGGCGCTGCCGGCCCGGCCGATGAAGGTCAAGCTGGTGGCCAGCCACGCCACCGCAGCGCCGATTCAGGCCATGGCCAGCCAGATGGCGGGCACCTGGTATTCGACCGAGGGTGTGGTCGATTTCAAGCCCGAGCCTGACGGCCAGTACGTGGTGCGCGGCGAGCTGAAGAAGCAGGGCTCGACCGTCTGGATCGAGGACGCCAAGACCCGCCAGGCGGTGACCGCCAAGGTGGGTTCTTGAAACGGGAGCGCGCGCCGTCTTTGACGAGCGGCGCGCGCCGGCGCTGTTTGAAGCAGTGGGGCGCCAGCGCCGCAGCCCTGGCGTTGCCCTGGGGTTCAGCCGGCGCGAATGGGGTGCCAGGGGCGGGGCCTGGGTCGGCCTTGCTGGCCACCCCGCGCGCGCGTTTCAGCCTGCCCTTTCATCGGGTCAATGGCTACATCCTGATCGACGCCAAGGTCGGCAGGCGGGCCGGGCGCTTGATGTTCGACACCGGCACCGAGTTCCCCTTGTTCATCAACCGCCATGTGCTGCCCATGGCCAAGGACCAGTTCATGGCGCGCGGCCATGCCGCCTCCGGGCAGGCCCTGGTGCTGTACCGGCAGCGCGCGCCCTTGCGCGATCTGGTGTTGGCGGGGGAGCTGGCCTTCGCGCCGCTGGCCGGGCTGCCGCATGCCGACTTCAGTTTTCTCGAGGCCGCCATCAGCGAACGCTTTTTGGGCATGCTGGGCCATGGCTTCAGCCGTGACTACGAGTTCGCGCTGGATTACCAGCAGCAGATCCTGGATTTCTTTGCCCTGCCTGCGGCAGGGGCTGCGGACCCGGAAGCGGACGAGGTGCCGCAGTACCGGCCGGATCCCGCCGCGGCATTGCTTCTGGTCATGAAATTTCGCCCCACTGGGGTGAACGGCAAGATGCCGGAGCTGGAGGTGCAGCTGGGCGGGCAGCGCCTGCGCGCCACCGTGGACACCGGCAACCTGGGCTCCCTGCGCCTGAGCCCGGCCTTGCGTGAGCAACTGGAGGCCCAGGGGCTGCTGCGCGTCACGCCGGGGCGCTATCTGCTGGGCCAGCCCTCGCAGCATCTGCGCGCCAGTCTCAGCGGGCTCAGCATCCAGGGTGTGGCCCTGCCGCCCTTGCAGGAGCTGCACCTGACCCTGGACGCCAGCGATGCGCCGGGCCAGGGCCCGCATCTGGGTCTGGGCTATCAGTTCCTCAAATCCTATGTGTCGGTCTGGAACTACCAGCGCTCGGAGATCCGCCTCTACCGGCCTTGAGCTGCGGCGGTGCAGCGAAGAGCAGCGAGGCGAGGCCGGGAAGGCGCGGCCGTGAACGATGTCTCGTTGCGTCGCGATACCTAGGGTTTTCCCTTGATTTGCGATCGAGTCTTGATCACAATCAAATACCAGTTCAGAACCAGAGGCCCACAAGGCCTGGCGAGAACTGGTGTTGGCACACCCGATTGAAAAACGGGGTCGCAAAGCTTCCGGTCTACGACCGCGGAGGCACTGAAAGGTGAACGCCTGGCCGCGCCACAACCCATCAGACTGCTTCCGCGCGCCACGACAGCGGGGCCGCCACAGCCTGACAAGGAGGACGGGGTCATCCCGGTCTCGATTGCGAACTTGCCCGCGAGTTCGCCCTTCACCGGCGCCGCGTGCGCCCGATCTCAGGCCTGTGTTCATCGTCTGACGCGTTCTGCCCGTTCTCATGGACCGGGCAGACCTTGCTTGTTGGCGATCGCGATTCCTTTTCCGTTCTTCATTCCGTTTCTTGGCCTCAGCTTCCGATGGCTGAGCAGCGGCATGCATGGCTGTGCGAATGACCGAATCAACGACGACCGACCGCCTGGACCCCGACGATGTTTGCCTCCCCCGCTGTAGCTGTTTCTTCTTCCACCCAACGCTCCACCCAGGCCACGCCGGCCGCGCAGCGCGCCGGCCGCCCCAGCTCCCTGGCCCGCCGCGTGGCCTGGATCGGCGGCCTCGGTGTGGCCCTGCTGATCGGCCTGACCACCCTGGGCCTGAGCCTGCAATCGAACGGCGTGGAACGCGAGCGCGCCGCCGCGCTGGCCACCAGCGAGGCGGCCTCGGTGGCCCGAATGGCCGATGCTTTTGACAACAGCGCGCGGCTGATGGTCGAGCGTTTCTACAACACCTTTGCCAGCGAGTTCCAGGGCAGCTTCAGCCTCAGTGCCGATGGCCGTGACCTGCAATTCGAGCAGACCCGCCTGGCCGGCAATTTCGAGGCGGTGGACCGTTTCAGCCGCAATTCCGGCGGCGCTGCCACCATCTTTATGCGCCAGGGCGATGACTTCCTGCGCATCAGCACCTCGCTGAAGAAGGAGAACGGCGAGCGTGCCGTTGGCACTTTGCTGGGCAGCAATCACCCGGCCTATGCCACGCTGATGCAGGGCCAGCCCTATGTCGGCCGCGCCGTGCTCTTCGGCCGCCCCTTCATGAACCACTACCAGCCGGTCAAGGACGCCGCAGGTCGGGTGGTGGGCATTCTCTTCGTCGGCTTCGACACCTCGGAGTTCCAGCGCTCGCTGGAGCAGATGACGCGCGAGGTCAAGCTCTTCGAAACCGGCGGCCTCTACCTGGTGGACCCGACTGGCGCCAAGGGCCAGCCCCTGCTGCGCGCCCACCCCAGCCAGGCCGGCAAGCCGGTGGCCGAGCTGAGCCCTGAGGCCGATCGTTTCCTGCAGGAGATGTTCAAGAAGCCGGCCGGTTTTGCCGGCCCGGCGCCGGCCTTGCTGAACCCCAAGCAGAAAGACACCTGGCTGGTGGGGCAGCGCAGCGAGGCCACGGGTTGGTGGGTGCTGGCCGAGGTCTCGGATGCCGAGGCCTTGCGCGAGCACTGGCGCGTGCAGCGCCATCTCTGGCTGACCCTGGGCCTGGCCAGTCTGGTTCTGGCGGCCGGCCTGTACGGGCTGCTGCGCCGCTGGGTGGGCCAGCCGCTGGCCGCACTCAATGCCGCCGTGCTGCGCGTGGCCGAGGGCGATCTGTCCCAGCCGGTGCAGACCCTGCGCCATGACGATCTGGGCCTGCTGGCCGGCAATGTCGAGCGCATGCGTTTGCAGCTGGCCCGCACCATCGGCTCGGTGCGCCTGGCCACCGATGGCATTTCCACCGCCAGCTCGCAAGTCGCCGCCGGCAGCCAGGACCTGTCCAGCCGCACCGAAAGCGGCGCCAGCAGCCTGCAGCAGATCGCCAGCTCGGTCGAGCAGCTGACCGTGGCGGTCACGCAAACGGCCGAGTCCGCCGGTGTCGCCAGCGATCTGGCCCTCAGCGCCAATGCCGCTGCTCAGCAGGGTGGCGAGGTGATGGAGCAGCTGGTGCAGACCATGGACGGCATCAGCCGCGCCAGCGGCAAGATCAGCGAGGTCATCGGCACCATCGACGCGATCGCCTTCCAGACCAACATCCTGGCGCTCAATGCCGCCGTCGAGGCCGCCCGTGCCGGCGAGCAGGGCCGCGGCTTCGCCGTGGTGGCCAAGGAGGTGCGCAGCCTGGCCCAACATTGCGCCGAGTCTGCGCGCGAGATCAAGGGCTTGATCAGCGGCAGCAGCGAGCGGGTCGATGCCGGCCTGAAGCTGGTGCAGACCGCCGGGCGCTCCATGGGTGAGATCGTGCACAGCATCGGCCGGGTCAGCACCGCCGTGGCCGAGATCAATGAAGCCACGCGCGAGCAGGGCGCCGGCCTGGGTCAGGTCAACTCGGCCATCACCGATCTGGACGCCAGCACGCAGCAGAACGCCGCCCTGGTGGAAGAGAGCGCCGCGGCGGCCGAGAGCCTGCACGCCCAAGCCCAGACCCTGGTGGACCTGGTGCGGGGTTTCCATCTGCTGCAGGCGCAGGCCGCCGCGCTGCGCCCCTGAGTTTCGGCAGGGGCGCCCGGCTCTGCGAAACTGCGAGCTTCATCGGACGCCGTTCGATCTGGCCTGGACCTGATTCACCATGAGTGACACCGCTGCTTCCCCTCAATCTCCAGCCGCACCCGCCAGCGCGGGCGGCACCGCGCCGGTTCAGGCGCGCATCGACTGGGCTGCGTTCGAAACGCATGCCGGCGGTGTGGTCGGCGCCCTGCGCGACTACAGTCGCGCGGTCGACGCCTCGGGCCTGGACAAGGGCCTGGTCGAGCTGCTCAAGCTGCGCGCCTCGCAGATCAATGGCTGCGCGTTCTGCCTGCAGTTCCATCTGAACCTGGCGCGCAAGCTGGGCCTGCCGCAGCGCCAGCTGGACCAGCTGGCCGCCTGGCGCGATTCGCATGCCTTCAGCGCCCGCGAGCGTGCCGCACTGGCTTGGACCGAAGCCCTGACCCGCATGGCCGCCGCACCGGTGGAGGGCACGCTGTACGCGGACATTCAAGCCCAGTTCAGCGAAGGCGAGATCGCCAATCTGACCGCGGCCGTCGCCGCCATCAACGCCTGGAACCGCATCGCCGGCGCGCTGCGCTTCACCCCGCCGGGCGGCTGATCCCTTGTCGATGCCAAGCCGGCGCCTGGGTGGGCTGCAGATCCTGGCCCTGGCCCTGATCCGGGGCTACCAGCGTTTTCTGTCGCCGCACAAAGGCTTTGTCTGCGCCTACCGCGTGCATCGCCGGCATGCAGCGGGCTGCTCGGCCCTGGGCTACCGGGCCATCCGCCGCCTCGGTGTGTGGCGCGGCTTGGGCGTCTTGCGTCTGCGTCTGGCGGCTTGTGGTGACTTGCACCGGCGCTGTCAGGCCGAGATGGCCGAGGTGGCCGGCAGCGGGCGCCGGCCGCTGGCCGCTCAGCGCGGGGACTGCGATTGCGGCTGCGATCTCGGCGACCTGGGCGGCTGCAACAGCTGCGACGCCAGCGACGGCGCCCGCATCTTCAGCCGCCTGATCGATGGCTGCAGCTGCTGTGATTGCGGCTGCGATGGCTGGGGGCGGGATCGCAAGAAGCCGCCCGCCAAACCGAGCTGGCGCTACCGAAAACGCCAGCCTCGCGATCGCGATCGATAGCGCTTGTGCTCGTGCTTCAGGCCGACAGCGCCTGGATGCGCGGCTCGCTGCTCAGCACCACCCGGTTGCGCCCCTCGGCCTTGGCGCGGTAGAGCGCCTGATCGGCCGCGTCCACCAGGCGCAGGGCCAGGGCCTGCTTGTCGTCGGGCTCGCGGCTGCCTTCGGGTGCACGCTCCAGCATGGCCAGGCCCACCGAGACGGTGGCCGGGATGAACTCACCGCTGGGCAGCAGCAGGGCGCGGGCGGCGATGCTGGCGCGGATGCGCTCGGCGATCTCGCGCGCGTGCTGCAGCGGCGCCTGCGGCAGCAGCACCACGAACTCTTCGCCGCCAAAGCGGGCAATCGTGTCGCCCAGGCGCAGCTGCGACTGGATCAGGTGGCCGATGCTTCGCAGCACCTCGTCGCCGGCCGGGTGGCCGTGGCGGTCGTTGATGGCCTTGAAGTGATCGAGGTCCAGGAACAGGCAGGCCAAGTCGTGGCGGTAGCGCCGCGCCTGCGCGATCTCGATCAGGCAGCGGTGCTCGAAATAGCGGCGGTTGTGCACGCCGGTCAGCATGTCGGTCAGGCCGGCCAGCTTGAGCCGTTCCTGGTTGAGCGCGCTGTCCAGACAGACCGAGACGATGGCGGCCAGGCGCTCCAGCAGCTGGGTGCCGGCGCCGCGCTCGTAGCGGGACGGGTCGCTGCTGCCGAAATGCAGGCTGCCGATCAGTTCGCCGTGGCGTGACAGCGGCAGCAGGGCCACCGAGGCCAGGGTGGCTTGAGGAGCGCGATGGGGCGCAGCATGGGGCGCGCCAAACAGCGGGCGGTGCCGCTGCTCATTGAAGGGGCCCAGCCAGGGCTGGTGCAGCTGGCCTTGGAACAGCGGCGCGATCGGGGCGATGCTGGGCAGCAGGGTCAGGCCGTCCAGCGGCGCGGGTTCGTGGTGGTTGGGGCCTTCATGGCGGTGACGCTCAGCGTCCAGCATGCGGCTGGCTTCGTCGTCACGGTCCAGCAGCACCATGGACACGGCATCGATACCAAAGGCCTGGCGGTAGTCATTGAGCAGCAGGCTCAGCAGCTCGGCCATGGAACGCGCCCCGATCAGCCGGTGTTCCAGCTGGTCGAAGCGGCGCATCTTCTCTTCGTTGTTGCGCGCTTCACGCAAAAGGCTGTCCAACTGCCGGCGCAGGGCCTGGTTTTCTGCCTGGAGATCGCTGTCCATCGGGTGCTTACTGAGGGAAGGGGTGGAGGCCGCGGTGGGCCTCACTGTAGCCGCTCCGTGGGGCGATTCAGCCGAGTTTCGCGATCTGGCGCCGCTGCCTGCTTGCTGTGGCTGTTGCAGCTGCTACTGCTGTTGCTGTTGCTGCAGGAGCGCGAGTTGATCCTTGAGCCGCAGTACCTCGTCCTTGAGCTGCTTGTTCTCGGCCGTCAGCTCGGCCACGGTGTCCTGCAGCAGCTTGAGCTGGGTTTCACGGTTGCGCAGGTCGGCGTCGCTGGCGCTCTCGGCGGCGCTGCCGGCTTCGCCCGTGGCCTCAGTGCCGGCCTCGGCGGTCTTGGGTGCGCGGTTGCCGCTCTTGCCTTCACGCACGCGCTTGGCGGCTTGCTGCAGCTCCTTCTTGCCGCCGGCCACGGCGGCGATCTGTTCTTCCGGCGCCAGGCTGGCCACAGCGGCGGCGGCGTTGATGGAGATGGTGCCGGCCTTGACCGCCTCGACCAGCTCGGGCGCGGCGCTTTTCTGGATCTTCTCGATCTGCACCACGGTGTTGCTGCTGATGCGCGCGGCCTTGGCGATGGCCTCCCGGCTGGTCAGTGGCTCGGGCGGGGGCAGGGCGCTGCTGTCAGGGCCGGTGGGCAGGCCATCGGCCAGATCGGGCGGGAACTCCACCGCGCCAGCCGAGCCGGCTTCGGCCAGGCGGGCCACCGCCTCCTTGGCGCGCGCGGCCACGATTTCCTTTTTGCGCAGGGCCAGGATGCCGCGCTGGAAATCCGACACGCTGCGCCGGCCCAGGTGCTGGTCGATCATCCACAGGTGCACGTCTTCCATGGATTTGAAGCGCGGGTTCTGCACCGTCTGGAAGGGGATGCCGTGCTTCTGGCAGATGCCGTAGCGGTTGTGGCCGTCGACCAGGATTTCGCCCCAGAGCACCAGCGCGTCGCGGCAGCCCTCGGCCAGGATGCTGCGCTCCAGCGCCTGGTGTTCTTCGGGGGTCAGCGGGTCGATGTAGGCGCGCAGTTCGTCAAGGACGGTGATGTTCATGGGCAGGGGAGGGGCAGGGCTTCCGCGAGGAAGCCGCCCTATTGGGCTGATCGGGTGACAAACGAGAAAGGGCGCGCATTTTAGGCTGGCTGCGCGACCCGCTCCTGGCCGCCCGGTGCCAGCGTCAGCGCCAAGCCCTGCGCCACAGCCTGGCGCAGCTCGCCCGCGGCAAACGGTTTGTGCAGCAGGAACAGGGCGCCATACTGCTGCGCGCGGCGTTGGCAATCGCTGCCCCGGTCCATGGTGATGAAGCCCACGGGCAGCTGCTCAAAGCCCGCCTGGCGCAGGCGTTGCAGCATTTCCAGGCCTGAGGCGCCGGGCATGTGCCAGTCGGCCAGCACCAGATCGGGCCGGAAGCGCGCCACCTGGGTCAGGGCGTCCAGGCCATCGCTGGCGGTTTCGATCTGCAGAGGGCCCAACTCTTCGCAGTCCAGGCAGCGGCGAATCAAAGCCTGGATGGCGCGGCTGTCGTCCACGATCAAGATGCGGCGCGCGCGCCGCAGGGCCTGGCTGCCGCCGCCGTGGTCTCTGTCGTGGTCGTTGTTGGGGTGAGCGGCAGCCGCCAGCTCCTGGGTGTGCACCGTCATCGCCATCCCTCACTCGCTCACTCGTGGGTCTCGGCCGGAGCGCTGTTGTGCGCGCTCTCGGTGTTCTGATCTGCTCGCGCCGCATCTGGCGCCCGGTGGGGCGTGTGTTGGCGGGCAAGCGGGTGGCTCCCTGGGCCGTGCTGATGCCGGTGTGTGAGCCCGTGTTGGCGCGGGCACCGGGATGGGTGTTCCATCCACGCGCGCAGCGCCTGGGCTTCTTGGCTGCGGAGTTTCGGGGCGAGCTGCGCCCAGTCAAAGCCTGAACAGGGCGGGCAAAGTGGTGCATTTCTGCGCCGCGCCGGGCGTTGGGGCGCAGAGCGCGCTCCGGGGTGGGCTTCCGTGCCGCAGGGCGGGCTGGCGTTTGTGGCGGCCACCGCACAATGGGCAGCCGTGTGGCCCCGGCATGACGCCGGAGCAAGACGAGTCAAACAAAGGAAAGCGAGTCCCCTGCATGAATGAGCTGTGGCCAGAGGCGGCTTTGGACCGCGTGGATGCCGTGGTGGTGGGCGCCGGCGTGTTGGGCCTGGCCGTGGGCCGGGCCTTGGCCCAGCGAGGCCTGGAAACCCTGGTGCTGGAGCGTGCCGGCCAGATCGGCAGCGGCATCAGCTCGCGCAGCAGCGAGGTGATCCATGCCGGGCTCTACTACCCCAGCGGCTCGCTCAAGGCCGAGCTGTGCGTGCGCGGCCGCGAGCTGCTCTACGACTTCTGCGCCTCGCATGCCGTGCCGCACCGGCGCTGCGGCAAGCTGCTGGTGGCCACCGAGGCGGCCCAGCTGCCGGCCCTGCAGGCCCTGGCCGAGCAGGCGCGGCGCAATGGCGTGGACGATGTGCAAGCCTTGAGTGCTGCGCAGGCGCGGGCCCTGGAGCCGGCGTTGCGCTGCGAGGCGGCCTTGCTCTCGCCCTCGACCGGCATCGTCGACAGCCATGCGCTGATGCTGGCTCTGCAGGGCGAGCTGGAGGCCGCGGGCGGCTGTGTGGCCGTGGGCAGCGCGGTCGGGGCCTTGTGCCGCCAGGGGGGGCTGTGGCGGGTGGAGTTGCAGGCCGAGGCCGGTGCTGAGCCTTATGCTGTGTTGAGCCCGCGTGTGGTCAATGCCGCCGGCCTGTGGGCACCGGCCTTGGCCCGGGCCACCGAGGGCCTGGCCGCCCGCCATCAGCCGGAGCCGCGCTTTTGCAAGGGCAGCTATTTCTCGCTCTCGGGCCGCGCGCCTTTTTCGCACCTGATCTATCCCATGCCACAAGCCGCGGGCCTGGGCGTGCACCTGACCCTGGATCTGGGAGGTCAGGCCCGCTTCGGGCCCGATGTGGAATGGCTGGACGGCGTCAGCGACCCGGACGCGCTGGACTACCGCGTCGACCCCGCGCGCGGCGAGCGCTTTGCCGCCGAAGTGCGCCGTTACTGGCCCGATCTGCCCGAGGGCCGCCTGCAAGCCTCCTATGCCGGCGTGCGGCCCAAGATCAGCGGCCCGGGCGAGCCGGCCGCTGATTTCCGCATCGAAGGTCCGGCCGAGCATGGCCTGCCTGGCCTGGTGCAGCTGCTGGGCCTGGAGTCCCCCGGGCTGACCAGCTGCCTGGCGGTGGCCGAGCGGGTGTCAGCGCTCCTGGATTAAGTCTGGCGCTGGGCCCGAGCTCGCAGTGCTGCCTACGCCGCCCACGCCGTCCTCGCTGTCCTCCGCCCACTGCCACTGGCCTTGCTGCAGCAGCTGGTGCGGGCGGAAATCGGCCTTGTAGGCCATCTTGCCGCTCTCGGCGATCCAGTAGCCGAGGTAGAGGTGGGCCAGCTGCAGATCGCGCGTCTGCTGGATCTGCCAGAGCACGTTGTAGGTGCCGTAACTGCAGCGCTCCTCGGGCTCGTAGAAGGTGTAGACGGCCGAGAGCCCGTCGCTGAGGATGTCCAGGATGGAGACCATCTTGAGCACCATCTCGCCATCGTCACGGCGCTCGCGGAACTCCACCAGGCGTGAGTTGATGCGGCTTTGCAGCAGGAACTGGCTGTACTGCTCGACGCTGTCGTGGTCCATGCCGCCGCCCGAGTGGCGCGCGGCCTGGTAGCGCAGGTAGAGCTCGTAGTGCTCCTGGCTGTAGCCCAGGCGCATGACCTTGGCCTGCAGATGCTGGTGCTGGCGCAGGGCGCGGCGCTGGCTGCGGCTGGGCTTGAAGCTGGCCACCGGGATGCGCATGGGCACGCAGGCCTTGCAGCCATCGCAGAACGGCCGGTAGGTGAACAGGCCGCTGCGCCGAAAACCGGCCGCCACCAGGCTGGAGTAGGCGTCGGCGTGGATCAGGTGGCTGGGCGTGGCCACCTGGGAGCGCGCCTGGCGGTCCGCCAGGTAGCTGCAGGGGTAGGCGGCCGTGGCGTAGAACTGCAGCTGGGCCAGCGGAAGCTCTTTCAGATGGGTCACGGTCGTCGGCTCGGTGGCGGCAAATTGGGTGGAAGAAGGTGGGGGAGAGCGTCGGGCGAATGCTCCGGATCAGGGCTCGAATCCAGCATCCCGGTCAAACGCCGGGCCCAGCTGTGCCCACAGCGCCGGATGATAGGTCCAATCCTGTGGCGTCGGCCGCTGCAGGGCTTGCTGGATGTGGGCCTCGAACTGCTGACGCGGCACTTCGGCGGCGCCCAGCGAGGCCAGGTGGCGGGTGTTCTGCTGGCAGTCGATCCAGGGGATGCCATGCCGGCGGCACAGGCAGACCAGGGCGGCCAGGGCGATCTTGGATGCATCCGTGCGGCGCATGAACATCGATTCCCCGAAAAACATGCCGCCGAGGTTGATGCCGTAGAGCCCACCCGCCAGCTCGCCGTCCATCCAGGTCTCGATGCTGTGCACGGCGCCCTGCGCCCGTGACCAGGCCAGGTAGGCGGCCTGCATCTCGGGAAGGATCCAGGTGCCGCTCTGGCCCTCGCGCGGCGCCTGGGCGCAGGCGCGCAGCACCTCGGGTAGGGCGCTGTCCACCCGGATCTCGCAGCCCGGCGTGCGGATGAAGTGCTGCAAGGTCTTGCGCAGCGAACGGGAGAGCTTGAAATGGGCGGTCTGCAGCACCATGCGCGGGTCCGGCGCCCACCACAGCGGCGGTTGATTGGGCCCGTACCAGGGAAAGATGCCGCGCGCGTAGGCTGCGGCCAGGCGCTCGGGGCGGAGGTCGCCGCCGGCGGCCAGCAGGCCCGGGGCGTCGGACTCGGGTCCCAGCGCGCGCTGCGTCGGGGGGAAGTCCAGGCTGCGTTCATCCAACCAATCGATCATGCGGTCATGGTAGCGTGCGACCCATGATTACCGTTTATGGCATCCCCAACTGCGACACCGTCAAACGCGCCCGCACCTGGCTGCAAGAACAGCCCGGTCTGACGGTTGAATTCCACGACTTCAAGAAAGCCGGCGTCCCCGCCGACCAACTGCCCCTCTGGATGGCGGCCCTGGGCTGGGACAAGGTGATCAACCGCGCCGGCACCACCTGGCGCAAGCTCGACGAAGCGACCAAAGCCGCCGTCGTCGACGCCAGCAGCGCCACCCAACTCGCCCTGGCCCAGCCCAGCGTCATCAAGCGCCCGCTGGTGCGCTGGTCGGATGGCAGCTTCACGGTGGGGTTTGGGGTGGAGGTGTTTGGGGAGAAGGTGGCGGGGGGCGGGTGAGTGGGCTTTTTCTTCCGGGTGGCTCGCGGGCACTCAAGCGTTTCGCGTTGGATACCCAAACTGAGCAGACTTGGTAACAAAGTTGGGCGTCATGAAAGTCCTTCGTGTATCTCTATTGTTCCTCTCGCTCGCTGCGACGGCCTCGCCGCAGGCAAGCGCATCGGACCGTCCTGAGCGATCTGAGTATTCGGACGGTGCTTTGTCGCTTAAGCTCATTAGCCGCTCTGATGGCGGCGAGGATGGATACTTTGCGAGATTTGTTGGTACGGTCCGCCTCACCGGTACTTTGGTGATCGAGTTTGACCGACTCCCCGACATTACCGACGACCGAGACACGGACGGAGAAGCCTTCTTTGTTCCCGACGATTCGTCTCGCCGGAAGTTGCCAGCTGCCGTGGGCCGCTTCTATCCGCGGCCCGTCTCCTCCATCGCTTTGGACAAGAAACCTCGGGTACTGCTTCTGCCTTTGCTTGGTCGAAAAAGGACCGATGCGCTGTTGAACGGAGTCATGCCCAGGTATGAATTGCCAGCCTCACTCACGATCAAGTCTTTTTCCTCCTGGGTCGAATGCGATCACAGGAGCTACACGGCCGAGGTTGCATCTATCAGACCGGTAAGTTCACAAGTCATCGCGAAGGCTAAGCCATCGCTTATTGGGTGCTAAATGCCGTCGCGTGCAACGACGCCCAACCCTTCGCTCAAGCGGACCCGCAACGGCATGCCACCTTCGGGCCTCATGTCATTCTGGCCCTTCGGTGTCCTGCCGTCGCAGGCCAGTTAGCTCAAACGTTAAGTTTCATTGCATGCCGTGGTTCATCATATGAAGCGCTCAATCCAATTTGTTTTGGCTGCGTTCCTGCTATTGGCGGTCGGCTTCGCCGCTGGCGCTGTTACAGCAGGAGTGAAGCAGTGGTTTCTACCGCTGGCCACAATCAACATCGAGAACCAAAGCGGTCAAGCTTTGCGCTACCTCGAAGTACGTTTCAAGAACTCAGTGTCAGACGCCACGTGGCAGTTGAAGCCTTTGGCGGTCGGAGAGCGCGCAGTCGCTCGTATCCATATTCCGGGTGAGGGCGGATACACAGTTCGCGCTGTGCTCGCTGATGGTGCGGTTGTGAAGGAAAGCCAGGGTTACGTTCATGCTGGCTATCAAATCAATGAGGTTGTTGGCAAGGAAGAGATTCGCGGCGATGTTGTTCGCCTGTACCAAAACGATGACACCTGGCCCCTTGCTCGATCCGACCCGCAATGGCATGCCATTCCAAGCCATCATTTCATTTGGGTCCGTCCGCGCCCTGCCACCGCAGGCGGCTCCGCGTGGACCTCAAGCGCTCCGTCACAGGAGGAGTATCGAGTGGAGCTGTATCGTCCTAGCAGTCGAGGGAATGTTTGCTTGCTGACCTAAGTTTTCGCGTCAGCCGCTCGGTCAGCAGAAGCCTTGGCGCCCTGCTGCTTGCAGGAGAGGCATCCGGCCATTCGTGGCTTTTGCTCGGCTTGGCCTGCTCAAAAATCGGGGCTGTTGGGACCTGAAGGGCCAGCCACGGTCGCCGGCTCTAGCGCTCATCCCTGGTGCGTTCGCGCCCCGAAATGAAGCTTGATGCATTGGTTTGGTGCGCGCGTTCCCGATTAGTCCTGCGCCAATTTGGGCACTGTTCTTGCTGATCTGGTGCGTCTGGCCCTCCGATGGTGCAAAGAAAAGAGGAAGGGCCGGCCACCAGACCCGACAACAAGCCAGCCCGCCCGCCCCATGGACACTACTTCCTCTCTGTCATCACTCAAGCAAGGCGCAGACGCGCTGTTCATCTTGCTCGGCGCCATCATGGTGCTGGCCATGCATGCGGGCTTTGCCTTTCTGGAGCTGGGCACGGTGCGCAAGAAGAACCAGGTCAATGCTCTGGTCAAGATCCTGGTGGATTTCGCGGTGTCCACGGTGGCCTACTTTCTGGTGGGCTACAGCGTGGCCTACGGCGTGCACTTCTTCACCGGGGCCGAAAGCCTGGCGGCGCGCAATGGCTATGAGCTGGTGAAGTTCTTCTTCCTGCTGACCTTTGCGGCGGCGATTCCGGCCATCATCAGCGGCGGCATTGCCGAGCGGGCCCGCTTCGGCCCGCAGCTGGCGGCTACGGCCGTGATCGTGGGCCTGATCTACCCGCTGTTCGAGGGCCTGGTCTGGAACCAGGGCTTTGGTTTTCAATCCTGGCTCAAAGCCCAGTTCGGCGCCGAGTTTCATGACTTTGCCGGCTCGGTGGTCGTGCATGCGGTGGGCGGCTGGATCGCGCTGGCCGCCGTGCTCTTGCTCGGCCCGCGCATGAACCGCTATCGCAAGGACGGCGCCATCAGCGCGCATCCGCCGTCCAGCATTCCCTTCCTGGCCCTGGGCGCCTGGGTGCTGGCGGTGGGCTGGTTCGGCTTCAATGTGATGAGCGCGCAGACCCTGGACAAGATCTCGGGCCTGGTGGCCGTCAATTCGCTGATGGCCATGGTGGGCGGCACCCTGGCCGCCGTGCTGGCCGGCCGCAACGACCCTGGCTTCGCCTACAACGGCCCGCTGGCCGGCCTGGTGGCCGTGTGCGCGGGCTCGGACGTGATGCACCCGCATGGCGCCCTGATCACCGGCGCGGTGGCCGGCTACATCTTCGTCAAGATGTTCACCCTGACGCAGAACCGCTGGAAGATCGACGATGTGCTGGGCGTGTGGCCTCTGCACGGCCTCTGCGGTGCCTGGGGCGGCATTGCCTGCGGCATCTTCGGCAGCCAGGCCGGCGGCGGCGTGGGCGGTGTGAGCTTCTGGTCGCAGCTGATCGGCACCCTGGCCGGCGTGGCCTGGGCCTTGGCCGGCGGCTTTGTGGTCTACGGCCTGCTCAAGCGTTTTGTTGGCTTGCGCCTGAGCCAGGAAGAAGAGTTCGACGGTGCCGACCTGTCCATCCACAAAATCGGCGCCACGCCGGACCGCGAGGTCAGCTGGTAAGCTCAGGCCAGCGCATTCCCCCAATTGGGCTGCCTGTCTCCCACCGCCTTCGGGCGGTGGTGGCGTTTTGGGCCTAGGGTCTTCTTCATTCACCGCAGTTCAATCACGATGTTCACAGGCATTGTTCAAGCCGTGGCCCAGGTGGCCGCCCTGCAAGACCGCCCCGGTCTGCGCAGCTTCACGCTGCAGTTCCCGCCCGGCTTCTGCCAGGGCCTGGAGATCGGCGCCAGCGTGGCCTCAGACGGCGTGTGCCTGACGGTGACGGCGCTGGACGAGGCGGCCGACCGCGCCGACTTCGATGTGATGCAGCAGAGCCTGAACCTCACCACGCTGGGCGCGCTGCAGCCGGGCAGCCGGCTCAATGTCGAGCGCGCCGCGCGCGACGGCGCCGAGATCGGCGGCCACCCGCTGTCCGGCCACGTCGATTTCATGGCCACGGTGCAGGCCATCCGCCAGCCCGAGAACAACCATGTCATCCGCATCGGCGTGCCCGCGCCGTGGATGCGCTACATCTTCGCCAAAGGCTATATCGCGGTGAACGGCGCCAGCCTGACCGTGGCCGAAGCCGGCCGCGAGCGCGACGGCTCGGGCTGGTTCGAGGTCTGGCTGATCCCCGAAACCCTGCGCATGACCACCTTCGCCGAAAAGGGCGTGGGCGCAGCCCTGCACATCGAGATCGAGCGCCAGACCCAGGTCATGGTGGACACGGTGCGCGCTGCGGTGGACGAGCGCCTGGGCCCGCTGCTGCCGGCGCTGGAGGCCTGGCTGGCCTCGCAAGGCCAGAGCCTGGACGGCGTGCTGGGCGGCTGAGCCCGGCTGGGCGAGCGAGCGGGCGGACCGACGGGCGCCTTTCCCCCGTCCATTTTTCAAGCCCGCAGCAAGTCGCGCAGCACAAAGGGCAGGATGCCGCCGTGCTGGTAGTACAGCACCTCGATCGGTGTGTCGATGCGCAGCAGCAGCGGGGCGCTGCGCTGTGTGCCATCGGCGCGGTGGATGCGCAGCTCGGCCTGGCGCTGCGGTGTCAGCTCGCCGTCGATGACGATATCGATGACTTCATCGCCGCGCAGGCCCAGGCTTTGCCAGCTCTCGCCGGGCAGGAACTGCAGGGGCAGCACGCCCATGCCGACCAGGTTGGCGCGGTGGATGCGCTCGAAGGAGCGAGCCACCACGGCCTTGATGCCCAGCAGCGCCGTGCCCTTGGCTGCCCAGTCGCGGCTGGAGCCGGTGCCGTATTCCTCGCCGGCAAAGATCACGGTCGGCACGCCGGCCGCCTGGTAGGCCATGGCGGCGTCGTAGATGGGGCGGGGCTCGCCGCCGGGCTGCTGCAGGGTCAGGCCGCCTTCGATGCGCTGGCCGTCGGGGCCGGGTGGCAGCATCAGGTTCTTGATGCGGACGTTGGCAAAGGTGCCGCGCATCATCACCTCGTGGTGGCCGCGGCGGCTGCCGTAACTGTTGAAGTCAACGGCCTTGATGCCTTGGGCCTGCAGGTAGAGCCCGGCCGGTGAGCTGGCCTTGATGGAGCCGGCGGGCGAGATGTGGTCGGTGGTGATGGAGTCGCCGAACAAGGCCATGATGCGGGCGCCCTGCACGCCGCCTGCGCTGCCTGCGCCAGCTGCGCCGCTTTGCGGGGGCTGCATCTCGAAGCCGGCGAAGAAGGGCGGGCGGGCGATGTAGCTGCTGCTGGGCCAGTCGTAGCTGTCGCCGCTGACGCCTTCGATCTGCTTCCAGAGCTTGCCGGGCTTGCGCTCCACCTGCTCGTAGTTGGCGCGGAAGGTCTTGGGGTTCATGGCCTGGCTGAGTAGGGCATGGACTTCATCGCTGTGCGGCCAGATGTCGCCCAGGAAGATCTCGCGGCCTTCGCTGTTGCGGCCCACCGGTTCGGTCATCAGGTCCACCTGCACATTGCCGGCCAGGGCATAGGCCAGCACCAGGGGCGGCGAGGCCAGGAAGTTGGCCTTGAGGTTGGGGTGGATGCGGGCCTCGAAGTTGCGGTTGCCCGAGAGCACGGCGGCGCAGATGAGCTGATTGGCCGTGATGGTTTCGTTGATCTCGGCCGTCAGGTCGCCGGCATTGCCGATGCAGGTGGTGCAGCCATAGGCCGCCACATTGAAGCCCAGCTGCTCCAGATAGGGCAGCAGGCCGGTCACTTGCAAGTACTCGGTGACCACGCGCGAGCCCGGGGCCAGCGAGGTCTTGATGTGCGGGGCCACGCGCAGGCCGGCCTCCACCGCCTTTTTGGCCAGCAGGCCGGCGGCCAGCATCACGCTGGGGTTGGAGGTGTTGGTGCAGGAGGTGATGGCGGCGATCAGCACATCGCCATTGCGCAGGGCCAGGCCGCTGCGGGTGGGGAAGCTCTGCGTGAGCTTTTCGGCCGGCTGGTTGAAACCGCTGGCGCTGTCCGTCGAGCTGAAGAGTTCGGCAAAACGCTGGCTCAGGTGGGTGATTTCGATGCGGTCCTGCGGCCGCTTGGGGCCGGCCAGCGAGGGCGTGACCTGGCCCAGGTCGAGCACGATGCGGCGGCTGTATTCGATCTGCTGCAGCTCGGGCGAGGCCTCGGGCGTGCCGGGGATGCCGAACAGGCCCTGGGCGCGGAAATAAGCTTCGAAGGCGGCGATCTCGCGGCCGGTGCGGCCAGTGCCGCGGAAGTAGTCCAGGGTTTTCTCGTCCACCGGGAAGAAGCCCATGGTGGCGCCGTACTCGGGCGCCATATTGGCGATGGTGGCGCGGTCAGGCACGCTCAGGCGGGCCACACCAGGGCCGTAGAACTCGACGAACTGGCCGACCACTTTCTCGCGCCGCAAGATCTCGGTGACGCTGAGCACCAGGTCGGTGGCGGTGACGCCCTCGCGCAGCTCGCCGCGCAGCTCGAAGCCGACCACATCGGGCGTCAGCACATAGACCGGTTGGCCCAGCATGGCGGCTTCCGCCTCGATGCCGCCCACGCCCCAGCCGACCACGCCGATGCCGTTGATCATGGTGGTGTGGCTGTCGGTGCCGACCAGGCTGTCGGGGTAGTAGAGCTTGGCGCCCTTGTCGTCCTTGGGGCCGCTTTTGTGCACGCCGCGCGCCAGATACTCCAGGTTCACCTGGTGGACGATGCCGAAGCCGGGCGGCACGACGCGGAAGGTGTCAAAGGCCTGCATGCCCCATTTCATGAACTGGTAACGCTCGCGGTTGCGCTGGAATTCCAGTTTCATGTTCAGGTCCAGCGCGTCGGCGCTGCCGTAGTGGTCAATCATCACCGAGTGGTCCACCACCAGGTCCACCGGCACCAGGGGCTCGATGTTCTTGGCGGGCAGGCCGAGGCTGGTGGCGACATCGCGCATGGCGGCCAGGTCGGCCAGCAGGGGCACGCCGGTGAAATCCTGCAGCACCACGCGGGCCACGGGGAAGGGGATCTCCAGGCTGCGCGGCTCGGCCGACACCGGCTGCCATTGCGCCAGCTGGGCCACATGCTCGGGCGTCACGCCCGGCTCGCCGCAGTGGCGCAGCAAGGACTCCAGCATGATGCGCAGGCTGACCGGCAGCCGCGTGATCTGCGGGAACTGCACGCTCAAGGCCGGCAGCGAGAACAAGCGGCCGCTGCGAGCCTTGCCGAACTCGAAGTGGCGCAGGGTGTGGGCGAAGGGATGTGCCGCTTGTGCGGATCCGGGCGCTGCTTGCTGCTCGATGGGCGTGGATTCGGTCATCAATGCCTCCTGGGAGATGGAGGCTGATTGTGAGCCTGTCTTGATGACAGCAGCGAGTAGCCCTTCAAAGCGGAGGAGGCCGCCCCGCATGCAGGCGACCTCCTGGCCCCGTGGCGCACGAGCCCCGGCTCACGCAGCGTGGCGGGGCTCAATGCCAGGGGCAGCTCGCCAAAGGCGAGGCCCGCTCAGTTGCAGCTGCCTTGCGCGGACCAGACGTTGCTGTAGATGTCCGGCTGCGCGGCTTGCGACCACCAGATGGCCTGGTACTTTTTGCCCTTGTAGCTGACCACATCGCGAATGGCGTACAGCTTGGTGGCGCTCCAGGCCGCCACACCGCCGCAGCCTGTGTCTCCGCCACCGCCCACGCGCAGCACTTGCGAGCTGGTGTTGCTTTGGTTGGCCGTGTCCGTGACCGTCAAGGTCACGGTATAGCTGCCTGCGCTTGCGTAGGCATGGTTGGGCGAGGACTGGGTGGAGCTGCTGCCATCACCGAAGTTCCATGCCCAGCGGCTGATGCCCTTGTCGTCGGTGGAGGCATCGCTGAAGACAACGTTGAGCCCGGTGACGGTGGCGTTGAAGCGGGCCACAGGTGCCTGGTCGGGCGGCACATCGGTGTCCGGGCGCACGCCGGTTCGCTGGGCGATCCAGTCGAGATAGCTGCTGGTTCGTGTGAACACCGTCGCGCCGCGGCAGGAGTTGCCCCAGCTGACCGTACCGATGCTGTAGAACTTGCCGTTGGCGCTGGCCGCAAACGGACCACCGCTGTCACCGTTGCAGGCCGACACGCCGCCGGTGCCGCCGCCGCAGATCACCGAGGCTGGCAGGTTGAAGGCCATCTCGCTGCTGCAGGTGGAGTTGCTCAGCACCGGCAGGTTGACCTCACGCAGCACATCGCTGGGGCTGCCGCCGTTGCTGGTCAGGCCCCAGCCAGACACGGTGACATAGCGGCCCACGCCCGCGATTTGCGATTCGATCGCCGCGGTGGGCAGCTTGGCCGGCGTGATGTTGGCCGGTGCGGGGCTGGCCAGGCGAAGCACGGCAATGTCCCAGCCGGAGCGGATGCCTTGCGCGCCGCGCCAGTTCTCGTGGCTGATGATCTGGCTGACCCGGATGTTCTGCCCATCGCGCCGGCTGATGCTGTGCGCGCCGACCTGCACCGTCAGGCTGGCGGTGGATGCGCCGTCCACGCAGTGCGCAGCCGTCAGCACCCAGTTCGGGCTGATCAGGGTGCCGCCGCAACCCTGGCGGCCGTTCATGAGCAGCGCCACTTGGTAGGGGCGGGAGTAGGGCGTGGTCACGGTGCCGCCCACGATCTGAGGCGTGGCTTCGTCGGGTTTGGCCGCGACGCCGCTGGCGGCCGTCTGGGCGAAGCTTCCGCCCGCGAGCAGCCCGAGGCTGGCGGCCAGGGTCAGGCGCGCGCTTAGTCTGGCGAGTGAAACTGGGTGTGGGGTGTTGCGGGGGGTACGGCGGTAGGTCATCGCAGATCTCCGGTTGGGGATGAACAGCCTGATCCGAGCTGAAGTCCCTGTTCATGGGGCTGTGCAGAGGGTCAGGGCTTGCAAGAGCTGCGGATCGATCGCTGTTCTTGCGGCTGGCGATGGTGCGTTCAGGGGCCGCGTTCGGGCATGGTGCTAACCCTGAAAAACGGCGGTGAATTCCCGCTGAAGCCACCGAACGGGCTGGAGCCTGTAAGAGCTTGCATCAGGCCCAACCCCAGGATCGTTCCTCGGCTTATTCGCTGGCTATCGGCACATTCAGAGCTTGCTCGTTTTTTGCATAAGCAAACCGATTCTTCTTGTTTGCGGCCCGGGGCCCCCTACCTACAGTCCGGCGCATCCCTTCACCTCTTTGCGCTGCCTTGAAGCCTTTGCCTGCCATGAACCTCTTGCGTCGTACTCTTTCCGTTTGGGCTGCCGCTGCCGCACTGGGCGGCGCTGGCTTGGCTCAGGCTCAAACCACCCTGCTCAATGTGTCCTACGACCCGACCCGTGAGCTGTATCAGGAATTCAACAACGCCTTTGCCAAGCACTGGAAAGCCAAGACCGGCGAGACCTTGACGGTCAAGCAATCGCATGGTGGTTCGGGCAAGCAGGCGCGCTCGGTGATTGACGGCCTCGAAGCCGACGTCGTGACCCTGTCCCTGGCCTATGGCATCGACGCTCTGCATGACGCGGGCAAACTGCTGCCTGTGGATTGGCAGAAGCGCCTGCCCAACAATGCCAGCCCTCACACCTCGACCATCGTCTTCCTGGTGCGCAAGGGCAACCCCAAGCACATCAGCAACTGGCCGGACCTGGCTCGCTGCGGCGTGGATGTGATCACCCCCAATCCCAAGACCTCGGGCGGCGCGCGCTGGAACTATCTGGCAGCCTGGGCTTTTGCCCTGAGCCAGCCGGGCGGCAATGCCGAATCGGCCAAGGCCTTCGTCAAACGCATTTATGCCAATACCAAGGTGTTGGACTCGGGCGCGCGCGGCTCGCTGACCACCTTCACGGAACGTGGCATTGGCGATGTGCTGATCTTCTGGGAGAACGAGGCCTGTCTGGCGCAGAAGGAGCTGGGTGCTGACAAGTTCGAGATCGTGACGCCCAGCCTCAGCATCCTGGCCGAGCCGCCGGTGTCCGTGGTGGACAAGGTGGTGGACAAGCGCGGCACACGCAAGCAGGCGCAGGCTTATCTGGAGTTTCTCTACACGCCGGAAGGCCAGGATATTGCAGCACGCCATTTCTACCGCCCGCGCGATGTCAAGGTGGCTGCGCGTTATGCCAAGCAATTCAAGCAAAGCAAGCTGATCACGGTCGATGAGGTTTTCGGCGGCTGGCGCACGGCGCAGAAGACCCATTTTGCCGACGGTGGTGTGTTCGATCAGATCTTCACGCCGGGGCGATGAGAAGCGAGTTTGGAGGCAGCAATCGGCATATTCTGTTGAAAAAGTCCCTACCTCGACCCGCTTGTGCACCGTACAATTTGAGTGTTAGCCGGTCGAATCTTGGAGGGCGTCGAGATGATGGGACGACAAGCGAGCGGGCAAGATCGGTTGTTCTATTCGTTCAACCTCGAAGACCACATTCCCCAGAATCATCTGCTGCGCGGCATTGATCGCTGCCTTGACTTCGCTGGCCTGCGTGAGCACCTGGCCGAGCATTACAGCCAGATCGGCCGCCCGTCCATCGACCCTGAGTTGATGCTGCGCATGTTGGTCGTCGGGTACTGCTATGGCATCCGCTCCGAGCGCCGCCTGTGCGAGGAGTTGCACTTGAACTTGGCCTACCGTTGGTTCTGCCGACTGAGCCTGGAAGACGCCGTACCCGATCACTCCACTTTCTCGAAGAATCGCCATGGGCGCTTCCGTGACAGCGGCGTGTTCCGTTGGTTGTTCGATGAGGTCGTGCGTCGCTGTATGGCAGCCGGCCTCGTCAAGGCTGAGGGCTTTGCAGTAGATGCCAGCATCGTGGAGGCCGATGCCAGCAGCCAGCGTGGTGTGGCTGGCACCGAGTCGGTTGACTGGAAAGATCCAGCACTGAGCACACGCGCCGTGCGCGAGTACCTGGAAGGATTAGATGCCGAAGCCCTTGGCAAGGTCCTACCCAAGAAGATTTCGCTGACCGACCCACAAGCAAGTTGGACGGCGGCGACGGGCGGCCCCGCGTTCTTCGCCTACTCGACGAATTACCTCATCGATGCCGAGCATGGCGTGATCATGGATGTCCAGGCCACGCCGGCCCACCGCACCGCCGAGGTCGAGTCGACCAAACTGATGGTTGATCGAGTGCAGGAGCAGTTCGGCCTCAAGCCCGAGCGGTTGATCGGCGACACGGCCTACGGCACGGCGCCCATGCTGAGTTGGATGGTGGACGAAAAGGGCATCGAACCCCATGTGCCCGTCTGGGATCGCACGCAGCGCGATGACGGCACGCTCTCAAGCAACGAGTTCACTTGGGACGAGCAGGCCAAGGAATACACCTGCCCACAAGGTCGCCCGCTGCGCAGCCAGTGGCGCGTCTTCAAGATTGAGCGCAGTCACATCACCAAGGCCGACACTGTGATTTACCGTGCGAGCCAACAAGATTGCGCCAACTGCCCCGAGAAGCAGCGCTGCTGCCCCACCACCCCTATGCGCAAGATCGTTCGCAGCGTTCACGAAGCCGCACGGGACGTAGGGCGCAAGATTGCCACCACCGAACAGTACGAGCGCTCACGTTGCCAACGCAAGAAGGTGGAAATGCTGTTTGCCCACCTGAAGCGAATCCTGCGGCTGGATCGCTTGCGCCTGCGAGGACTTAGTGGCGCGATGGACGAGTTCACGATGGCTGCGGCAGTACAAAACCTGCGTCGTTTGGCGATGCGGGTGCCGCAAGGTCCACCAACTCAAGGCACAGCTACGCCCGCTTGAGGCGAAACCCCATCGATTAACCTCAAAACCGGGTCGAAAGACCTGGTTCAGACGAAGAAAAGGTGAGTTGAGCGCCTTCGCCTTCCCTTCCGCAACGTCGCCTTCGAGCCGATCAGCGACTTTTTCAACAGAATAGGCACATTGCGGACCTCCGCTGTCTTGATTGATCTTTCTCGCTGCGGTGGCCCGGCCCGCCGCCGGGCTCATGGTTCGCGGGTCGGCTCTTTGAGCCGACTCCCCTCGGTGCTCACTCCGCGGCTCAGCGGCGCCAAACTCCCTCCGTTCGCTGCGCTCACTGTGGTCAAACAGTGGCGCCGAGTCAGAGCTTGAAGCGCGCTTGAAGCAAGCTTCGGCGCGCGCCTGAGCCGCTCCGCTGCGCCCTCGGCCGCGCACAAATCGCCCGTCGGCGAGCCGAGCCACCTCCGGAAGTGGTGTCCTCCACCGTGGAAGGGGCAGATCGACCGCGATGCAAGCGCCCTGCAGCCCGTGCCGCTGCCGGGCGATTTGTGCCGGGCCGAGCAGCACAGCGCCTCGGGGCGCGCGCGGGTACGCGCGCTTCAAGTTCTGACTTGGCGCTTCTGTCTGAACGAAGCGAACGCAGGGAGCGAAGTGAGTTATGCGCCAGCCCCGAGGCGCGAGCAGCGCAGGGAAGTCGGCCCGCCAGGGCCGACCCCGGAACCATGAGCCCGGCAGCGGCACGGGCTGCAGGGCCTCACGAGAACACCGAGTGGCTGCTCTGTGCAGCGAGCAAAACGGCCCGTCGATCCAACCTGACGGTACAGAAACAAACTCCGCCCAGGCTGCTTGCCCGGGCGGGGCTTTGTCATGGCCGCAAGAAAGCTCAGGCCAGGTTGCGCAGTTCTCGCAGGGCGACCGACAGCATGGCCAGGTCCACGCCCTTGGCCTCGCTGAGTTCGGCCAGCAGGCGTTGGGCGCGTTCCAGCGCGGCCTGGTTGCTTTGCTCCCAGGCGCTCAGCTTTTGCTCGCCGGCATGGCTCAGTACATCGTGGGCGATCTGGCGTTGCAGGCCGGCCAGATCGTCGCCCAGCGCGGCCTTGGCTTGCGTCTGCCAGTAGCTGTCGGTCGGCAGGGCGTCGATCTGCTGGCGCAGGCGGGCCAGGCCCAGGCGTTCGCCCAGGCTGGCATGCACATCGGCCACTTCGCCCAGGGGCTGTTGCGTTGCGTCGGCAATCTCGGCAATGTCCAGGGCGGCGAACAAGGCCTCGGCCGTGATCACGGCCTGCGCCAACTCGCTCGGCACACCGGCGGCCACCCAGGCTTCGGCGCGTGGCGATTGCAGGGCCTGGGCTTGCACGCGGGCACGCAAGGCATCCACCGCCGGCGTGAAGCGCTGGAACACCTGCTCCATGGGCTCGGCCAGGCGGCGTGAGCGCAGGAACCAGGTGGTGGCATGGCTGCCCAGGCGGCCCAGCTCGTTGATCAGCTCGGCCTGCACCTCATCGGGCACCTTGTTGTCCAGAGCCTCGATCTGCAGCCACAGGGGCACAAAGCCGAAGACCTCGCGGGTGGCCAGGTAGGCGCGCACGATCTGCGCCGGCTTGGCGCCGGTCGATTCGCTCAGGCGGTGCACAAAGGTCGCGCCCACGCGGTTGAGCATGCTGTTCAGCACATGGGTGACGATGATTTCGCGCTTGAGCGGGTGGCGCGGAATCAGGGCCGCGAACTTCTCGCGCAGCAGGGGCGGGAAATAGCGCGCCAGAGCAGTGCCGATCCAGGCGTCCTCGGGCAGGTCCGAACTCATCAGCTGATCGGACAGCCACATCTTGCTGTAGGCCAGCAGCACGGCCAACTCGGGGCTGGTCAGGCCCACGCCACGGGCTTTGCGTTCCTTGATCTCATCGTCGGTGGGCAGGAACTCGATGGCGCGGTTGAGCTGACCATTGCGCTCTAGGAAGCGGATGAAGCGCGCCTGCGAGTCGATCAGGCTGACGCCTTGGCGTCGGGCAATCGACAGGGCCTGGGTCTGGAAGTAGTTGTCACGCAGCACCAGGGCGGCGACATCGTCCGTCATCTGCGGCAGCAGGGCATTGCGCTGCTTGGCCGTCATCTCGCCGTCGCCGGTGGCCAGACCCAGCAAGATCTTGATGTTGACCTCATGGTCTGAGGTGTCCACGCCGGCCGAGTTGTCGATCGCGTCGGTGTTGATGCGCACGCCATGCAGCGCCGCCTCGACCCGGCCGCGTTGGGTGCAGCCCAGATTGCCACCTTCGGCCACCACCTTGCAGCGCAAGTCGGCGCCGTTGATGCGCAAGGCATCGTTGGCCCGGTCGCCGACATCGGCATGGCTTTCGCCGCTGCTCTTGATGTAGGTGCCGATGCCGCCGTTGTAGAGCAGGTCCACGGGCGCCTTGAGGATGGCGCTGAGCAGCTCGGTTGGCGCCAAGCGCTCGGCCTCGATGCCCAGCACGGCGCGCGCCTGCGGCGAGATCGGGATCGACTTTTCCGAGCGTGCCCAGACCCCGCCACCGTCCGAGATCAGGCTGGCGTCGTAGTCGGCCCAGCTGGAGCGCGGCAGCTTGAACAGCCGGTCGCGCTCGGCAAAGCTCTTGGCCGCATCGGGATTCGGGTCGATGAAGACATGGCGGTGGTCAAAGGCGGCCACCAGGCGGATGTGCGGCGACAGCAGCATGCCGTTGCCGAACACATCGCCCGACATATCGCCCACGCCGACCACGGTGAACTCCTGGCTCTGTGTGTCCAGGCCCATCTCGCGGAAATGGCGTTTGACCGACTCCCAGGCGCCGCGGGCGGTGATGCCCATGGCCTTGTGGTCATAGCCGATCGAGCCGCCCGAGGCAAAAGCGTCGCCCAGCCAGTGGCCGTATTCGGCGCTGACCGCGTTGGCGTAGTCGGAGAAAGTGGCCGTGCCCTTGTCGGCGGCAACCACGAGGTAGGGGTCGTCCTCGTCCATGCGCAGCACCTGGGGCGGTGGCACGACCTGACCCCCCGCGTAGTTGTCGGTCAGGTCGAGCAGGGCGCGCAGATAGTCCTGGTAGCAGGCCACGCCTTCCTTCATGAAGGCCTCGCGCTCGCTGGACGGTGGCGCCTTTTTCAGCACAAAGCCGCCCTTGCTGCCCACCGGCACGATGACGGTGTTCTTGACCATCTGCGCCTTGACCAGGCCCAGCACTTCGGTGCGGAAGTCTTCCGGTCGATCAGACCAGCGCAGGCCGCCACGGGCGACCTTGCCGCCGCGCAGGTGAATGCCTTCGAAGCGCGGCGAGTAGGCAAAGATCTCGTACAGCGGCCGCGGCTCGGGCAGGCCCGGCACCTTGGCCGAGTCCAGCTTGAAGCTGACGAAACTGCGGCGTGCGCCCGGCGCGCCCGAGTGGCCGATGCCGGTGCGCCAGAAATTGGTGCGCAGCGTGGCCAGGATCAGGGCCAGCAGCTGGCGCAGCACCCGGTCTTCCTGCAGATTGGAGACCTTCTCCAGCGCCTTCTCGATGGCGTTGACCTGGGCGGTGGCGCCAGCGGCGTCATGGGCCTCGGGGTCGAAGCGCAGCTTGAACAGGCCCACCAGCATGCGGGCGATGCGCGGGTGCGCCGCCAGCGTGGCCTCGATGCTGGCCTGCGAGAGCGCAAAGCCGATCTGGCGCAGGTATTTGGCGTAGGCGCGCAGCACCACGATCTCGTCGCTGGCTAGGCCCGCGCGCAGCACCAGACGGTTGAAATCGTCGTTCTCGACCTCGCCGCGGAAGACCCGGGCGAAGGTGTCCTCGAACAGCTTGGACAAGGCCTCGGGCTCGATCTCGTCGGACACGGCGGCCTGCAGCTGGAAATCGTGCAGGGACACGCTGTCGCTGCCGTCCGCGGCATCGGCACCAGCGGCGTCGAGGATGCGGTGGTTGTACTCGCCGAGCACGCGCACGCCCATGTGCTCCAGCATGGGCAGGCTGTCGGACAGCACCACCGAGGCGCCGCGGCGATAGACCTTGAAGCCCAGGCTGCCCGCCTCGCCGCCCAAGGGGCGGTAGAGGGCCAGGGCCAGCGGGTTGTCGCCGTTCAGGCCGGCGATCTTCAGCACATCGGGCACGGCGGCGCGGGCGCTGACGCGCTCGCGGTAGCCGGCCGGGAAGCCGGCGCCCCAGCGCTTGAACAGTTCCAGGCCACGGGCCTCGCCCTCGGCATCGATCAGGGCGTCGCGCAGGTCGTCGTCCCAGCGGCGGGCGGCGGCGGTCAGCTTGGCCTCGATGTCACGGCGCTCGTACAGCGGCACTTGCCCAGGCGTGGTGCGCACGGTGAAGTGGATGCGGGCCAGCACGGCATCGCTGAGCTGCACATCGAACTCGGCACTGGTGCCGCTGAAGACCTGCATCAGGATGCGCTGGAACTTGATGCGCATATCGGTCGAGTAGGCCTCGCGTGGCACATAGACCAGGCAGCTGAAGAAGCGCTCGAAAGGATCGCGGCAGACGAACAGGCGCAGGCGCTGGCGCTCGCCCAGGGCCAGGATGCCCAGGGCGGTTTCGTAGAGCTCGTCGTCCGAGATCTGGTAGAGGTCGTCGCGCGGGTAGGTCTCCAGGATGTGCTGCAAGGCCTTGGCCAGATGGCCGCCCGGCGGCAGGCCGGCGCGCGTGGTGATGGCGCCGACGCGGCTGCGCAGGATGGGCGTCTCGGAGACGCGGGCGCTGTAGGCGGTGGAGGTGAAGAGGCCGATGAAGCGGTGCTCGCCGATCACCTCGCCGGCCGCGTTGTAGCGCTTGATGCCGACGTAATCGGTGTAGCCGGCGCGGTGCACGGTGGAGCGGGTGTTGGCCTTGGTGACCATCACGGTCGGTTCGGGCGCCCGCGCCATGGCGCGGGCATTGGCCGGCAGCAGGGAGTAGCCGGTCGAGAGTTTCTCTTGCTCGGTTTCTCGCAGCAGGCCCAGGCCACTGCCGGGCTGCAGGCTCAGGGCTTCCTTGCCATCCTGGTCGAAGACCAGGTCGTGGCAGCGGTAGCCCAGCAGGGTGATGTGGTCATCGGCCAGCCATTCCAGAAAAGCCACGCTTTCCTTGATGTGGGCGGCGCGCAGACTGGCCGGGGCCTGGTTCAGCTCATCGATCACCTGGCGCAGGCGGCCGACCATGGGCTTCCAGTCCTCGACGGCGGTGCGCACATCGGCCAGCACGCGCTCAATGCCGGCGACCAGCTCCTGGCGCTGCTGGGCGTCGATGATGCGGTCCACCTCGATATGCATCCAGGATTCGCGCTGGCCGCTGGCCTCGGCGCCTTCGCGGCGCGGCCCGATGGCCTTGAGCTGGCCGGCTGCATCGCGCTCGACGGCAAAAATCGGGTGGATGATCAGGTGCAGGGTCAGGCCTTGCCGATTGATCTCCATGGTCGTGGTGTCGACCAGAAAGGGCATGTCGTCATTGACGATGTCGATGACCGAGTGGCGCGAGGCCCAGCCATGCTCGGCGACTGCCGGGCTCTGCACCCGCACCAGGGTCTGACCGGGCAGGCGCTTGGCGCCGAACTGCAGATGCGAAAGCAGGGCGCCGAGCAAATCCTCGGGCGTGCGGGCCAGCAGGTCTTCCGGGTCGAGGCGGGCGAAATACTCGCGGCCAAAGCTCTCGATCAAGCCCTTGTGCTCGGCGGCCAGCGGGCGGCTGGCGGCCAGGGCCAGCACGGTGTCGATGCGTTCGCTTTGCAGCGCTTCTTGGGGGTCGGTCATTGCTCTTGTCTCCTTGGAAGGATGCTTGTGTGTCCAGTGTGCCCGGGCATTGCGACAGCCATTTAACCAGCAAGCGAGGCTTCTCGGTTTGAGAAGACGCAGGGTCAGGCCTTGCCGGCTCAGACGGACTTCAGGGTTTTCGGCGTTTCGCTGGAAAACTGCAGGCCGGCCAGCCAGTCGCTGACCTTGCGCTCCAGCAGATCCAGGGGCAGGGCGCCGCTGTCCAGCAGCATGTCGTGGAAGGCACGCAGATCGAAGCCTTCGCCCAAGGCCCGCTCGGCCCGCGCCCGCAGGGCCAGCATGTGCAGCTGGCCGATCTTGTAGGACAGGGCCTGGCCGGGCCAGCCGATGTAGCGGTCTACCTCGTTGACGATGTCCAGCTCGCTCTTGGGGGCTTGGGCGCGGAAGTAGTCGATCGCCTGCTCGCGGCTCCAGCCCATGGCATGCAGGCCGGTGTCCAGCACCAGGCGCACGGCGCGCCACATGTCGTAGCTGAGCTGGCCGAAGCGCGAGTAGGGGTCTTGGTAGAGCCCCAGCTCATAGCCCAGGCGCTCGCTGTAGAGCGCCCAGCCCTCCAGGTAGGCGTTGTAGCCGGCAAAGCGGCGGAACTTGGGCAGCTCGCCCAGCTCCTGAGCCAGGGCCAGTTGCAGGTGATGGCCGGGCATGGCCTCGTGGCTGGTCAGCACCTCGATCTCGAACTTGGGCCGCATCTCCGGCCGGTAGAGGTTGACGTAGTAGTAACCGGCGCGGCGGCCGTCATCGGACGGGGCGCTGTAGTAGGCCGCCGTGGTGTTGGGAGCGCTGCTCATGGGAATCGGCCGCACACCGTAAGGCATGCGTGGCAGCCGGCCGAAGAGCTTGGGCAGCTCGGGCTCGATCTTTTTGGCCGCCATCACATAGGCGCAGAAGAGCTCGTCTTCGCTGCCGCAGTAGTGGCGCGGGTCGCTGCGCAGCTGCTCGAAGAACTCGGGCTGGCTGCCTTCGAAACCCAGCTCGTCCATCACCGCCTGCATCTCGGCCTGGATGCGGCCCACCTCGGCCAGGCCGATGGCGTGGATGTCCTCGGCGCTGAGCGTGGTGCTGGTGTGGAAGGCGATGCGGTTGGCGTAGTAGGCCTTGCCGTCCGGGCTGTCCCAGATGCCCACGCTCTCGCGGCAGGCCGGCAGATAGCGCTCGGCGAACAGGCGGCGAAAGTGCTGGTAGGCCGGCAGCACGGCTTCGGCGATCACCTGGCGCGCTTCTGCCTGCAGGGCCTCGGCCTCCTCGGGCGCGATGCGCGCCGGCAGTTGGCGGAAGGCGCTGAAGAAGGGGCTCAGCTCGGGTTCGCTGACGCACTGGCCGTCCAGCTGAGGCAGCACGCGTTCCATCAAGATGCGCGGCTGGGTGCGGCCGCTGGCGGCGGCGCGCTCCAGCAACTCGCCGTACTGCTGCAGGTAGTTGGGCAGGCCGCGCAGGCGCTGCAGCCAAACCTCGAAGTCGGCCGCTATGTCCAGCGGCATCAGCTCGGCCACTTCGTTGAGGGCCTGCGGGCCCTCGCGCGCGGAGATCGCCCAGGCGAGCGGATGGAAGGGCAGGACATCGAGCCGGGTGCGCAACTCGTGGCGGAACAGCTCCGCATTGAGCCGCTCGCTCTCGGGCAGGCCGGCCGCCGCTATGGCCTCGAGCTCGGCCAGGGCCGCGCGGTTGGCGGCCTCGCTGCGCGCCTGCGCCTCCTCGGACAGATCGGGCCAGAGCGCATTGAAACGCGGGTCGCCGATATAGCTGGCCTGCAGCGGGTTCTCGGCCAGCTCGCGTTCCCAGCAGGCCTCGAACAAGGCGTGCAGGCGCTGGGTTGGGCTGGGCGTGGGGACGACGGTTGGGGCAGCAGGTTCGAACATGGCAGCGGGCGGCGGGGCCTGAATCGCGGTGGCTCATCCTATGCCAGTGGGCGCAGGCCCAAGCCGGCGCCATTCGCTTGCACATCTTTGCAAATCAGACACGCTGGCGCAGCCTCACGTGCCAGATGATGGCGGCCGGGCCTGGGTCTGGGCCGATGGAGCGTGCCGTGTTGATGTCTCGACGATCTGGATTGCAAGCAGCGGCCTGGGGCGGCCTGGCCGCCTGGGCGGGTACATGGCGGTCGGTGTTCGCACAAGCCCGCCCGTCCGAGCCGCTGGCGCAGCCCCTGACGGCTCAGGAGCGGGCCGTCCACGCGCTGTGCCGCCTGAGCTACGGGCCGCGGCCAGCCGATCTGGCGGCGTTGCAGCGCCTGGGGCCTGAGGCCTGGCTCGAGCAGTTCCTGGCCGCGCAGCTGCGCGGCAGCGCAGGGGGGCAGGTCTTGCCTGAGTCGGTGCAGGCTCGGCTGCAGGGGTTGGATACGGTGTCGCTCAGCCAGGCTGCCCTGCTGGGCCGGTACCAGGAGGCGCGCCGCCTGGCGCGCCTGGACAAGGCCGGCGAAGCGGCGGCGAAGGGTGCAGAGAATGGTGCGTCGAATGGCGCGGCAGGTGTGGTGAGTGCCCAGGAGGCCCGCCGCGAGCTGGTGCGCCCCATCCTGGCTCAGGCGGCCGAGCAACGCCTGCTGCGCGCCCTGCACAGCTCGGCCCAGCTGGAGGAGCAGCTGCTGGAGTTCTGGTTCAACCACTTCAATGTCTTCGCCGGCAAGGGGCCGGTGGCCGCCCTGGTCGGCAGCTACGAGCGCGAGGCGATTCGGCCCCATATCTGGGGGCGCTTCCGCCAGATGCTGGGCGCCACGGCCAAGCACCCGGCCATGCTGTTCTATCTGGACAACGCCCAGAGCGTGGCGCCGGGTTTCCGCCCGCCCGCTCGTCTGGGTGACGAACAAGTGGCGCGGCCGCGCGGCCTCAATGAAAACTACGCCCGCGAGCTGATGGAGCTGCACACCCTGGGCGTGGACGGTGGCTACAGCCAGGCGGATGTCACCGAGCTGGCCCGCATGCTGACCGGCTGGACGGTGGACGTGCGGGGGGCGCTGGGGCGGCAGGGCAGCGGCGATCTGTTCGAGTTCGCGCCGCGCCGCCACGACAACGGCTCCAAGCAGTGGCTGGGCCGGCCGGTCACGGCGCGCGGTCAGGCCGAGGGCGAATGGGCGCTCGATGTGCTGGCCAGCCACCCGGCCACCGCCCGCCATCTGAGCTTCAAGCTGGCCCAGGCCTTTGTCGCCGACGAGCCGCCCGAGGCGCTGGTCGCCCAGCTGAGCCGCAGCTTTCTGGCCAGCGGCGGTGATCTGCGGGCTTGGGTGCAAACTTTGCTCGGCAGCGAGCATTTCTGGCAGCGCGAGCATCTGCGCAGCAAGTTCAAGACGCCCTACCAGTTTCTGCTCTCCAGCCTGCGTGTGCTCGACGCCCAGCCCCAGGACATGCAGCCCCTGCTGGGTGCGCTGGCGCAGAGCGGCATGCCGCTGTACGGCGCCGCCACGCCCGATGGCTACAAGAACCTGGCCTCGGCCTGGATGAACCCGGAGGCCCTGTCCCAGCGGGTCCAGTGGCTGAGCCGTTTGAACGAGCGCACAGCCGGTGTGGAGCGCGCGTCCCGGCAGGGCGGCAGCCTGCTCAAGACCCTGGCGCCTTTGCTCAGCGAACACACGCGCAGCGTGTTGGCCCAGGAGCCGGCCGAGCTGCAGCTGGCCCTGCTGCTGGGCAGCCCTGAATGGATGCGGCGCTGAGCGCGCTGTCGTTGGATCGCTTTGCTGCAAGAGGATGCACGCACCATGACTGAACTGAGTCGACGTCACTTTGTTCTGCGCCACGGTTTGGCGGGCCTGAGCCTGGCCGGCCTGAGCCCCAGGGCCATGGCCCAGCCCGCCAGCAGCCGCCGCAAGCTGGTGGTGATCCTGCTGCGTGGCGCCGTCGACGGCCTGAGCGTGGTCGCGCCATGGGGTGACCCGGCCTACGCGGCGGCCCGGCCCAGCCTGGCCTTGGGCAGCCCGGGCACCGAGGGCGGGGTGCTCCGCTTGGATTCGCTGTTCGGGCTGCACCCGGCGCTGGCGCCGCTGATGCCCTTCTGGTCGGAGGGCAGCCTTGGCTTCGTCCATGCCAGCGGCTCGCCGGACCCAACGCGCTCGCACTTCGATGCACAGGACTATCTGGAATCTGGCACCCCGGGCCGCAAGAGCACGCCGGATGGCTGGATGAACCGCCTGGTCGCACAGTTGCCGGGTTCGGCCGGCCCCACCCGAGCGCTGAACATGGGCGCCACGCCGCCGCGCATCCTGGCCGGTCCGGCGCCGGTGGCCACGCTGGGCCTGGGGCCGCGGGCCCTGGATCGCAAGGCCATCGACCAGCCTGCCATGCAGGCCGGCCTGGCCCGGCTGTATGCCGAAGACCCGGCCCTGGCTCGCACCTTTCAGAGCACCGCCGAGGGCCGCGGTCAAATGCAGCGCAGCATGGCGGCCGGCAGCGAGTCGGTGCCAGACGCGTCTGCCACGCCTGTGATGGCGATGTCGGCCACCCACCCCCCGAGCGCCGAGAGCGCCGACCGCGGCGCCGCCTCGGCCCGCAGCTTTGCCGCCGATGCACGGCGCCTGGGGCAGCTGATCCGCCGGGACCCCAAGACCCAGCTGGCCTTCACCTCGGTGGGCGGCTGGGACACGCACGTCAACCAGGGCGCGGCCCAGGGTCAGCTGGCCAACAAACTGGCCAGCCTGGCCCAGGGTCTGGAGGCGCTGGCGCAAGGCCTGGGCGACAGCTGGCGCGACAGCGTGGTGGTGGTGATGAGCGAGTTCGGCCGCACGGTGCGCGAGAACGGCACCGGCGGCACCGACCATGGCCGCGGCAATGTGATGTGGCTGCTGGGCGGCGCGGTGGCCGGCGGCCGGGTGCTGGGTGAGTGGCCCGGCCTGGATACGGCCGCCCTGGCCGAGGGCCGCGATTTGGCCGTGGTCACCGACTACCGCCATGTGCTGGCGCCGCTGCTGCAGCGCCACCTGGGTGTGCAGGACGCGGGGCTGGCGGCGGTGTTCCCCCAACTGCCCGCGTGGGCGGGCACGCCCGGTGGGCTGCGATTGCTGCGCGCCTGAGCGGCGCTTCATTTCTTAGTCGGTCTCGGCCTGTACCAGACGGTTGCGCCCCTCGGCCTTGGCCCGGTACATGGCCGCGTCAGCGGCCTGGAACAGTTCGCTCTGTGAATTCTGAGGCTTGGGCACCAGGGTGGCACTGCCGATGCTGACCGTGACCCAGGGCCCGGCCGATGAGGCCGGGTGGGACAACTGGCGCGCCAGCAGGTCTGCTCGCAAGGACTCGGCCCAGGCCTGGGCTTGCTCGGCATCGCCGGGCAGAATGAGGGCGAACTCCTCGCCGCCATAGCGCGCGGCCAGGCAGCCGGGTGGCGCCTCGGGCCGCTGGGCCAGCGCTTGCAGCAACTGGCCCAGCGCCTGTAGGCATTCGTCCCCGGCCCGGTGGCCGAGCCGGTCGTTGTACTGCTTGAAATGGTCAACATCGAGCAGCAGCAAGCTCAGGGGCTGGCCGGCTTCTGCGGCCGTTCGCCAAGCCTGGGCCAGACCGCGGTCGAACTGGCGGCGGTTGGCGAGCTGGGTCAGTTCATCGATTTCAGCCAGACGGCGCAGCACCTGCTCGGAATGCTTGTACTGGCTGATGTCGTGCAGCAGCGCGATCTGCAGCTCGGCTTGGCCGGGCAGGGGGCTCAGGGTCAGCTCGATGTGCAGGGGCTCGCCTTGCAAGGTCAGCGCGCACAGTTCCTGGCGGCCGGTTCGCAGGCGTTCGACCGATTCGGCCGCCAGCAGCTCGCGCAGCGAGCGGCCGCACAAGGGCATGGGGCCTGCGCCGAACAGGCGTTCGGCCGCCGGGTTGGCTTTGCGAATGCACAGCGCAGGGTCGACCAGCAGCAGACCCTCGGCCATGTGATTGACGATGGCCTGCATGCGCTCGGCCTGCTCGCGCTGCACGCGCAGGTGATGGCGCAGCTGCAGCTGCGAATCGATGCGGGCCAGGGCCTCTTCCACACGCACCGGCTTGTGGATGTAGTCGGCCGCCCCGAGACTGAAGCCCTCGACCACATCGCAGCTGTCGGTGCGCGCGCTGACGAAGATCACCGGCACGGCGCGGCTGTGCGGGCTGGCCTTGAGGCGGCGGCAGGTCTCGAAGCCGTCCATTTCAGGCATGCAGACATCCAGCAGGATCAGATCCAGCGGCACCCGTTCGGCGATCTCCAGCGCCGCCTGGCCTGAGGTGGCGGCGTAGATCTGGTGGCCCCGGGGCTTGAGCAGGGTGCGCAGCACGCCGATATTGGCCGGCGTGTCATCGACGATGAGCAGGGCGCTGGGCTGGGGCCGCGGACCGGGCAGATCGAAGAGATCGGCCTCGGGCCCGAGGGGCTGCTGGATCATGGCAGTGCTTGCGCTCATGCGGGCAGCTCGTCGCTGGCGGCCAGGGCATGCAGCTCGCGCTGCAGCCGGGCCATGTCGTACTGCCGCAGGCAGTCCAGCAGGCGCTCGCCCAGGGCCTGCTCGGCGGGGCAGTCCTGCAGCAGCTGTTCAATGCCGCGCTCCAGCTCGCTGATCCAGCCGGTTTCGGCGGCGGACTGCAGCAGTTGCAAGAGTTCGCTTGGCAGGCGCTGCGTGGCCGCGGTGTGATGGCCGGTCGGCGAGGCCTGCGGGTGGCCCTCCACCGAGGCGGCCGCTGCGTCTGCGCCGGTAGCGCCGGGGCGGAACAGCGGACCCAGGT
The DNA here is from genome assembly GCF_002885975.1 of Paucibacter aquatile. Lineage (NCBI taxonomy): Bacteria > Pseudomonadati > Pseudomonadota > Betaproteobacteria > Burkholderiales > Sphaerotilaceae > Roseateles > Kinneretia aquatilis. The sequence continues at coordinate 680,047 of NZ_POSP01000003.1, read as the reverse complement.
GCTGGCGCAGCAACTGGTGCACGGTCTCGAAAAGAAAAGGCTTGCCGATGAAGTCGTCGAAGCCTTCGCGCATATAGCTCTGGCGTTCGTGCATCAGGGCCGAGGCGGTCAGCGCCACCACCACCGGTTGGGGCTGGGGCAGCTCGCGGCGCAGGCGCTTGAGGGTTTCGATGCCGTCCAGCACCGGCATGCGGATGTCGAGAAAGACGATGTCAAAGCGCGCTGGTGACTCCTGCAGCATCTGCAAGGCCTGCAGCCCATGCTCGGCCTGCTGCACCTCGGCACCCAGGCCGCTCAGCATGCGCGCCAGCACATCGCGGTTGGCCTCGATATCGTCCACCACCAGCACCCGCAAGACCTGACCCTCGCTGAGGCTGACCAGGGCGCCAAAGCCCGAGTCTTGAGGCAGGCTGCTGCGGTCGCCGGCGGCCAGATGCAGGCGGAATGAAAAGCGCGAGCCCTGGCCCTCGGTGGATTGCAGCTGCAGCTGCCCGCCCATCAGCTCGACCTGGCGCGAGGAGATGGCCAGGCCCAAGCCCGTGCCCCCGCGCTGGGCGCCGGCGTCCGCTTGGTGGAAGGGTGCGAACACCAGGTCCTGCTGGGCCTGCGGGATGCCCAGGCCGGTGTCACTGACCTCGAAGCAGAGCTGCATGCCGGCCGCTCCGGCCTCGGCCCGCGCGCGGATGCGCAGCACCACCTCGCCGCAATCGGTGAACTTGACCGCATTGCTGAGCAGATTGAGCAGCACCTGGCGCAGCTTGCCGGCATCACCGCGCAGCACGCAGGGGCTGGGCAGCTCCAGTTCGCAGCGCCAACCAATGCCTTTCTGCGCACAGCGCAGCGCAAACATATCGCCCATTTCGCTGGCCAAGGCGGCCAGGTCCAGGTCGACCAGGTCCAGGCTCATGCCGCCGGCCTCGATCTTGGAGAGGTCGAGGATGTCGTTGATCAGGGTCAGCAGATGGGTGCCCGATTTTTCAATCGGCGCGACGATGCTGCGCAAAGCAGGGGGCAGGCGCGGGTCGCGGCTGAGCAGCTGGGCATAGCCGAGCACGGCATTGAGCGGTGTGCGGATCTCATGCGACATATTGGCCAGGAAGATGGACTTGGCATGGTTGGCCGCTTCCGCCGCGCGTTTGGCCTCTTCCAGCTCTGTGGTGCGGCGCTGCACGCGCAGCTCCAGGTCGCGGTTCAGGTCCAGGATTTGCTGGCGGGCCAGGCGCGCCTCCGTCACCTCGGTGGCGACGATGATGTGCTGGCTGGGCCGGCCGGCATCGTCGGCCAGAGGCAGCACGGTGGTCTCGGCCCAGCGGTGGCTGCCGTCGGCCTGCGGGTGGATGAGCTCGCCATGCCAGACCCGACCTTGTGCCAGGCATTGCTGCAGGCTCAGGCCCTCGTGGCCCAGCGCTCCACCGTGGCCGCGCAGGGGTTGGTGCTGCTGCGCCAGCAAGTGTTCGGCCGGGGCGCCGGCCAGGGCGCAGAAGCGCTGGTTCGCCGCGCTGAGCCGCCCCAGACCGTCGCTGACCGCGACGATGGCATGCTCGTTCAAGGCCTGCTCCAGATGCTGCACTTTCTTGAGCGTGGCGCGCAGCTCGGCCTGCTGATCGGCCATGGCACGCAAGGTGTCGTAAGCGCGCAAGGCGCTGACCACGGCCGCAAACAGCTTGGCGCCGGTCAACTCGGCCTTGTTGCGGTAGTCGTCAATGTCGTAGTCGACGATGACCTGGTGCTGCGGCGCCATGCCGGGTTGGCCGGTGCGCAGCAGGATGCGGGTCAGGTGGCAATTGAGGCCATGTCGGATCGTGTGCACCAGACGCAGGCCAGCGTCGTCGGTCTCCATCACCACGTCGAGCAGCACCAGGGCGATGTCGGGCGTGCTGGCCAGCAGGGTGCAGGCCTCGGCAGCGCTGTAGGCGCTCAGAAACTGAAAGCTGCGGCCGCGAAAGCTCTGCAGGCCCAGGGCCAGCAGGGTGGCTTGGTGGATGCCTTCGTCGTCGTCAACGATCAGGATGCGCCAGGGCGGCAAGGGCGCCGCGGCGGAATTGGAACCCCCCGTCGCCTCGCTGTCGGCATGGGGCGGCAGGTGCGAGGCGGCAGGCTCGTCCTCGTCGGCAAAGATCTGGAGCTCATCGAGGTCCAAAGGCTCGTCTCGGCTCCGGGTGTCCGACGCAGCGTCGGTCTGGCGGCTCGGTTTCATGGGGCACTCCCTGTGCGGGCCTCGATGCGTGGCGGCGGCGGTGTTGTGGGTGTGCTGCCTGCGGCGCGCTCTCGGCGTCTTGAGTTCTGGATTGGGGCCCGGGTGGCGCAGGCGAGATGACATCGCTCGCGCCTCGGACCGGGTGGCCTGCGTCAGGCCCCGCGGATCAAGGCGGGTGGACCCAGGTCCGCTTGAATGCCGTGAAGGTGTGGCTCATGAATGCACTCCGGCAGGGCGCAGCAGGGCCACGCTGCCGGCTTCATCACCGGGCCAGGGGGCCAGGGTCAGGTCCAGTGGCACACTGCCGCACAGACCTTGGGCCAGATGCACCTGACCCTGGCCGCTGGCGGGCAGGGCCTGACGGAGCAGGCGGCCGAGCTCGGGCGATTGGATTTCGACGGCGCTGCGGCCCAGCTGCTCTTGCAGGGCCGGGTTGCTGTAGCGAACGCTGCCTTGAGGGTCGAGCAGCAACAGGCCTTCGCGCATGGACTCGACGATGGCGCGCAGCTGTTGCTGCTCGGCGCGTTCCTGCTGGGCGCAGCGGCGCAGCGCCAGCTGGGTCTGCACACGGGCCAGCACCTCCTCGACGCGGATGGGCTTGGCGATGTAGTCCGCCGCGCCGGCCTGGAAGCCCAGCACCACATCCTCACTTTCGGTGCAGGCGGTGATGAAGATGACGGGCACGTCGGTGGTGGCGGATCGGGCTTTGAGGGCGCGGCAGGTGGCGAAGCCGTCCATGCCCGGCATCATCACGTCCAGCAGGATCAGATCGGGCTGGATGCGTTCGACCAGCTCCAGCGCCTGCAGGCCCGAGCTGGCCGCGTAAATGCGGTAGCCCTGGGGGCGCAGCATGGTGTGCAGCAGGCCGATATTGGGCGGTGTGTCATCCACGATGAGGATGACCGGGTCGGGCGACCCGAGGCGGGCAGTTGCTGTCGAGGACGCGTTCGAATCCATGCGAATCTCTCCTGCGCGGCCCGCCAAGGTCGGTGGGCTTGAGGATTATGTGGCAGGACCCGGTCCGCAGCTCGGCGTGAGAACCCTGATTCCCAGGCTGCATGCGCCACAATCGATGGCTGTGGTGGCAGGCGTTCTGCGGCCGGTAAGCAGGGCGGACGATGGGGCTTGGGTTGGCAGACAGCACGGCAGTGACCGAAATGGCAGCAGGCGTGGATGCTCAGGCGCTCGGTCCGCGCCGGCAGTTGCTCAAGACCCTGGGCCTGGCCGCCAGCATGGGCCTGCCCTCCTTGGGAGGCCCCGCAGCCGCCAGCCCGTCTGGTCGCCACAAGGACTGGGTGATCCGCCACGAGATGCGCCGTGCCGCCGACGGCACGCCTTCGCTGGAGCTGGCTGTTCTGCACCTCTTGCTCAGCAAGACCGAAGCCAGCCATGGCCCCTTCCGCCTGGAAACCATGCCGCCGCGCGAGAACCTCACGCAGAGCCGGCAGATGCTGGACCTGCGCATCGGCGCGCTGGACCTGATGGCCACCATGACCTCCAAGACCCGCGAGGCCGATGGCATCCCCGTGCACACCTGCATGCGCCGCGGCCTCAACGGCCTGCGCCTGCCGATTGCCCTGGCCAGCCGCCGCCGTGAGCTGGAGGAGGTGCGCAGCCTGCAACAGGTGCGTCAGCTGCGCGTGGCGCAGGTGGCGCATTGGCCCGATGCTTCGGTGATGCGGGCCAATGGCATGACGGTGCTGCCCATCCCGCGCCTCGATGTCTTCGAGGCCATGCTCAAACGCGACCGCTTTGATCTGTTCGCCCTGGCTGCTGATGAGGCTTTTGGCATCGTCAATGCCTTGCCCGGCGTGGTGGTGCTGAGTGACTGGCTGCTGGCCTACCCGTCCACCTTCAGCTTCATCGTCAACCAGGCCCGGCCCGAGCTGGCCGAGCGCCTGCGCCAGGGCTGGCGTGTGGTGCAGGCCGATGGCAGTTTCGAGGCCCTGCACGAGAAGCTGGTCGGCGCCGAGGTGGCGCAGGCCCAGCTGGGCTCGCGCCGCTGGCTGAGCCTGAGCAACCCCGAGCTGCCGCCCGCCGCCCTGCGCCAGGACGGCCGACTATGGCATCCGCTGGTGCGTCAGCGGGTGATTGCGCCGCTGCTGCGCTGAGCGGGCGGCCTTCGGCTTGACCGGCGGTGGCCGGGGCAGCTCACCCGAAGCTCACTCGAAACTCACTCGAAGCGATCCAGCACCGCGCCCGAGCTGGCGCTGGAGGCGTTCTTGGCGAACTTGGCCAGCACGCCGCGGGTGTAGCGCGGTGCCGGTTTGACCCAGGCGGCCTTGCGGCGGGCCAGCTCGGCCTCATCGACATGCAGCTCCAGCTTCAGCTGATGCGCGTCGATGGTGATGCGGTCGCCTTCGTGCACCAGGGCGATCACGCCGCCCTCGTAGGCCTCGGGTGCCACATGGCCGACCACCATGCCCCAGGTGCCGCCAGAGAAGCGGCCATCGGTGATGAGACCCACGCTTTCGCCCAGGCCCTGGCCGATCAGGGCACCGGTGGGCGCCAGCATTTCGGGCATGCCGGGGCCGCCCTTGGGTCCCAGATAGCGCAAGACCATGATGTCGCCCGCCACGATCTTGCCGGCCATGATGGCGGCCAGGGCCGATTGCTCGTCCTCGAACACGCGGGCCGGGCCGGTCATCACGGGGCTCTTCAGACCGGTGATCTTGGCCACGCAGCCTTCGGGCGAGAGGTTGCCGCGCAGGATGGCCAGATGGCCTTGGGCATACAGGGGCTGGTCCACCCGGCGGATGACTTCTTGCGTGGGCGAGAGCTCGGGCACCTCGGCCAGGTTCTCGGCCACGGTCTTGCCGGTGATGGTGATGCAGTCGCCATGCAGCAGGCCGGCCTGCAGCAGCACCTTCATCACGGCCGGGATGCCGCCGGCCTTGTGCAGGTCCACGGCCAGGAAGCGGCCGCTGGGCTTGAGGTCGCAAAGCACCGGAATCTTCTTGCGCATGCGCTCGAAGTCGTCGATGGTCCAGTCCACCTCGGCCGCGTGGGCGATGGCCAGGAAGTGCAGCACGGCATTGGTCGAGCCACCGGTGGCCATGATCACGGCCACGGCGTTCTCGATCGCCTTCTTGGTGACGATGTCGCGCGGTTTCAGGTCGGCCTTGACGGCCTCGACCAGCACGGCAGCGGCCTTCTTGGTGTTCTCGACCACCTCGTCCTCGACATTGGACATGGACGAGGAGTAGGGCAGGCTCATGCCCAGGGCTTCAAAGGCCGAGCTCATGGTGTTGGCGGTGTACATGCCGCCGCAGGAGCCGCTGCCGGGGATGGCGCGCTTCTCGATCTGGCAGAAGTCCTCTTCGCTCATCTTGCCGGCGCTGAATTGGCCCACGGCTTCGAAGACCGAGACGATGTTCAGGTCCTGGCCCTTGTAGTGGCCCGGCTTGATGGTGCCGCCGTAGATGTAGATGGCCGGCACATTGGCGCGCAGCATGCCCATCATGCCGCCAGGCATGTTCTTGTCACAGCCGCCGATCACCATCACGCCGTCCAGCCATTGGCCGCCGACGCAGGTTTCCACGCAGTCCGAGATCACCTCGCGCGAGACCAGGCTGTACTTCATGCCTTCGGTGCCCATGGCCATGCCGTCGCTGATGGTGGGCGTGCCGAAGAGCTGGGCATTGGCGCCCGCAGCCTTGAGGCCGATCACGGCCGCGTCGGCCAGCTTTTGCAGGCCCGAGTTGCAGGGCGTGATGGTCGAGTGGCCGTTGGCCACGCCGATCATGGGCTTGCCGAAATCGGTTTCCTGGTAGCCCATGCCGTAGTACATGGAGCGGTTGGGTGCGCGGGCCACGCCCTCGGTGATGTTGCGCGAACGGCGGTCGAAACGGATGGGCGGCTGGCTGTCCTGGCTCATGGTGTGAGGTCTCCTGCTGGGGTGGCTTCAGTATCTCGAAGGGTCGATTGCTTTTCAAATATATTATTCAGATTGAATTGATACTCTGGATGAATCAATGAGCCTGGATCTGCGCAGCCTGCGCCAGTTTGTTGCCGTGGCCGAAGAGCTGCATTTCGGCCGCGCCGCCGAGCGCCTGCACATGACCCAGCCGCCGCTGACCCAGGCCATCCAGAAACTGGAGGCCGAGCTGGGCGCCAGCCTCTTCGTTCGCAGCAGCCGTTCGGTGGGCCTGAGCCCGGCCGGTGCGGCCTTGCTGCCCCTGGCCCAGGGCCTGCTGGCCCAGGCGGCCGAGCTGCCGGCCCTGGCCCAGGCGGCAGCGCGGGGCACGGCCGGGCGGCTGCGCCTGGCCTTTGTGTCCACCCTGGGTTTTGGCGAGCTGCCGCGCTGGCTCAAGGGTTTTCGCGAGCAGGTGCCCGATGTGGCGCTGAGCCTGCGCGAGGCCACGCTCGATGTGCAGCTGCAGGCCTTCGAGGCCGGCGAGATCGATGCCGGCTTTGTGCTGCATGCCCGCGGCGCCGTGCCGCCAGGCTTTGAGTCGCTGCAGGTGGCGGACGAGCCCCTGCTGCTGGCGCTGAGTGCCGACTCGCCGCTGGCCCGCTTCGATCAGCTGCCTCTGGCCGAGGTTCTGGGATTGCCGCTGGTGATGTTCCCGCGGGCGATTGCGCCCTCGCTGTTCGATGCCGTGGTGGCCGTGTACCGGGCGCAGGGCTGCGAGCCGCGCATCGAGCAAGAGGCCATCCAGATGCAGACCATCGTCAACCTGGTCTCGGCCGGCATCGGCGCGGCCTGGGTGCCGGCCAGCATGCAGGGCTTTCAGCGCCCGGGTGTGGTCTACCGTGTGCTGCAGGCGCCGGCCGGGGAACAGGTGCCGCTGCCGCGAGGCGAGACGCGGTTGATCTGGCGGCGCGACGCGGCGCCGGCCGTCTGGCGTTTTGGCGAGCATGTGGCGGCTCAGCTGGCGGCGCCGCCGCCTCCGCAGCAAGTGTCGGAAGCCACCTCCGGCCCTCGGTGAATACCCCGCCAACCGCGGGCCTGCGGCCTCGTTCTAATGCGCAGGCCCCAAAAAAGGAGAGTGCCCGTGATGCGCGTGAAGACTGTTCGACTTGCCGTGTTGGCCCTGAGCGTGGGTCTGAGCTTGAGCGCAAGCCTGGCCCAGGCCGAGGTGCTGAAAGACCCGCAGTGGCGCGATTGGCTGGAGGCGGGCAAAAGTGCTGAGCTGGAGCAGGCCGCACAGACCCGGCTCAAGTCCGATCCCGAGGACAGCCAGGCCGTGCTGGCCCTGGGCCTGCTGGCGCTGGAGTCGGGTGACGCCAAACGGCTGGAGGCTGCCGTCAAGCCGGTGCAGGCCTGCGCCGATCGGCAGCCGGCCCAGGCGGCGTGTTTTTACGTGCTGGGCTCCCTGCAAGGTGTGCAGGCCATGAACGGCGGCATGATGAAAGCCATCAGCCTCAGCGGCAAGATCAAGGACAACCTGAGCCGGGCGGTGGAACTCGATCCTCTGCTGTTTGACGCCCGCGATGCCTTGCAGCAGTTCTATCTGATGGCGCCGGGCATTGCCGGTGGCAGCGTCGCCAAGGCGCGCGATCTGGCCCAGGCTGCCCAGGCCCGCCAACCCGAGCATGCCAAGCTGCTGCGCGCCCGCGTGGAGATGAAGGAAGAGCGCTGGGCCGAGGCCGAGCGCGAGCTCAGTGCGATCAAGCCTGGCGAGGACAAGGATTTGCTCGCCGGCCAGCGCGCCGGCTTGTATCAGCTGGCCATCCAGCTCTTCTCCGACAAGCAGTACGCCAAGGCCAAGCCGATCTTCGAGCGCCTACAGCGCGACTTCCCCGGTCATGCGGCCGGCCACTACGGCATGGGCCGCCTGCTCAGCGAAACCGGCCAGATCGACGAGGCCATCAAATCGCTGGAGCGCGCCCGCACGGCCGAGGGCGCCGAGCGCTATCCCGTCGACCATCGCCTCGGTTTTGCCCTGCTGGCCAAGGGCGACAAGACCCAGGGCAAGTCGGTGCTGGAGCGTTTCCTCGGCAACAAGAAAGCCAACCCACGCAATCTGGACGAGGTGCGCAAGCGCCTGGCCGAGCTGGGCTGAACTTCAAGGCTGAAGCGCCGGCCGGCTGACGCTTCAGCGCGGCAGGCGCTGCGCGGTGGCCAGGCCGTCCAGGGCGGCTCGGTTGCCCGGGGAGGTCTTCAGGTCTGCCTCGAAGGCGGCGAGGGCGCCGGGTCTATCCTGCGCCCGCAAGAGCATCTGAGCCAGCCAGCGCTGGGCGCTGGCGGCCCAGAGCGGCGGCTCGCTGGGGCTCAACTCGGCCTCGCGGTCCACCGCCTCTTTCAGAGTGGACAGGGCGGCGGCGCGATCGCCGCGGGCCCAGGCCTGCTCGGCCTGCAACGGCGCCAGCAGCAGGCGGGCCCAGGCAATGCGGGCGGGCTTGCGTGGGTTGTCGCTGGCCGTTTGTGCGTCCAGATGGGTTTGCAGCAGCGCCAGATCGGATTGCGCATCCTGGATCAGGCCCAGGCGCAGCCGTGCCAAGCCGCGAGCATGGGCCAGCAGCGTCGGCTCGATGCCCGCGGAAGTCGAGCGCGCGAGGACGTCGCGCCAACGCTCGAAATGCACCAAGGTCAGCCAGGGCAGGCCGCGCAGGAAATCGCCCCATTCGCCGGCCGGGGCTTCGGCCGCCAGCTGCTCGGCCATGGCCAGGGCGGTTTTGAAATCGCCGCCGAGCTGGGCGGCGACCCACAGAAAGCGTTGGTTGTGCGGATTCCAGTTTGTGCCCGGACTGAAGCCTTGGGTGTGCAGCTGGCGGTCCAGCGCGGCTTGCGCCGCCAGACCGCGCTGGTTGGCCTGCACGGCCTCGCCATAACGGCCCAGTTTGACGAGCAGATGCGAGCTCATGTGCTGCAGATGCGGCGAGGCGGGGGCCAGGTGTTGCAGGTTCTGCACCGCGTTGATGGCGCGCGGCGCATCTTCGACGGTGTCGGCCGCATGGCTCAGGTAGTGGATCACGCCGGTGTGCTGCGGGTGCTGGCTCAGGGCCTCCAGCAGGCGGCTGCTCAGGCCGGCCCACAGGATCTCCAGGCCCGAGGGGTCGGGGTGGACGACGAACAAGGCCTCGGCCCACCAGGACAGCAGATCGGGGTCCTGCGGGAACATCTCGCTGAGGATGCGCATGCGGCGCTCGAACACGCGGTCGAGCGGGTGGACCTGGCGGGTTTCGTCGGTGTCCGGCCCGCAGGCTTCGAGTACGGCCAGGGTGGCGGCGGGCATCTGGCTGACGTCGCCGAGTTGCAGTCGCTCCAGCATGGCCTCGGCCAGTGCGCGCTCCAGCGGCGCTTCGCGATTGGCCAGGGACAGGCGCTGGGCCAGGCGGGCGTAGTGGCGGGCCTGCGCCAGATCGTTGCGCGGGTCCTCGCGCAGCCGGGCGTTGTAGCTGGGGGCGTATTGCCAGGCCAGGCCCCAGGCGCACAGGGTGCAGCGCGGGTCAGCCGCGAGGGCGGCGCGAAAGGCGCGCCGCGCCTCGATCTCATCAAAGGCATAGGCCAGTTGCAAGCCCTGGTTGAACCAGGCTTGGGCCTCGGGTGAGCGGCTGACGATGCGGCGCTGGGTGGCCTCGCCAAAGCCGGCCAGGCGCGGTGCGCGGGCGGCGTGCAGCGCCTCCGGCCCGGGCCCGGTGTTGGCGGCCAGATGCAGACCAAGCCCCAGGCCCAGCCCCAAGCCCAGGCAGGCCGACAGCACCCGGCGCCAGCGCGCACGCGCCAGGCGTGGGGCTGGCCTCAGGGCCACGGAGGCCGCAAGCGCGGGGGCGGGCAGGGCAGACATGGCCGGGAGTATCGCGTGAACTCGACGGTATCGCGGCCCGCGCCGGACCGCGCCAGTTCCTGCCGTGGGGTAGGGTGCTGCGGCTTGTTGCGGGCCTGCTGGCTATGATGCCGGCCTGAGGCGCGGGGTCGAATCATGGACGTCCGCGCTCGCTGTTCTTGTGTGCCTCACCGTTTCAGGATTGCCGCCATGTGGGTTCATCCCCAGTTTGACCCGATTGCCCTTCGTCTCGGCCCTGTGGCCATCCATTGGTACGGGCTGATGTACCTGGCCGCCTTCGGCATGTTTCTGTATCTGGCCGGCCGCCGCGTGCAGCAGCCGCAGTATGCGCAAGCCGGCTGGAGCCGGCGCGATGTCGATGACCTGCTGTTCTTCGGCGTGCTGGGCGTGGTGCTGGGTGGGCGCCTGGGCTATGTGCTCTTTTACAAGCCCGATTACTACATCGACCACCTGCTGGAGGTGTTTGCGGTCTGGAAGGGCGGCATGGCTTTTCACGGCGGTCTGCTGGGCGTGATCGTGGCGATGGCGCTGTTTGCCAAGCTGCGCGGCCGCCGCTTCTTCGAGGTGACCGATCTGATCGCGCCCTGTGTGCCCACCGGCCTGGCCGCGGGGCGCCTCGGCAACTTCATCAATGGGGAACTCTGGGGTCGCTTTGCCGATCCCAGCCTGCCCTGGGCCATGGTGTTTCCGCAATCGGGCTCGCCCGAGCCGCGCCACCCCTCCCAGCTCTACCAGTTCCTGGGCGAAGGCTTGTTCCTGTTCACCTTGCTGTGGCTCTACACCCGCAGGCCGCGCCTGACCGGCCAGGTTTCAGGCCTGTTCCTGATCGGCTACGGCGCGCAGCGTTTCGTCACCGAGTTCTTCCGCCAGCCCGATGATTTCCTGGGCCTGCGGGCCCTGCAGCTGAGTCAGGGACAATGGCTGAGCCTGCCCATGATCGTGGCCGGCCTGGCCATCTGGCTCTGGGCCAGCCGCCGCCCTGCGGCCTGATTGGAGCAGGGGTGCAGTGGTGCAGCGGGCTGGCTCCTGCGCCCGGCCGTGCCAACATTGAACGACTGACAGAACGAGTGACCGACTGACCCATGCGTCAAATTTTCTTCGACACCGAAACCACCGGCCTGCTGGCTGAGGGCGGTGACCGCATCATCGAAATCGGCTGCGTTGAGATGATCAACCGCCAGCTGACCGGCAACAACCTGCACCTCTACATCAACCCCGAGCGGGCCAGCCATGAAGACGCGCTGCGGGTGCACGGCCTGACCGAGGCCTTTTTGGCCGACAAGCCCAAGTTCGCCGAAATCGTCGACGAGTTGCTGGAGTTCCTGACCGGCGCCGAGCTGGTCATTCACAACGCGCCCTTCGACATCGGCTTCGTCAACGCCGAGCTGAAGCGCCTGCGCAAGCCGCCCATCACAGATGTCGTCGGCAGCGTGCGCGACACGTTGCTGATGGCACGCGAGATGTTCCCGGGCAAGGCCAATTCCCTGGACGCGCTGTGCCGCCGCCTGGAAGTGGACAACTCGGGCCGGACGCTGCACGGTGCTTTGCTCGATGCGGAGCTGCTGGCCGACGTCTACATCAATATGACGCGCGGCCAGGACGCGCTCTTGATCGACGACGCCGGCGGGGACAGCGACTCGGCCGAGTTCAAGCTGGCTGCGGTGGACCTGCGCAGCTTCGAGCTGCCTGTGTTGCGCGCCGACGAGGCCGAGCTGGCCGCACACACCAAGGTGCTGGGCGAGCTGGACAAGAGCAGCGGCGGCAAGCGGGTCTGGCAAGACGGCATCTGAGCCGCTTCTCAGTCGCCTTTTTGAAGTTTTTCAGCGCAAGGCTTGCCGAGCTCAAAAAACACGTGGCATAATAGAGGGCTTCCCGGTTAGCGAAGTTTGCAGGTTGAAAAACAAGCAAATGACGCACAGGCGACCAAGACAACCGGGCGGTTAGCTCAGCGGTAGAGCACTGCCTTCACACGGCAGGGGTCGCAGGTTCGAACCCTGCACCGCCCACCAGGTTTTTTGAACGGAGCTCGGCAATCGTATCGAGCCCGCCCAAGAATCCTGATCGTCGTCGCCCGCCTCAGATTACCGGGCGGTTAGCTCAGCGGTAGAGCACTGCCTTCACACGGCAGGGGTCGCAGGTTCGAACCCTGCACCGCCCACCAGATCAAGCCCAGTGAACGAAAGTACGCTGGGCTTTTTTCTTGCCCGCTTGTGCCTGGGCCTGCACCCGCTGTTGCGCCCATGCCGACAGTTAGGCACCCAGGCCCGTCAAGCGGGGCTGGGCAAGCCTGTCGCAGTGGACAGCACCGGAGTGGCTTGGCATGCTGCCAAGGCCCCAGCTCTTTGAGGATTCCTCCATGCTTCGACGCAGCGCCGAATGGTTCGATGCCCAGTACAACAACCGGGCGCGTGTGCCCGACAGTGCGGTGCTGCTCGATCGTTGGACGCGCGCCTCGCAGCTGGTGCGGGATCAGGCGCCTTGCGTGCTCGACATTGCCTACGGCGCCGCGCCCAGCGAGCGGCTCGATGTGTTTCCGACGGAAGCGGCGCAGGCGCCGGTGCTGGTGTTTCTGCACGGCGGTTACTGGCGTGCCCTCGACAAATCGGACCATTCCTTCGTCGCCAGTGCCTTCACCGACGAGGGCGCGATGGTGGTGGTGCCCAATTACGCGCTCTGCCCCTCGGTCAGCATGGAGCGTATTCCGCTGCAGCTGGTGCACAGCCTGGCCTGGGTCTGGCGCCATGCCGCCCAGCATGGAGGCGATCCCAACCGCATCGTGCTGGTCGGGCATTCGGCCGGGGCGCATCTGGCCGCCATGCTGAGCTGCTGCGACTGGAAATCGGTGGCGCCCGATTTGCCGCGCCATCTGGTCAAGGGGGTGCTGTCGATCTCGGGCCTGCATGACCTGACCCCGATCCGACAGACGCCGTTTCTGCAGGGTGATCTGAAGCTCGATGCCGACAGCGTGCGGCGCCTCAGTCCGGTGCATTTCCCTGCACCCGACACGCCGCTGTATGCGGTCTGTGGCAGCGAGGAGAGCGAGGAGTTCCGGCGCCAGAACCGCCTGATCCGCCAGGCCTGGGGCCGGCGCGCCGTGCCCATCTGCGAGGAGATTGCCGGCTGCAACCACTTCGACATCCTGCATGACCTGGCCGACCCGCAAGGCCGCAGCCACCAGCTGGCGCGCAAGCTGCTCGATCTGCGCTGGTACAGCGCCTTGCTCTGAGGTCAAGCTCCGCCGTGCCGTTGGATTGGCGCGCTACCATGCAGTCGCGCCCAGAGATGGTGGAGCGCGAAGGAGATTTATGAGCATCAGCGCAGACAGCGTGTTGAGCCTCGAGGCTTACAGCGACTACCGGCGAGCCCACCACGAGGACATCCTGGAGCACCGGCAGCGCCGTTCGGTGCTGCTGGGCGAGCACATGCGTCTGCAGTTCGAGAGCGAGCAGACCCTGCGCTACCAGCTGCAGGAGGTCTTGCTGGCCGAGCGCCTGGTCGACCCTGAGGATGTGGAACGCGAGCGCGTGCTCTACGCGGCCTTGGCACCGCGCGGCAGCGACTGGCGGGCCACGCTGATGATCGAGTTTGCCGACGCCCGCCAGCGCGAGCAGGAGCTGCCCCAGCTGGCCGGCGTCGAGCAGCGCTTTTTTGTGGAGATCCAAGGCCTGGGCCGGGTCTACGCCGTGGCCAACGAGGACATGCCGCCGGAGCCCAAAGCTGGCTCGCCCGATGGCGCCGCGCCGGCCGCACCCTCGGCGGTGAGCTCGATTCATTTTCTGCGATTCGATTTCAGCCCCGAGCAGCGCGACGCCTTGCGCACCGGCGCCTCGGTCACCGTGGGCTGTGAGCATCCGGCCTATCCGGTCGATGTCGAGATCCCTGCGGCCACCTTGAGCAGCCTGCTGGGCGATTTCAGCAACTGAGCCCGGGCGAGGCTCAGGACATGCCGACGTAGCGCCCGGGTCGGTGGTTGATGGCCAGGGCTGCATTGATGGCCACCATGCCGACCAAGGACAGGCCCACGCGCTCGGGGGCGACAAAGGCCAGGGCGCTGAGCAGGATCAGGCCATCGAGGCCGGCCTGCACATAGCCGGCGCGCCAGCCGCGCTTTTCCTGCAGGTAGAGCACCAGCACATTGAGCCCCCCCAGCGAGGCGCGGTGGCGGAACAGGATCAGCATGCCGGCGCCGATCAAGAGGCCGCCGGTGATGGCGGCGAACCATATGTTGAGCTCGGCGAATTTCAGCCAGTGCGGCAGCACCTCGGCCAGCAGGGCCATCAGGCTGACCGCGGCGATGGTGCGCAGGGTGAAGGGCAGGCCCATGCGCCGGTAGGCCAGCCAGTAAAACGGCAGATTGATGCAGAAGAACAGGGCGCCGAAGGGCAGGCCCGAGGCGTAGTGCAGCAAGAAGGCGATGCCCACCGTGCCGCCGGTCAGCATGCCGGCCTGCTTGAACAGCGCCACGCCCAGGGCCACGAACAAGGTGCCGGTGACGATGGCCTGCACATCCTCCAGCGGCGAGTGGCGGAAGCTGCGGCTCAGGGTCTCGCGCAAGCTCATCCGGTGATGCCCGACATGAAGTACTTGATCACGCCTTTGGCCAGAAAACCGACCAGGCCGAAGCCCAGGCCCAGCAGCAGGATGAAGGTGCCAAAGCGGCCGGCCTTGGACTCGCGGGCCAGCTGCAGGATGATGAACACCATATAGGCCATGAAACCGCCCACGCCCCAAGTGAGGCAAAACTGGGCGAGCTCCTGTTCGCTGTATCCAAACATCCTGGTGTCTTTCGGTCCGGTCCGGTCTTGGCGTCTGTGGTTTGGCGTTCGTTCAGTCGTGCACGCTGACCAGATCGCGGTAGGCATGCCAGCTGGCATGGCCCAGGAGAGGCACGACCAGCACCAGGCCGACCATGAAGCTGGCCATGCCCAGCAGGGTCAGCAGCATGATGATGGCGGCCCACAAGGCCACCGGCGCCGGGTACTCCATGACCACGCGCCAGCTGGTGAAGACGGCACCGAGCACGCCAATATCGCGGTCCAGCAGCAGGGGCACGGCGACCAGGGTGGAGGCAAACACTGGCGCAGCCAGCAGGGCGCCCAGGGCCAGCCAGGCTTCGAACAACGGTGTCTCTTCGTTCAGCACCACATGGCGGATGAAATCAATCGGCTCGCGAATGGCGTGGCCGCTGAAACCGGTGATCAGCGAGGCCGAGGTCATCACCCAGCCGGTGCCGGCAAAGGCCAGCAGAACGCCGAACACCACCAGCCGCCCATCGCGCGGCCACCAGGTGTGCAGCACGGTGTGCAGGTTGGGTGAGCGGCCCAGCTCCAGATCACGGCTGATCACGTAGAGGCCTGTGGCCAGGATGGGGGCCACCAGCAAGAAGCCGCTGAAGGCACCGACCAGCAGCCAGAAATGATGGCGCGCCAGCAGCACGATCACCGCGCCAGCGATGGCCATGGCCATGCCATGGGCCAGCGAGGCACCCGGGCAACGCCAGATGTCGCGCCAGCCGCGGGCCAGCCAGCCCAGGGGGCGCAAGGCGGGGATGGGCTTCACGCCAAATTTGCGTGACTGCGCCAGGGCTTTTTCGGTGTCCAGAAAGGGCATGGGGTGCGGTGCGAGCTCAGGGAAGATGATGACATGCTCGCATGTCGCGGTCCTTGATGCCCATCAAGACAAACACGGGTGCAAGACTGCAAGCGCGCGGCGCAGCAGCATGCGCCGGGTATCAAGCCGGCAGGCTCACCGCGTCGAGCAATTCACTTTCGATCTGCAGCTGTGCCCGGTTGTGCTGCAGGGCCGGGCCGTCGACGAGGAAGGTGTCTTCCACCCGCTCGCCCAGAGTGGAGATCTTGGCCAGCTGCAGATTGATGCCGTGACGGGCCAGCACGCGGGCGATGGCGTAGAGCAGGCCGGCGCGGTCGCTGGTGCTGATGGACAGCAGCCAGGCCTGGCCGCGTTCGTCGGGCCGCAGGGCGATGCGCGGGGTGTAGGGGAAGCTCTTGACTCGGCGCGAGAGCCGGCCACGGCGTGGCTCGGGCAGCGGGCCTTCGGCCTGCAGGGCCTGGCCTAGCTTGTTTTCGACCAGGGGCACGAGGTCGCGGTGGTTGAGCTCCAAGTCGGGGCTGATGACCTGGAAGGTGTCCAGGGCGAAACCGCGCTTGGTGGTGTGCACCTTGGCGTCCAGGATGTTGAAGCCGGCGCCGTCGAAATAACCGCAGATGCGGGCGAACAGGTCCTGGCGGTCGGGTGCGTAGACCAGCACCTGCAAGCCTTCGCCGATCGGCGAGGGCCGGGCCTGCACCACCGGCGTGGCGGTCTGCACATGGCGCCAGAGCGAGCGCGCATGCCAGGCCAGCTCGCCCGCCTCGTGGCGCGCGAAATAGCTGATGGCCAGGGTCTCCCAAAGCGCGGTCTCGGTGCCGGGCAGCATGGAGTGCAGGGCCAGGCTGTGGCGGGCCTCGTTCTTGCGCGCCTCGATCTCGGCGGCCAGATTGGGCTGGGCGCCGCCCAGGGCGCGCAGGGCCAGGCGGTAGAGGTCTTCGAGCAGCTTGCCCTTCCAGGCATTCCAGACCTTGGGGCTGGTGCCGCGGATGTCGGCCACGGTCAGCAGGTAGAGGGCGGTCAGGTGGCGGGCGTCTCCGACCTTGGTGACATAACTCTGGATCACCTCGGGGTCGGAGAGGTCTTCTTTTTGTGCCACGCGCGAGTGGGTCAGGTGGTGGCGCACCAGGAAGACCACCAGCTCGCTGTCTTCCTTGCTCAGGCCGTGGTCGCGGCAGAAGCGCCGCGCGTCGTCGGCGCCGAGATCGGAGTGATCCCCGCCACGGCCCTTGGCCACATCGTGGAAGAGTGCGGCGATGTAGAGCAGCTCAGGCTTGTCCCACTGCGAGGCCAGCTGCGAGCAGAAGGCGTACTCGTGCGCATGCTCGGGGATGAAGAAGCGGCGCACATTGCGCAGCACCATCAGGATGTGCTGATCCACGGTGTAGACGTGGAACAGGTCGTGCTGCATCTGGCCGACGATGCCGCGGAACACCCAGAGGTAGCGGCCCAGCACCGAGGTCTGGTTCATCAGCCGGAAGGCATGCGTCTGCCCCTCGGGCTGGCGCAGGATCTGCATGAAGGTGGCGCGGTTCACCGGGTCGCGGCGGAAGGCCGCGTCCATCTGCTCGCGGGCGTTGTAAAGCGCGCGCAGGGTGCGGGCCGATAGGCCCTTGATGCCGGGTGTCTGCTGGTAGACCAGAAAGGTGCGCAGGATGGCATGAGGCTCGCGCTGGTAGAGCTCGTCGCTGGCCACCTCGAGCATGCCGGCCCGGTCCAGGAACTGCGCCTCGTGGCCGGGGATGGGGCGCATCAGCCCTTGTTGCGAGCCGTTGATCTGCTCCTCCAGATTGAGCAGCAGGATCTGGTTCAGCTGGGTCACGGCTTTGGCCGCCCAGTAGAAGCGCCGCATCAGCACCTCGGAGGCACGCTGTTCCTTGGTGGACTGATAGCCAAAGCTCTCGGCCACGGCGGTTTGCAGATCGAAAACCAGGCGATCCTCGCGCCGCCCCGCCACGGCGTGCAGGCGCGCACGGATCAGCTTGAGCAGGCCTTCGTTGCGCTGCAGCTGGCGGCTCTCAAAGGCCGTGATCAGGCCGCGCGTGGCCAGGGCCTTCCAGGTGTGGCCCAGGCCGGCGGCGCGGGCGATCCAGATCAGCACCTGCAGATCGCGCAGGCCGCCCGGGCTCTCCTTGCAGTTGGGCTCCAGCGAATAGGGCGTGTCGTCGAACTTGGTGTGGCGCTGTTGCGCTTCCAGCGTCTTGGCGCGCAAAAAGGCGCTGACGTCCAGATGCTCGTGCTGGCGCTGCACCAGCTGCTTGAACAGCGGCCGCGCGCCGGCCAGGGGGCGTGCTTCCAGCAGGGCGGTCTGCACCGTCACATCGCCGGCGGCCTCTTGCAGGCATTCGCCCAGGGTGCGCACCGAGGAGCCCAGCTCCAGGCCGATGTCCCAGCAGGCGGTGATGAAGGTCTCGATGCTTTGCTTGACGGCGCCCGGCTGGTGCGCCTCGACGCCGTCGGGCAGCAGCAGCAGCACATCGACATCGGAGAAGGGGAAGAGCTCGCCACGGCCATATCCGCCCACGGCCACCAGGCAGAAGCCCGGCGGCATGGCCGCCTGGGCCCAGAGCTGCTGCAGGATGCCGTCGACATGGCGCGCCAGCTGGCGCAGCAGGCGCTGGGCGGCGCGCTGCGTGGGCGGGCCGGCGCGGAAGGCGTCGATCAGCGCCTGCTTGCCGCTCTTGAGCTGCTGGCGCAGCTCGACCACAGGGTTGGCGCTGCTGCTGCTGGCCATGGCGGCGCCCTCAGGTGCTGGTGCTGCTGATGAAGGCGGGCAGGGCGGGGCTGCCCTCGGACAGGGTGAAGACCTCGTAGCCGGTTTCGGTCACCATCAGCGTGTGTTCCCACTGGGCGGACAGGGAGCGGTCCTTGGTGACGATGGTCCAGCCATCGCCGGTTTCCTTGATCTCGCGGCGGCCGGCGTTGATCATGGGCTCGATGGTGAAGACCATGCCGGGCACCAGCTCTTCCAGCGTGCCAGGGCGGCCATAGTGCAGCACCTGCGGCTCTTCGTGGAAGACCTGGCCGATGCCGTGGCCGCAGAACTCGCGCACGATGGAAAAGCCATTGCTCTCGGCAAAGCTCTGGATGGCATGGCCGATGTCGCCCAGGCGTGCGCCCGGCTTGACCTTGGCAATGCCCTTCCACATGGCCTCGTAGGTGAAGGCGCACAGGCGCTTGGCGGCGATGGAGCCCTCGCCAACCACAAACATGCGGCTGGTGTCGCCATGCCAGCCATCTTTGATGACGGTGACGTCGATGTTGACGATGTCGCCGTTCTTCAGCGCCCGGTCATTGGGGATGCCGTGGCAGACCTGGTGGTTGACCGAGGTGCAGATGGACTTGGGGTAGGGGATGTAGCCGGCCGGCGTGTAGTTCAGCGGCGCGGGGATCGCCTGCTGGACATTGACGATGTAGTCATGCGCCAGCTTGTCGAGTTGTTCGGTGGTGATGCCCGGTTTGACATGCGGGGTCAGCATGTCCAGCACCTCGGAGGCCAGGCGCCCGGCAATGCGCAAGGCCGGGATGTCGGCGCCGGATTTGATCGTGATCGTCATGGGGCGGGATTTTACGTGCTGCGCCGCCGGCTTGCCCTGCCTACCATCGCGGCTTCTTGGTTCTGGGCTCTTGGGTCCGGGCTCTCGGTTCTGGGTTGGGCCTGCGGCGACGGGCGGGAGGGGCAGCAGGGATGACACAGGCAAGCGAAGCGGGCTCGGGCGGCGCAGGATCAGACCCCCTGGAGCGGAGTGCCCGCGCCTCGGCCCACCGGCTCGGCGCCATCGATCTCTTGCGCGGCCTGGTGGTGGCGCTGATGGCGCTGGACCACACGCGCGACTTCTTCGCGCCCATGAATTTCAACCCGCTGGATCTGAACCAGAGCAGCCCGGCCTGGTTTTTGACGCGCTGGATCACGCATCTGTGCGCGCCGACCTTTGTGCTGCTGGCGGGGCTGTCGGCCTGGCTGCGCGGCCAGCGTCACAGCCGCACTGACATGAGCCGCTACCTGCTGAGCCGCGGCGCCATGCTCGTGCTGCTGGAGCTGAGCTGGGTCAGCTTCAGCTGGCAGTTTGGTTTTGAAACCCTGATATTGCAGGTGATCTGGGCCATCGGTGTGGCCATGATGGCGCTGGGCCTGCTGATCTGGCTGCCGCGCTGGGCCGTGATCGCCGTGGCCGCCGGCCTGATCCTGCCGCACAACCTGCTCGATGCCTGGCATGGCGAGGGTGCCAGCTGGGCCTTCATGCTCTGGCACCAGGGTGGCTACTTCAAGCCGGCCGCCGCCGGGCCGGGGGTGATGGTGGTGTATCCGCTGATGCCCTGGATCGGCTGGATGGCGGCCGGCTATGCGCTCGGGCCGCTGCTGCGCGGGCCGACAGCGCAGCGTCAACGCTTTCTGCTGCGGGCGGCCCTGGGCTTGCTGCTGGGTTTTGTGCTGCTGCGTGCCACGGGTCTTTACGGCGACCCGCATCCCTGGGTGGCCCAGGGGCGGCCGCTCTGGCATGAGGCCCTGGCCTTCATCGACGTGCACAAATACCCGCCCTCGCTGCTCTACCTGGCCATCACCGGGGCCTTCACATTGGCTGCGCTGGCCCTGCTGGAGCGCGCGATGGAGGGCGGGGGCTTGCAAGCGCCCGCAGCGCTGATGCTGTTCGGCCGCCACGCGCAGTTCTTCTACCTGCTGCACATCGCCCTGATCCATGGGCTGGCGGGCGCCTGGTACTGGCTGCGCTACGGCGCCTTGCCCAGCGACGGGGCGCACATGCCGGCCGGCTATGCGCCCTCGCTGTGGGTTTGCTATGGCGCCTGGCTGTGCGTGCTGGGCCTGATGTGGGTGCTGTGTCGCGCCTGGAGCCGGGGGCAGCGGGGACTTCGAGCTTGAGAGTTTTCGTCGCGAGCGGCCGTCAGGCGAGGCGGACGGAGCGCAGGAACCGGAACGTACTTCCGGTACGTGAGGATTTCGAGCACCGGACCAACGACGCATGGCGGCCGCGCAGTAGAAAACTCACGAGCGATCAGTCCTTCCAGACGATGATGCCGAAGTAGGAGGTCACCAGCACGATCACGCCGAACACGATGCGGTAGTAGGCGAAGGGCACAAAGCTGTGGCTGGAGATGTAGCGCAGCAGCCATCGCACGCAGATCCAGGCGCTGATGAAGGAGAACAGCAGGCCGACCGCGAACATGGGCACATCGTCCATGCTGAGCAGGGCGCGCTCCTTGAGCAGGCTGTAGGCGCCGGCGCCGATCAGGGTCGGGATGGCCAGGAAGAAGGAGAAATCGGTCGCGGCCTTGCGCGACAGACCCATCAGCATGCCGCCGATGATGGTGGAGCCCGAGCGGCTGGTGCCCGGCACCATGGCCAGACACTGGATCAGGCCGACCTTGAGCGCGTCCAGCGGCGTCATATCGTCCACATGGGCGATGCGCACGGCCGCTTGTTGACGGCGCTCGGCCCAGAGGATGATGAAGCCGCCGATGATGAAGGTGCTGGCCACCACGGTGGGGGTGAACAGATGGGCCTTGATGGCCTTGCCGAACAGCAGGCCCAGGATCACCGCCGGCAGAAAGCCGATGGCCACATTGAGGGTGAAGCGGCGTGCGCGGGCATCCGAGCCCAGGCCCGTGGCCACTTCGCGCAGGCGCTGCCAGTAGACCAGGATGACGGCGAAGATCGCGCCGGTCTGGATGGCGATGTCGAAGACCTTGCTCTTGGCGTCATCGAAGCCGAGCAGGGCGCCGGTCAGGATCAGGTGTCCGGTGGACGAGATGGGCAGGAACTCGGTCAGCCCCTCGACGATGCCCATGATGGCGGCCTTGATCAGCAAAACGATGTCCACGCAGGGCACTCCCTCTGTCGCTAAAAGTCTCAAAAATGTCGGAAAAACGGGCCGGATGATAGCTGGTGGGTCATGACGGCCCGCTGAGCGTGCCGCTCGCCGGCCCCGATTGACCTGGCTCGATGCCGCCGCCTATATTGCTGACCCATTGGTCAGTAACGCTCTGTTTACACCCCATGGCTGCGCCATCTTCGCCTCCTGTTTCGCGTTCCGAGCCAGCCGTGGTGAGCCCGGCTGCGCGCCAGCGCCGCAAGCAATCGCGTCCGCAGGAACTGCTGGCCGCGGCGCTCGAGTTGTTCGTGGAAAAAGGCTTTGCCGCGACCCGCACCGAGGAAGTGGCGGCCCGCGCGGGCGTCTCCAAAGGCACGCTCTATCTTTACTACCCGAGCAAGCAGGATTTGTTCAAGGCCGTGGTGCGCGAGTGCCTGGTGGCCCAGATTCACGAGGCCGCCGCGCTCAGTGCCCAGCACCAGGGCCCCGTGGCCGAGCTTTTGGGCCAGGTGCTGCAGGCCTGGTGGCAGCGTGTGGGGCAGAGCACGGCCGGCGGCATCGCCAAGATCATGGTGGCCGAGGCGCGCAACTTCCCGGAGCTGGCGGCCTTCTACACCGAGGAGGTGATCCTGCCCATCCAGGCCCTGCTGGTGGGGCTGATCGAGCGCGGCGTGGCGCGCGGCGAGTTCCGCCCGGTGCCGGTGGAAGCGACGGTGCATGTGCTGATCGGGCCCATCCTGCACATGATTCTTTACCAACATTCCTTCGCGGCCTGTGCCTGTGGCGGGCCCACAATCGAGCCCGCCGCGGTCCTGGAGGTGCAGCTCGATCTGATGCTGCGCGGGCTCCTGGCGCCGGCTGTGGCCGGTCCGACATGAGTTCGTGTGCGGGCAGGGCGCTTCGGGCCCGCTGTCTTTGCGCGCGGCGCTTGTTGTGTTCATCCCCTGGCGCGGCCTGGCCGCATCAGGCCTGAAAAGAAGAGTGTTCATCGCATGAAGCCTTGGTTGAAGATCGCCGTTCCCGTGCTGGGTGTCTTGGTGTTGCTGGGCCTGGCGGGCTTCTGGATGAAGGGGCGTGGGTCCGCGGGGTCGTCCGCTTCAGCGTCTGCCCCGGCTGCGGCCAGCAAGGCGCCGGTCGCCCTGGCCCTGGCCGAGATCGACCTGGCGCGCGTGCAGCGCCTGCGTTTTGCGCAAACCCTGGAACTCAGCGGCAGCTTGAAGGCCCGGGAGTCGGTGGTGATCAAGGCCAAGGTCGCCGGTGAGCTGCAGCGCCTGGATGTGCGCGAGGGCGACAGCGTGCGCGCCGGCCAGGCCCTGGGCCAGATCGACCCGGTCGAGGTGGACCTGCGCCTGCGCCAGGCCCAGGAGAACGCCGCCGCGGCCAAATCGCAACTGGACATCGCGCAGCGCAACCTCGACAACAACCGCGCCCTGGTGGCCCAGGGCTTTATTTCTTCCACCGCCATGGAGACCGCCAGTGCCAGTGCGGCCGGAGCCCGTGCCACCCTGCAAGCGGCCGAGGCCGCCGTGGGCCTGGCCCGCAAGGCGCGAGCAGATGCCCAGCTGGTCTCGCCGATTGCCGGCCAGGTGGCGCAGCGCCTGGCCCAGCCGGGCGAGCGCCTGCCCTTGGATGCGCGGGTGCTGGAAATCGTCAACCTGAGCCAGCTGGAGCTGGAAGCGGCCGTGGCGCCCGAGCTCAGCGTCGGCCTCAAGCCGGGCGCAGCGGCCCAGCTGCAGGTGGAGGGCCTGGCCGAGCCAGTGCCGGCCACGGTGGCACGCATCAACCCGGCCACGCAGAGCGGCTCGCGCTCGGTCATGGTCTACCTGCGCCTGGAGGGCCGGCCGGGCTTGCGCCAGGGCATGTTTGCCCGCGGCCGCATCTTGCTGGACGAACGTGAGGCCCTGGTCGCGCCGGCCTCCAGCCTGCGTCTGGACAAGGCCAAGCCCTATGTGCTGCAGATCGCTGATGGCCGGGTCAAGGCCCAGACGGTGGAGCTGGGCGCCAGCGGCGAGGCGCTGATCCAGGGCCGCGGCGTGGCGGTGCAGGAGCTGCGCTCGGGCGTGGCGGACGGCGCGCTGCTGCTGTCCTTGTCGGCCGGCCAGGTGCCGGAGGGCACGGCGGTGAGCTTGGCCGCTGCGCCAGCTGTACCGGCTTTACCGGCTGTAGCGTCTTCAGCGGCCTCACGCTGATCGGGCCGCCGCCATGTGGTTCACCCGCGTTTCCATCCAGAACCCCGTCATGGCCGTCATGGTCATGCTGGCTTTTGTCGTGCTGGGCCTGTTCAGCTACCAGCGCCTGTCGGTCGATCAGTTTCCCAATATCGACTTCCCCACCGTGGTGGTGCAGATGGACTATCCGGGCGCTTCGCCCGAGATCGTCGAGAGCGAAGTCACCAAGAAGGTGGAGGAGGCCGTCAACACGGTGGCCGGCATCAATGCCCTGACTTCGCGCTCGTATGAGGGCAGCTCGGTGGTCATCATCGAGTTCAACCTCGATGTCGACGGCCGCAAGGCCGCCGAGGATGTGCGCGAGAAAGTGGCCTTGATGCGGCCGCTGTTGCGCGACGAGGTCAAGGACCCGCGCATTTCACGCTTCGACCCGCAGAGCACGCCCATCTTCAATGTGGCCATCCTCTCGGAAGACGGCAAGAAGAACACCCAGGAGCTGACCACCTGGGCCACGCAGGTGCTGCAAAAGCGCCTGGAGAATGTGCGCGGCGTGGGCTCGGTCAGCGTGGTGGGCGGCTTGCAGCGCCAGATCCAGCTGCAGCTGCGCCCGCAGGCCATGGAGGCGCTGGGCATCACTGTGGACCAGGTGCTGGCCGCCGTGCGGAGCGAGAACCAGGAGCTGCCCATGGGCAATCTGCGCTCGCTCGAGCAGGAGCGGGTGGTGCAGATCAATGCCCGGCTCAAGCGGCCCGAGGATTTCCGCGACATCGTGGTGGCGCGCAAGGGCGGCGCCTCGGTCAAGCTCTGGCAGGTGGCCGATGTGGTGGACGGCCCGCAGGAGGTGGAGAGCCTGGCGCTCTACAACGGCCAGCGCACGGTGCTGCTGAGCGTGCAGAAGAGCCAGGGCGAGAACACCATCGAGGTGGTCGATGGCCTGCAGCGCGCGCTCAAGGAAGCGCAAGACCTGACCCCGCCGGGCGTCAAGGTCGAGGTCAACCGCGACAACTCGCGCGCGATTCGCGTCTCGGTGGCCAATGTCAAACGCACGCTGTTCGAGGGCGCGGCCCTGACCATCCTGATCGTGTTCCTGTTCCTGAACAGCTGGCGTTCGACCGTCATCACCGGCCTGACCCTGCCGATCGCCTTGATCGGTACCTTTCTGTTCATGTATGCCTTCGGTTTCACCATCAACAACATCACCATGATGGCCTTGAGCCTGTGCGTGGGCTTGTTGATTGACGACGCCATCGTCGTGCGCGAGAACATCGTGCGCCATGTGCAGATGGGCGCCACGCCGCGCCAGGCGGCGCTCGATGGCACGGCCGAAATCGGCTTGGCGGTGCTGGCCACCACCTTGTCCATCGTCGCGGTGTTCCTGCCCATCGGCTTCATGGGCGGCATCGTCGGCAAGTTCTTCCATGAGTTCGGCATCACCATCGTCGCGGCGGTGCTGATCTCCATGTTCGTCAGCTTCACCCTGGATCCGATGCTGTCCAGCGTCTGGCATGATCCGCAGGCGCATGGCGTTCACCGCGGACCGCCGGTGACGCTGTACGACAAGACCCTGGGCCGCCTGACCGGCGCGGTCGATCGCTTCACCAATTGGCTGTCGGCGGGCTACCAACGTATCCTGGCCTGGTCGCTGCGCCACAAGGGCGCAACCCTGCTGATCGCGCTGGCGACGTTCTTATCCAGCTTTGTGCTGCTGGCCGGCGTGGGCAAGGAGTTTGTGCCCAAGGCCGACCTGTCCGAGACGCAGATCAATTTCTACACGCCTGTGGGCTCGGCCCTGGAGGTGACCGAGGCGCGCGCCAAGCAGATCGACGCCTTGCTGCGCGAGCTGCCCGAGGTGCGCTACACCGTGGCCACCATCAACAGCGGCTTTGCGGCCGGCAAGATCTACGGCGCTATTTATGTGCGCCTGGTCGACCGCAAGGATCGCCAGCGCAGCGTGGCCGATCTGGCCGAACCGATGCGCCAGCGCCTGGCCACCGTGCCTGGCATCACCGTCACCAATATCGGTCAGACCGATCTGGGCGGCGGCAAGAGCCTGCAGTTTTCCATCCAGGGCAGCGATCTGGGCGAGCTGGAGCGCATCTCCAAGCAGGTGGTGGCCCGGCTGCAGAAGATCCCCGGCCTGGTCGACCTGGATACCACGCTCAAGCCCAACAAGCCGACCGTCTCGGTCGAGGTCAAGCGCGATGTGGCGGCCGATGCCGGCCTCAACGTCAATGCCCTGGCCGGCACGCTGCGCACCTTGCTGGCTGGCACCACGGTGGGCAACTGGCGCGCTTCGGATGGCGAGAACTACGACGTGCTGGTCCGCTTGGGGCCGCAAAGCCGCGACTCCCTGGCCGACTTGCAGCGCATGCCCATCAATCTGCCGGCGGCCGCCGACGGCGCGCCGCGGGTGATGGCGCTGACGCAACTGGCCGAGGTGCGACCCTCGACCGGGCCCAACCAAATCAATCGCCGCGACATGGCGCGCGAGATCACCATCGACGCCAACGCCCTGGGGCGCAGCTCGGGCGAGGTGTCGGCCGACATCAAGAAGGTGCTGGACGAGATCGCTTTCCCGCCCGGTTACCGCTACAGCTTTGGTGGCTCGACCAAGAACATGAACGAGTCCTTCCAGTACGCCGTGGGCGCCCTGGGCCTGGCCGTGGTCTTTATCTACATGATTTTGGCCAGCCAGTTCAAGAGCTTTTTGCAGCCGCTGGCGCTGATGAGCTCGCTGCCGCTGACCCTGGTTGGCGTGTTCCTGGCTTTGCTGCTGTTCCGCTCCACGCTCAATATGTTCAGCGTCATCGGCATCGTCATGTTGATGGGTTTGGTGACCAAGAACGCGATTCTGCTGATCGACTTCGCCATCCGCTCGCGCGCCGGCCAGCATGGCAACGGGGTGGACCAGGAGCCCATGGAGCGCGAGGCGGCCTTGCTGCATGCAGCCCATGTGCGCCTGCGGCCCATCCTGATGACCACCCTGGCCATGGTCTTCGGCATGGTGCCCCTGGCTTTTGCGCTGACCGAAGGCTCCGAGCAGCGCGCGCCCATGGGGCAGGCGGTGATCGGCGGGGTGATCACCTCCTCGCTGCTGACCCTGGTGGTGGTGCCGGTGATCTATTGCTATCTGGACGATCTGGCCGCCTGGGCGAAACGGCGCTGGACAGGAAATAGAATTCCCGCTGTACCGGGCACGGCCGACGCCGTCGCCGCGGATTGACAGCACAACACGGAAAGACTGACTGAGATGAACATCGAACAAGCCCGCTTCAACATGATCGAACAGCAGATCCGCCCCTGGGACGTGCTGGACGCTGGCGTGCTGCAGCTGCTGGCCGTGGTCAAGCGCGAAGACTTCGTGCCGCCGGCCAGCAAGGGCCTGGCCTTCATGGACACCGAAGTGGCCCTGGCCGGCGGACAGCGCATGCTGGCCCCGCGCGTCGAGGCCCGCCTGCTGCAAGAGCTGAAGGTGGCGCGCCATGAGAAGGTGCTGGAAGTCGGCACCGGCAGCGGCTTCATGGCCGCGCTGCTGGGCCACCGCGCCCAGCGCGTGCTGAGCCTGGAAATCAACCCCGAGCTGGCCGCCCAGGCCACGCTCAACCTCAAGCGCGCTGGCGTGCTGAACGTCACGGTGCTGGAGCAGGACGGCTCGCGAGGCCTGGCCAAGGAAGCCCCGTTTGATGTGATCCTGCTCTCGGGTTCGGTGGCCGAGGTGCCGTCGGCGCTGCTGGCTCAGCTCAAGGTCGGTGGCCGCCTGGCAGCCATCGTCGGCGAGGTGCCGGTGATGCGCGCCCAGCTGATCACCCGCGTGGACGACAAGAACTACCGCACGACCGAGCTCTTCGACACCGTGGCACCGCGCCTGCAAGGCTTTGCCGAGCGCAGCAGCTTCCAGTTCTGAGTGCCTGCACTGAGATGCTGCCTTCTCTGAGCGTCACCGATCTGCGCGAGCTGTGTGCGCGCAGCGCACCTGGGGCGGCGCCAGCTTCGGGGCTGTCGGCGCCCTTGTTGCTCGATGTACGTGAGCCCTGGGAAGCGGCGCTGGCCCGGATCGACATCGAAGGGGTGGCCAGCTGCCTGATCCCCATGGGCCAGCTGCCCGAGCGACTGGACGAGTTGGATCGCTTGCAGTCCATCGTCTGTTATTGCCATCACGGCATGAGAAGTCTGCAAGTCGTCGCATTTCTGCAGCGCCAGGGCTTCGATTCCGTCTATAACCTCGCCGGTGGCATTGATGCGTGGTCCTTGCAGGTCGACCCTGGTGTGCCCCGCTACTGATGACCAAACCCAACAAGTGCGCATCCCGCTAGGATCGCGGCTCAGGAATCAAAAAGCTAATCGCTGACAAGGAAGCTCATGCGTGACCCCCGTGCAATGAATTCGCGCCACTCCTCCTCCAACCCGGGCCGTGCCCTGAGCCGCATCGGCATGGCCCTGGCCTTGTTGATGGCCGGCGGCGCCCAGGCGCAAAGCCTGCAGGAGCTCTACGACGCGGCCCGCGCATTCGATGCCCAGTACCTGTCCGCCCGCGCCCTGGCCGATTCCGCCCAGTACAAGGCCGCCCAGGCCGACGCCCTGGCCCGCCCCAGCCTGGGCTTGGGCGTCACGGCCAAGCGTGATGAGACCGATCCGCCGAACTTCAGCCGTGTCGGCGCCACCTCGCTGAGTGCCGGCCTGCAGGGCAAGTACGCGCTCTACAACCGCAGCAACCAGCTGACCATCTCGCAGGCCCAGCTGGGCCTGACCGTGGCCCAGGCCGATCTGGAAACCGCCGAGCAGGATCTGATCGTGCGCGTGGCCCAGGCCTACTTTGATGTGCTGGGCGCGCAAGATGCGCTGGGCACCGCCCGCGCCAGCAAGGCCATGATTTCCGAGCAACTGGCCTCGGCCAAGCGCAATTTCGAAGTCGGCACCCAGACCATCACCGACACCCGCGAAGCGCAAGCCCGCTACGACCTGGCCCTGGCCACCGAGATCGCGGCCGAGAACGACCTGCGCATCAAGAGCGTGACCCTGGATCAGCTGGTCGGTCGCAACGGCGTGACGCCCAAGCCCCTGGCCGTGCCCGTGGCCCTGCCGGCCGTGACGCCGCTGACCGTGGACCCCTGGGTGGCGCAGGCCGAAGAGCAGCACCCCCTGGTGCGCAAGGCCCGCCTGGGCCTGGATTCGGCCAAGATCGAAATCGACAAGGCCCGCGCCGCCGAAGGCGTGACGCTCGATCTCAACGGCAGCCTGGGCACCGTCAATGCACGCGGCGCGGGTGCTCAGCTCAAGGGCACGACCCACAATGCCAGCCTGGGTGTGACCCTGAGCCTGCCGCTCTACACCGGCGGCGCCACGCAAAACCGCATCAAGGAAACCCTGGCCTTGGAACAGAAGTCGCGCAACGACCTCGACTACGCGCGCCGCGCCGTGTCCGAAGGCACCAAGCGCGCCTTCTTCGGCGTGCAGTCGCTGACCGCCCAGGTCAAGGCGCTGGAAGCGGCCGAGTCCTCGTCCAAACTGGCGCTGGAAGCTACGCAGCTGGGCTACAAGGTCGGCGTGCGGGTCAATCTGGACGTGCTCAATGCCCAGACCCAGCTCTTCAACACCCAGCAAAACCTGGCCAAGGCGCGCTACGACGTGGTCATGACCAGCCTCAAGCTGCGCCAGGCCTCGGGCCAGCTCAAGCCGGAGGATGTGTCGGCGGTGAACCAGCTGCTGGCCAAGTAAGCCAAGCGTCGCAGGCCAAGGCAAGGCTTGCGCAGCCCGCCCAGGCGAGAGGCCTCGGCGGGCTTTTTCATGCCCGGCTGCCCGGCCTGTCACGATGGCTGGGCGAGAATACCGGCCATGCTTTACCTGCTCTCTCCCGCCAAGTCGCTGGACTACGAAACCCCGGTTCCCGACTCCCTCAAGCCGCTGATCAGCCAGCCCCAGTTCACCGCCCAGTCGAGTGAATTGATCCAGGTGCTCAAGACCCAGACGCCGGCCGATATCGCCCGGCTGATGGACCTGTCCGAGGCCTTGTCCGAGCTCAATGTGGCCCGTTACCAGGCCTGGCGCCCCCGCTTCACCGAGAAGAACAGCAAGCCGGCTGTGCTGGCCTTTGACGGCGATGTCTACGATGGTCTGCAGGCCAAGACCTTGAATGCCAAGCAGCTGCAATGGGCGCAAGCCCATGTGGCCATCCTCTCGGGCCTGTACGGCGTGCTGCGCCCCATGGATTTGATGCAGCCCTACCGGCTGGAGATGGGCACGCGCCTGGCCAATCCGCGCGGCAGCAATCTTTACCAGTTCTGGGGCGACCGGCTGGCCGAGCACCTCAACGCGCGCGCGGCTTCCAGCCAGGTGCCGGTGATCGTCAACCTGGCCTCGCAGGAGTACTTCAAGGCGGCCGATCGCAAGGCCTTGCAGCCGCGGGTGCTGGAGTGCGTGTTCGAGGACTGGAAGAACGGCCAGTACAAGATCATCAGCTTCTTCGCCAAGCGTGCGCGCGGCCTGATGGCGCGATTCGCCATCACAGAAGGCGTGGACACGCCGGCTGGCCTGCTGGACTTCAATCTCGACGGCTACCGCTACCATGCCGAGGTGTCCACGGCCGAGCGTCTGGTGTTCCGCCGTCGTCTGACCGATTGATCGTTTTTTGTTTCTCTTCCTCTTGTCCCTCGCTTCACCATGAGTGCACAACAACTGATCACCGCCGAGCTGCGCCAATGGATCGGCGCCCAGCTGGCCCAGGGCTGCAGCCAGGAGCAATTGCTGGCCGCCATGCAAAGCAGTGGCTGGGATGCCTCGGTGGCGGCCACGGCCTTGGCGCAGACGCTGGACCCCTCCCTGGTGCAGCCCATGGCCGCCGGTCCCGCCATCAGCCAGGCGGTGCGCGACGCGGCCGCTGGCAGTGCGGTGCCCGAGCCCGATCTCAGCGGGGGGCGCCCGGTGATCCGGGTTGGGGATCGCGAGGTGCGGGTGCTGCTGAGCCTGCGGCATCCGCGCGTGGTGGTGTTCGGCGGTCTGCTGTCGGATGAAGAGTGCGATGCCATGGTGGCCCAATCCGAGGCGCGCCTGGCGCGATCGGAAACCGTGGCGGCCAAGGACAGCGGCAGCGAGGTCAACGCGGCTCGCACCAGCGAGGGCATGTTCTTCGAGCGCGGTGAGAACGAGCTGATCCGTCGCATCGAGGCGCGCCTGGCGGCCCTGATCAATTGGCCGGTTGATCACGGCGAAGGCCTGCAGGTGCTGCGTTACCGCCCTGGTGCCGAATATTTGCCGCATTACGACTATTTCGACCCTGGCATGAGCAGCACGCCGGCCATCCTCAAGCGCGGCGGTCAGCGCGTCGGCACGCTGGTGATGTACCTCAACACGCCGGCCGCGGGTGGCGCCACCATCTTCCCGGACATCGGCCTCGACGTGCTGCCGGTCAAGGGCAATGCGGTGTTCTTCAGCTACGACCGGCCGCAGCCTCAAACCCTGACCCTGCACGGCGGCGCGCCCGTGCGGGAAGGGGAGAAATGGGTGGCCACCAAATGGCTGCGCCAGGGCGTGTTTGTCTGAGGCGCTGCCAGTTCAGCAATTCGCGTAGGAAATGAAAACCATGAGCAAGAACAAGAAGCAAGCGACCGTGTCTCGAATGGTGGCTGTGTGCTTGGGGCTGTTGGCCACGCTGGGCTTGATGGCGCCCGCCTGGGGTCAGATCAGCAGCCAAGGCACCGTCATCCAGACCCCGCAGCCGGTGGCGCCAGCCGTGGTGGGACTGCACCAGCTGGAGGACGCGGCCAAGGCAGCACCGGCGGAAGCCGCGGCCAAAGCTGGCAAAGCATCGGGCAGGGCCGCGAGCAAGGCTGCCAACAAAAAGACCAACAAGGCCGCCGGCAAGGCGGCCCCGGCCAAGAAGGCCAAGGCGAGCAAGTCCGGCAAGCCTGCCAGCAAGGCCAGCAAATCAGGCAAGAAGGCTGCTGCCGAGGGCGTCGGCAAGAGCAGCAAGAGCGGCAAAAAAGCCCAGCAGGCCAGCGGCAAGCGCAAGGCGCATTGAACCCAGGCCTGTGCGCGGGATGAGTGGCGGCGCCGGGAGGCGCGCCAACAGCCTCGGCGTTTGCGGTGTTCAGCCGCGCAGTGGCAGCTGGCTTTGCTTCAGCTGCCGCAGCACAAAGCTGGACTTGCTGTGGCGTATGCCCGGGATCTTGTACAGCCGCTCGCGCAGCAGGCGCTCGTAGTCGCGCGTGTCCGAGACGGCGATGCGCACGTAGTAGTCGTAGTCGCCCGAGACCAGAAAGGCCTCCAGCACTTCGGGGATCTGCTCCAGCGCGCGGCCGAACTCGAACAAGGCCTCGTCGGAGTGGTTGTCCAGCGTGACCTGCACGATCACCGTGTCGGCCAGGCCGATCTTGGCGGCATTGAGGCGCACGGCATAGCCCTCGATCACGCCAGCTTCTTCCATGCGCTTGATGCGCGCCCAGCAGGGCGAGCTGGTCAGGCCGACCTGGCTGCTCAACTCCTGCAGGCTGATGCGGGCGTCCTGCTGCAGGCAGGCCAGGATTGCGAAATCAAATTTGTCGAGCTTCATGCTGCTGGAGTTTAGCTTTGCAGCAAGATTTGCTTCTGTGATTTGATTTTGAGGAAAAATTCGGAAGCCTTTGCTGCGTGTTCTTGGGCACAGTGCTGGCATGAGTGCATTGCCTGAAACCTTGTTTGACGCAGCACCGGATCTGGCTCCGGTGTGTCTTCAGCCCGCCATCCCGCGCAACGGCGCGCAGGCCTTGATTGCCAGCCTGCTGGCTCTGGGCGTGGACACCGTGTTCGGCTACCCCGGCGGTGCCGTGCTGCCGCTCTACGACGCCTTGCATGCTGAGCCGCGCCTGCGCCATGTGCTGGTGCGCCACGAGCAGGCGGCCGTGCATGCGGCCGAGGGCTATGCGCGCAGCACGGGCAAGGTGGGGGTGGTCTTCGTGACCTCGGGCCCGGGTATGAGCAACACCACCACCGGTCTGCTGGACGCCTTGTGCGACAGCATCCCGGTGCTGTGCATCAGCGGCCAGGTGGCCACCACGGCGATCGGCACCGATGCGTTTCAGGAATGCGATGCGCTTGGCATCTCTCGGCCAGTGACCAAGTGGAATGTGCAGATCCGCGCCGTCGACCAGGTGGCGGCCACGGTGGAGGAGGGCTACCGACGCACGCGCGAGGGCCGACCGGGGCCGGTGTTGATTGATTTCCCCAAGGACATCCAGCTGCAAGCCCTGGCCGAAGACAGCTGGCAGACGCCTGTGCCCCGCCGGCCCGCGCCCGACCGGCCCGATGCTTCCGCGGTGGACGCCGCCCTCGATCTGCTGCAGGCTGCGCAGCGCCCGGTGTTCTACGGCGGTGGTGGCCTGATCAATTCAGGCGCAGCGGCCTGCGCCAGTTTTCAGCGACTGGTCCAAGCGACCGGTGCGCCGTGCACCTTGACCTTGATGGGCTTGGGTGCTTTTCCGGCTGCCAGCCCGCAGTGGCTGGGCATGCTGGGCATGCACGGCAGCCTGGAGGCCAATCTGGCCATGCACCATGCCGATGTGATCGTCTGCGTCGGTGCGCGCTTTGACGACCGGGTCACCGGTCGGCTCGACAGCTTCTGCCCGGGTGCCAAGATCATCCACCTGGACATTGATGCGCGTTCCATCGGCAAGGTGGTGCGTGCCGATGTCGGCCTGCGCGGCGACTGTGCAGCTTCGCTGGCGGCGCTGGAGCAGACCTGGCAGACGCGCGGCCTGCACCTCGACTTGCAATCCTGGTGGTCGCGCATTGCGCGCTGGCGGTCGGCCGACAGCTTTGGCTTCGAGGACAGCGGCAGCGGGGAGATCGCGCCGCAGGCCTTGATGCGCCAGTTGCAGCGGGCCATCGAGCGGCAGCGCCCGGCGCAGGGCGCCATCGTCTCGACCGATGTTGGCCAGCATCAGATGTGGGCGGCCCAGCATCTGCAGTTCCAGGCGCCCGGCCGCTGGCTGACTTCCGGTGGCGCTGGAACCATGGGTTATGGCCTGCCCGCGGCCTTGGGGGCACAGATTGCGCATCCGCAGGAGCTGGTGGTCTGCGTCAGCGGCGACGCCTCGGTGCTGATGAACATCCAGGAGCTGTCCACCGCCGTGCAGCACCGCCTGCCTGTCAAGCTGGTGCTGTCCAACAACGGCCGCATGGGCATGGTGAGGCAGTGGCAGGAGCTGATCCACGGCGGCCGCTACAGCCACAGCTACACGGAGGCACTGCCCGATTTCGTGGCCTTGGCCCTGGCCTTCGGCTGGCAAGGCTTGCGGGTCGAGCGGCGTGAGGATCTGGACGCCGCGCTGCAGCGATGCCTGGCCAGCGCCGGGCCCTTTTTCCTCGATGTGCAGGTGCGGGCCGAGGAAAACTGCTTCCCCATGATCCCGGCCGGCGCCGGGCACCAAGAGATATGGTTGGGCAAGGAGCGGGCTTATCTCGAAGAAGCCGAGCTGCCCTCATCCTCAGGCTGAACGGCCTTGGAGATGGGCAGCTGGATGAAGCTGCTGCTCAACCAGCGGATGTGCAGCGGATCGCCCGCATCCGCGGTGCTCTCCTCGCTGACCGGCTTGCCGGTGCCGTGATTGACCTGGGCGCCACTGTTTTTGTTGACGTTGACCTGCAGCACCAGGCGACTGCCCGCTTGCAAGTGGCGGGCCACCATGCGCGTGCGCTCGAAGGGGATGCGCTGGACCCGTCCGGGCGTCAGCAGCCGGCGCTGGCTCATGTCGCGGGCATGGCTGGCGCGGCCGAGGAAGTAGGACAGGTGAAGGTAGTCCCCTTGCGCCGTCAGCTCGTAGAGCACAAGGCCCAGATCGACGTCCCGTTTGTTGATCACCAGGTGCAACTCGCCGGAGAAGCGGCCGGCCAGATTCATGGCCTGCTTCAAGGGGGCGCTGACAAAGGTGTAGC
This sequence comes from Paucibacter aquatile, assembly GCF_002885975.1. Taxonomy (NCBI): domain Bacteria; kingdom Pseudomonadati; phylum Pseudomonadota; class Betaproteobacteria; order Burkholderiales; family Sphaerotilaceae; genus Roseateles; species Kinneretia aquatilis. The sequence goes on along the minus strand of NZ_POSP01000003.1, from coordinate 645,609 downwards.
CGCTGCTCGTGTCCAACTCGCGGCGCAGGATCGGGGCAGGGTAGTAGTCGGTGTTGCTGCTGTGCTGGCGATCGGCGAGGTCCAGCGTTTGTTCAAAGCCGTGAGCTCGCTGGCGGCGGTCTGGGGTCAGCTCCGTGCTCCGTCCATCGGCCGACAGGCTCAGGTACAAGCGCTGGTTCTGGCGGTGAAGCGCGTTCAATGACGGCGCATGGAGCCAGCGGTTGGTGCCCATCACTTGGTAGTTGATGCGGTCTTTGAGGAGGGCTGGGCGTGGACCACCTTTCAGCTGGTGGTCCAGCCACTGGAAGGTCAGCTCCTGGGTGTCGAACTGCGCAACCGGGTCGATCGCGTAGCCGCGCAGCACCGGTGCCTTGAAGGACGATTGCGCGCCGCCGTGGTCGTAGGGGCCGATCAGCAGCACATGGTTCGGCCGCGGGTGGTGGGTTTCATGCTGCCGTAGGTATTCGAGGGCGGAGATCTGCCCGTCGTCGTAGTAGCCGGTGATGCTGAGCACAGGGATGTCAATGCGTGCATAGTCGCGGCCTTGCGGCACCATGGACTGCCAATACCCGTCGTAGCTCGGGTGTTGCAGCCAGCGTTGCAGCCAGGGGTTGGCTTGTCCGTCGATCTGGTCGATGTCTCGGTGGGGGCGGCCGCTCTCATACCAACGATCCGCCAGGCGGTTCCAGCGCTGCGAATCGAAATAGCTGGTCTTGTCGAGGTAGGCGTGGTTGCCCACGTAAAACGCCCAGCCGTAGTTGGCATTCAAGCCAACATTGTTTTCCATGGGCAGGCCCTGCCCAGGCATGGCCGCGACATAGGGCACGATGGTTTTCAGGGCCGGGTGTGGGCGCTTGAGGGCTGCCCATTGGGCAAAGCCGTCGTAGCTGCCGCCGAACATGCCCACCCGGCCATCGCTCCAGGGTTGCCGGGCCATCCAATCGATCACGGCATTGACGTCACGGTGTTCAAACTCGTAGGGCGCGATCACCTCCGGGCTGCCCGCCTTGCCGCGCGAGTACGCCGCCACGCCCACATAGCCGCGCTGGGCCGCGTTGCGGGCCTGGCGCCACAGATCCTGTTCATCGGCGTAGATGCTGAAGACCAGAGTGGCCGGCAGGCGAGCCGGCGCGTTCCTGGGCCGCATCACAAAGGCGGAGAGCGTGGTGCCGTCGGGGCCGCGCACCTGGGCCTGTTCTCGCAGGTAGCGGCGTTCTTCCTCGGCCTGCAGCAAAGGTGGCATCAGCGGCAACACGCTGCGGAACACCAGCCAGGGTTGGTAGGCGCGAACCCGTGCCTTGATCTGTTCCTGCGTGAGGTGGACCGAAGCATCCAGCGGCGCTGCCTTCAGTTGAGTCCGCCAGTCCTGCTCGCCGCGCTCCAGGTTGTAGGCAAAGCTGCGTTCCACGCGCATGGCTTGCAAGTCGCTGAGTGCATGCAGGACCTGCGTGTAGGTCGAGTTGAAGGCTGCAGCAAAGCCCGCACTGCCTTCGGCCTGGCTCAGGCGCAGGGCGCGGGCGTAGATCTCGTAGTTCAGATAGCTGAGCTGGGGCTCCGCCTGGCCTTGGCGCACCTGGTCTTCGCGCAGGCGGCGCAAACTGTCGAGAGCGCCGGTCGCGTCCTCGGCGACAAGCTGCAGCCGCATCCGGTTCAGCCAATCGACCCCGCGGGCGGCATTGCCCGGCCCTTGGGGTGATGGAGTGGTGCTGGCTTCAGGATTCGGGCTTTCGGTCAGCACCCTTTGTGCCCACGCACGCATGGCTGCCATCTCGGGAAGTTGTGTCTCTTCTTCTGCGGCCACAGCGCGCACGGAGGGCTTGCCCGCCGAAGGTGCTTGGGCCCAGGCGGTGGCGCTCATCAGGGATGCCCAACACAGACCCAGCAGGATGAATCGCTCGGAGGGCCCGAAAGGTCGCCTGCGCGCGCTTGCTGCTGATGTGTCCCCCATGCTCCCTCCTGCAGGAATGATCTGGCACCAGGGGCCTTGTACCAGCAGGTCGCTGGAAACACAAAAGTCAGCCAGATCGGCTCGACACCAGGCGGGGTGGGCGGCTGCCCGCTGCGTGCTCCGGGTTTCGTCCGGGCGAAAAAAAGCCAGTCGGCATCAGCGGACTGGCTTTGTGTCTGGCAAGCGTCTGGGCCGTGAGGGCCCAGGCATCACGTCCTCAGACGCGCTTGCGGTACTCGTGGGTGCGGGTGTCGATTTCGATCTTGTCGCCTTGGGCCACGAAGATGGGCACGGGGATTTCGAAACCGGTGGAGATCTTGGCGGGCTTCAGGACCTTGCCCGAGGTGTCGCCCTTGACGGCCGGCTCGGTCCAGGTCACTTCACGCACCAGCGAGGTGGGCAGTTCGACCGAGATGGCCTTGCCGTCGTAGAACACCACTTCCACGGGCATGGAGTCTTCCAGGTAGGACAGGGCGTCGCCCATGTTCTCGGCTTCGACTTCGAACTGGTTGTACTCGGTGTCCATGAACACATACATCGGGTCAGCGAAGTAGGTGTAGGTGCACTCGCGCTTTTCCAGGATGACCTGGTCCATCTTGTCGTCGGCCTTGAACACGACTTCGGTGCCGGAGTTGTTCAGCAGGCTCTTGAGCTTCATGCGCACGGTGGCTGCATTGCGGCCGCCGCGGCTGTATTCGGTCTTCAGCACGACCATCGGGTCTTTACCGTGCATGATCACGTTGCCGGCGCGGATTTCTTGAGCAATCTTCATGAGTGTTCCGATTTGGAGAGAAGTTCTGCGGGATGGCCCGGTGGATCACGCATGCTGCAGGTATGCACGATCGATTCGGGGCCCAGGCCATTGTTCGAACTTCGGTCAAAGAACAAGTGCCTGCTGTCTTGAGAGCCGGGTTTTCAAGGCCCAACACGACCTCAAACGCCCGACCAGGGTGCTGCGCCCAACACTTGCGGCGCGACAAAGCCCTCAATTTTAGCCCGATTTGGCGGCCAAGCCGAGCAGCTGGCTGCACAAGTCGGGCTGCAGCAGCAATTGCGCACGCCATTCCAGGGCTTGGGCGGCGGCCGGCGCAGCCGCTGGCAGCTGCAGCGGGCCGGCCTCCAGCTCGTTCCAGCGGCGCCAGAGCTGGCGGGTCGGGCCGGCCAATTCGGCGGGGGCGCCTTGCAGGTAGAGATCGAGAAAGGCGTCGAGCTTGGGGCCATGCGCGCCGTCGTCCTGGCGGTAGATCTGCCAGACCATGGGCTTGCCGGCCCACTGGGCCCGCACAAAAGAATCCTCGCCGCGCACCAGGTTCAGGTCGGCCGCCCAGAGCAGGGCGTCGAACTCCGGCTGGCTGAGGAAGGGCAGGGCATGCAGGCGTAGCGTGGCCGGCCGCTCGCGCTGCAACAGCTCGGCTTGCACCGCGCCGGGGCAGACCAGCAGCAGGGTGGGCTGATCGGCCATGGCGTCCAGCAGATCGCCCAGCCGCGGGTTGGGGTAGGCAAACAGGCTGACGATGCGCTCGCCCGGCTGGCGCTGCAGGCCTTGCGCCGCCAGCCAGGCCTTCGCATCGACGCCGGCCTGCGCCTCCAGCAAGCCCGGTTCGCGCAGCAGGCCGCCGGTGCGCAGGCTGAAGCCGGGGTAGAAAAAACGCTTGTCCAGGCCGCGGCCCGGGCCGCTGAATTGCGGTGAGCTCAGGCCATGGCTGCGCTCGACATAGGCCTCGGCGCTGAGATATTCCAGGTTCAGCCAGAGCGGCGCCGACTGGCGCGCGGCCATGCGGCTGACAAAAGCGGGCGGCAGCTCGCAGCCAAAGGTTTCGATCACCACATCGCCGGCTTCGAGCTCGGGGCCCTCGACCTCGGCTTCGCGCCAGTCATGCACCGCGATGCCCGCCGGCCAGCCGCCCGGCGCCATCCAGCGCAGCGGCGCCGCATCATCGATCCACAAACGCACGCTTTGCCCGCGTGCCGCCAGGTCGCGGGCCAGGCGCCAGCTGACGCCGACATCGCCGAAGTTGTCGATCACACGGCAGAACAGATCCCAGACCCGATTCGAACACTGACTCATGGCGGGATTATCGAGCCGGGCACAATGCTGCCCATGCCAACGCCCGATGCTCAAAAACCCGCTGAAACCCCCGTCGACTCCGCCGTCCCTGCTTCCGCGGAAGAGGCGCGCGCCCTCGGCGAACAAGCCCAGGCTCAGTGGGCGAGCGAGCGCCGCATCGTCGAGGAGGCCGAGGCCTTGCGGGTGCATCAGGTCGAGCAGGCCGCGCGCGAGCAGCGCGAGCGCATCCTGCAGGAGGTGGCGGCTTTGCCCGGCCTGCCCGGGGTCTACCGTTACTTCGACGCTCAGGACCAGGTGCTCTACGTCGGCAAGGCCAAGCACATCAAGAAGCGCGTCTCCAGCTATTTCCAGAAGGACCATGGCGGCACCCGCATCGGCCTGATGGTGGCGCGCATCGCGCGGCTGGAGACCACGGTGGTGCGCACCGAGTCCGAGGCGCTGCTGCTGGAAAACAATCTGATCAAGGCCTTGAACCCCAAGTTCAACATCCTGTTCCGCGACGACAAGAGCTACCCCTACCTCAAGCTCAGCGGCCATCAATTCCCTCGCATCAGCTACTACCGCGGCGCGGTGGACCGGCGCCACCGCTACTTCGGGCCCTTCCCGAGCGGCTGGGCGGTCAAGGAATCGATCCAGCTGATCCAGAAGGTCTTCAAGCTGCGCACCTGTGAGGACACGGTCTTCAACAACCGCTCGCGGCCGTGCCTGCTGTACCAGATCCGCCGCTGTTCCGGCCCCTGTGTGCCCGAAGGGCAGGGCGCCGATTACGCCCGCAATGTCAGCCATGCCGAGCGCTTTCTGCTGGGCGAGACGCAGGAGGTGATGGACGGCCTGCAGGCGCAGATGATGGCCCACTCGGATGCCTTGCAGTTCGAGTTGGCGGCCGAAGTGCGCAACCAGATCCAGGCCCTGGCGCGCGTGCTGCAGCAGCAGTCGGTGGACGAGAACAGCGCCACCGGGCGCGACCGCGATGTCGACATCCTGGCGGCCAAGGTGCAAGGCGGCCGCGCCTGCGTCAACCTGGCCATGGTGCGCGGTGGCCGGCATCTGGGGGACCGCGCTTTCTTCCCGCGCCATGTCGAGGAGGCCACCGCCGTGTCGCTCGGCGACGACGAGCAGCTCAGCGCCTACTCGCCCGAGCGCCAGGTGCTGGAGGCCTTCATGGCCCAGCATTACCTCGATGCCCATGTGCCCTCGTTGATCGTACTCAGCGAGGCGGTGGACGAGTCCTTGTCCGAGGCCTTGAGCGAGCAGGCTGGTTACAAGGTCACGACCCAGGCCCAGCCGCGCGGTCAGCGCCGCATCTGGCAGGAGATGTGCGTCAAGGGCGCTGAGCTGGCGCTGGCGCGCTTGCTGGCCGAAGAGGGCTCGCAGCAGGCGCGCACCCGCGCCCTGGTCGAGGCGCTGGATCTGCAGGTGCAGGAGCTGGACAGCTTCCGCATCGAGTGTTTCGACATCAGCCACACGGCGGGCGAGGCGACCATGGCCTCCTGCGTGGTCTTCGATGCGCATCAGATGCAGAGCAGCCAGTACCGCCGCTACAACATCGAGGGCATCACCGGCGGCGACGATTACGCCGCCATGCGCCAGGTGCTGACGCGGCGCTACAGCAAGCTGGCCGAGGCGGCGCAGCTGGGCACCGGCCGCCTGCCGGACCTGGTGCTGGTGGACGGTGGCCGCGGCCAGGTGTCCATGGCGCGCGAGGTGTTTGAAGAGCTGGGCCTGGATCTGAGCCTGATCGTCGGCGTTGAAAAGGGCGAGGGCCGCAAGGTCGGCCTGGAAGAACTGGTGTTTGCCGATGGCCGCCCCAAGGTCTACCTGGGCCGAGATTCGGCCGCCCTGATGCTGGTGGCGCAGATCCGCGACGAGGCCCACCGCTTTGCCATCACCGGCATGCGCGCCAAGCGCGCGGCGGTGCGCACGGGCGGCTCCAAATTGGAAGATGTGGCCGGCATCGGCCCGAAAAAGCGCGCCCAGCTGCTGCAACGCTTCGGTGGCGTGCGCGGCGTGGCGGCGGCGAGTGTGGATGAGATTGCCAGCGTCAAAGGCATTTCCAAGGAACTGGCAGAGGAGATTTATCGTGTCTTGCATTGAACAGAACCGAGGCGCCGCGCCGTCGTTGCCGCCGGCCGCCAGCGTCTGGACCGGCCGCAGCGGCCTGGGTGCGATCGCCGTGCTGGCAGGCCTGATGGCGGGCTGCAGCAGTGGCCCGCGTGCGCCGGCGCCTTCCAGCAGCCAGCCCAGCACCTCCGCGGCAACGCCGGCTCAGCCGGCCTCGCCGAGCAAGCCCGCTGAGCCCGCCAAGCCGACCGAGAGCGCCAAGCACGGCCTGCCACCGCCCGCACCGGTGCGCAGCCACGACGAGCTGCGCAAACAGGCCGCGCAGCGCCTGGTGGCCGCCAATCCGCACATGACCTATATGGGTCAGGTGCCAGCGGTGCTGTTGGCCATCCCCGTGCTGGAGGTCGAGCTCAAGCATGACGGTCACATCAAGCGCATCAATGTGCTGCGCCGCCCAGGTCAGGCGCTTGATACGGTGCAATTGGCCATCGATGCAGTGCACCGCGCGGCACCCTTTGGCAATGTCTCGCGCATGCCCGAACCCTGGAAGTTCAGCGAGACCTTTCTGTTCAACGACGACCGCCATTTCAAGCCCCGCACCTTGGACTGAAGGCCCCGCTTGAGCCCAGTCCGCCGAGGCAATAAAGCCACAGTCGGCGGGCGCCGAGCGGCCATCTGAGCCCGATGTAGGCTGCTTTGCCCGCTCTTGGTGCAAAAGCCCTGAATTGCGCGGCGGCCTTGGCCTTTGTTTGGGCACAATGCCGGCATGTTCTTCACCCTGCCAACGCTGTTCACTTGGGCCCGCATCGTCGCCATTCCGCTGGTGGTCGGTGTTTTCTATCTGGACCTGAGCAAAGACAGTCAAAATTTCTTCGCAACCGCCTTGTTCATCCTGGTGGCCTTGACCGACTGGCTGGATGGCTACCTGGCCCGCAAGCTCAACCAGACCTCGGCTTTCGGCGCCTTTCTCGACCCGGTGGCGGACAAGATGCTGGTCTGTGCGGCGCTGCTGATCCTGCTGGAACTCGGTCGTGTCAACGCCCTGGTGGCCCTGGTCATCATCGGCCGCGAGATCGCCATCTCCGCCCTGCGCGAATGGATGGCGCAGATCGGCGCCTCCGGCAGCGTGGCCGTGCACATGGTCGGCAAGCTCAAGACCATGGCGCAGATGATTGCGATTCCCTTTCTGCTTTTTGATGGTGTGCTGTTCGGCGTGCTGCCGACCCGTCCCTGGGGCACCTGGCTGCTGCTGGCTGCCGTGGTGCTGACCATCTGGTCGATGGTGTACTACCTGCAAAAAGCCTTGCCCGAGATTCGCGCCAAGGCGCGCTGAATTCGGCGGAAGTGCCAGCGCCCGTCTTGTGCGCTGGGGTGCGCGCCGCAGTGCACGCCAGGTGCCCAGGCTGTCAGCAACTGATGCAGTTGTATCGGGGCTTTTCCCGGTCGGGCGGGCTCGCTGAATGCGCTTAGAATCCGCTTCCCCGCGAGTTTTAGCGTCCCTTG